>QQUN01000010.1 GCA_008501585.1 Pseudomonadota bacterium | reverse complement strand
GCCCGGGACAGCCGCAACAACCGCCTGCTGCTGGCCGCGCTCGCGCAGATCCGCGCCGAGTTGCACGCCGCCATCGCACGCTTCGGCGCCCACCGCATCGGCGTGGTGCTCGGCACCAGCACCTCGGGCATCGTCGAAGGCGAGGCCGCCATTGCCCACCACGCCCGGCACGGCGCCCTGCCCGAGGGCTTCCACTACGGCCGGCAGGAGCTGGGCGACTGCGCGCGCTTCGCTGCCGACGCGCTGGCGCTGAGCGGCCCGGCCTATACCGTGTCCACCGCGTGCACCTCGAGCGCCAAGGCCATGATCTCGGCCCAGCGCCTGATCCAGAGCGGGCTGTGCGACGCGGTCATCGCCGGCGGGGTCGATACCCTGTGCCGGCTGACCCTCAATGGCTTCAGCGCGCTCGAAGCGACCACGGCCGATCTGTGCAACCCGATGAGTGCCAACCGCCGGGGCATCAACATCGGCGAGGCGGCGGCGGTGTTCCTGGTCAGCCGCGAGGCGTCGCCGATTGCGCTGCTCGGCGGCGGGGAGTCGAGCGACGCCCATCACATCTCGGCACCGGACCCGGGCGGGCGCGGCGCCGAGACGGCCATCGGGCAGGCGCTCGATGCCGCCGGGGTGGCGCCCGAGGCCGTCAGCTACCTGAACCTGCACGGCACCGCCACACCCAAGAACGATGAAATGGAAAGCCGCGCCGTAGCCCGCCTGTTCCCGGCCGGCGTGCCGTGCAGTTCGACAAAACCCCTGACGGGCCACACGCTCGGCGCAGCCGGCGCGACGGAACTGGGCTTTTGCTGGCTGGCGCTTTCGCCCCATAATGTCGGCCGGCGGCTGCCCCCGCATAGGTGGGACGGGCAGCCCGACCCCGATTTGCCGACACTGGCGCTGGTCCAGGTCGGCGACACGATCGATCGCCAGGGCAGGCGTATCCTGCTGTCCAGCTCCTTCGCCTTTGGCGGGAGCAACTGCTGTCTGGCGATCGGAGATGCGCCATGAATGCCTTTCCGACCCCCGAGGCGCTGCTGCCGCATCGCGCCCCCAACCTGCTGATCAGCGGTGTCACCGACAGCTCGCCGGACCATGTCTGCGCCCATGCCGACATCGTGGCCGGCCAGTGGTATTCCAACGCCGACGGCAGCATGCCGGCCTGGATCGGTATCGAGCTGATGGCCCAGGCGATTGCCGCCTTCGTTGGGCTGGAGGCGCAGCGCGAAGGCCGGCCGCCGAAGATCGGCTACCTGCTCGGTACCCGCGCCTATCGATGCTCCCGCGCGGACTTTGCGCCCGGTACCCGCATCGACATCAAGGCAGACCTCGTCTTTCGCGACGATTCTGGCCTCGGCGCCTTCGACTGCACGCTGCACCACGATGGCATGCAGATTGCCGAGGCGACGCTCAAGGTTTACGAGACCCCCGACCATGACTGACACCACACGCCGCCGCGTCCTCGTGACCGGCTCGAGCCGCGGCCTGGGCCGCGCGATTGCCCTGCAGCTGGCCAGCCAGGGCTTTGCCGTCACGGTGCACTGCCGGCAGGGCATCGCCGCCGCCGAGGCGGTGGTGGCACACATCCGCGATGCCGGCGGCACGGCCGACCTGCTGGTGTTCGACGTCACCGACCGGGACGCCGCCCGCGCGGCGCTCGAGGCCCATGTCGAAGCCCACGGCGCCTACTACGGCGTGGTGGCCAATGCCGGCATCACCCGCGACAACGCCTTTCCGGCCCTGAGCGACAGCGACTGGGACGCGGTGATCGACACCGGCCTCAACGGTTTCTTCAACATCGTGCACCCGCTCGTCATGCCCATGGTGCGCAAGAAACAGGGCGGGCGCATCGTCACCATGGCCTCGGTGTCGGGCGTGATGGGCAACCGCGGCCAGGTCAACTACAGCGCCGCCAAGGCCGGCCTGATCGGCGCCACCAAGGCGCTGGCGGTCGAGCTGGCGAGCCGGCGCATCACCGTCAACTGCGTGGCGCCGGGCCTGATCGATTCGGACATGACGCGCGAGCTGCCGCTCGACGAAGCGCTCAAGATCGTGCCGATGAACCGCGTCGGCACGCCCGAGGAGGTGGCGGCGGTGGTCGGCTTCCTGATGTCCGACGCGGCCAGCTATGTCACGCGCCAGGTCATCGGGGTCAACGGAGGCATCATCTGATGCGCCGGGTCGTGGTCACCGGCATGGCCGGCATCACCTCGCTGGGCGACACCTGGCCGGCCATCGAGGCGGCCATGGCGGCAGGCCGCAGCGGCATCCGCCACATGCCCGAATGGGACGCCATCGCCGATCTGCAGACCCGCCTCGGCGGGCCGGTGGACGCCTTCCAGGTGCCGGCCCACTACCCGCGCAAGATGCTGCGCTCGATGGGGCGGGTGTCACTGATGGCGGTGTGCGCCACCGAGCGCGCGCTGGCGAACGCCGGGCTGCTCGACGACGCGCACATCCGCGACGGGCGCATGGGCATCGCCTACGGCTCGTCCGGCGGCAGCGTGGAGCCGGTGCGGGTGTTCGGCCAGATGCTGGAAACCGGCCAGATGAGCGGCGTCACCTCGACCAGCTACATCCAGATGATGGCGCACACCACGGCGGTCAACATCGGGCTGTTCTTCGGCCTCAAGGGCCGCGTCATTCCGACCAGCAGTGCCTGTACCTCGGGCAGCCAGGGCATCGGCTACGCCTACGAGGCGATCCGCTTCGGCCGGCAGGAGCTGATGCTCGCCGGCGGCGCCGAGGAGCTGTCCAGCCCCGCCGCGGCGGTGTTCGACACCCTGTTCGCCACCAGCCAGATGAACGAACAGCCGGGCCTCACGCCGCGCCCCTTCGACGCGGCACGCGACGGGCTGGTGGTGGGCGAAGGCGCGGCCACGCTGGTGCTCGAGTCCTACGAGCATGCCGTGGCACGCGGCGCGCCCATCCTCGCCGAGATCATCGGCTTCGACTGCAACTCCGACGGCAAGCACATCACCCAGCCCTCGGCCGACACCATGGCCGCCGTCATGCGCCAGGCCCTGGCCGACGCCGACCTGCCGCCCTCGGCCATCGATTACATCAGCGCGCACGGCACGGCCACCGATGTCGGTGACATTGCCGAATCCAGGGCCGTGGCCGAGGTGTTTGGCGCCACCACGCCGATCAGCAGCCTGAAGGGCCACTTCGGCCATACGCTGGGCGCCTGCGGTGCCATCGAGGCCTGGCTGGGGATCGAGATGATGCGCAGCGGCCGCTTCGCGCCAACGCACAACCTGGAGACACCCGACCCACGCTGCGCCACGCTCGACCACATCATGGGCGCGCCACGCACGCTGGCTGTCGAGACCTTCATGAGCAACAACTTCGCCTTTGGCGGCATCAACACCTCACTCATCTTCCGGCACGCCCATGTCTAGACTCGCCCGCCTCGCGCAGGCCACGACCCTGATCGCCACCGTATTCGGCGCATCGTCCGCCGCGGCGGCCGACAAGCCGCTGTGGGAACTCGGCGCCGGCGTCGGCGTGCTGTCGATGCCCGACTACCGCGGCGCCGACCAGCGCCGCACCTACGTGCTGCCCATCCCCTACGTGGTGTATCGCGGCGAACACCTGCAGGTCGACCGCGACAAGGTGCGCGGCCTGCTGTATCAGGGCGAGCGCTCGGAGTGGGACATCAGCCTCGGCGCCGCCGTGCCGGTGCGCAGCAACGACAACGACGCACGACGCGGCATGCCCGACCTCGACCCGACGGTCGAGATCGGTCCGCAGTGGAGCTACAAGTGGCGCCCATCGTGGGGCGACGTAACCCTCCGCCTGCCCGTGCGCAAGGTGCTGGCGGTCGACCTGCCGGGCATGCGCGATGTCGGCACGGTATTTACGCCGACCATCGCGCTCGACCGCGACCACCACCCGTGGCCGGGCTGGCACGCCAGCATCGCGACCGGGCCGGTGTTCGGCGACCGGGACTATTTTGCCTACTACTACGGGGTGGACGCCCGCCACGCCACGGCCGACCGCCCTGCCTGGGCGGCCGGTTCCGGCTACGGCGGCTGGCAGCTCACCCTGGCCCTGACCAAGCGTTTCAAGACGGTCTGGGTTGGTGGTTTTCTCCGTGCCGACCACCTTGGCGACGCGGCCTTCGAAAGCAGCCCGCTGGTGCGCGACCGACTGTCGTGGACCGGTGGCATCGGCATCTCGTGGATCTTCCTCGAGTCCGCCCAGACCGTCGACAGCGCGCGCTGACACGCCGCCCCAAGCCCCATGCCATCCATGACCTCAAACGCATACGTCCCTGAAACCCGCTTCGGCTTCTGGTTCCTCGGCACCCGCATCTGGCGCGACCATGTGCTGAAGATCGCCATCGACGACCTCAAGCGCGTCGCCGGCACGCCCTTTCCCGCCAGCCCGGTGATTGCCGACGTGGGCTGCGGGCAGGGCAACTCCCTGGGCCTGCTGCAGGCGGCATTTGCGCCCGCGCGCCTGATCGGCGTCGAATTCGATGCGCACAGCCTGGCGATTGCCCGCAAGACGTTGGCCGGTCAGGGCATCGAGGCCGAACTCCTGCAAAACGACTGCGCCAGGATCGACCTGCCCGACGCCAGCGTGGACATGGTCTTCTGCCACCAGACCTTCCACCACCTGCTGCGCCAGGAAGAAGCCATGCGCGAGTTCTACCGGATCCTGAAGCCGGGTGGCCGGCTGCTGTTTGCCGAGTCGACCCGCGCCTACATCCACTCCTGGGTCATCCGCCTGCTGTTCCGCCACCCGATGCACGTCCAGCGCACGGCCGAGGAATACAAGGCGATGATCCGCGCCGCCGGCTTCGTGTTCAGCCCCGACAACGTCTCGGAGCCCTACTTGTGGTGGAGCCGCGCCGACCTCGGAGCGTTCGAGTGGTTCGGCTTTGCCGTGCCGACGCAGCGCGAGGAGACACTGGTCAACCTCGTCGCCACGCGGCCGCTGGCCTGAGCCACGATGCAGCCAGCGCCCGGTTCGCAACGCCCGCCGGCCCGGCCGACAGCCGTAGCCGGGCGGGAGGTGGCGGCGGCACAGCGGCCCTCGCCACGTGTTGCCTCAATCTGCGATCCGCACCACCGTCCCCTTCAGCGCCACACCGGCCATGATCGCGCCCGCGCCGCACTGATAGGTATCGTTGCTGACCGTTTCCTTGCCACGGTAGTTGCTCTTGATGTTGATGACCGCGTTGCCGCCTTCCTTTTGAGCACGCTCCTGCAACTCCAGCATCGCGCTGAGGAAGACCCACTCGCAGGCCACCTTGTCATCCTTGCCGAAGGCATTGGTTTTCTTGTTGGTGCCCCATTCACCAAACCGCTTGATCACTTTCGGGTGTTTTTGCGTACCGAAGTAGAACTTGATCCCCGGATCGAGCTTGTCCCGCGCATCGGCACTGGCCATCGCGTCGCTGAGCGGGAAATCATGATGGGTGTCCCGCGCCATGGCGGACGGAATACAAAGAAACGCCGCAGCGAGCACGGCGATATGGCGAACACGAATCACGGTAATGCCTCCGGAAATGAGAAAGTGATGACGCGCTATGACGAGGGGCTAGTTTACTGCAGCTGACCGGCAGCCATCCCCCTTCAACCACCAAACTCCCGGCTTTTCCACGAAAAATCATGCACAAGTCCCTGAACACACTCGCCGCAATCGCCCTCAGCCTGAGTCTGGCCACGCCGGCCATCGCCCGCACACCCGTGCCCATCGTCGACCACCATCATGTCAGCTGGTCCCAGAACGCCAACGGCGCACTGGACACGGCCGGCGTGAGAGACCGGATCATCGAGGCCTGCCAAGCCGCCGGCTGGTCGGTGGTGCCAGGCAACGCGCCGGACACCCTGGTGGCGACCCTTGTCGTACGCAACAAGCACACCATCCGGACCAACATCGCTTACACCACCGACACGTTCAGCATCACCTATCACGGCAGCATCAACATGAACTACGCGGTCAAGGAGCCGGATCCCTACGGCGTCACGCCGACCGTTGACGCCGTCCAGGTACGGACCGAAGTGATCCATCCGCATTACAACCGCTGGGTCAGCACCCTGCTCGGCGCCATCCGGACGCGGCTGGCACAATAGGCGCGTCCGGATGCGCCCCCACGATAGCCCCGGCGCGACGGGCATGGCCCGCCGCCGGCCTCCCGGCCTCGGCTCACACCCACGCCTCCCACAGGACACTGCATGCGCTCACTAGACCGCCCCCCAGAACACCGCGTGGTGGTCACCGGCATGGGCGCCATCTCGTGCATCGGCAATACGCTCGATGACATTGCCTCCGCCCTGCGAACCCAGCGCTGCGGCCTGCGCCATGTACCGGAGTATGCGGAACTGGGGCTGAGAAGCCAGGTTGCCGGCATTCCCGATCTGAGTGCCGAGCCGGTTGTTCCCCGCAAGATCGCCCGCTACATGGGCGACGCGGCACTGTATGCCTACCACGCCCTACGCAAGGCACTGGAGCATGCACGGCTACCCGGCGCCATGCTGCGCCACCCACGGACCGGGTTGATCGTGGGCTCCGGTATCGGCTCCGGATTTCACCATGTTGCCGCCATCGAAACACTCCGGGCGCGCGGCGCAGACAAGATCCCGCCCTATGCCGTGCCGCGCGTCATGGGCAGCACCACCTCCGCTTGCCTGGCCACCGCCTTCGGCATTCAGGGCGTGTCGTATTCCATTACCTCGGCCTGCGCCACCTCCGCGCACTGCATTGGCCAGGCCGCACAACTGATCCAGTCAGGCAAGCAGGATGTCGTTCTGGCCGGCGGCTCGGAAGAGGTCTGCTGGACGTCCACCGCGTTATTCGACGCCATGGGCGCGCTGTCGTCGGGCTTCAACACCTCGCCACACACTGCATCGCGCCCCTACGCGACCAACCGGGACGGTTTCGTCATCGCAGGCGGGGGTGGAATGCTGGTGCTCGAGTCGCTCGCCCATGCCCGCGCTCGCGGGGCGCATATCTTTGGCGAAATCGCCGGTTTTGGCGCCACATCGGACGGCCTCGACATGGTCAATCCGGATCCGGCGGGTGCCGCACGTGCCATGCAGCTGGCACTGCAGGAAGCCGACATCCCGGTCGACTACGTCAATACCCATGCGACCTCAACCGTCACCGGCGATATGAGCGAGCTCAAGGCGCTGGCACACGTCTTCGGCGACAACCTCCCGACGTTCTCGTCGACCAAGGGCCTCACCGGCCATCCTGTTGGCGCCGCCGGCGTTCATGAAGCCATCTACTGTCTGCTGATGCTCGAGCAAGGTTTCCTGTCGGGCAGTCCGCTTCACGGCGCGATCGACAGCACCATCCCCCCTGGACCTCCGCTCCTCACGACGACCATCGAAAAGAAGATCGATGTCGCGATGTCGAACAGCTTCGGCTTTGGCGGAACGAACGGATCGCTCATTTTCAAACGGATTTGATCGACACCGCCCGTGCGACACGGCGGGACGCCCCCCGTCGCCACGCTGGTTTATCAGAGCGGCACGGTTGTTCATCGTTGACGCTCGTTTTGGGCTGTTGTGTTTTGGAGCGGGTGTTTGGGTTGGGTGTTTGGGTTTGGTTTTGATTCTTGATATGAGAGATGTTTTTTGATGTTGCAA
>QQUN01000077.1 GCA_008501585.1 Pseudomonadota bacterium | reverse complement strand
GACAGGGCCCCGCCCCGAACCTGACAGAGGACGCAACACCATGAATCTCAAGGACTGGATCGGCCGCTCGGAAGCGGCCTCCGACATCGCCACCGCGACGCCCTACGCCGCCCTGTCGGCGACCTTCGACCGCCCCGCCGAACGCCCGCCGGTGGGCACGCCGCTGCCCGGCCTGTGGCACTGGCTGTACTTCCTGCCGCTGCACCGCCAGTCGGAAATCGGCCCCGATGGCCATGCCAAGCGCGGCGGCTTCCTGCCCCCGGTGCCGCTGCCGCGGCGCATGTGGGCCGGCAGCCAATTCACCTTTCACAAGCCGCTGCGCATCGGCGACGCAATGACGCGCACCTCGACCATCCATGACGTCACCGAGAAGACCGGTCGCACCGGCCCGCTGGTGTTCGTCAAGGTGCGCCACGAAATCTGCCGCGAAGGCGAAACCGACATCGCGCTGACCGAGTTCCACGACATCGTGTATCGCGAGGCAGCAAAACCCGATGACGTCGCGCCGCCGCCCAAGGCCGCGCCGGCCAGTGCCACCTGGGAGAAGCAATGGGTGCCGGACGACGTGCTGCTGTTCCGTTACTCGGCGCTGACCTTCAACGGCCACCGCATCCACTACGACCGCAAGTACGTCACCGAGGTCGAGGGTTATCCCGGTCTGGTCGTTCATGGCCCGATGGTCGCCACCCTGCTGCTCGACCTGCTGCGCCACCAATTGCCCGACGCCGAGCTCGCCAGCTACGAATTCCGCGCGGTGCGCCCGGTGTTCGACATCAACCACTTCTTCGTCTGCGGCGAGCCGCAGCCCGACGGCAAGACCTTCCGCCTGTGGGCGAAGGACCACGAGGGCTGGCTGACCATGGAAGCCACCGCCGTCATCAAGTAAGGAGCCCCCATGAGACCCCTTGAAGGCATTACCGTCGTCACCCTCGAACACGCCATCGCGGCGCCCTTCGCCACCCGCCAGCTCGCCGACCTGGGCGCACGCGTGATCAAGGTCGAGCGCCCCGGCGTGGGCGACTTCGCCCGCGGCTACGACGAGCGGGTGCGCGGCCTGGCCTCGCACTTCGTGTGGATCAACCGCTCGAAGGAATCGCTCACCCTCGACGTCAAGCACCCCGAGGCGCAGGCCGCGCTCAAGCGGCTGATCCTCGAAGAAGCCGACGTGGTGGTGCAGAACCTCGCCCCCGGCGCGGCGGCGCGGCTGGGCCTCTCTTACGAGGCGCTGTCGGCCATCAAGCCGGAGATCATCGTCTGCGACATCTCCGGCTACGGGGCCGACGGCCCCTACCGCGACAAGAAGGCCTACGACCTGCTCATCCAGAGCGAATCGGGCTTCCTGTCCGTGACCGGCACCGAGGAGGAACCCTGCAAGGCGGGCCCCTCGATCGCCGACATCTCGGCCGGCATGTACGCCTACACCAACATCCTCGCCGCCCTGATGCAGCGCCAGAAGACCGGCCGCGGCCAGCACCTGGACATCTCCATGCTCGAGAGCCTGATCGAGTGGACCACCTACCCGCTCTACTACGCTTTCGACGGCGCCGCCCCGCCGCCGCGCACCGGCGCCAGCCACGCCACCATCTACCCCTACGGCCCCTTCCCCGCCGGCGACGGCAAGACGGTGATGTTCGGCCTGCAGAACGAGCGCGAATGGGCCGGCTTCTGCGCCAAGGTGCTGCTCCAGCCCGAGCTGGCCCGCGAGGAGCGCTTCTCGACCAACTCGCGGCGCAGCGCCGCGCGGGTCGAACTGCGCCAGATCATCATCGACGCCTTCGCCGGCCTGAGCGCCGAGCAGGTGGTCGAACGCCTCGACGCCGCGAGCATCGCCAACGCCCAGGTCAACGACATGCATGCCGTGTGGGATCACCCGCAGCTCAAGGCGCGCAAACGCTGGCGCAACATCGAAACCTCGGTCGGCACGGTGCCGGCCCTGCTGCCGCCGGGCTCGTGGGAAGAAGGCGATCCGCGCATGGACCCGGTGCCTGCGCTGGGCGCGCACTCCGCCGCCATCCTCGCCGAACTCGGCTACTCGGCCGAGCAGATCGCCGCGCTCGAGGCCGAAGGCGCCATCTGAGCGCCCAGGAGAGGCCATCATGCACCCGCCCATCACCTACCTCTTCGTTCCGGGCAACCGACCGGAGCGCTTCGACAAGGCCTTCGCCACTGACGCCGGCAGCGTCATCCTCGACCTCGAGGACGCCGTCACGCCGGCGGACAAGGCGGCCGCGCGAGACGCCATCGCCCACTGGGTCGTCCTGCATGCCGCCCTGGCCGAACGCATCGCCGTGCGCATCAACGACACCCAGTCCGAGTGGTTCGCCGACGACCTGGCCATGATCCGCGAGGCCGGGGTGGGCCAGGTGATGCTGCCCAAGAGCGAGTGGCCGGAGCAGATCGACCGCGTGCGCGCCGGCGCGCCTGCCG
The DNA here is from genome assembly GCA_008501585.1 of Pseudomonadota bacterium. GTDB lineage: Bacteria > Pseudomonadota > Gammaproteobacteria > Burkholderiales > Rhodocyclaceae > Nitrogeniibacter. The sequence goes on along the minus strand of QQUN01000077.1, from coordinate 41,451 downwards.
CCGCGGTGCTGGCCCTGGTCGAGACCGCGCGCGGCATCCACAACGTGGACCAGATCGCCACCACCGACGGTGTCGCGCGCCTGGCCTTCGGCACGCTGGACTACGCGGTGGACCTCGACCTGCCGGGTGACGAGGCGGGCCTGGCCTACGCCTCGGCACGCATCGCCATCGCGTCGCGCTGCGCCGAGCTGCCTGCGCCGGTGGCCGGCGTCACCCCCTCGGTCACCGACGAGGCGCGGGTGCGCGCCGACTTCGCCTTTGCCCGGGTCCATGGCTTCGGCGCAAAGATGTGCATCCACCCCCGGCAGGTGGACTGGATCCATGCCGCCGCCCGCCCCAGCGCCGAAGAGCAGGCCTGGGCGCAGCGCGTGCTGGCCGCCGCAGAGGCCTCCGAAGGCGCCGTCCAGCTCGACGGAAAAATGATCGACCGGCCCGTGGTGCTCAAGGCACAGGCCATCCTCGGCCGCAGCCACAGCTGCGGGCCGAACTGACCCCCATCCAGAACAACACCGAATCCCCCGACCCCAGGAGAACCCCAATGGCCGCCAGCATCATCGACTCCAGCATCTTCGGCAACATCTTCAGCACCGACGCCATGCGCGAGGTGTGGTCCGACCGCAACCGCACCCGCCACTACGTCGCCATCGAGCGCGCACTGGCCGTGGTGCAGGGCCGGCTCGGCATCATCCCGCAGGAAGCCGCCGACGAAATCATCCGCAACTGCGACATCGACAAGATCGACATGACCCGGCTGCGCGAGCAGACCGAACGCATCGGCTACCCGGTGCTCGGCGTGGTCACCCAGATCAACCAGCTGTGCCGCGACAAGCTCGGCGAGTTCGTGCACTGGGGCGCCACCACCCAGGACATCACCGACACCGCCACGGTGATGCAGATCCGCGAAGGGCTGGAGATCGTCGACGCGGAACTCGCCGCCATCTCGGCCGCGCTGGTGGCCTTGTCCAAGCGCTACCGCGACACCCCGGTGATCGGCCGCAGCAACCTTCAGCAGGCGATTCCGGTCACCTTCGGCTTCAAGACTGCCGCCATCCTGGCCGGCATCGAGCGCCACCGCGAGCGCCTGGCCCAGCTGCGTCCGCGCGTGCTGATGGGCGAGTTCGGCGGTGCCTGCGGCACCCTGGCCTCGATCGAGTCCGGCGCCATGGAAACCCAGGCCGGGCTGATGGCCGAACTGGGCCTGGCCCAGCCCGACATCGCCTGGCACACGGTGCGCGACACCATCGCCGAGGTGGGCGCCTTCCTCGGTCTGGTCGGTGGGTCGCTGGGCAAGATCGCCATGGACGTGAAGCTCATGATGCAGCACGAGGTGGCCGAGGTCTTCGAGCCATTCCACCCGGGCCGCGGCTCGAGCAGCACCATGCCGCAGAAGCGCAACCCCATCTCCAGCTGCTACATCCATGCCGCCATCTCGGTGGTGCGCCAGCACTCGGCAGCGCTGATGGACGCGATGGTTGCCGACCATGAACGCTCCACCGGCCCGTGGGAGATCGAATGGATCGCCCTGCCCGAGGCCTTCTGCCTGCTCGCCGGCGCGCTCAAGCAGACCCGCTTCGTGCTCGAGGGCCTGGAAGTGAGTGAAGGCAACATGCGCAAGAACATCGACCTCACCCAGGGATTGGTCATGTCCGAGGCCGTGATGATGGGCCTGGGCCCCTACATTGGTCGCGAGTACGCCCACGACCTGGTGTACGACCTGTGCCGTGAAGCCATCCAGACCGACCGCCCGCTGCTCGACATCCTTTCCGGGCACCCGGAAATCAACGTGCACCTGGACCGCGACGCCCTGGCCAAGCTGTGCGATCCGGCCAACTATCTCGGCCAGGCCGGCGTGATGGTGGACAAGGTGCTGGCCCGCGCCGCCGCCGCGGGGAAATGACATGCCTGGCTCAGACACACAGCTCAGCGAGCTGGCCCGGCACCAGCTCGACTGCCCGGTGATGTTCGGCTCGATCAGCGAAGCACACCGCGGTGAGCGAAGCGAGGCGCCCCGCCCGGCCGACCACGACGTGGCGCAATCGAACGACGTGGACCGGGTCGCCATCCTGAGCGAGAACTGACCCACACCGAAACACCATGGCGGCTTCACTTTTGACAGGCTTCGACAGCGATGGAACTGCGGCAACTGCGTTATCTCTTACGAACGATCGAACTGGGCAGCATCAGCCAGGCGGCGCTCGACCTCGGTGTGGCGCAGTCGGCCATCAGCCTGCAGATCCAGAAGCTCGAGAGCAAGCTGTCCACCCGCCTGCTCGAGCGCAGCCCCGGCGGCATTGCACCGACCGAATCCGGGCTGGCCTTCATCGCCCATGCGCAGCTGTGCCTGCGCCATGCCGAGGAAGCCGCCAGCGCGGCCCAGCAGGCCCGCCTGTCGGGCGTGGTAAGCGTCGGGCTGGCGCCCACCACCGCCGGCGTGCTCGGCATGCCCTTGATGGACGCGATGCACCGGCAGTATCCCGACATCCGCATCCGCCTCGTCGAGGCCATGTCCGGCCATCTCGGCCAGATGCTCAACAGCCGCGAGCTCGACATCGCCGTGCTCTTCGACGGCCACCAGGCACGCCGCTGGTCGATCCAGCCGATGCTCGACGAACGGCTGTTCGTCATTGCCGGTGCCGACGCTGCGCCCACGCCGCTGCCCACCCGGCTGGATGCGCTCAATGGTTTGCCGCTGGTGCTGCCCACCCCGCGCCACGGCCTGCGCCGCGTGCTCGACACGGCGCTCAACGCGCTGGGCGTCACCCCCAACGTGGTTGCCGAGGTCGACTCGCTGTATGTGCTGATGGACATGGTCAACCACGGCCTCGGCGCCAGCGTGCAGCCATGGTCCGCCCTCGCCCGCCAGGCGGACGCCCCGTCGCGCCTGCGCTGGAGCGAGCTCGAGGACGAAGGCACCGCACGGCGCAACCTGCTGTGCAGCCTGTCGGAGGACGAACTCTCGCCCGCCGCCATCGCCACCCGCACGACCTTGCAACGCACCGTCGGCCAGTTGGTCGACAGTGGTCGCTGGCGCGGCGTCACCCCCCTCCATCTTGAATCAAGATGGCCCGATATGGCTTCGGCTTAGGGCGGCCGCCCCCGAAACCACGATAGTCGAGCCCAACACCACAGCCAACAGGAGCACGATTCATGGAACACGCGCACGCCAACAGTGTGGACGTGCTGGTCATCGGCGGCGGCAATGCCGCGCTGTGCGCCGCACTGGTCGCCCGCGAAGCCGGCGCCTCGGTGCTGCTGCTCGAAGCCGCACCGCGCGAATGGCGCGGCGGCAACTCCAGCCACACCCGCAACCTGCGCTGCATGCACGACGCCCCGCAGGACGTGCTGACCGAGCGCTACCCCGAAGAAGAATTCTGGCAAGACCTGCTCAAGGTCACCGGCGGCATGACCAACGAAAAGCTCGCCCGCCTGGCGATCCGCGAGTCCTCCCGTTGCCGCGACTGGATGCGCAAGCATGGCGTCAACTTCCAGCCCTCGCTCTCCGGCACGCTGCACCTGTCGCGCACCAACGCCTTCTTCATGGGCGGCGGCAAGGCGCTGGTCAACGCCTACTACCGCAGCGCCGAGGCGCTGGGGGTGCGCATCCGCTACGAATCACCGGTCGACCGGATCGAGCTCGAGGACGGCGCCTTCCGCGCCGCCTGGGTGGGCAACGAGCGCATCGCCGCCCGCGCATGCGTGCTGGCGGCCGGCGGCTTCGAGTCCAACCGTGAGTGGCTGCGCGAAGCCTGGGGTCAGAACGAGAACGGCGAGTGGCCGGCCGACAACTTCGCCATCCGCGGCACCCGCTTCAACCGCGGCGTGCTGCTCAAGGCCATGATCGAGGCCGGCGCCGACAGCATCGGCGACCCCTCGCAATCGCACTGCGTGGCCATCGACGCGCGCGCGCCGGAGTACGACGGTGGCATCTGCACCCGCATCGACTGCGTCTCGCTGGGCATCGTGGTCAACAAGCACGCCGAACGCTTCTACGACGAAGGCGAAGATTTCTGGCCCAAGCGTTACGCGATCTGGGGCCGTCTGGTGGCGCAACAACCCGGCCAGATCGGCTTCTCGATCATCGACGCCAAGGCCAATGGCCGCTTCATGCCGCCGGTGTTTCCCGGCGCACAGGCCAACACGCTCGAAGAACTCGCCCGTCAGCTGGGCATCGACGAAGCCGCCTTCGTGCGCACGGTTCGCGAGTACAACGCCGCCTGCCGCGTCGGCACCTTCGACCACACCATTCAGGACGACTGCCACACCGAGGGCCTGTCGCCGGCCAAGACCCACTGGGCGCTGCCGATCGACACCCCGCCCTTCCGCGGCTATGCGCTCAAGCCGGGCATCACCTTCACCTACCTGGGCCTGAAGGTGAACGAGCAGGCCGCCGTCCATTTCTCGGGCCAGCCCAGCCCCAACCTGTTCGTCGCCGGCGAAATGATGGCCGGCAACGTGCTCGGCAAGGGCTACACCGCCGGGGTCGGCATGACCATCGGCACCACCTTCGGCCGCATCGCCGGCGCCCATGCCGCGGCCGCCGCGCGCCAAGGAGCAACCCATGCACACGCTTGACACCCTCACCCGCGAAGCGGCCGACCTGGCGGCCGGACGCGTCCTGCCCGCACTCGATGCCGACGAGGCCGAGGTGGGCCGGATCCTGCAGATCTGCAACGCCTGCCGCTACTGCGAGGGCTTCTGCGCGGTCTTCCCGGCCATGACCCGCCGGCTCAGCTTCGACAAGGCCGATGTGCACTACCTGGCCAACCTGTGCCACAACTGCGGCGCCTGCCTGCATGCCTGCCAGTACGCGCCGCCGCACGAATTTGCGGTCAACGTGCCTCAGGCCATGGCCAAGGTGCGCGCACACACCTATTCGGACTTTGCCTGGCCGGCCGGTTTCGGACGGCTCTACCGCAACAACGGCGTGACCGTCGCCCTGGCCGTCGCCGGTGCCCTGGCCCTGTTCCTGGTGCTCGCCCTCGCCCTGAAGGGCACGCTCTTCCACACCCCGCTGGCCGGCAACTTCTACGCCATCTTCCCGCACAACCTGCTGGTGTCGATGTTCGCACCGGTATTCCTGTTCGCGGCGCTGGCGCTGGGCATCGGCGTGACCCGCTTCTGGCGCCAGGCCGCACCCGGTCGCGCCAGCAGCGCGGCCATTGCCGAGACCACGCATGACGTGCTGCGCCTGACCTACCTCGATGGCGGCCACGGCAAGGGCTGCAACAATGCCGACGACGCCTTCACCCTGGCCCGGCGCCGCTTCCATCACCTGACCTTCTACGGCTTCATGCTGTGCTTCGCCGCCACCAGCGTGGCCACGCTGTACCACTATGTGTTCGGCTGGGAGGCGCCCTACGCCTTCACCAGCCTGCCGGTGCTGCTCGGCACGGTGGGCGGCATCGGCCTGCTGATCGGCCCGGCCGGCCTGTTCTGGCTCAACCTCAAGCGCCACCCGGAGCACGGCGACGCGGCACAGAAGCCGATGGATCGCGGCTTCATCGCCCTGCTCTTCTTCACCAGCCTGACCGGCCTGGCCCTGCTCGCCGCGCGCGACACCGGCGCCATGGGCCTGCTGCTGGCGATCCACCTCGGCGTGGTGATGGGCCTGTTCCTGACCATGCCCTACGGCAAGTTTGCCCACGGCTTCTACCGCAGCGCGGCCCTGCTCAAGTGGGCGATCGAGAAGCGTCGCCCCAACCCGATCGGTGTCGGGGGCGATGCCTGAGGCCCCGCCCAGCATCGATCAACCACGGCCGGCAGCACCGGCGCGTCGCCAGGCCTGGCGCGCGCTGGGCTCGCCGGCCTACCGGCATTACTTCTTTGGCCAGTCCTTGTCGCTGGTCGGCACCTGGATCCAGCAGGTGGCGCTTGGCTGGCTGGCCTACCGACTCACCGACTCGACGGTTTTGCTGGGCGCCGTCGCCTTTCTTAGCAACGCCCCACAGCTGATGGTGGCGCCCTTCGCCGGTATCATCATCGACCGCAGCGACCGCAAGCGGCTGATGCTGCAGATCCAGTCCCTGATGCTGGCGCAGGCGGTGTTTCTGGCGGTGTTCACCCATTTCGGCTGGATCACCCCCTGGCTGATCCTGGTGGCCGCCGGCATGCTCGGCGTGCTCAACAGCTTCGATGCGCCCCTGCGCCATTCGCTGGCCGGCCAGCTCGTCGCCCGGCGCGAGGACATCCCCAACGCCATCGCGCTCAATACGCTGACCTTCAACATCGCCCGCTTCATCGGCCCGCCGGCTGCCGGGCTGCTGCTCGCGGCCACCTCCGCGGCGGTATGCTTTGCGGTCAATGCCGTCTCGTTCCTGGCCCTGATCCTGGCGCTGCGCACGCTCGCGCCCGCCGCCCCGCGGCCGACACCCATGCCCTTCGGCACGGCGATGCGCGAGGGCTTCGGCTATGTCCGCGGCAGCGTGCCGGTGCGCATGCTGCTGTCCCAGGTGGCCCTGTTGAATTTCTTCGCCGCAAGCTATCTGCCGATGATGCCGGCCTTCGCCCGCGACGTGTTCGCCGGCGGGCCGAACACCCTCGGGGTCCTGCTCGGCAGCGCCGGCGCCGGCGCGCTGGTGGCCTCTGCCTACCTGATGTCGCGCCCCTCCGTGCGCGGCCTCACCGGCAGCATCCGGCACGCCTGCGTGCTCGCCGGGGTGTCGCTCACCGGCTTCGCGCTGACCGACCACCTGTGGCTGGCCCTGCTGCAGCTGTTCCTGCTCGGCTTCAGCATGATCGTGTGCAACGCATCGACCAACACCATCCTGCAGACCATCCTGCCCGAGGGGCTGCGCGGGCGGGTGCTGGCGCTGTACACCGCCGCCAACCTTGGCGCCGCGGCCGCCGGCGGCCTGCTGGTCGGCTGGGTGGCCGACGTCCTCGCCCCCGACGTGGCCCTGCTCGGCGCCGGCCTGCTGCTCATTGCCGCGGGCGTGCGCTTCCATCTGCGACTCGAATTCATGCGGGTGCACCTGCGCCCGCTGTATGCCGCACAGGGCATCGCGCCCCGTACTGCCGAGAGATCCCCTCCGGAGACCCGACCATGAACCGCATTACCGTGCTGGACGACTACCAGGGCGTGGTGTCGCGCCTCAACGCCACGCGCCTGCTCGACGGGCTCGATGCAGAACTGCAGGTGCTGAACACGCCGCTCGAGGGCGACGCCGCGCTCATCGACGCGCTGCGCCACACCCGCTGCCTGGTACTCATCCGCGAGCGCACCCGCATCAGCGCCGAGGTGATCGCCGCGCTGCCCCAGCTGGGGCTGATCGTCCAGACCGGGCGGCTCGCCGCGTGCATCGACCTCGACGCCTGCACCCGCCACGGCGTGACCGTGCGCGAGGGCAGCGGCAACCCCATCGCGCCGGCTGAACTGACCTGGGCGCTGGTGCTGGCCGCCTCGCGCCGGCTGGTGCCCTACGTGCGCCAGCTCGAGGCCGGCCGCTGGCAGCGCAGCGCCGAGCGGCGCGAGGACGAATCGCTCGGCACCGTGCTCAACGGCCGCACGCTCGGCATCTGGGGCTATGGGCGCATCGGCGCGCGGGTGGCGGCCTTCGGTCGCGCCTTCGGCATGCGGGTGATTGCCCACGGGCGCGACGGCTCCGCCCAGGCCGCCACACAGGCAGGTGATCACTTCGTGGCCGACCGCAAGGCCTTCTTCGCACAGGCCGATGTGCTGAGCCTGCACCTGCGGATGACACCCGAGACGCGCCACATCGTCACCGCCAGCGACCTCGCCGCCATGCAGCCGCATGCCTTGCTGGTCAATACCAGCCGCGCCGAGCTGGTCGCCCCCGGTGCCGTCCTCGCTGCGCTGGCGACCGGGCGGCCGGGCAGTGCCGCGCTCGATGTGTTCGAGGACGAACCGGGCGGCGTGCAGGCCTACCTGGGGCACCCGCGCATCCTGTGCTCACCGCACCTGGGCTTTGTCGAGCGCGACACCTACGAGGCGTATTTCAACAACGCGTTTGGCCATGTGCGCGCGTATCTGAGCGCGGCAGCAGCCCACTGACTAATGCCACTCAGGCATTAGTCAGAATGAAATCTTCACTTCAGTCATTGATCGTCGCGCGCGAGAATGAGTCGCTTGTGGTCGAACTGCGAACGAGGACTCCATGTTCAAGAACATTCCCTGCACCCTGATGCGCGGCGGCACCTCGAAGGGGCCGTACTTCCAGGCGCATGACCTGCCGAGCGACCCGCTCGAGCGCGACCAGACCCTGCTCGCCGCGATGGGCTCGCCGCACATCCGCCAGGTCGATGGCATCGGCGGTGGCGACACGCTGTCCAGCAAGGCGGTGGTGGTGAGCCCCTCGTCGCGCGAGGACATCGACATCGAGTACCTGTTTGCCCAGGTCTCGGTCGACCAATCGACCGTCGACACCATGCCCAACTGCGGCAACATGCTCGCCGGCGTCGGCCCCTTCGCGATCGAGAACGGCCTGGTCGCCGCACAGGACCCGGTCACCCGGCTGCGCATCCTGAACCGCAACACCGGCAAGATCGTCGAGGCCGTGGTGCAGACGCCCGGCGGCGTGGTCACCTACGAGGGCGATACCCGCATCGATGGCGTGCCCGGTACGGGCGCCCCGATCGTGCTGAACTTCCTCGACGCCGCCGGCGCCAAGACTGGCAAGCTGTTCCCCACCGGTCAGCGTGTCGACGTGGTCGACGGCATCGAGGTGACCTGCATCGATTTCGCGTCGCCGCTGGTGTTCGTTGCGGCCGAGGCCCTGGGCAAGACCGGCCACGAAACCAAACAGGAACTCGATGCCGACACGGCGCTGAAGGCCCGTCTTGAAACCATCCGCCTGGCGGTGGCCCTGCGCGCCGGGCTGGGCGACGTGCGCCAGTCGGTGCTGCCGAAAATCGCGCTGGTGGCCGCCCCCGGGCGCGGCGGCACCATTGCCTCGCGCTATTTCACCCCGTGGTCCTGCCACTCGGCTTTCGCCGTCACCGGCGCACTGTGCCTCGCCGCGGCAGCGAGCATCACCGGCACGGTCCCGGCCCGCTACGCCCGTCGATCGGCGGCCGATCCCGACCTGATCAGCATCGAGCATCCCGCCGGTGGCCTGGACATCCGCATGGGCGAAGCCGCTGACTCCACCCCCGAGGCGCCCCGCTTCGCCGTCGCCGGGCTGGTGCGCACCGCACGGCCGCTATTCGTCGGTGTGGTCCACGTGCCGGTCGGAAAAATCCGCCAGGCGGCCTGAGCCGCTCGCCGGGGGCCCCGCCCGGCGCCATCGCCTTTCCTCACGCTCGGCCGACGCGCCCGTCATGGCGCGCCTTCCGGCACGCCGACGTATTGCACTTTACGCATAAATACGTACCGACAAAGCATTTCCGCGCATCAATCATGCCAACCATACTGCGTTCGAGGTGGCGAGATCAGACAACACCTGGCGCGCTGCGTCAAAAACCGCATTTGCCCCCACAGCAAATCCAGAAAACACAGGAGACAACATGAAACAGCAACGCATTTCCCCCTTGCTCCAGTGCCTGCTCGGCGCACTGGTCCTGAGCGGCACGGCCACGGCCGCAGGCCTGGAGGGCCACTCGCTGGAACTCAAGGCGCGCGGCATCTACTTCGACCGTGACTACGAGAACGACGCCAACGATCGCAGCCAGTCCGCACTCGGTCTGCAGCTGAACTACGAATCGCCGTACTTCTGGGATGTCATTGGCATCGGCCTGTCAGGCTACAGCGTGACCGAACTGGGCGCCAGCGGCCGCCTGACGTCCGATATCCTTTCGGTTGATGGTGACGGCGACGTTCACGAGTCCTTCGGCAAGCTCGGCCAGGCCTTCGTCAAGCTGAAGTACCAGGACATGGTCAGCGCCAAGCTGGGTCGCCAGGTGCACAAGAGCATGCTGCTGAGCAGCTCCGGCAGCCGCGCCATCCCCAACTCTTTCTCTGGCGGCACCATCGATATCACGCCGGTGAAGGGCCTGAAGGTCTATGGCGCCATGTACAACGAGTGGTCGCCGCGCTCCGACGCCCACTTCTACGAATTCAAGACCGACCGCTCGGCCGAGGGCGACATCGACTACATCGGCCTAGTTGGCGTGAGCTACAGCTCCGGCCCCTTCAGCGTGAACGTGGAACACCTCAAGGCCGACAACTTCCTGAGCAAGACCGGCCTGGTGGCGTCCTACACCTTTGCCCTGGCGGAGAAGTCCAAGCTCAAGCTCACCGGCGGCGTGCACACCTCGCGTGACGATGGCGACCTGTTCGTGACCGGCTCGGAAAGCAGCGAACTGGACGACGAAGATGTCGCCGGCGCAGTCGCCGGCCGCACCGCCAGCGACAACGACGGTTTCGGTGTGTATGTGGCGGCGGACTGGACCTTCGGCAACGTGCTGCTCGGCGGCGCCGTGTCCAAGTTCGACGGCGCCTGGATCGAGGACAACTTCGCTGGCGACCACGGCACCAACGTGTTCCCCACCGGTGGCGTCCTGGCCGACTTCTCCAACCGTGACGAACTGGTCTGGATGGCCAAGCTTGGCTACGACTGGAAGGATTACATCAAGGGCCTGAAAACCACGATCAGCTACAAGAGCGGCTCCGGCGCCCGCAACAGCCACGTGCCCTCGCTGGGCAAGGCCGACGAGAGCGAACTGGCGCTCGACGTGCGCTACGCCATTCCCGTGGTCAAGGGCCTCGGCGTCCGCTACACCTACCTCGACTACAAGTCCGACAAGACCGGCCGCCTCGATGGCGTGAAAGAGGACGAGCGCGACCACCGCCTGTACCTCGACTACACCTATCGCTTCTTCTGATCGTCACAGGCTCTGCCCCGGCCCCCGCAAGGCTTCCGCCGCGCGGGGGTTTTTACATTCGGGCGCTCGGGCGCCCGCTCACCGCCGCAACTCCAGATACAACGCCCGAACCATCCGCTCCGCCTGTCCCAGGTAGCCCCGGCCAAACAGGTTGAGATGGTTGAGCACGTGGTAGAGGTTGTACAGCGTCTTGCGTTGCTCGTAGCCCTCGGCCATCGGCCAGGCGCGGCGGTAGGCAACGTAGAAGCTGTGCGGGAAGCCGCCGAACAGCTCGCTCATGGCGAGATCGGCATCGCGGTCGCCGCGGTAGATGGCGGGGTCGAAGATGGCCGGGCGGCCGGTGTTGTCGATGGCGGCGTTGCCGTTCCACAGGTCGCCATGGAGCAGGCTGGGCTGGGGGCGGTAGTCGACGAACAGCCCGGGGACGCGGTCGAGCAAGGCGTCGGCGTCACGGCCGAGGGCGCCGGTGTAGCCTTTGGCGCGCGCGCGTTCAAGTTGCGGCGTGAGGCGATGCAAGACGAAGAACCGGGCCCAGCCGTCGGACTCGGTGTTGGCCTGCGGGCTGCGGCCGATGAAGTTGTCGCGCGGCCAGCCGTAGTGGTCGCCGGTGTGGCGGTGCAGTTGCACCAGCGCCTCGGCGAAGCGCTGCCCGTCTTCATCGCTGGCCAGCGGGCGCAGATCGAGGTGTTCGAGCAGCAAAAAGGCTTCGTCCTCGCCGCGGCCGCAGCCGAGTACGCGCGGCACACGGAAGGTGCCAGTCGCGGCCAGCGCAGCGAGGCCGTCGGCTTCGGCCTCGAACTGCGGCAGCGCGTCGGCGTGGTTGCACTTGAGGAAGAAGGCCCGGTCACCAAGGCCAACGCGATACGCCATGTTGATGCTGCCACCGCCCACCGGCTGCAGCGTGGCGCCGGCGACATCGATGCCGCTGGCGTGGTGTATGGCCTGCGCCAGTGCGGCGCTGAGATTGACATGCGGCTCCACCGCGATACTCCCTGAATCACGTGACGGACCCGCGCCGCCGGGCGCGGCGCGCATGGTCAAGCATTGTCCAACATGGCGCGACCGGCCGCCAACGGTTGGGGCTGTCCACCGCCTCGGTCAAAGCGATCCCAGTACGGCTGCGGGCCGAAGCGCTCGAGCAGGAAGTCGATGAACACCCGCACCTTGGGCGCGAGGTGGCGGGTCGGCAGATAGACCGCGTACGCGAAGCGTTCGACCGGCACATAGTCGGAGAGCACGGCCTCGAGCCGGCCGGCCTGCAGGTCGGCGCCAACAATGAAGGTCGGCAGCAGGGCCACGCCCAGGCCGCCGAGTACGGCCTGCGACAGGGCCTCGTCGTCGTTGATGTGCAGCCGCCCCGACACCGGCACCACGATCTGCCCCTGCGGTCCGGAAAAATGCCAGGCGTCGCGGTCGTGGGTGTAGTGCAGGCAGTTGTGATTGACCAGGTCTTCGGGGGTGTTCGGTACGCCATAGCGTCGGAAATACGCCGGCGTGGCGCACACCTTGCGACGGATCGGCGCCAGCCGGCGGGCCACCAGCGCCGGGGCCGGTTCGGTGACGATCCGCACCGCCACGTCGTAGGCCTCATCGGCGAGGTCGACGATGCGGTCATTGATCGTCATGTCGGCGCGCAGTTCGGGATAGCGCGCCAGGAAATCGGGCAGCGCCGGCGCAATGTGCAAGGTGCCAAAGGCCACCGAGGCGCTGATCCGGAGCACGCCGCGAGGTTCGGCCTGCAGATGACCGATGGTCTGCTCCGCGTCCTCCAGCTCCTGCGCGATGCGTGCGCAATGGGCGTAATACGCCGTACCGACCTCCGTCAGGCTCAGCCGACGTGTGCTGCGGTTGAGCAAGCGCACGCCGAGCGAGGCCTCCAGCGCAGCCACCGCCTTGCTGAGGGTCGAGCGCGTGACGTTCATGCGTCGCGCCGCTTCGGAAAAGCTCTTCGCCTCGACCACCCGGGCGAACATCACCATGCCATCCACCTTGCGCATCTGCCCCACCCTTTGTTGCCAATCCGGCACCAATGCTGTGCCCTTTCGCGATCTTATCAACTGGGCGGCCCATCCCTACCATGGGCATCGGATGCAGCGTGGCATCCCCCTACATCGACGGAGAGAAAATGCGCAGCGACTACATCATCATGGGCGACACGGATTTTGTCCGCCTCATGGCACTCAACCCGGAACCGCAGTTGCGCGCCGAGCTCGAAGGCGCGGTGGTGATGCCGACCGGCGCCGTGCCGCCCGGTGTCGTCACGCTGAACGCCCGTGTCCGCTATGTGGATGAGAGCACCGGTGAGTCCCGCAACATTGAAGTCGTCTACCCCACCGACGCGGACGCCGCCGCCGGCAAGGTCTCGGTGCTGGCCCCGGTTGGCTCGGCGCTCATCGGGTTGTCGGTGGGCGAGCGCATCGACTGGACCTTCCCCAACGGCCGGCGCATCCGGTTACGGGTCGAGGCGGTGCATCACCCCGCTTGAGACGCCGGCGGCCGGGCCACGCCGCGATTGGCGCGATCGACGTAAACTAGGCCCCGCCCCCCGATATCGTCAAGGACATCACCATGAAAGCCATCGTTACCGGCACCAGCCGCGGCCTCGGCGCCGCCATTGCTTCGGCGCTGCTCGACCGCGGCATCCCCGTGCTCGGTCTGGCCCGTCAGCACAACCCGGCGCTGGCACGCACTGGAGCGGAGTGCACACAGGTCGCGCTGGATCTGTCGACTCCGGAGGCGCTGTCGCACTGGCTCGCCGGTGGCGACATGGCCCGGTTTCTGGCCGATGCGGACCAGGTGCTGCTGATCAACAATGCCGGCACGGTGCAGCCGGTCGGCCCCCTGGGCACCCAAGGCAGCGCGGCGGTGGCGCAGGCGGTGAGCCTGAACATCGCGGCGCCGCTGATGCTCGCCGACGCGTTCGTGACGGCCTCACCGGCCGCCACCGACCGACGCATCCTGCATGTGTCGAGCGGCGCGGCGCGCAACGCCTACGCGGGCTGGAATGTGTACTGCGCCACCAAGGCCGCGCTGGACCACCACGCCCGCGCGGTGCTTGAGGACGCCGTGCCCGGCCTGCGCATCTGCAGCCTGGCGCCCGGGGTGATCGACACCGACATGCAGGTGCAGGTGCGTACCAGCGACGAGGCGCGCTTCCCCGCCCGCGAACGCTTCGAGGCGCTCAAGCGCGATGGCGCCCTGGTGCCGCCGGCGGTGTGCGCGGCGCGCCTGGTGGGCTATCTGTTGTCCGAGGAGTTTGGCGACCACGCGGTGGCCGATCTACGCGAGGTCGCGTCGACTTAGGTGGTGTCGTCGTCGGCGCCGATCAGCAAGCGCGTTTCGCTCAGGTACTTGTGCGGCGGCACTTCGAGGTTGTCCGGCGCGGGCTTGTGGCGATACACCCGGCCGGCCAGGTCGAAGGTCGAGCCGTGGCAGGGACACAGGAAGCCGCCTGGCCAGTCCGCCCCGAGGCCACTGGCCGCACCGGTGCCGAACTTCTCGCTCGGCGAGCAGCCCAGGTGGGTGCAGATGCCGATCGCGACGAAGTAGCGCGGGTTGATGGCGCGGTGGCGGTTCTGCGCATACGCCGGCTGCATGGGATGGGCCGACGCGGGGTCGGCCAGTGCCGCTTCGTTACCTTCAAGACTGGCGAGCATGGCCTCGGTGCGGTGCAGGATCCACACCGGCTTGCCACGCCACTCGACCACCCGCATCTCGCCGGGTGCCAGCTTGCCGATATCGACCTCCACCGGCGCGCCAGCCGCGCGCGCACGTTCGGACGGCGTCAGGCTGGCCACCAGCGGCACCGCCACGCCCGCCGTGGCGGCGGCACCGGCCGCCGAGGTGGCGATGAGCAGTCGGCGGCGGTCGGTGATGGTGTCGGTCATGGATGTGTGCGCGGGTTGATCAGGTGGCGTGCCCCGGCGCGTGGACCAGCACCATGGGGTTGGGGAGATCCATTTGGCGACTCGTGAAGAGCCAGACTGACGCGGGTGTGCGCCGGGGCTTGCCTGCCCTTCTCTATTCAAGTCCCGTGCCAGCAGGTGCTGGCTCGCCAAGGCATTGATTTGATTCGTCCTGAGCACGCACGGGGCGGCGGGCGGCCATCCTGCTACTGCCAATTACGGCACGACATGGCAGCACATCGCTGCCGTTGATGGCAGCTCAAGTGGCACGCCCGGCCAGGCCATGCGCCTTGAGCTTGCGGTATAGCGTGCGTTCGGACACGCCAAGCCGCAGGGCCAGCGCCCGGCGGTTGCCGCGGTGCTCGGCCAGCGCCGCCTGCAGCGCCTGGCGCTCCATGGCTGCCAGCCCGTCGGCATGCGGCGTCTGTGCCGCCCCCGGGGCCGGCGGGGCGGCCCGCCCGGCGCCGCAGAGTTCGGGCGGCAGATGGTCGAGGCCGATTTCTTCGCCATCGCACATCAGGCTGGCGCGCTCCAGAATGTTGCGCAGCTCGCGCACATTGCCGGGAAAGGCATACCCGCTCAGGCAGCGCAGCACGGCACTCGACAGGCGCAGCGTGCGCGCCGGCGCCACCCGCGCGAGCATGGCGGAGGCCAGTTGCGGGATGTCCGCGGCGCGCTCGCGCAGCGCGGGGACCTCGATGGGGAAGGTGTTGAGCCGGTAGTAGAGATCCTGGCGGAAGCGCCCCTCATCCACCATCTCGCGCAGCGGCCGGTGGGTGGCCGACACCACCCGGATGTCGGCCTTGCGCAGCTCGGTCGCGCCGACCCGGCGGTAAGTGCCGGTCTCGAGCAGGCGCAGCAGCTTGACCTGCATGCCCAGCGGGATGTCACCGACCTCGTCGATGAACAAGGTGCCGCCGCTGGCCACCTCGACCAGGCCCGGCTTGCGCGCGGTGGCGCCGGTGAAGGCGCCGCGCTCATGGCCGAACAGCTCGCTTTCGAACAGGGTTTCGGGCAGGCCTGAACAGTCCACCGCCACGAACGGCCGTTCGGCCCGGCGGCTGGCTTCGTGGATGGCATTGGCGACCAGCTCCTTGCCAGTGCCCGATTCGCCCTGCAGCAGCACGGTGGCATCCGACGGCGCCACCCGGGCGACCAACGCCAGCATGTCGCGAAAGCGCGGTGCGCGGCCGACCAGGCCATGGCGGTCGGTGAGGCCGCGTGCCACCTCGAGCGGCACCATCTTTTCCACGAACCAGGCGATTTCGCCCGAGCGGTCGCGCACCGGCGACAGCTCGATGTTCACATAGGCCTCGCCCTTGGGCGTGTGATGCAGGTGCAGCACGCGCTCCCGCCCCCCGGAGGCGAGGCTGCGCGCCAGCGGGCAGCTCTCCCCCGCCTGGTCGCAGGGCACGCTGTAGTGGTGCGACACCGCGTAGCAGGTGCGCCCCACCACGTCCGCACCGTCGCCGTTCTGGCGCCGGTAGGCGGCGTTGGCAGCGAGGATGCGGTACTGGCGGTCGAACAGGATGTGCGGTTCGGAGAGGGTCTCGAGGTAGGAGACCAGCTCGGGGACCGGTGCGGCGGAATCGGTCATCGGACACTGTCATGGATGTCAGTCAACACTGCCAATCGTGCGCGCCAGCCACTGCCACAGTCAAGCGCGGCAGTGACGGCACCTCGCCAACCTCTTGTTTCTCAAACACTTTTCGCACCGACGCCGCCTGGCATGCGACTTGATACGGCTTCCCGGGTGCCCGCGCGCGGGCCCCTGACGCGAAGCGCCCGTCCAGAGGTGCTCGAAGGAGACAATTCAATGCACAAGATCGCACGACGGATGGCCATCGTGCTGGCGCTGTGTGCCGCCAGCCCGACAGGCCTGGCGGCGCCGGCCACGCCGGCCTCGACCGCCGACCACAGCAAGTTCGGGGAACTGGCCGGCCCCTTCGACAGTGGCGAGGCGGTCACCAAGGCTTGCCTCAAATGCCACACCGAGGCCAGCCACCAGATCATGCAGACCCGCCACTGGACCTGGGACTACGCCAACCCGGCCACCGGCCAGCGCGTGGGCAAGAAGACCATGGTCAACGCCTTCTGCATCGGCGACCAGTCCAACGAACCCTTCTGCCAGTCCTGCCACATCGGCTACGGCTGGAAGGACAAACACTTCGACTTCAGCGACGCCAGCCGGGTCGATTGCCTGGCCTGTCACCACAGCGGCGACTACACCAAGCCCTTCGGCTTTGCCGGCAACCCGGTGACGGTGCGCAGCGAGTACCCGCCGGGCTCGGGCAAGTTCGTCGAGCCCATCGACCTGGCCCGGATCGCCCAGGCCGTCGGTCCCACCCGTCGCGACAACTGCGGCGCCTGCCACTACAACGGCGGCGGCGGCGACGGCGTCAAGCACGGCGACCTGGACTCCTCGCTCAACACCGCCACGCATGAGCTCGATGTGCACATGGACAAGGACGGGCTGAACTTCAGCTGCAGCACCTGCCATGTGAGCGACCAGCACGCCGTGGCCGGCAGCCGCATCACGATGACCGCCGCCGACCCGCATCCGGCCCTGTTACGCGGCGAAAAGACCGACCGCAACCCCGCCGCCTGCCAGGCCTGCCATGGCGACAAGCCGCACAAGGAGCGCCTGATCGACGCCGAGCGGCTCAACGCGCACACCGACACCCTCGCCTGCCAGACCTGCCACATCCCGGCCTTTGCGCGCGGCGGCGTCTCCACCAAGATGGCCTGGGACTGGTCGCAGGCCGGCCAGCTCACCGCCAAGGGCAAGCCCTTCCAGAAGAAGGACGGCCACGGCCATGTGATTTACGACAGCAAGAAAGGCGCTTTCGTCCATGGCCAGAACGTGACCCCGGCCTACCAGTGGTTCGATGGCCGGGTCACCTACACCCTGCAGGACGACACCATCGACCCCACCGCCCGGGTGCCGATCAACGTGTTCCACGGCGAGCCCGGCGCACCGAATGCCCGCATCTGGCCGGTCAAGGTCTTCCACGGCCGCCAACCCTACGACGTGGAACGCAAGACGCTGCTGGTGCCGAATGTGGCGGTGCCGGGCGATACCGCGTTCTGGTACAACTTCGACTGGCCCAAGGCCCTGGCGGCGGGCGCCGAAGCCACCGGCGCGCCCTTCAGCGGCAAGTACGACTTTGTCGACACCCAGATGCTGTGGCCGATCACCCACATGGTCGCGCCCAAGGAAAAGGCTGTCGCGTGCCACGAATGCCATGCCGACGACGGCCGCCTGGCCGGCATCGAGGGCGTCTATATCCCCGGCCGCGACCGCAGCCCCTGGCTCGACCGCCTCGGCTGGCTCGCCGCGCTGGCCGCCCTGCTCGGCGTCGCCCTGCACGCCATCGCCCGCATCCTGACCCATCTGCGCAAGGAGGACTGAGCCATGTCGCACACCACCCCGATGAAGCGCATCTACGTCTTCAAGCGCTACGAGCGCTTCTGGCACTGGTCCCAGGCCGTGCTGGTGATCCTCATGCTGGTCACCGGCTTCGAGATCCACGGCAGCTACCACAACCTCGGCTTCGAGCGCGCCGTGCGCCTGCACACGCTGTCGGCCTGGACGCTGCTGGCGCTATGGGCCTTCACCATCTTCTGGCAATTCACCACCGGCGAATGGCGCCAGTACATCCCCACCGCCAGCAAACTGGTGGCCATGGCGCGCTACTACATGTTCGGCATCTTCACCGGCGCGCCGCACCCCTATCACAAGACCGTGCTCAAGAAGCACAACCCGCTCCAGCGCCTCGCCTACCTGGTGTTGCTGGCGCTGGTCTCGCCGGTGATCTGGGGGTCCGGCCTGCTCTACCTGTTCTATGCCTACTGGGGCCGCCTGGGCCTCGACGGCTGGCTGAGCCTGGAACAGGTGGCCACGGTGCACACCGCCGGCGCCTTCATGATGCTGGTGTTCGTCATCGCCCATGTCTATCTCACCACCACCGGCCACACGGTGTTCGCCCACATCAAGGCGATGATCACCGGCTGGGACACGGTGGAGGACGACGCCGGCGCCGGGGCCACCAAACCGCGCTGAACACCTGGCGGCCCGCCGAGGCCGCCCGGGCGGCGCCGCTCAGGCCGTGGCGAGCGGCGTGTCGGCGCTGGCCGAATGCGCCGGAACGACATCGCCGAGGACCCGCTGCAGCGCGTTGAGACGGTCGAGAAACCGCTCGCGCGCCTGCAGCATCTGCGCACAAACGGCATCCCGCTCATGGGCCGAGGCCGCGCCCAGGGTGGCCGACAAGGTATCGGCGAGCCGGTGCAGTTCGCGGTGCGCCGGGCCGATGGCGGCAAATTCACGCAGGTGACCATAACGCCCCCGCCCCTCACCGGCGTACCACTGGGCAAAGCGGTGCAATGCCGGATCGTCCTGGTGCGGCGGCAGCACGGTGGTGTCGGGCGCCAGGCTGGCCACGAGCTGGTCCAGCCACTGGCTGTGGTGAAACTCCGCCGCATACAGCGGCAGGTCATCGCGCAGCCAGGGCGCATCGCCGATGTGCCGCCACGCCGCCGGCTGGCGGTAGCTGGCGATCCAGCCGGGCAGCGCCTCGGCCGGCATCGGCCGTGCAATGCCATACCCCTGCCCGAGGTTGCAACCCACGCGCAGCAACAGCTTGCCATGGTCTTCGGTTTCGACCCCCTCGGCGATCACCTGGCGACGGAACGCGCGGCTGAGGCCGACGATGCCTTCGACAATGGTCAGGTCATCCACATCGCTGAGCATGTCGCGCACGAAGGAGCGGTCGATCTTCAGCGTGTCGGCGGGCAGCTGCTTGAGATAGGTCAGCGAGGAATAGCCGGTGCCGAAGTCGTCGAGCGACACCGACACGCCCAGCGCGCGGCATTGGGCGATGATCTCCGACACCTTGGAGATGTCGTCGAGCGCCGTGGTCTCGAGCAGTTCGAGCTCGATCAGCGAGGCCGGCACCTCGGGGTGGTTGCGCAGATGCCGGTCGAGGTGCGCCACAAAATCCTGCTGCTGCAGGTGCGCCCCGGAAATGTTGATGCTGACCTTGATCTGCAAGCCCTCGCGCAGCCATTCGGACAACTGGCGCATGGCGTCGCCGATCACCCACTCGCCCAGCGGAATCGCCAGGTCGCCGTCATCCACGGCCGGCAGGAAGGCCGCCGGTGGCAACAGGCCGCGCTTGGGATGCGCCCAACGGATCAAGGCCTCGGCCCCCACCACGCGGCCGGCGCGCATGTCGACCTTGGGCTGGTAGTGCAGCACGAACTCGCCGGCGGCAATCGCCCGGCCGATCCGGCTGACCGTCTGGCGATGGGCCTGCATCTGGCGGTTCTGCTCGGCATCGAACAGATGGTAGCGACCGCGCCCCTGCTCCTTGGCGAAATACATCGCATGGTCGGCATGGCGCAGCAGGGTGTCGGCATCGACATCGTCCATCGGGTACAGGGTGACGCCGATGCTGGCCGACACCGCCGCCGTCTCGCTGCCCGACACGATGTAGCTGTCCTTCAGCCCTTCACTGAGCCGCTCGAGCGCATGCTCGCAGGCCAGCGCATCGTCGATGCCGTTGAGCAGCACCACGAATTCATCGCCACCCAGGCGCGCCACGCTGTCGCTGTCGCGCAGCAGGCTCTTGAGGCGATCGGCCACCTGGATCAGCAACTGGTCGCCCGCGGCATGGCCGAAGCGATCGTTCACCGGCTTGAAGCCATCCAGATCGAGATAGCACACCGCCAGCCGCTTGCCGGTCCGCCGGGCCAGCGCCATGGCCTGGGCCAGGCGGTCGGCCAGCAGGCTGCGGTTGGGCAGACCGGTCAGCGCATCGAAATGGGCCATGCGCTCCAGCTTTTCCTGCTGCTCGACCATCTTGGTGATATCGCTGAACACCGCAATGTAGCGGCGTGTGCCGCCTTCGCCATCGGGCACGGCGGAGATGGTCTCCATCTGCGCGTACAAGGCACCGTTCTTGCGCCGGTTCCAGATCTCGCCACGCCAGAAGCCCGTGCGCTGGAGTTCGGCCCACATGGCGCGGTAGAAGTCGGCATCGTGCCGGCCCGACTGCAGCAGGGCCGGCGTTTTGCCGAGCACTTCCTCGCGGCTGTAGCCGGTCACCACCGTGAAGGCCGGGTTGACGTCGATGATCCGCTGCCGCTCGTCGGTGATGATGATGCCCTCGTGGGCATGGTCAAACACACTCGCCGCCAGCGCGATCTTGGCGTTGGCCTCATGCTGATCGGTGATGTCGCGGTTCACCCCCACCAGGCGCTGCGGCCGGCCCGCCGGGTCGGCATGGACCGCACCGTGCGCCTCGACATAGCGGATCTGATCGTCCGGCAGGTGGATGCGGAACACCGAGTCGAAGGCACCGCCACGGGCAATCGCCGCCTGGGCCGTCGCCTGCACGCGGGCAATGTCGTCCGAATGGACATGACGCTGCCAGTCGGCCAGCGTCCCGGCAAACTGCGTTTCGTCCAGTCCATAGAGCTGGCGCATGCGCCCGTCCCAGATCACCCGCCCGGAGGCCAGGTCGATCTCCCAGGTACCGATCCGCGCCGACTGCTGCGCCAGATCGAGCCGTTCGGTGGCTTCGCGGATATCGGCGGTCATGGCCGAGGCCCTGGCCTCGACCCGCCGCCGCTCGGTGCCGAGCGACCAGATGACGAGGAACAGCAACACATCGACCAGCAGGCCACCGACCGCGATCATCTCCGGCTGACGGCTCGACATGGCCGCTTCGAAGCGGGGAGTGCTGTAGAAGGTCGCCGTCCAGTCGCGCCCGGGCAAGGACAGGGTCGCGCGCTGGCGGCGCATCGCGCCATCCAGCGCCCCGGCCGTATCGCTGGCATACAACAAGGTGTCGGCATCCTGGCTGTCGCCATCGTGCAGCACGAAACCCACGTCCGGCGTGTCGCCCCCAAGAATGCCGCGCATCAGGTCGGCCATGCGGAAGGGGCTGTAGACATAGCCGATCAATGCGGCGCGACGCGCTTCGACCGTAGTGTCCGGGGCGCCCGCCCGATACACCGGCAGGTAAACGAGAAATCCCGCCTGCACATCCTTCGCGGTCTCCTGCACCAGCGTGACCCGGCCCGACACCGCCGGCAGGCCGGTATCGCGGGCGTGATCCATCGCCGCTCGACGCATCGGATTCGAATACATGTCATAGCCGAAGGCACGGCGGTTGCGCCAGTCAAACGGCTCAAGATAGACGATCGCACTATAGACATCCCGCTCGCCCTCGGGCTTGACGGCGTAGTCCTCAAAGCCCTCCGCGCGCACCGACTCGACATGCGAGACCAGCTGCTCGGGTCGCAGCATGACCGCATAGCCGATCCCCTGGATGCCCGGAAAATGCCGCTGGATCTCCAGGCCGCTGACAAAGGTCCGCCATTCCTCGCGCGTGGCCTGCCGGCCGAGCGACTCGATCATCGACACCCCGCCGCGCAGCACCTGCTCGTACTCGAGCATCCGCCCGAGAATGCGCTGGCGGGCATCCTCGACCTCGTAGGCAAAGCGATCGGCCGCGCGCCGCTCGACATAGGCCTGAGAGATGTACCAGCCCACGGCGGTGATCACCAGCGACACGGCGAGCACGACCCAGGCCGTCACCTCGTTGTGAAAGCGGCTGGCAATGGAAGAAGTCGATGACGGGGTGTTTTTCTGCATGCCGTGTCGGGTCGGATAGAGGCAGGGCGGCGCCGCAAGCATCTGGGGCACGCGCCGCGATGGGCTTGTCGCTCTATCGACGGGGCGGCGCGGTTCTTGAACGATCGTTCGACAACTGCGCCCGGCCCCGACCACCCGGCAAGCGGCGCCAGTACTGCCGTTTCACCCGATGGGTGGCCGACGCCACCCCGGCGCGGCGTGACAGCTTTTTACACTTCAACGCCGGCGCCCCGGTCACCGGCACGGCCGGGGCGCATAAAAAACGCCCCGTCAGCGGGGCGTCTTGTCGGTTTGCGAACCAGCCGCGCGCTATTTTCGGCGCAGGAAGAATTCGAAGGCGCTCTCGCCCACCGTCTCGCTCTTGAGCAACTCGTTGCCGGTCTGGCGGGCAAAGGCTTCAAAGTCCTTCACCGAGCCGGGGTCGGTCGCCAGCACGCGCAGCACCTGCCCGGCCGCCATCTCCGACAGCGCCTTCTTGGCCCGCAGGATCGGAAGCGGGCAGCTCAGCCCGCTGGCGTCTACTTCTTTATCGACATTCATGTCAGCGTTTTCCTTGTGGCGTCAGCGCCGCATTCTAGAACGATGCCGCGCCCGCGTCACCGGCGCTCGCGCCAGGCGCGCTCATCGTCGTAGCGCGCGCGAAACTCGCGCAACCGGGCGTCCATGGCCGACTGGGTGTAGAAATCGGCCTTGCCCTCGCGCAGGGCGATCTCCAACTGTCCGATCGCCGACGACCACGCCCCCTGCAAGGCATAGACCTCCGCCTGCGCACGGTGTGATTCGCCCACCTTGCCGGCCGCCTGGTAGGCCTTGGCCAAGCGCGACCAGCTGCGGAAGTCGTCCGGGTAGGTGGTGGTCAGCTCACGCAGTTCGCTGATCGCCGCGGGCGTATCGCCCGCCGCAATGCGTGCATCGGCCAGCAGGTAGCTCAGGTAACGCGCCTGCGGATAGCGGGTGACGGCCGGCTTGAGGCGGGCGATGGCGGTGGCGTAGTTGCGCTGCGCCATCGCCAGTTCGGCGCCCAGCGCGACGATCATGGCGCTGTGCTCGCCGGCCGGAAACCCCTTCCAGGCCGTCTCGGCCAGCGCCAGTTCGTTGGCCCGCATGGCCGCGTGCACATAGGCATAGCGCTGCGCCACGGTCGGCGCACTGGCCTTCTCCCAGGCGCGGGCCTCGCGGCGGAACACATCCGGCGCCGCCCCGTCGAGCGTGGCCAGGCGGGCCTGCACCAGGGTGAAGTCGTCGGAACTGGCCACCTGGCGATAGCGTGCGCCTTCGACCCGGTTGGACATGTCGGCGATCCGCTCGGTGGTCAGCGGGTGGGTGCGCAGGTAGGCCGGTGCGTTGTTTTCGTACAGGCGGGTCTCGCGTTGCAGGCGCTCGAAGAAGCTGGCCATGTCGCGCGTATCAAAACCGGCGGCGTCCAGCGTCTGCAGGCCGATGCGGTCGGCCTCGCGTTCGAACTCGCGGGTGTAGCCGAGCTGACTCTGGATGCCCGCCGCCGTGCCGCCGGCCACCGCCGCCTGGGCGATCTGGTCGCTGCTGCGCGCGGCCAGCACCGCCACCAGCAGGGAGGCCAGCATGATCATGCTCGACTGGCTCTGCTTGCCCACCAGGCGCGCGATGTGGCGCTGCTCGACGTGGGCGATCTCGTGCGCCACCACCGAGGCCAGCTCCGACTCGCTGCGCGCCGAGAGGATCAAGCCGGTGTGCAGCCCGATGTAGCCGCCCGGCATGGCAAAGGCGTTGAGCGTGACATCGCGGATGGCAAAGAACTGGTAGCTGCCGCCGCTGTGGGTGGCCGCCACCAGTCGGTTGCCCAGCGCGGTGAGATAGGCCTCGACCTGCGGATCGTCGAGATACGAGGGCTCGCGCCAGCGGATCTCGCGGATGACCTGCTCGCCGATGCGCCGCTCCGCCGCCTCCGACAGATCGGCCGCGGAGGACTCGCCGAGGTCTGGCAAACCGGCCGCCACGCTCTGCACCGAGAGCACCGCACTGAGCCCGAAGGCAAGGATTCGTTTCATCATGGTGGTGCTATGATACCCGCGCCCTTCAACAGTTCCGCACCCGCGGCAGCCGCATCATGACGCAAGGCTTTACCCACTTCGACGCCGACGGCCAGGCCCACATGGTCGACGTTGGCGCCAAGGCCGAAACCCGCCGCATCGGCGTCGCCGAAGGGCGCATCACCATGGCCCCCGAGACCTTCGCCATGATCGCCAGCGGCAGCGCCAAGAAGGGCGACGTGATCGGCATCGCGCGCATCGCCGCCATCCAGGGCGCCAAGCGCACGGCCGACCTGATCCCGCTGTGCCACCCGATCCCGCTCACCCGCGTCACTGTCGACTTCGCACTCGACGCCGCCGCACACCGCATTGTCTGCACCGCCACTGCCGAGACCGTCGGCCGCACCGGCGTGGAGATGGAAGCGCTCACCGCGGTGCAGGTCGGCCTGCTCACCATCTACGACATGTGCAAGGCCGTCGATCGCGGCATGACCATGGACGGCATCCGCCTGCTCGAAAAACAGGGCGGCAAATCCGGCCACTGGCGCGCCGACACCGACTGACCCGCCGGCCGGATGAAGCGTTTCGTCTGGCTCACCCGCCCCTTCGCCGCCGACCGCACCCACGCCGGGCGGGCCCGGTCGCGCCCCCAGCGTGTACGCCACCGCCCCCACCCACATCAAACTGTCACATAACCGAAAGGATAATGTGAGCCTCTATGAGTACCGAAACCGAACTCAAGCTGGCGCTCGCCCCCGACGCGATCCGCGCACTGCGCCGCCATCCGCTGGTCACCGCCGCCGAGAAGCTCGGCAACGCGCAGACCCTGGTCAACACCTATTTCGACACCCCCGCGCTGGCCCTGCACAAGGCGCGCATCGCCGTGCGCACGCGCAAGCAGGGCGCCACCTGGCTGCAGACCGTCAAGTGCGCAGCCAACTCGGTCGGCGGCCTGTCGTCACGGCCGGAGTGGGAGCAACCCTACCGCGACACCTTTGATTTCTCCGGCATCGACGCCCCCGCCCTGCGCCAGCGCCTCGAAGCCCTCGCCGGCGAGATCCAGCCGGTATTCACCACCACATTCAAGCGCGAGACCCGCCGCCTGACGCCGTCGCCCGAGGTGGAGATCCTGATGATGATCGACCAGGGCCAGATCGAAGCCGGTGAAGGTCGCGACGCCATCAGCGAACTCGAGCTCGAGCTGGTGCGCGGCTCGGCCCAGGATCTGTTCGACCTGGCCGGCACGCTGGCCGAGCGGGTCGCACTGATGCCCACCGACCGCAGCAAGGCCGAGCGCGGCTACCGGCTGTTCCTGGGCACGCCCGACGCGCCGCGCCAGGCGGCAAAATCGCAGGTCCACCCGCGCCAGTCGCCGCTCGAGGCCTTCCGAACGCTGGCCTTCGACGGCCTGCAGCAATGGCAGGAGAACACCCTCGGTGCGCTGGTGCATGACGACCCCGAATACGTCCATCAACTGCGCGTCGCCCTGCGCCGCCTGCGCTCACTGATCCGCCTGTTCCGCCCGGCACTGCCCGACAGCTTTGTCGAGCGCTGGACCGAAGTGCTGCGCGACACCGCGGCCGATCTCGGCGACACCCGCAACATCGACGTCCTGCTCGACGACATCCTCGCCCCGGCCGACCCGGCGCCGCTGATGTCCGCCGAGCTGCTGACGCCCCTGCGCGAGCACGCCCTTGCCGTGCGCGACGCCGCCCGCAAGGACGCCCGCGCCCGCCTCACCCACGCCGACCACGGCCAGCGAATACTCGGCTTTGCGGCCGACATCCACCGCCTGAGCAACGACGCGCTCAACGCCGCCGCCGACCTCACCGCCTTCGCCCGCCTGCAACTCAACGCCTTGCGCAAGCGCGCCCGCAAGCGCTTCACCCACGTCGACATCCTCGACCCGGAGCAACTCCACGAGTTGCGGGTGAGCCTCAAGCAGCTGCGCTACGGCATCGAGTTCTTCCGCCCGCTGTTCGACACCAAGCCCATCAAGCACTACCTTGGCGCCGTGCGCCAGGCGCAGGCCGACCTGGGCTACCTGAACGACGCCGCCACTGCACGCACGCTGATGCTCGACTGGCTCGATCACACCCCCGCACTGGGCGGGCCGACCCATTTCCTGATCGGCTGGCACGCCCAGCAGTACGCCCGCACCCGACGCCGGGTCGTACTCGAGATCGAAACCCTGCTCGCCGGCAAGACGCCGTGGCGGGCGGGGCGCTGATTCCCCCCCACGAGGACACCATGGATCTGTTGTTGTGGCGCCACGCCGAAGCCGTTGACGGCACCCCCGACCTCACCCGCGAACTCACCGAGCGCGGCCAGAAGCAGGCCCGAAAAATGGCCCAGTGGCTCACCGAAAACCGGCCCAAACACCTGCGCACCCTGGTCAGCCCGGCGCTGCGCACGCGCCAGACCGCCAGCGCGTTCACCGAGAACTTCGAGATCGTGCCGGCGCTGGCGCCCGACATGGGCGTGGCCGACATCCTCGCCGCCACCGGCTGGCCGGAGGGGCGCGGCGCCGCCCTGCTGGTCGGCCATCAGCCGGCGCTCGGCCAGCTGGCCGCCCTGCTGCTCTCCGGCAGCGAAGCGAACTGGACCATCAAGAAAGGCGCCCTGTGGTGGTTCACCAACCGCGTGCGCGACGGTGAAACGCAGACCGTACTGCGCACCGTGATCCCGCCCGACCTGCTTTAGGGCGTGTTCGCCGCGGCGGTCGGCGACGAACGGCCGGGCGCCGGACGGGCCTTGTTTTTCCGCTCACGGCACCGCATATTCCCGTCTGGCCGGCGCGGCGACGACGGCGCCCTTCTTTCGGATGCCCCCATGCTCCAGCGCTTCCTGCCCTCCCACGACAGCATCAAGAGCCACCGCCTGCTGCGCTGGCTGGGGCCGCGCCTGCACGATCCGTCGCTGTGGCGGATCAACCGGCACACGGTGGCCAAGGCCGTGGCCATCGGGGCATTCTTCGGGCTGATGATCCCGGTGGCGCAGATCCCGGCGGCGGTGATCGTCTCGCTGTCGCTGCGCGCCAACCTGTGGATCGCATCGGTCAGCACGCTGATCAGCAACCCCTTTACCTACGCGCCGCTGTACTACTTTGCCTACCATCTGGGCGCCGGCGTGCTCGGCATCCCGCCCCGGCCGGACGACGCCACGCCGCCGGTTTACGAGAGTTTCGGCGCATGGCTTGCCCACGCCTGGGAATGGCTGTCCGGCATCGGCCAGCCGCTGTTGCTGGGCATGCTGCTGATGGCCGTGGTCGGCGCCGTCGGCGGCTACTTCCTTACCCAGGCGCTGTGGCGCTGGCGTGTGTTGAGCAAGCGGCGGCGTTCGCTGCGTGCCAGGATCTCGATCTAAACGACCGTTTATCCTTTTTGCACTGCACAAGCTACCACCTTTGTACTAGACTGAAACGCTCGACTAGTTTTGGAACGGTCCACGACCGTTGCGCGGTGGCTGTCATGGATGAAAACCTCGCAGAGGGTACCCGACGGGTCATTAACAACCGTTTACGGGTGTATTACGGCGGGTACTGGATCAAGGTCTATGACCCGCCAGAGGACACGCTCGCCACCAAGAAGAAGCTCATCGGTGCGCTGACGCGACGCCTGTTCAACCACGTCGAGCACGGCATCAACATTCCCGGCTTCCGCCTGGAGGCGGCCCGCGAGGCCTACGAGGCCGAAACCGACGAGGCCATGCGGCGAGTCAAGGGCGGCATGTACGCCGGTGCGCTGTTCAACCGGGCGGCCGACATCTTCACCAAGCTGGTCGAACTGCAAGCCCTCGGCGTCGATATCGGGCAGGAAAACCCGCTCATGCGCCAGTGCGGCGCCTGTCTGCAGAAGGCCCTCGAGCTGGGCCGGCTGGTCAATCACATCAGCGGCGAGGAAGGCATCGACGAATTGTGGGGTGAGCCCTTCCGGGCCTTCTCGATTCCGGTCGAGGATTTCTACGAGAGTCGCTACATCAAGATCGCGCAGACCATGCGCGACATCGACAAGATTGCCGCCGCGATGATCCGCGCCTTCACCAGCAACGGCATTTTTGCCGGCGTCGAGCCGCTGGTCCATGCCTATGCCACGGCCGCGCGTGAAAAATGCGAGACCCTGCGCACCGATCCGGCCATTTTCGACATCTGGCCGGCCTTCGTGGTGGCTGGCGAGCAGATGAACCGCTTTACGCCCAAGCTGCCGGCACGCCCGGTGCGCAGCCAGATCCGCAATGCCGACACCGGCCTGGAGCTGATGCGCGCGGGCACCGATCTGCTGATCTACATCACCCGGGCGCGGGTACCGATGCCCAAGAGCACGCGCGAGTTCGTCGAAAAATGCGACGCCTTCGCTGCCCGCTGGGCCGAACCGGCCTGTCCGCCGGCGCGCGTGGCCTGACCCAGACCACCGCGCCTTGACCCACCCGCCCCGCCATGCCTTGGCGGGGCGTGACATGCCGGGTCAGACAATCACGCCGCCGCCCAGGCACACCTTCGATTCATACACCACCACGCTCTGCCCCGGCGTGAGCGCCCACTGCGCCTCGGCGAAGGCGATCTCCACCTCGCCCTGGCCGATGCGGTCGATTTCGCAGGGCTGGTCGGGCGTGCGATAGCGCGGTTTGGCGGTGTACACCCAGTGGGTGTGCGGATCGCGCCCGGCGATCCAGTTCAGCTCGGTGGCCACCAGGCGGTGACGCAGCAGCGCCGGGTGGTCGTGCCCCTGCACCACGTAGAGCACATTGGCCGCCATGTCCTTCTTGGCCGCATACCAGGCATCGTGCTCGCCACCAGCGTCTTCCATGCCCTTGATGCCGCCGATCATCAGCCCCTTGCGCTGGCCGATGGTGTGGTACATCAGGCCCTGGTGCTCGCCGAGCACGCGATCGTCGTCGAGCGAGCGGATTTCGCCCGGCTGGGTCGGCAGGTAGCGACTGAGGAATTCGCGGAAGGGGCGCTCGCCAATGAAGCAGATGCCGGTCGAGTCCTTCTTGGCATGCACATGCAGCCCCGCCGCCTCGGCCATGCGGCGCACATCGCGCTTGTAGATGTCGCCAAGCGGAAACAGCGTGCGCGCCAGTTGCTGCTGGTTGAGCCGATACAGGAAATAGCTCTGGTCCTTGGTGCCGTCCTCGGCCTTGAGCAGCTGGAACTCGCTGCGACCGTCGCTGTGCCACTCGCGCACGCGCGCATAGTGGCCGGTGGCGATCTTGTCGGCCCCCAACTGCATGGCGTGGTCGAGGAAGCAGCGGAACTTGATCTCCGAGTTGCACAGGATGTCGGGGTTCGGCGTGCGCCCGGCCTGGTATTCCTTGAGGAAGTCGGCAAACACCCGGTCCTTGTACTCGGCCGAGAAGTTCACCACCTCGAGTTCGATACCGATCACGTCACACACCGAGGCCACGTCGACCAGGTCCTGCCGCGTCGAGCAGTACTCGTCGTCGTCATCGTCTTCCCAGTTCTTCATGAACAGGCCGACCACATCGTAGCCCTGCTGCTTGAGCAACAGCGCCGCCACCGACGAATCGACCCCGCCGGACATGCCGACCACCACTTTCATCCCGTTCGGATCTTGCTTACTGGACATTCGGTCCTTCTCCATCGAGCCATTCGGCCAGCGGCAGGATCACCGCCGGCCGGCCATGGTCGTAAAACCAGGTATCAACCGCAAACCGGGCGCCCGGCGACCCCGCCACCGCCGGCGGCGGCGCGGGCATGTCATCGAGCACCTCGGCACAATCGCACAGCGCCAGCAACACGGGCACATGGTCCGGCACGCCGGCCGACGCCACCGGCTGGGGCGGGGGCGCGATCTCTTCGAGCACCGCGCCAAAATGCTGGAACAACACCACCGTCGTCCGCCGCGCCTGCGGCATCAGTTTGTGGAAGCGCAGCGCGCCGCGCGCTTCGAGCACGCCGAGCAGGCGGGTCGTCGAATTGGCGTGGTCGATGCAGTCCATGCGGCCATACACGCCCTCATCGGCGAAATTTCCGCCGCGATCGGCATGGATCGGCGACTGCTTGCCGGCTTCGCGGTACATCCAGCCAATCACCTCGGCCAGAATGGCCCGCTCCTCGGCCGCACTGTTCGCCACCCGCAACTGCCGCTGCAGCGACAGCAGGTCGTCCTCGGGGAAACGCACCACGGTTTCGGTCACACAGCCGTAGTTGTAGCAGATCGGCACCTCGACCGCGGCCAGCGACGCGACCGGCGCCAGCAAGGCCAGCGCCGTCAGGGCGGGGGCGAGCCGGCGCATCACGATTCGGCGTAGTGCCGCAGCAGATCCAGCGGCGCGCGCTGACCCGCGAGGTAGTCATCCACGCAGCGCAAAATCAGCGGGCTGCGATGGCGATCGGCGGTGGCCACGATCTCGTCGCGCGTCAGCCACACCGCCCGCACAATACCGTCGTCCAGGCGCCGGCCGGCGATCGCTTCACCCACACTGCCGCCAAAGGCGAAGCGCAGATAGGTCACCTCGCCATCCGGCCGCGGCCACTGGTAGATGCCGACCAGGTACTCCGGCGTAAACGGGTGCGCGGTTTCCTCCAGCGCCTCGCGTCCCGCCGCCTCGACCAGCGACTCGCCCGCCTCCAGATGCCCCGCCGGCTGGTTGAAACGCAAGCCGTCCGCGGTCTCTTCCTCGACCAGCAGGAAACGGCCCCGACGCTCGATCACCGCGGCCACCGTCACATTCGGTTTCCAGACCCGCTCCATGCACAGCCTCTTCTTCAAAGATGCGCATTTTAGCGCGGCCACAGCCAGTCACAAGTTGCGATAGAATTGCGCGATTCGTGTGCCCCATCCGCGGGCGCCGCTCAACACAACATTTCGCTGGAGACTTGACCATGTCCATGGCCGATCGCGATGGTTTTATCTGGTATGACGGCAAGATGGTGCCGTGGCGCGACGCCACCACCCACGTGCTGTCCCACTCGCTGCACTACGGCCTCGCGGTCTTCGAAGGCGTGCGCGCCTACAAGACGGCCCGCGGCGCGGCCATCTTCCGCCTGCGCGAGCACACCCAGCGCCTGATCAACTCGGGCAAGATCTACCACATGAACCTGCCCTACTCGCTCGACGAGCTGATGCAGGCCCAGGCAGAGGTGGTCAAGGCCAATGGCCTCGAGTCCTGCTACATGCGCCCGATCGCCTTCTACGGCTCGGAAAAGATGGGCATCTCGACCCGCGGCGCCACGGTGCACGTGGCCGTCGCCGCCTGGCCGTGGGGCGCCTACCTGGGTGAAGAAGGCCTGGAGAAAGGCATCCGCGTCAAGACCTCGTCCTACCAGCGCCACCATGTGAACGTCACCATGCCGCGCGCCAAGGTCGCCAGCACCTACGCCAACTCGATCCTGGCCAACCTCGAAGCCACCCAGGACGGCTACGACGAGGCACTGCTGCTCGACGTGCAGGGCTTCGTGGCCGAAGGCGCCGGCGAGAACCTCTTCGTCATCAAGGACGGCAAGATCTACGAGCCCGAGATCGCCTCGGCGCTGACCGGCATCACTCGTGACTCGGTCATCCAGGTCGCCCGCGAATTCGGCCTCGAGGTGCAGGCCCGCCGCCTCACCCGCGACGACATCTACATCGCCGACGAAGCCTTCTTCACCGGCACCGCGGCCGAAGTCACCCCGATCCGCGAGCTCGACAACCGCGTCATCGGCGAAGGCAAGCGCGGCCCCATCACCGAAAAGCTGCAGGCGCGCTTCTTCGAGATCGTCAACGGCCGCGCCCCCGAATACGACCACTGGCTCACTTACGTTTGATTTTTCGAGAGATACATCATGGCTGACAACCAGGACGCTTTCCGCCGCATCGACGTCACCGCCAAGGACCTGCCGCTGCATTGCCCGCAACCGGGCGCGCCGCTGTGGGCCCGCCACCCGCGCGTGTTCCTCGATGTCCTCCACGAAGGCGAAGTGAGCTGCCCCTACTGCAGCGCCACCTACGTGTTTACCGGCGAGCGCCCGAAGGGTCACCACTGATCTGCCACCGGTCGGCGGCGCACCGCGCAGCGCCGACCGGTGACACCGCCCATCCGAAGGAACCCGCCGTGTCCGATTCCGCCTTCACCTCGCCGCAAGAGGTCGAGGCCGCCTTCTATGCCGCACTCGCCCGTGCCGACCTCGACGCCATGATGGCCGTCTGGTGCGAAGACGAAGAAGTCGTCTGCGTGCACCCGGGCGCGCCCCGCGTCGTCGGTCTGGCCGCCGTGCGCAACACCTGGCAGCAACTGTTCGCCAATAGCCCGCGACTGCGGATCGACATCACCCAGCAGGTCGTCTCGTCCGGCTCGGTGATGGCCATGCACAACGTGCTGCAGCATGTGCACATCGATGGCGACGACGAACTGCACCCGCCCATCGTCGCCACCAACATCTTCATCCGCGGCGCCAAGGGCTGGCGCATGCTGGCGCACCACGCCTCGCCGACGCCCGACCTGCACGCCGCCGATCCCGACGCGCCGATGCTGGTGCACTGAGCCCAGCCACGACGCGACCGGATCCGACGGTGAGCCAGCCCCCCGCCACCCCGTATCGCGCCCCCGCCTGGCTCCCGGGCGGTCACCTGCAAACCATCTGGCCGCTGGCGCGCACACCGCGCGTCCCGCCGTACAGCCGGGTGCGCTGGGAAACCCCCGACGACGATTTCATCCATGCCGACTGGCTGCCGCTCAACGACGGCGCACCGCTGGTCGTGCTGTTCCACGGCCTGGAGGGCTGCAGCCGCTCGCACTACGCCCGCGCGCTGATGCACTCGCTCGCTGCCATCGGCTGGAACGGCGTGGTGCCGCACTTCCGCGGCTGCTCGGGCCGCCCCAACCGCCTGCTACGCGCCTACCACTCGGGCGACAGCGCCGAGATCGGCTGGATCCTCGCGCGCATCGCCAAGCGCTATCGCCACGGCCCGGTCTTTGCCGCCGGTGTCTCGCTGGGCGGCAACGCCCTGCTCAAATGGCTGGGCGAACAAGGCGCGGCCGCGGGCAAGCACATCGCCGGCGCCGCCGCCATCTGCCCGCCGCTGGACCTCACCGTCTCCGGCATGGCGCTGGGCCAGGGCTTCAACCGCCTCTACACCCACCGCTTCCTGCGCACGCTGAAGGCCAAGGCACTCGACAAGATCGCCATCCACAAGGCCGCGCTCGATGCCGACCGCATCCGCCGGGCGCACACGCTGTATGCGTTCGACGACGCCTTCACCGCCCCGGTGCATGGGTTCGATGGCGTGCTCGACTACTGGCAGCGTGCCTCCAGCCGCCCCTGGCTCAAGCACATCGCCACCCCCACGCTGCTCATCAACGCACGCAACGACCCGTTTGTGCCGCCGGCCGCGCTCCCACTACCCGGCGACTGCTCAAAAGCCGTCACCCAGGAACTCCCAAACGACGGCGGCCATGTCGGCTTTCTGTCCGGCAGTTTCCCCGGCACGCTCGACTGGCTGCCCGACCGCCTGATCGCCTATTTCAGCGGCCTCGCCCGCCCGGCGACGTGACCGAGTCGTCACACGCACTACGCACAAATCATCGATAATCGCGCCATTCATTTCATTCATTCAGCATCCCCGGACACCTCATGCAACTCGCTCCCGAAATCTTCAAGGCCTACGACATCCGCGGCATCATCGACAAATCCCTGACGCCCGACGTCGCTCGCGCCATCGGCCACGCGCTGGGCTCGGAAGCCCGCGCCCGCCAGCTCAAGACCATCGTCGTCGGCCGCGACGGCCGCCTCTCCGGCCCGAGCCTGGCCGGCGCGCTGGCCGAAGGCATCTGCGCTGCCGGCGTGGATGTGATCGACATCGGCTGCGTGCCCACGCCGCTCACCTACTTTGCCGCCTACCAGCTTGACGCCGACGGCTGCGTCAGCGTCACCGGCAGCCACAACCCGCCCGATTACAACGGCTTCAAGATGGTGCTCGGCGGCCAGACCCTGTTCGGCGAGCTGATCCAGGGCCTGCGCCAGCGCATCGAGACCGGTAACCTCGCCCGCGGCAGCGGGACGGTGCGCCAGCACGCAGGCATCATCGATGCCTATCTCGAGCGCGTGATCGGCGACATTCGCCTGGCCCGGCCGATGAAGATCGTCATCGACTGCGGCAACGGCGTGGCCGGCGCCGTCGCCCCGCAGTTGTTCCGCGGCCTGGGCTGCGAGGTGACCGAGCTGTTCTGCGAGGTGGACGGCAACTTCCCCAACCACCACCCCGACCCCTCCAAGCCCGAGAACC
Organism: Pseudomonadota bacterium; assembly: GCA_008501585.1. Lineage (GTDB taxonomy): Bacteria > Pseudomonadota > Gammaproteobacteria > Burkholderiales > Rhodocyclaceae > Nitrogeniibacter. Next base: position 6,869 of record QQUN01000077.1, on the reverse strand, counting down.
TGCAGGACGTGATCCGCGCCCTGCGTGACACCGACGCCGAGCTGGGCCTCGCCTTCGACGGCGACGGCGACCGCCTCGGCGTGGTCACCAAGGACGGGCAGATCATCTACCCCGACCGCCAGCTCATGCTCTTTGCCGCCGACGTGCTCTCGCGCGTGCCCGGCGGGCAGATCATCTACGACGTCAAATGCACCCGCAATCTCGCCGGCTGGATCCGCCAGCACGGCGGCGAGCCGCTGATGTGGAACACCGGCCACGCCCTGGTCAAGGCCAAGCTCAAGGAGACCGGCGCCCCGCTGGCCGGCGAGATGAGCGGCCATGTGTTCTTCAAGGAGCGCTGGTACGGCTTCGACGACGGCCTCTATGCCGGCGCCCGCCTGCTCGAGATCCTCTCCGCCCGCCCCGACGCCAACGCCGCCCTCACCGCGCTGCCCGACGCCACCAGCACCCCCGAGCTGAACCTGAAAATGGCCGAGGGCGAGCCCTTCGAGCTGGTACGCCGCCTGCGCGAGCGGGCCGCGTTCGACGGTGCCGACGAAGTCATCACCATCGACGGCGTGCGTGTCGAGTATCCCGACGGCTTCGGCCTGGCCCGCCCGTCTAACACGACACCGGTGGTGGTGCTGCGCTTCGAGGCCGACTCCAGCGCGGCCATCGAACGCATCCAGGCGGCGTTCCGCAGCGCCATCCACACCGTCTGGCCGGGGCTGACGCTGCCGTTCTGAGCGGCCCGCATCACCGCCGCTCAACACCCCGCGGCACGACAGGGCCGGCCACGCGCCCCCGGTCGTGCCGCCATCATTTCGGCGACGCCCTTTCCCAATTCGCCACGCCCCCTCGCATCTGTCATCAATGTGTGGCATGATCCGCCGCATGTGATCAGGTGTCCCCGCGCTTCGGCAAGGGGATTAAACGGGAAGTCGGTGAGTTTCAGGCCCTTGGCCGAAGCGATCCCGACACTGCCCCCGCAACGGTAAACGAGTTCAACATCGCCACATGCCACTGTGCCCAGGCACGGGAAGGCGCGATGCCGGCGCAACACCGCCACTCGTGAGTCCGGAGACCGGCCCGACACCAACGAGCGGCATCGCGGCGGGCGATCCAGCGGGCAACCGGCACATCCATCCGGCCTCTGCCAACTGACTTCCTCTGCATGTCGTAACGATCCACTTTGCACGCGGGTGAGCGTGCGGAGAGACACATGACGCCTGCAGAATCACCGGCCGCCGTCCACCACTGCCCGGCCCTCCTCATCGCCGCCCCGGCCTCCGGCCAGGGCAAGACCACCGCCACCGCCGCGCTGGCCCGCTGGCATGTCCGCCAGGGGCGCCGGGTACGCGTGTTCAAGACCGGCCCCGACTTTCTCGATCCGATGATCCTGGCGCAGGCCAGCGGCCATCCGGTGTATCAGCTCGACCTGTGGATGGGCGGCGAGGACCACTGCCGCACCCTGCTGCATCAAGCCGCCGCCGAGGCCGACCTGATCCTGGTCGAAGGCGTGATGGGCCTGCACGACGGCATCGCTTCCAGCGCATCGCTGGCCGAGACGCTGGGCCTGCCGGTGCTGGCGGTCATCGACGGCTCGGCCATGGCCCAGACCTTCGGCGCCATCGCGCTCGGGCTGGCGCGCTACCGGCCGTCGCTCAACTTCTATGGCGTGCTGGCCAACCGCGTGGGCAGCCCCGGCCATGCCGAGATGCTGCGCGAGAGCCTGCCGGCCGACATGGCCTGGCTCGGCGCCCTGCCGCGCAAGGCCGAGGCCGCCCTGCCCGCGCGCCACCTCGGCCTGGTCCAGGCCGAGGAAGTGGCCGACCTGGCGCAGCGCATCGACCGCGCCGCCGACGCGCTCGACGCCGTCAAGCCGCCGCTGCCCGCCCCGGTCGCCTTCAGCGCACCGGCGCAGGCGCCAATCCCGCGCCGGCTCGACGGCGTCACCATCGCCATCGCCCGCGACGCCGCCTTCGCCTTTCTCTACCCCGCCAACCTCGACACCCTGCGCGCGCTCGGCGCCCAGCTGCGCTTCTTCTCGCCGCTGGCCGACACCGGCCTGCCGCAGGCCGACGCGCTCTACCTGCCCGGCGGCTACCCCGAACTGCACCTCGACACCCTCGCCGCCAACGCCGGCCTGCGCGAGGCGCTGCACGCCCACCACCGCGCCGGCAAGCCCATCGTTGCCGAATGCGGCGGCATGCTCGCCCTGCTCGACACCCTGACCGACCACGACGGCCACAGCGCCGCCCTGTTCGGCCTGCTGCCGGGCGAAGCGGTGATGGCCGAGCGTCTGGTCAACCTCGGCATGCACAGCCTGCTCACCGCCGAAGGCGAACTGCGCGGCCACTGCTTCCACCACGCCCGTGCCCACTGCCTGCGCGAGCCGGCCGGCCACAGCGTCGCCCAGCGCCACAACGGAACCCCCGAAGCCATCTGGCGCGACGGACGGCTGTTCGCCTCCTTCATGCACTTGTATTTCCCCTCCAACCCGGTCGCCACCGCGGCCTTGTTCACCCCCTGATTCACCCCCAACCCCCAGGAGTCATCATGCATATCGAACCCGGCATGCTCGCGCAAGCCAAGATCCTCTTCGCCTCCGTATCCGCCAGCGGCGTCCTCGCCGCCCATACCATCGGTCTTTTCAAGCGCCCGGCGCTGATCCTGCGCACCGTGCTTGCCGCGGTGTTCTTCTCGCTGTTCATGCAGAGTTTCCACCTGCCAGTCGGCCCGTCGGAGCTGCACTTCGTCGGCGCCATGCCGATCTACCTGACCCTCGGTTTCGTCCCCACCCTGCTCGGCTTCGGCCTCGGCCTGCTGGTCCAGGGCCTGCTGTTCGAGCCGGCCGACCTCCTGCACCTGGGCGTCAATACCCTGTCGCTGGCCGTGCCGCTGATGCTGCTGCACCACACCGTCGGCAAGCGCCTGAGGACGCTCAACGTCGCCACCATCCTCAAGCTCGACGCGATCTACTACACCGGCGTCACCGTCATGGTCGGCCTGTGGCTGTCGGTCGGCGAAGTGGCCACACCGCTTACCGCCTGGGGCACGTTTGCTGCCTCCTACCTGGCCATCGTCGCCATCGAACCGCTGCTCACCCTGGTCACCGTGCGCCTGCTGCAACGCCACGCCGACCGCCCGGCGATGCGCCTGTGCTTCGACCTGGCGGGTCGCACATGACGGGAACGGTATGGTTCGTCGGCGCCGGTCCGGGTGACCCGGACCTGATCACCGTGAAGGGCCGCGGCCTGCTCGAACGCGCCGGCGCAGTGCTGTTCGCCGGCTCGCTGGTCGACCGCGCGGCCACCCGCTTCACGCCCGCCGGCTGCGAGATCCGCGACTCCAAGGGCATGACGCTGGAGGCGATCTGCGCCTGGCTGATCGACGCCGCCGCACGCCATGCCGTGGTGGTGCGCCTGCAGACCGGCGACCCCGGCCTGTACGGCGCGCTCACCGAGATGACCCGCCCGCTCGACGCCGCCGCCGTGCCCTGGGCCGTGGTGCCGGGCGTGTCCTCGGCCATGGCCTCGGCCGCCGCTGCCGGCGAGACGCTGACCCTGCCGGAGGTGACGCAGACGGTGATCCTCACCCGCGTGGCCGGGCGCACGCCCATGCCCGCCGGCGAAGACCTCGCCGCGCTGGCCGCGCACCGCAGCACGCTGTGCCTCTTCCTGTCGATCACCCTGCTCGACACCGTGCAAGCCGAATTGCGCGCCGCCGGCTGGCCGGAGGATGCGCCCATCGTGGTGGTGCAGAAGGCCAGCTGGCCGGGCGCCGAGCAGATCGTGCGCGGCACGCTGGCCGACATCGCCACCCGCTGCGCCGAGGCCGGCATCGCCAGCCAGGCCATGATCATCGCCAGCCCCGCGCTGGGCGCCCGCCACTGGCCGGACATCGCCCGCAGCAAGCTCTACGACCCCAACTTCAGCCACCGCTTCCGCCGCGCCAGCGCGGCCGAGGACACCCCATGAACGACACCACCGTCCTGCTCGTCGGCCACGGCTCGCGCAACCCGGCCGGCAATGCCGAAATCGAACGCTTCGCCGCGCAATGGCGCGCCCGCCGGCCCGACTGGCGCATCGAGGTGTGCTTCATCGAGTACGCCGAGGTACTGCTCGATGCCGGCCTCGACCGCGCCGCGCACAATGCCCACCGCGTCATCACCCTGCCCTTCATCCTCAACGCGGCCGGCCATGTGAAGATGGAATTGCCCGCGGCCATCGAACGCGCCCGCCAGCGCCACCGGGGCGTGCACTTCGCCTGCGCGCGCCACCTCGGCATGGGCCGCGAGATCCTCGACGTACTGCAAGCCCGGCTCGACCGCTTGATGGCCGAACTGCACCACCCCGACCCGCGCACCACCGGCGTCATCCTGCTCGGCCGTGGCTCCTCCGACGCCGGTGCCAACGGCGAGCTGGCCAAACTGGCGCGCTGGCTGTTCGAGGACAGCGACCACGACCTGGTCGACCTGGCCTTCACCAGCATCACCTGGCCGCGCCTCGAATCGGTGGTGCAGCGCCAGGTGCGCCTGGGCATGTCGCAGATCGCCATCGTGCCGGTGTATCTGTTCAGCGGCGTGTTGATGGACCGCATTGCCGCGCAGCTCGCCCGCCTGCGCCAGCAATACCCCGAGATCGCCTTCGCGCTCGGCGGCGCCTTCGGCTTCGACGCCGGCGTGTTCGACCTGGTCGACGCCCGCGCCCTCGGTGCCGGCGCCGCCGAGGGCGGCCTGCTCGAATGCGACGGCTGCAAGTACCGCCTCGCCGCCGAAGCCGAGCATCTGCACGACCACAGCCATACCCACACCGGCCACGGTCACGACCACCCCCATCACGCACACGCCTGAGCCCATGACCACCAACACCGTTACCGAACAGCTCACCGCCGCCGGCCGCGCCATCGAGCACGACTCGTTCTCGATCATCGACGCCGAGGTCGGCCCACACGCCTATAGCGCCGACCAGTGGCCGGTGGTGCGGCGCATGATCCACGCAAACGCCGATTTCGACTTCAACGGCCTGACCGACTTCCACCCCCAGGCCACCGACGCCGCGCTGGCCGCCATCCTCGGCGGCGCCAGCCGCATCGTCGCCGACGTGGAGATGATCTGCGTCGGCCTGTCAGCCAACCGGCTGGCGCACTTCGGCCTCGCCACCCACCAGTTCATCTCCGATGAAGACGTGATTGCCTCGGCAAAAGCGCAGGACACCACCCGCGCCGTGCAGGCCATGCGCAAGGCGCACCGGCTCGGCCTGCTCGACGGCGCCATCGTCGGCATCGGCAACGCGCCCACCGCGCTGATCGAGGTCGTGCGCCTGATCCGCGACGAAGGCGCCCGGCCGGCGCTGGTGGTCGGCATGCCGGTCGGCTTCGTCTCGGCGGCCGAATCCAAGGACTTGATGGCCGAACTGACCGAGGTGCCGTGGATCGTCATCCGCGGCCGCAAGGGCGGTTCGACGCTGGTGGTGGCGGCGATTCACGCCCTGCTCGGTCTGGCCGAAGCCCGCCAGCGTACCGCCGCCTGATCCACCGATGAGCGGCCACACGCTGCCCGACAAGGTCCGCAAGGGCGACGCCAAGCGCGATCGCGGCAACCGCACGGGCTTTTCCACCGGCGCCAATTCGGCCGCCGCGGCGGTGGCGGCCACGCTCGGCCTGGTGCGCGGCGCCGTGCCGGCGGAGGTCGAGACCGTGCTGCCCAACACCAAACACGTGGTCTTCAAGATCACCGACGGACGCACCGACGGGCGCACCGCCCACGCCGTCAGCATCAAGGATGCCGGCGACGACCCCGACGCCACCCATGGCGCGCACCTGACCGCCGACGTGCGCCGCATCCCCGGCGGCGGTGGCGAGATCATCCTCAAGGGCGGCCCCGGCGTGGGCGTGGTGACCATGCCCGGCCTCGGGCTGGAGGTGGGCGGCCCGGCCATCAACCCGGTGCCCCGGCGCAATATCGTGGAGAACGTGATGGCCGCCGGCGCGCCCATCCTCGCCGCCGGCGACGCGCTGGAAGTCACCATCTCCGTGCCCGGCGGCGAGGAGATGGCCAAGAAGACGCTCAACGCCCGGCTCGGCATCCTCGGCGGCATCTCGATTCTCGGCACCACCGGCATCGTGCGCCCCTACTCCACCGCCGCCTTCCGCGCCAGCGTGATCCAGGCGGTGGACGTGGCTGCCAACCAGGGCCAGACCACCGTGGTGTTCACCACCGGCGGGCGCACCGAGAAATGCGCCATGCGCGAATTCCCGCACCTGGCCGAGGCCTGTTTCGTGCAGATGGGCGACTTCGTCAAGGCCGCCTTCAGCACCGCGGTCAAGCACGGTATGCGGCACATCATCGTCGGCGCCATGGTCGGCAAGCTCACCAAGATCGGCCAGGGCCTGTCGGTGACCCACGCCTGGCGCGAGGAGATCGACCGCGACCTGATCGCCAGCGCCGCCATCGAAGTCGGCGCGCCGGCCGATCTGGTCGAGGAGATCCGCGCCGCCGAAACCGCGCGCTTCGCCGCCGAGCGCCTCGCGGCGTTGGGCCTCGCGGTGGCCTTCCACCGCGCGCTGGCGGCGCGCGCCATCCGCAGCCTGCGCGAACGCTACCCCGGCCCGCACCGGCTCACCGTGCTGGCCTGCAACTTCGAGGGCAAACCCATCGTCACCCTGAAGGAAGAAGACATTGTCTGAACACTGCACCCTCGTCGGCATCCTCGACGACGGCTGGGCCGGCCTCTCCGACGCCGCCCGCCAACGCCTCGCCACGGCCGGCCTGGTCATCGGCGCCGGCCGCACCCCGGCCCGCCTCGAGCACCACCTGCCCGGCAGCGCCAGCGTACGCCCCATGGACGGCCCACTTGCCCAGGTGCCCGCGTGGACCGCGCAGGCCC
>QQUN01000043.1 GCA_008501585.1 Pseudomonadota bacterium | reverse complement strand
GTGTCACCATCTCGAGAGCATGCTGTTTGGGGCTGGGGGGCTTGAGCATTGGGGGCATCGCGCAAAGAGCGTGTCCCAATTAGACAAAAGCCCCGGCCAGAAGGCCAGGGCTTTGTCAGCAGTCTGAAGCGAGGCGTTTCGGCCTCGCTTTTTTTATGATCGCACCTCGTTCAGGCGGCCTTGGCCTCGGTCGTCAGCGCCGGGACGGCGCCGAGCGCCTTGCGGACGTCGCCGGCGACGGCGTCGAGATCGGTGCGCAGCTTGATCAGAGCATCCTCTTGCTGCTGCAGCTCGATGATGCGGTCTTCCAGCGTATCGGTGGCCTGATGAATGCGCTTGACGCTTTCGAGCCGTCGCTTGAGCTGCAGCTGGTATTCGCGCACCTGCGTTTCCAGTGGTGACATCACGGCCCGCAGCCAGTGCTCCACGTCGCGATTGGCCAGCTCGAAGGTGCGCCGCGCCTGGACCGCAATGGTCTCGAAGAACTTCTGGGTGAGGGTGTGCTTTTCGGTGGTGAGCAGCGCCAGCGGCGTGTTGAGCTGGTGGTTGAAGGCTTGCTCGAGGCGGTCGATCTCGCGCTCGTAGCGCGAGGTGGAGAAGGCCGATGGCGGCGCCAGCTTGAGGCCGTGTTCGACCGAGAAGCGCTTGTACATGGCGCTGAGCATGCCGGAGATTTCCTCGACCTCGTCGGAGGACTTGCGCAGGTTGCTGCGCAGGTGCTTGAAGAAATCGACCATGGCCTCGCGCAGGCCGCGCGAGAAGCTGGAGTCGAGCATGGCCTCGCGGGTGCGGCGGGTTTCGTCGCGCAGGGCGTCGAGGCCCAGGTGGCCGAGCAGGTTGTTGGTCATGCTGGTGAAGACGCTGCGCACGGCGTAGTACTTCTTCAGCCCGTCTTCAAATTCGCTCTTCTCCGAGCGGATCTTGCGCATCATGTACTCGATGACGCTCTGGTTCTTGCCGCGCAGTTCGGTCAGTTCGTTGAGTTGTTCGCGCACGCCGGTCAGGCGGGTCGCCATCAGGCTGTCGGCATGGCTGACCAGGTCCTCGGTTTCGGCGAGGGTGGCATTGCGCACGATCTGTTGCTTGGCGGGCAGCAACTGGTCGGTCAGTGCGCGCTCAAGGCGCACCAGCTGGCTGCGTTCGAGCAGGTCGGCGTCGCTCTGGATGCGGGCCAGCAGGCCTTTCTGTGCCGAAATGGGGAAGATGTGTTCGGCGCCCAGCGAGAGGTTTCGCGCCACGGACTGCACCTGGCGGTCGAGCTCTTCCTTGATGCGGGCGTCGTCGCGCAGGCCGTCCCACAGGCTGTCGATCTTGTTGAGCACGACCAGGCGGCCATCACGGCGCTGGCCGGCATTGACGTACTCGCGCCAGACCGACAGGTCGCTCTGCGTGACGCCGGTGTCGGCCGCCAGGATGAACAGCACGGCGTGGGCGTTGGGCAGCAGCGAGAGCGTCAGCTCCGGCTCGGCGCCGATGGCGTTGAGCCCCGGCGTGTCGAGGATGACCAGCCCCTGCTCGAGCAGCGGGTGGCGGAAGTGGATGATGGCGTGGCGCCAGCAGGGGATGTCGATCATCCCCGCCTCGTCGGGTTGCAGGCCGCCTTCGCCTTGCGGGTCAATCGCAAAGCCCAGCGCCTCGGCCTCGGCCGGCGTGACCAGCCGGGTTTCGCCCACGCGGGCAAGGGCCGCCTGCAAGGCTGTCGATGAGCTGGTGTCGAGCGGGAACTGTGTCCACATCTCGGGGAAGCGCTTGAGCTCGCCAACGGTGGCGTGTTCCTTGCGGGTTTCGATCGGCAGCAGGCGGATCTGCGGGGTGTCGCCCTCGGACCATTGCAGCTCGGTCGGGCACATGGTGGTGCGCCCGGCGCTCGAGGGCAGCACGCGGTTGCCGTAATCGGCGAAGAACAGCGCGTTGATCAGCTCGGACTTGCCGCGCGAGAATTCCGCCACGAAGGCGACGGTGAGCTTGTCTTCACCCAGGCGGTCGAGCACGTACTGGAGGCGCAAGTCGCCCTGGGCGTCGCCAATTTCGTTCTGGCTCAGCCAGTGACGCAGCTGGCCCACGGTGCGCGCTGCATTGGCGCGCCAGCGACTGTACTCGGAAAACTGGTCAATGAGTGCCATGCTGAACCCTGTCTCTGTCAACGTGTTCGGCACGGTGGCCGAGTCTCTCGCAGGCTACTAGCATAGCGCCGAGCCGGGCGCCATCCAAACCGGAAAGCGCCGCAGCGCGCGGAAGGTCGTCGATGTGCGACGAACGGCGGCTAGCGGCGCTGGCAGTGGGCGCAGAAGCAGGTGGCGCGCTGGGCCTGGACGATACGCTGGATCGGCCGGGCGCAGATGCGGCAGGGCTCGCCGTCGCGGCCATACACGAAATATTGCTGCTGGAAGTAGCCCGGCTGGCCGTCGCCGCCGACGAAGTCGCGCAGCGTGCTGCCGCCCGCCGCGATGGCGTCGGTCAGGGTCTCGCGGATGCACTGCACCAGCCGGTCGCAGCGGCGGGGGCCCAGCCGGCCGGCGGGCGTCAGCGGGTGGATGCGGGCGCGAAACAGGCTCTCCGCGGCGTAGATGTTGCCGATGCCGACCACATTGTGGTTGTCCATCAGCCAGGTCTTGATCGGTGTCTTGCGCCCCCGCGTCTGCCTGTGCAGCCAGTCGCCATTGAAGGCGGCTTCCAGGGGCTCCGGGCCGAGATCGCGCAGGGGGGAGTCGTCGTCCGCCGGATCCAGCCACAGCAGCATGCCGAAGCGGCGCGGGTCGCGGTAGCGCAGCGTGAGATGGCCGAAATCCAGGTCCACATGGTCGTGCTTTCCCGGTGCGGTGGTCGGCGAGACGAGTTGGAGGCTGCCCGACATCCCCAGGTGGGCGAGCAGTATGCCGGTGTCGAAGCCAAACAGCAGGTATTTTGCCCGCCGTGTCAGGTCGCGCAGGGGTTGGCCGCGCAGCACGGTCTCGAGTTGTGTTGGCACCGGCCGGCGCAGCTGGGCGCAGCGCACCGTCACACGGCGGACCGTGTGGCCGACCAGGTGGGGCGCAAGGCCGCGCCGGGTGGTTTCGACTTCGGGTAGTTCGGGCATGGGCGAATCCAGCGGTGAATATGGCATTGTATGCGTGCCGACTGGCTTGCCCGAAACCGCGAAACTGCTAACATCCCGCGAACCAGCCGCACAAAGTGCACTCCAAAGCGATGGGTGATGCCGCTGGGCAACAACCTGCTTGATTCACCGATTCCCGGGATTTGAAATGTCTTTGACTTCGACGCTCCGTCGGCCGCTGCTTCGCCTGGCCTTGCTGATGGCTGCCGGCTTTGCCCCCTGTGCGGCGCTGGCGCAGCCGGTCGTGCCCGAGCCGGTGCCTGAGCCGGTGGCGGGTGAGCCGATCCCGCAGGTGGGCATGCCGGGGCAGGAACTCACGCCCCAGGTGCTCTACGGTGTGCTGCTGGCCGAAATTGCCGGCGCCCGTGGTCGCGTCGACGTCGCGGTGCCGGTCTATCTTGAGTTGCTGCAGCTGACGCGCGACGTGCGTGTCGCCCAGCGGGCCACCGAGATGGCCCTTTACGCGCGCCGGATGGATGCCGCGCAGCAGGCCGCTGGCGTGTGGGTCGAACTGGACCCGGAGTCGACCGACGCCAAGCGTGTGCTGGCGGGCACCCTCGGCGGTGCCAATGTTTCCAGCGAGCAGATCGCCATGCGCCTGGCCGAGGCGCTGGCCACCTCCGGCGCCCGCTTGCCGGGGGATTTGCTCAGCCTCAATCGCGTGCTCGCCCGCATGCCCGACAAGGGGGCGGCGCGGCAGATTGTCGACCGGGTCACCGAGCCTTACCTCGATTACAGCGAAGCCCATTTTGCCCGGGCCCATGCGGCCTTCGCGGCGCGGGACGAAGCGGCCAGCCTGGCGGCACTCGATGAGGCCATCCGGCTGCGCCCCGACTGGGACCAGCCGCTGCTGCTCAAGGCGCAGATCCAGCACGGCACCGATCCGGCGGCAGCGGTCAGCACGCTGGCCGGGTATCTGGCCCGGCATCCCGACAGCCTGCAGGGGCAGCGCGCCTATGGCCGCGCCCTGGTCAGTACCAAGCAATATGCCGAAGCGCGTGCGGCCTTTGAGCTGGTCTTGATCCAGGAACCTGACGATCAGTCCTCACGCTACGCCGCTGCCATGATCGCCCTCGAAATGGGGGACTTGCCGGGCGCCGAGCAGCATCTGGAGGTCTTGCAGAGCAGCGGCTACCCGGACAAGGACGCCATCGAGATGGCGCTGGGGCAGATCTTCGAGGCGCGCGGCGATCAAGCCGGTGCGCTGGCCCACTACGAGACGGTGGCCCAGCCGCCACGCCGTGAGCGTGCGCAGCTGCAGATTGCCCGCATGCTGGCGCAGGGCGGCGCCCTGGACGAGGCCCGTGCGCGCCTGCAGGCGCTGGGCGAGGGCAGCGACGAGCGGATGAGCTATCTGTTGCTGGAGGCGCAGATGTTGCGCGATGCCGGGCAGATCGAAACCGCCTTGCAGGTGGCCGATGGCGGATTGCAGCGCGAGCCGGACAATGCCGACCTGTTGTACGAGTCGGCGATGTTGCTCGAGCGAATGGGGCGCATCGATGCCATGGAGGGGCGGTTGCGCAAGCTCATCGCGCTCAAGCCCGACTACGCCCATGCCTACAATGCCCTCGGCTACTCGCTCGCCGACCGTGGCCTGCGCCTGGAGGAGGCCGAGCAACTGATTCGCAAGGCGGTGGCGCTGGCCCCGGGCGATCCGTTCATTCTCGACAGCCTCGGCTGGGTGCGTTTCCGCCAGGGGCATCTGGCCGACGCCCGCAGCATTCTCGAAAAGGCCTACACCTTGCGCGACGATCCGGAGATCGCCGCGCACCTGGGCGAAGTCATCTGGGCGCTGGGCGACCAGGCAACGGCTCGCCAGACCTGGCAGGCCGCTGCCGGCAAGCATCCGGAGAACGATACGCTGAAGGCGGTCATGCGCCGGTTCGGCCTGTGATCCGCGCGCTCCTGGTGTGTGCGGCCACCCTGGTAGTGGCCGGATGTGCAACGCCCGTGACCGTGCCCCTGCCGTCGCCACAGGCGATGCTGCAACGCCCGGTACTGTCGTCCTTCAATGTATCGGGCCGTCTTGCCGCCCAGCGCGGCGAGGAGGCGGTGCATGGTCGATTTGCCTGGCAGCATGCCGAAGGGCAAGACCGCTGGCAGTTCTTCTCGCCCCTGGGGCAGACCGTGGCCGAGCTGGAATCTTCAGGTGGTGTGGCCGTGTTGCAACTGGCCGACGGGGCGCGGCATGTGGCGCCGCTCAACGAACTGCTGGCGCGCATGCTGGGGGCAGATGTGCCGGTGGCCGTGTTGCCACGCTGGGTGCAGGCGGGCGTCATCGACCTCGACGATGTTCGCGAGCGCGATCCGTTCGGGCGGCCGGTGCGGGTGGTCGAGCAGGGCTGGGAGGTGCGCTATCGCGGCTATGCTGCCGACGGGTTTGATGCGCCGACCCGTCTGGTCGAAGTCTCGCGTGGTGACGTGAGCCTGAAACTGCTGATCGACCAGTGGCAATGACCGACGCGCTCACCTGCCTGGCGCCGGCCAAGCTCAATCTCTTTCTGCATGTCGTCGGCCGCCGGGCCGATGGTTACCATCTCCTGCAGACCGCCTTCCGCCTGCTCGACTGGGGTGACACCCTGCGGTTTCGATGCCGGGCCGATGGCGACATCGTGCGGATGACGGCGGTGCCGGGCGTGCCGGCCGAAGACGACCTGGTGGTGCGGGCCGCGCGCCGGCTGCAGGCGGCGGCGGGTGTGTCGCAAGGCGTCGATATCTGGGTCGACAAGGTGCTGCCCATGGGCGGCGGACTCGGCGGCGGCAGCTCCGATGCGGCCACGACCTTGCTTGCCCTCAACCGGCTCTGGCAGCTGGATTGGTCGCGTGAGCGCTTGCAGACACTGGGTTTGGCGCTGGGCGCCGATGTGCCGTTTTTCGTCTTCGGGCGTGACGCCTTTGCCGAGGGCGTTGGCGAGGCGCTGGTGCCGATGGCTGTGCCGCCGTCATGGTATGTGGTGCTGGCGCCGGGGGTGTCGGTGCCGACGGCTGAAATCTTTTCTGCGAAGGAGTTGACGCGTTCGACGGAAATCATCAAAATGCCGGACTTCGCGATGCACACCACACGGAATGACTTGCAGCCGGTGGTGTGTGATCGGTACCCGCAGGTCGCTGAGGCGATCGACTGGTTGAGTCAGTACGCGTCAGCGCGGATGACCGGTTCGGGTGCTTGTGTGTTTGCCCCCATGGGGGATGAAGCGCAGGCCCGGCAGGTTGTCGCGCAGTGCCCCGAACGGTGGCAGGCGTGGGCAGCGAGAAGCCTCGACAGGCATCCGCTGTACGACTGGGCGGTGTGATCAACGCGAAACGATTATTGGGGAGTCGCCAAGTCGGTTAAGGCACCGGATTTTGATTCCGGCATTCGAGGGTTCGAATCCTTCCTCCCCAGCCAGCATGGACGTCGGGCAGGCTTGATGCCTGCCCGACGTGTTTTTGCGACCACGATCTGAATCTGATTGTCATCGGAGAAGCAGTATGGCTCACGGCAGCCTGATGGTCTTTACCGGCAACGCCAATCCTAAACTTGCCTCGGACGTGGTCCGTCGGCTGGGCATGGCGCTCGGCTCGGCCACGGTGGGCCGTTTTTCCGACGGTGAGGTCAATGTCGAGCTGTTGGAGAACGTGCGCGGCAAGGACGTTTTCGTTCTGCAGCCGACCTGTGTTCCGACCAACGACAACCTGATGGAACTGGTGATCCTGGTCGATGCGCTCAAGCGCGCCTCGGCCGGCCGCATCACCGCCGCCATCCCGTATTTCGGCTATGCCCGCCAGGATCGCCGCCCCCGTTCGGCCCGCGTGCCCATCACCGCCAAGGTGGTGGCCAACATGCTGCAGGCCGTGGGCGTCCAGCGCCTGCTGACCATGGACCTGCACGCCGACCAGATCCAGGGCTTCTTCGATATCGCGGTGGACAACGTCTATGCCGCGCCGGTGCTGCTGGCCGACCTGGACAAGCAGAAACATGCCGACCTGATGGTGGTGTCGCCCGACGTCGGCGGCGTGGTGCGCGCGCGTGCCTTTGCCAAGCGCATGGAGTGCGACCTGGCGATCATCGACAAGCGTCGTCCGAAAGCCAATGTGTCGGAAGTGATGAACATCATCGGCGAGGTCAAGGACCGCACCTGCGTGATCATGGACGACATCGTCGATACCGCCGGCACGCTGTGCAAGGCCGCCGGTGCGCTCAAGGAAAACGGTGCCAAGCGCGTGCTGGCCTACTGCACCCACGCGGTGCTCTCGGGCGCAGCCATTTCGCGCATCAACGATTCCGAACTCGACGAGCTGGTGGTGACCGATACCATCCCGCTGCGTGACGAAGCCCGCGCCACCGGCCGCATCCGCCAGGTCTCGGTGGCCTCGCTGCTGGCCGACACGATGCTGCGCATCAGCAACGAGGAGTCGGTCAGCTCCTTGTTCATGGACTGATTTTTCCCCCGGCGGCAATGTCGCCGGGGTTTTTCGGCCCGTCTGGTCGCGGACGGGCCTGTCATCAAGTGGAGTAGTCATGGATATCACTATCAAAGCCGCCAAGCGCGTCGAGCAGGGATCGAGTGCGAGCCGCCGCCTGCGTCGCGCAGGCCAGGTGCCCGCCATCATTTTCGGTGCGGACCAGGACGCCATCAGCGTCACTCTGGATCACAACGAGATGTACCACTGGCTGCACAAGGAAGCGTTCCACGCATCGATCCTGAACGTCGATATCGACGGCAAGGCCGAGAAGGTTGTGCTGCGTGACGCGCAATGGCACCCGTACAAGCAGCTCGTGCTGCACATGGACTTCATGCGCGTCAAGACCGGCGTGGCCATCACCATGAAGGTGCCGCTGCACTTCACCAACGAAGACGCAGCGCCGGGCCTGAAGGTCCAGCACGGCATCGCTTCGCACATCCTGAACGAAGTGGAAATCTCCACCCTGCCGCGCAACCTGCCGGAGTTCATCGAAGTCGACCTGACCGGCATGAACCTGGGCGATTCGATCACCCTGGCCGGCCTGAAGCTGCCCGAAGGCGTCGAGGTGGTGGACCACGGCCATCCGGACCAGGTGGTGGTGACCATCCTGTCGCCGCAGGTCAAGGACGCCGGCACGTCGGACGAAGGTGAAGAAGGCGGCGAAGAAGCAGCCGAAGAGTAATGCCCTCGGGCGTGTCAGGATTGGATTGACGCATGAGTTCAAAGCCTCCGCGCCTGATTGTCGGCCTCGGGAACCCCGGGGCCGAATATTCCGAAACCCGGCACAATGCCGGGTTTTGGTTTTGTGAGCGCCTTGCCGCAGATCTCGGCCTGCGCTTCAATCGCGAGAGCCGTTTTCACGGCCAGGTCGCCAAGGGGCCGGATGGCCTGTGGCTGTTGATGCCCGATACCTTCATGAACCGTTCGGGACAGTCCGTCAGTGCCCTGGCCCGGTTCTACCGGATCGCGCCGGACGAGATCCTGGTGGTGCATGACGAACTCGATCTGCCGCCCGGGCATGCGCGCCTGAAATTCGGCGGCGGTCTCGGCGGCCACAATGGCCTGAAAGACATTTCATCGCACAGCGGCACGCACGATTACTGGCGCCTGCGCCTCGGCATTGGCCACCCGGGTGATCGCAACGCGGTGGTGAGCTATGTACTCAAGCCGCCGCGCAAGGAAGAACACGAGGCCATCGCGGTGGCCATGGATCGCGCCTTGCTGGCGTGGCCCGACATTGCGCGCGGCGCCTTCGAGGTTGCCACGCAGAAGATCAATACGCGCCCCGGGCGCGCCAAGGAAGCGACATCATGAGTCTGAAATGCGGCATCGTCGGTTTGCCCAACGTTGGCAAGTCCACGCTGTTCAACGCCCTGACGAAATCGGGCATTGCGGCGGAGAACTACCCGTTCTGCACCATCGAGCCGAACGTCGGCATCGTTGAAGTGCCCGATCCGCGCCTCGACGCGTTGTCGGCCATCGTCAAGCCGCAACGGGTGCAGCCGGCCATCGTGGAGTTTGTCGATATTGCCGGCCTGGTCGCCGGTGCATCGAAGGGCGAGGGCCTGGGGAACCAGTTCCTGGCCAATATTCGTGAAACCGATGCCATCGTGAACGTGGTGCGCTGCTTCGACGACGAGAATGTGGTGCATGTGTCCGGCCGGGTGGACCCGATTGCCGACATGGAAACCATCGTCACTGAACTGGCGCTCGCCGATCTGTCCGCGGTCGAAAAGGCACTGCACCGCGAGAACAAGAAGGCGCGCGCCGGCGACAAGGACGCCAAGAAACTGGTCGAGGTGCTCGAGCGCCTGCTGCCGCACCTGAACGAGGGCCGCACCGTCCGTACGCTGGGGCTGTCGGCGGACGAGGTCGAACTGATCCGCCCGCTGTGCCTGCTCACCATCAAGCCGGCCATGTATGTGGCCAATGTGCTCGAGGATGGTTTCGAGAACAACCCGCACCTGGACCGCCTCAAGGCGCTGGCCGAAAGCGAGGGCGCACCGGTGGTCGCCGTGTGCGCCAAGATCGAACAGGAACTGGCCGACCTCGACGATGAGGACAAAAAAGCCTTCCTCGAAGATCTCGGGCTGGCGGAGCCGGGCCTGAACCGCCTGATCCGCGCCGGTTACCGTCTGCTCGGCCTGCAGACCTATTTCACCGCCGGGGTGAAGGAGGTGCGGGCCTGGACCATCCATGTGGGCGATACCGCACCGCAGGCCGCGGGCGTCATCCACACCGACTTCGAGCGTGGATTCATTCGCGCCCAGACCATCGCCTACGATGATTTCATCACCTTTGGTGGCGAGCAGGGCGCCAAGGAAGCCGGCAAGATGCGCGCCGAGGGCAAGGACTACGTGGTGCAGGACGGTGATGTGCTGAACTTCCTGTTCAACGTCTGAGTCGTCGTATGTAGCCTGCCATGGCTGAGCGCAAAAGGCCCCGCATCATGTCGGGGCCTTTTGCTTTGCGGCGTGATCAGTTCGTCGGGGTGCTGGACTTCGCTGGCGTGCGCGGTGGTGTCGGCACGTGGTCGGCAGCGGCGGGTTGGTGGACCGCGTGGCGGCTGCCGCCCTGGCGCTTGGCTTCATACATGGCCCCGTCGGCCCGTGCCAGCAGGGCGCGGGCGCTGGCGCCGTCGTCGGGGTAGATTGCCACGCCGACACTGCCACCGAGCAGGTACTGCCGTTCGCCCGCATCGATTGGCTGGGCGAGCGCTTCGGTGATCTTGTCGGCCACGGTACAGGCCGCGGCGAGGTCTTCGATATCGGGCAGGATGGCCACGAACTCGTCGCCGCCGAGGCGGGCGACGGTGTCGCTGGCGCGGATGGCCGCCTGGAGCCGGCGGGCGACCGCCATCAGGACCAGGTCGCCGGTGGCATGGCCGGCGCTGTCATTGATGATCTTGAAGTTGTCCAGGTCGACCACCATCACCGCGAGCCGTTGGTGCCGGCGTGAGGCCTGGGCGATGGCCAGGTGGAGACGGTCGTCGAGCAGGCGGCGGTTGGGCAGGCCGGTGAGGGTGTCGTGGTAGGCGAGATGGCGGAACTGTTCGGAGCCGCGCATCTGCTCGGTGACTTCGGAGCCGATGCCGTGGTAGCCGGCGAAATTGCCCTCGGTGTCGAAGGTCGGGTTGCCGCTCATGGAGAACCAGCGTGCCTGCGCGTCGTTGTCGCTGGCTTGCCAGATGAAGTCACGGAAGGGTTCATGCCGCTCGATCTGGCGCTGCAGGGTGGACCAGCGCTCGGCATTGATGCCGGTGATATGCGGCAGGGCTCCGAGGCTGCGGCCGTAGGCGTTGGGCCCGAGGCCGGCGCGTTCGGTGCCCGGGCCGCTGACATGGGTGAAGCGCAGCCGGTCATCCCACTCCCAGTACCAGTCGGAGGTGAGAGTGATCAGTTGGCGGTAGCGGGCTTCGGATTCATGCAGGGTGGCTTCCGAGCGCAGGCGGGAGGTCAGGTCCTGCCCCAGCCAGACGATGCCTTTGTCGAGCCGGGTGGCGTCCACCGCCTCGGCGGAGAACTCGACCCACAGCAGCTCGCCGTTGGCGCGGCGCAGCCGGATCTTGGTCCGGAAGGTGAGGCCGCTGGCCAGCGCGTTGCGCGCCCGGTCGGCATGGCGGTGCCATTCAGCGGGGTCGGCGAGCCATTGCCATAGCGGGCGGCCACTGAGGTGTTCGACCGACTCGCCAACCATGTCGGCGAAGCGGCGATTGCATTTGATCAGGCGCTCCCCGCGGGTAAAAAGGATGGCTTCGGAGGCGCTGTCGAGGATGACGCGCTGCTCTTCGGCCAGTGTGTCGCTGCTCAGGCGCTGGGCGACGGTGGCGGTCAGGGTGAGGTGGAACAGCTCATGCAGCGCACCGAGCATGGCGGCGAACACCCCGGTGGCAATGGCCGCCTGGGGCAGGGCGGCGGGTGGGTCGGCCGCCAGCGTGGCGATCAGCGGCCCGATTTCCGGAATGATGAAGGCAAAGAAGACCACCCGGCTCGGGGCAAAGATGCCGGCGCCGCCAAGGGCGACGATGCCCAGCAGCATGATGATCAGGGTCTGTGCGCCACCATTGGGCGTGTAGGCACCGAGTAGCGGGAGCGCCCCCCACAGCGCGCCGACGAAACAGGCATTGGCGGCAAAGCACCATTCGAGGCGCTGCAGTGCGTCGGGCATCTGCGGCCAGTCGGCGCTGGCGCGCACCAGTCGGGTGGAGGTGAATACCCCCACGACCATCCCCGCGCCCCAGGCCAGTAACACCACCGGGTCCATGACCGGCCACAGCCAGACCAGCGCGCCAAAGGTGCCGGCGAGCAGCGCGAGAATGCCGGCGCGGACGTTGACTGCGAGCAGTCTGAGCGATTCTGCGTGCGCACGCTGCGCGAGCGCGTTTGCGCGCGCATGCTTGTTCCGGTGCCGGCGAAGTGAAACTTCCATGCAGACCACCCGTGGCAGAGGGGGACGATCGGGAAAGATTATCGGCCCATTGTTTCGCGCTGGGTATTGACCATTGGTGATAGGGCGCGCCTGTGCCGGGCCTCCAGCCTTGGTTTAGCATGTCGGCCATGATGAACACCCCTCTCTCCCGGCCGGTCGGCCGCTTTGCGCCATCACCCTCCGGACCGCTGCATTTCGGCTCCGTGGTGGCGGCGGTCGGCAGCTACCTGTCGGCGCGTGCGGCAGGCGGGCGCTGGCTGCTGCGCATCGAGGACGTGGATGCACCGCGTTCCGTGCCGGGCGCGGGGGAGGGGATCGTTCGCACGCTGGCGCGACTGGGCTTCGAGTGGGACGGGCCGCTGGTGTGGCAGCACGACCGGCTGGCCGATTATGCGGAGGCGCTGGCGGTGCTGCGCGCGCGTGGCCGGGTCTATGGCTGTGCCTGCACCCGCAAGATGCTGGCCGATGCGCCCCGGGCGGCCGATGGCTCGGCGCGCTACCCCGGCACCTGCCGAACGGGCCTGCCGGCCGGACAGACGGCGCGTGCCTGGCGCTTTGCGGTGGCGCCCGGCGTGGTCCGCTTTGCCGACCGGGTGCAGGGAGAGATCGCCGAGGATGTTGCCGTCGATGTGGGCGACTTCGTGTTGCTGCGCGCTGACGGGCTGTTTGCTTACCAGCTCGCGGTGGTGGTGGACGATGCCGCCGCGGGGGTCACCGAGGTGGTGCGTGGGATCGACCTGCTGCCCTCGACGGCGCGACAGATCGCGTTGCAGGCGGCGCTGGAGATCCCCACGCCGCAGTACGCGCATTTGCCCGTGGTGGTGGACGCGCACGGGCAGAAGTTGTCGAAGCAGTCGCTGGCACGGGCGGTCGATGGGCTGCCCGACGCTCAGGTGCTGTTCGATGCGCTATGCTGCCTCGGTCAGGCGCCACCGGCCGAGCTGGCGGGTGCGCCGGTGGCCCATATCTGGCGGTGGGCGCTGGCTCACTGGTCGCTGGCGGCGGTGCCGCGGACGGCCGCGGTGCATGCAAGGAGAGAATATGATCGATGACGCTGATGGCCTGCGCCGGGTGCTGGCGCAAACCCGTACGATTGCCGTGGTCGGCCTGTCCGCCAAGTGGAACCGGCCGAGTTTCTTTGCGGCGCAATACATGCAGCAGCGCGGCTACACCATCATTCCGGTCAATCCCGCCTACGAGACGGTACTCGGCGAGCGCTGCTATCCGAGCCTGCGCGACATCCCGGGGCCGGTGGACATGGTCGATTGCTTTCGCAAACCCGAGGAGCTGATGCCGATTGTGGACGACGCCATCGCCATCGGCGCGCGGACGCTCTGGCTGCAACTGGGCGTGATCAACCCCGATGCCGTGGCGCGGGCCGAGGCAGCCGGCCTGCAGGTGGTGATGGACCGCTGCGTGAAGATCGAGTATGCGCGACTCTTCGGCGGCCTGGGGTGGTTTGGCGTCAACACCGGGGTGATTTCCAGCAAGCGCCCGCTGCCGCCGCCGCGGATCGCGCCCCCGGCGGACTGAGAGCCTGTGCGTCAGCGCGGGTTGGCCTGCCGTTCGCCGGCGTAGCCGGTGAGGCCGACGGCGGCCCGCACCAGGCCGTAGGCGATCCAGTGCAGGGCGCGGGTCAGCAGGGCCTTGCGTCGCCAGTGCTGCGGCTCGAGTTCGGCGGCGCCGTCAGCCATGGCGGCGGCGAGGCGTTCGCGCAAGCGCCCGGCAAAGTCGGTGTCGCGCACGATCACATTGCCTTCACGTGCCAGCAACAGGCTGAACGGGTCGAAATTGCTCGACCCCACCGTGGCCCAGTGGCCGTCGATGACCGCCACCTTGGCATGCAGGAAGCTGCGGTGATACTCGAAGATGCGCACGCCGTGGCGGATCAGCGCGGGGTAGAGCGCCTTGGTGGCGTAGTGCTGCAAGGCATATTCGACCCGCCCCTGCAGCAGGATGATGACGCTCACGCCGCGGTCGGCGGCGGCGGTCAGCGCCTTGCGCACGCGCCGCCCCGGCAGGAAGTAGGCGTTGGCGATGACGATCTCGCGCTCGGCCTGGTCGATGGCCTGCAGGTAGGCGGTTTCGATGTCGCGGCGATGGCGCAGGTTGTCGCGGATGACGAAGGCCGCACGGATGTGGCCGGCGGTGTCGGTGCGCGGCGTGGCGACGTCCTGTAGGCGCAGCCGCTGGCGGAAGCTGGCCCAGGCGACCAGCTCCCACAGGCGGCGGGTGGTGTCGTGGATGGGTTGCAGTAGCGGCCCCTCGACCCGGACCGCGTAGTCGTGCCGTGGGTGGTTGGGCAGCGCGGTGTTGTGGTCGTCGACGATGTTGATGCCGCCGACGAAGGCGACCCGGCCGTCGATGGCGGCGAGTTTGCGATGCAGCCGCCGCAGGCGGTGCCGGCGCAACAACAGGCGGCCGACCTCGCGCCGGTACACCAGCATGCGCACGCCCTTCTCGACCAACGGGGTCATGTGGCTGGCGACAAAGTCGCGGCTGCCGAAACCATCGACCAGCAGGCTGACGATGACGCCGCGCTCGGCCGCCCGCACCAGCGCTTCGGCAATCATCTGGCCGATGCGGTCGTCGCGGAAGATGTAGGTCTCGAGAAACACCTCCTCGCGCGCATGGTCGATGGCCGACGCCAGCGCGGGAAAGAACTCGGCGCCGTTCTCCAGCAGGGTGACGGCGTTGCCCTCGCTGAAATGCGGCCACAGCTCGCGCGAGATCACGACGGCCAGGCCAGGTCGGCGGTGAGGGCGGCGTGGTCGGAGATGCGTGACCAGGGCTGGCCGAAGTGCACCTGGCTGCCGCTGACCGCCAGTCCGCGCACATAGATGCGGTCGAGGCGCAGCACCGGCAAGCGGCTCGGGAAGCTGCGGGCCGGGGCGCCGTGCGTGCCGCAGAAGGCCTCGCGTACGCCAAGCCGGTCCACCAGCAGCGCATCGGCGTGGTTGCGCCAGTCGTTGAAGTCGCCGGCAATGAGCAGGGGGGCATCGGGGCCGGCGAGCGTTTCCATGCGCCGGGCGAGGGCGTCCATCTGGCGGCGCCGGCTGCCGGCCATCAGGCCCAGGTGCACGCACACGCAGTGGATGGTCGGCAGATCCGGGCCCGGCGAGATTTCGCAATGGAGCAGGCCGCGGCGCTCGAAGCGGTGGTCCGACACATCCTGGTTGTGGCTGCTGAGGATCGGGAAACGGCTGAGAATCGCGTTGCCGTGGTGGCCGTGGTCGTAGACGGCGTTGCCGCCGTAGGCGCTGGCGGGCCAGATGTCGCGGGCGAGGAATTCATGCTGCGGCTCGACCGGCCAGTCCGGGTGCCGCGCGGCATGGCGAAAATGCATGCCCTGCACTTCCTGCAGGAAGACGATGTCCACCTCGAGCTGGCGCAGCCGGTCGCGCAGTTCGTGAATCACCATGCGGCGATTGAACTGCGAGAAGCCCTTGTGGATGTTGTAGGTGCAGATGCGCAAGCTCATGGCAGACGGAGATCCTCGGCCAAAGACGGCATAATCCGGGTCGTGGCCGGCACATGCCGGTCAGTGTGTCAGCAGGAAAAGGTATACCAGAGTCCCATGAAATGGATGCATGTCACGTACAGGATTGCCGCCTCGGCGGACACCATCGCGGCGCGGGCCGAGGCGCTGGCGCGTGAGCAAAGTGTGGAGTGCCCCGTCGCCGCGGTGACCGATCACCGCGTGCGCGAGGCGGTGATGGGGCGGGTGCTGCACCTGGCGCCGGACGGGCCGTCGCATTTTCGTGCGGTGATCGCGCTGGCGCTGGAGACGGTCGGCGACGACGCCGGCCAGCTGCTCAACATGTGGTTCGGCAATGTGTCGTTGCAGCCGGATGTCTGCCTGGTCGATGTGCGCTGGCCGGACGGCTTGCCGGCGCTGCCCGGGCCGCGCTTTGGCGTGGCCGGCGTGCGCGAACGGCTGGGCGTGCCGCATGGCGCGATCACCTGTACCGCGCTCAAGCCGGTGGGCAGTTCGGTGGCGGCGCTGGCGGCCCTGGCTGGCCAGCAGGCGCGCGCCGGCTTCCACCTGATCAAGGACGACCACGGGCTGGCCGACCCGGTCAGCGCGCCGTTTGCCGAGCGGGTGCCGGCCATCCAGGCGGCGGTCGATGCCGCCAACCGCGAGACGGGCGGGCGCTGCGTCTATGCGCCCAATCTGAACGGCGGCCCCCGTGCCGTGCAAGGCCAGCTGGCGGTCTGCCGCGAGGCGGGGGTGGGGGCGGTGATGCTGTGCCCGCTGGTGCTCGGGGTGTCGCAGGTGGCCGAGCTGGTGCATGACGCGCTCGGGGTGCCGGTGCTGGCCCACCCAGCGCTGGGCGGCAATCTGCGCATTGATCCGGCAGTGCTGTTTGGCACGCTGTTTCGCCTGATTGGTGCCGACATGGTGATCTTCCCCAATCACGGGGGCCGGTTCAGCTACGACGTGGCGACCTGCCAGCGCATCGCGGGCGCGCTGGCGGCGCCGCTCGGGGCGCACCGGCCGGCGCTGCCGGTGCCAGCTGGCGGCATGACGCCGGCGCGGGTGGGCGAGATGTGCGCCAGCTACGGCGAGGATGTGGTCTTGCTGGTCGGCGGGGCGCTGCTGGCCGCCGAGGCGCCCGCGCAGGCGATGCGTGATTTTGTGCAGGCGGTGGCAGCGCAAGGGGGACGACATGGCTGAACAACCCGTGCGCAAAGCCTTGCCCGGCTACCGCTGGGAAGCGGTGGAGCTGCTGGCCTACAAGGCCGAGGGGGCGGCGCCGTTCAAGGACGTGAGCCGGCAGCGCCTGTTTGCCTCGGCCGAGCTGGGCTGCGAGCTGCGCTACTTCGAGGTGGCAGCCGGCGGGCACTCCACGCTCGAACGCCATGAGCACGTCCACGCCGTGATGATCCTGCGCGGTCGCGGGCGCTGCCTGGTCGATGCTCAGGTGAGTGTGATCGGGCCGCATGACCTGGTTCATATCCCGGCCTGGTGCTGGCACCAGTTCCGTGCCGACGCCGGTGAGCCGCTCGGTTTTTTGTGCATGGTCAATGCCGAGCGCGACCGTCCGCAACTGCCCACCGAGGACGATCTGGCCGCGCTCGAGCGTGATCCGCAGGTGGCCGATTTTCTCCGCAGTTGATTGCTGTCAATTTTTTGACACAAAGTCAGCCCGAGCGGGCTTGACGCCATCAAGTCGGGGCGCGGGTCGTCGTAAGGAACGCCATCGTTCTTCATCGCCCGCAGCGGGCAACAGGATGGCGTCATGCAGTGGTTCAATCGAATGGGGCTGGCCCGCCAGTTCCTGCTTCCGGTGGTGGTCAGCGGCCTGGTGGTGGTGGCCGCGGTGGTGGCCTTGCTCAACCAGATGCGGGCCGATACGGCCACGGCGGCGGGCATCAACACCGCCTCGGCGCTGGCGGACCAGATCATTTCGCTGCGGGCGTTCTATACCAAGGAAATCGTGCCGCGCGCGCGCACCGCAGGGGCGACGCTCAACTACGATTTCATGGACCACAACAATGTGCTGCCGCTGCCGGCGACGCTGGTCAAGACGCTGGGCGAGAGCATTGCACGCGACCATGAAGGCATGCAGGTGCGCCTCTACAGTCGCTTCCCGTTCCCGCACCGGGCCAAGACCGAGCGCTATGACGACTTCGAGAACGCGGCCATGGACGCGCTGGCCAAGGACCCGAACACCCCGGTCAGCCGGGTCGAGACCATCAATGGCCGGTTGTCGCTGCGCTATGCGGTTGGTGACCGCATGGCGGAGGGCTGCGTCGGCTGCCACAACAATCACCCGGAAACGCCCAAGAACGACTGGAAGGTCGGCGACCTGCGCGGGGTGATCGGGGTCACGGTGCCCATCGACGGGATCGCCAACGAGATCAACGGCGGCGTCGGTGTGGTGGTGGCCTTGATCCTTGGCGGCGGGCTGGTGGTGGCGGCGCTGGCCTGGGGCGTGGCGCGGCGGGTGTCGCGCAGCGCGGCAGCGCTCAGCGAGGCCGCCCACCGGGTGCAGCACAGCCGCGACCTGCGGGTGCGGGCGCCGGAGGGCACCGGAGAACTGGCGCGCATCTCCGATAGCTTCAACCATCTGCTCGATTCGCTGAACGAGATCATCCGCGGCGTGCGCGGCAATGCTGAAGCGGTCGACGGTGCGGCGCAGCGCCTGAGCGCGGCCGCCGACCAGGTGCACGCGGCCTCGACGGCGCAGGCCGATGCGGCCGCTGAAACGGCCGCCGCGATGGAGGAAATGTCGGTCAGCGTGAGCACGGTGGCCGACCACGCCAGCGATGTCTCGTCACTGGCCGGCGACAACCTGGCACAGGCGCGCAATGGCGTGAAGACCCTGGCCGGGCTGTCGTCCGAGCTGCAACGGACCGAGGCGGCGGTGCAGGCCATCGCCGAGTCGGTGACCGAGTTCGTGGCACGCACCCGCAGCATCGAGAGCATGACCGGGCAGGTCACCGAGATTGCCGAGCAGACCAACCTGCTGGCGCTCAACGCCGCGATCGAAGCGGCGCGTGCCGGGGAGCAGGGCCGGGGCTTTGCGGTGGTGGCCGACGAGGTGCGCAAGCTGGCCGAGAAATCGGCCAAGGCGGCGAACGAGATCGATCGGGTGACCGCATCGCTGGCCGATCAGTCGAAGTCGGTCGAGGCGGCGGTGGCGCGGGGTACAGCCGCGCTGGATGCAGGCAAGACCCATCTGGACGGCATGAACGGCATCATGGCCGCCACCGGCGAGTCGGCCACCCGCGCCGCGCAGGGCATGAGCGAGATTTCCGGCTCGGTGAAGGAGCAGACCAGCGTGAGCCACAGCATTGCCCAGCATGTGGAGCAGATCGCCCGCGCAACCGACGAGAACGCGGCGGCGGTGGCGCATACGGCCGAGGCGGCCGAGTCCCTGCGCCAGTTGTCCAACGACCTGAAGGCCTCGGTGGACCGCTTCCAGGTCTGAGCGTCTGAGCGGCGTGAGGCAATAAAAAACGGCGCCGATGCAGGCGCCGTTTTTCGTCCGCGGGGGCGGTTCAGGACACCGACAACATGCGGTCCAGCGCCACCTTGGCCATCTCGGCCTCGTGCGGCGGCACCGAGATGCGGTTCACCACCTTGCCCTCGACGAGGTTCTCGAGCGTCCAGGCCAGGTGCTGCGGGTCGATGCGCTGCATGGTCGAGCACATGCACACGGTGGGGGCCATGAACTCGACGATGGTGCCGCGGGCCTTTTCCTCTTCGGCCAGGCGGTTGACCAGGTTCAGCTCGGTGCCCACCAGCCAGCGGGCGCCGTCGGGGCCGGCCTTGATGGTCTTGATGATGTACTCGGTCGAGCCGACATAGTCGGAGTTCTTGCACACCTCGAGGTTGCTCTCGGGGTGGGAAATGACGAAGCCGTCCGGATGCTGCATGCGCCAGCGGCGGATGTGACTCTCCTGGAACATCTGGTGCACCGAGCAGTGGCCCTTCCACAGCAGGATGCGCGCCTTTTTGATTTGCTCGGGGGTGAGGCCGCCGTATTCCTGGTCCGGGTCCCACACCAGCATTTCGTCGAGCGGGATGTCCTGCTTGTAGCCGGTCCAGCGACCGAGGTGCTGGTCGGGGAAGAACAGCACCTTCTCGCGCTGTTTGAACGACCAGTCGAGGATGGTTGGCGCGTTGGTCGAGGTGCACACGATGCCGCCGTGCTCGCCGCAGAAGGCCTTCAGGTCGGCGGCGGAGTTGATGTAGGTGACCGGGGTGATGACCTCGTCCGGGTTGCCCAGCACTTCGGTCAGCTCGCGCCAGCAGCGCTCGACCTTGGCGAGGTTGGCCATGTCGGCCATCGAACAGCCGGCGGCCAGGTCGGGCAGGATGGCGATCTGCTTGTCGCTGGAGAGGATGTCGGCCACCTCGGCCATGAAGTGCACACCACAGAACACGATGTACTCGGCGTCGGTTTCCGAGGCCAGCTTGGCCAGCTTGAGCGAGTCACCGGTCAGGTCGGCGTGCTGATAGACATCGGCACGCTGGTAGTGGTGGCACAGCAGCACGGCCTTGTCGCCGAGCTTGGCGCGGGCGGCGCGGATGCGCGCCTGGGCGTCCTCGTCCTTCAGGGTGTTGAAGCGGTCAAAGCTGATGGTGGCGACTTCCATGTCCTTCCTTGTGTATCAGAGGCGTACGTCAGACAGCGGATTCGGGTGCGGGTTCGTCAGCCCTGCTGCCAGGGCAGGCCGGCCTTGCGCCAGCCGCCAATGGCATTGCGATGGCCGCGGGCGTCCTTGTCGCCCTCGAAGCCCTCGAGCACGTTGTAGCTGTTCGGATAGCCGGCGTCGGTGGCAACCGAGGCGGCCTTGCTCGAGCGCTGGCCGCTGCGGCAGATGAACAGCACCACCGCCTCCGGGTCGACCTGGCGCTTGAGTTCGGCCAGAAAGTGCGGATTGGGCTGGTTGCCCGGGTAGCTCATCCATTCGATTTCGGCGGCGCCGGGGATGCGCCCGACCCAGTCCCACTCGGCGCGGGTGCGCACATCGACCAGGCGCGCGCCGGGGGCTGCCTGCCAGACCTGATGGGCTTCGGCCGGGGTCAGGGCGCCGGCGTAGGGGAGGTTCAGGTCGCGCGCGCGCTGTTGCGCCAGCGAAAGGAGTTCGGTCAGTGTGCCCATGGCGGCGATCCGGCTAGAATGGCGGACTCGCAAGTATACCCGTTCAGTCATGACTGGCGAAGCCAAGCCCGCTGCCGTACCGATGGACGACGCTACGCGCTCGCGCGATGCGCAGCGCGTCACCTTGGTCGCCATGGTGACCAACCTGACGCTCACCGTGCTCCAGCTGTTCGTCGGCCTGTTCGCCAACGCGTTCAGCCTGGTGGCCGACGCCATGCACACCCTGTCGGACCTGCTGACCGACGGCCTGGTGCTGGTGGCGGCACGCAAGGGCGCGGACCCGGCCGACGCCAACCATCCCTATGGCCACGACCGCATCGAGACCGTGGTGTCGATGTTCCTCGGCCTGGTGCTGGTGATGGTGGGCGCCGGTTTCCTGTGGAGTGCCGGTGTCCGTATCCAGGAGGCGGCCGAGTTGCCGCCCCTGCATCCGATCGCCTTGTGGATGGCGCTGGGCACGCTGGCGGCCAAGGAGGGGCTGTTCCGCTTCACCCTGGCGGCCAGCCGCCGGCTCAACTCGCGCATGCTCGAAGCCAATGCCTGGCATGCCCGCACCGACGCCGCCTCGTCGCTGGTGGTGGCAGTGGGCATTGCGGGCGGCCTGTTCGGCTACCGCTTTGTCGAGCCGCTGGCCGCCGCGCTGGTCGGCTTCATGATCCTGCGCATGGGGGTGATGCTGGCCGCGGCCGCGGTGCGCGAGTTGGTCGACACGGCGGTGTCGGCCGAGGTGGTGAGCAAGATCCGCGATACCATTGCGGCCACGCCCGGTGCGCGTGGCGTGCATGACCTGCGCACACGGCGCATGGCGCACCGTATCCTGTGTGACGCACATGTGCTGGTTGACCCGCGCATCAGCGTCTCTGAAGGGCATGCCATTGCCGAGGCGGTGCGCCTGCGGGTGTGTCAGTCGCATCCGGAAGTCCAGGACGTGCTGGTGCACATCGATGCCGAAGACGACCTCGACAGCCCCATGATGCCGGTCGGGCCGCTGCCCGATCGCGATACGCTGGCCGGCTGGGTGCGGGACATGCTGGGCGACGGGGTGCCCGAGCCGCGTCGCATGCTGGTGCACCATCTCGGTGGGCGGATCGAGGTGGAATTGTTTTTTTCGATGTCGTGGCTGGCGCAAGCGGGCCGGGCCGAGCAACTCGGTGGCCACCTGCGGCAGGAGATTTCAGCGCACCCGGAGATCCGCGCGATCCGGGTGCATGGCAGTGATGCACCATAGCAGTGCTTTGCAAGGATTGGCGCACCAACAATGTGCGCTGGCGCGCCGGATCTGTCCCCGAAATGGGGCGAAAAGGGTCGTCAGAGGGAGGGGAGCGTCGTGGCATGATATCTGCTTTGACAGACCCCGTTGATTTGCCAGCAATGGCAGGTTTTGTGTAATTCGTCTCACCACGCTAGGAGTGACCATGAGTCCTGAGAATGTCATGAAGATGATCGAGGACAACGAAGCGCGCTTCGTTGACCTCCGTTTTACCGATACCCGCGGCAAAGAGCAGCACGTCAGCCTGCCGGTGTCCGCTTTTGAGCTGGAGCACTTCGAGCACGGTCACCCCTTCGATGGTTCCTCCATCGCTGGCTGGAAAGGCATCCAGGCCTCCGACATGATCCTCATGCCGGAAGCGTCCTCCGCCTACATCGACCCGTTCTACGACGAAACCACGCTGGTGCTGTCCTGCGACGTGATCGAGCCGTCCGACGGCAAGGGCTACGACCGCGACCCGCGCTCCATCGCCAAGCGCGCCGAAGCCTATCTGAAGAGCTCCGGCATCGGCGACACCGCCTACTTCGGCCCGGAACCCGAGTTCTTCATTTTTGACGCGGTGGAATGGTCGGTCGACATGTCCGGCGTGTACAGCAAGATCATTTCGGAAGAAGCCGCGTGGTCGACCGCCGACAAGTTCGAAGGCGGCAACACCGGTCACCGTCCGCGCGTCAAGGGCGGCTACTTCCCCGTCCCGCCGGTCGACAGCCTGAACGACATCCGCGCCGCCATGGTGCTGGCGCTCGAAGCCTGCGGCGTGCCGGTCGAAGTGCATCACCATGAAGTGGCCAACGCCGGCCAGTGCGAGATCGGCACCAAGTTCAGCACCCTGACCCAGCGCGCTGACTGGACCCAGGTCCTCAAGTACATCGTGCACAACGTGGCCCACCAGTACGGCAAGACCGCCACCTTCATGCCCAAGCCCATCGTCGGCGACAACGGCTCCGGCATGCACGTTCACCAGTCGATCTGGAAAGACGGCCAGAACCTGTTCGCCGGCAACGGCTACGCCGGCCTGTCCGATACCGCCCTGTACTACATCGGCGGCATCATCAAGCACGCCCGCGCGCTGAACGCCATCACCAACCCGGGCACCAACTCGTACAAGCGTCTGGTGCCGCACTACGAAGCGCCGACCAAGCTGGCCTACTCGGCCCGCAACCGTTCGGCCTCGATCCGCATTCCGTACGTCGCCAACCCGAAGGGTCGTCGTATCGAAGCGCGCTTCCCGGATCCCCTGGCCAACCCGTACCTGTGCTTCTCGGCCCTGCTGATGGCCGGCCTGGACGGTATCCAGAACAAGATCCACCCGGGCGACGCCGCCGACAAGAACCTGTACGACCTGCCGCCGGAAGAAGACGCGCTGATCCCGACCGTGTGCACCAGCCTCGACCAGGCGCTGGAGTACCTCGACAAGGATCGCGAGTTCCTGACCCGCGGTGGCGTGTTCTCCAATGACTTCATCGATGCCTACATCGCGCTGAAGTCGGAAGAAGTCGATCGTCTGCGTGTCACCACGCACCCGGTCGAATTCGATCTGTACTACAGCCTGTAATCCAGTTTCGGGCTGATGCGTTAGAAAAGGACGGGGTGCGCCCCGTCCTTTTTTTGTTCACGGAGTGGCCCGATGCAGCGCAAACCGCCCGTCGGATTGCTACACTGGGCCATCCACCCACTTGTGCGGACATGCCAATGAAATTTGCCCTCGCGCTTGCCTCTGCGCTGATCAGCCCGCTGGCGCTGGCCGATGTCTACAAATGTGTTGAAACCGATCCGGTTACCGGGCAGAAACGGGTGACCTACACCAATGCCCGCGATGCCAAGGGCTGTGAGCGGCTCAGCCGCGACCTGCCGGTCTCTTCGGTGCCCGGCGGCGTGTCTTCGCCCAGGGCGCCGGCCGCCGCACCCGCGCCCGGCGGTTTCCCGAAAGTCTCGCCCGATGACCAGCGCGCCCGCGACGGCGAACGGCGCAAACTGCTGGAGACCGAACTGGCCAACGAAGAGGCCGCGCTCGAGGCTGCCCGCAAGGCGCTGGACGAGGCCGATGCCGTGCGCTATGGCAACGAGCGCAATTACCAGAAAAAGCTCGATCGCCTGCAGCCCTTCCAGGACGCCGTGGCGCAACACGAGCGTAATGTTGAAGCCTTGAAAAAAGAATTGTCCAATCTGCGTTGATCGCGCCGCGGGAAGTGGCGCGTATTTTGCTCTGTCTTCCCGCATATGACCCAAGACCCCACCCGAAACAACCAGTTCGCCGGCCTCGACCTGTTGTCGACCGCCGTCGTGCTGGTCGATGACAAACTCGTCGTCCACTACCTCAACGCCGGCGCGGAAAACCTCTTCGGGGTCAGTGCGCGCCGCCATGCCGGCCGGTCGCTCGACGCTCTGCTCGGCGAACCCCCTGGTCTGGCGGCCGCGCTGTACAACGCGCTCAACAACAACTGGAGCTATACCGGCAAGGACTTGCGCATCGTCCCGCCGGGGCGGGATGTGCCGATCGAGATCGACTGCACGGTCAGCCCGGTCGAAGCGCCCGGGGTGCGGCTGCTGCTGGAGTTCCGGCCGATCGAGGCGCAGTTGCGGGTGACGCGGGAGGAGGTGCTGCTGCAGCAGCAGCAGGCCAACCGCGAGCTGATCCGCAACCTGGCCCACGAGATCAAGAATCCGCTCGGCGGCATCCGCGGCTCGGCCCAGCTGCTCGAGGGCGAACTCGACGACCCGCAACTGAAGGAATACACCCAGGTCATCATTGCCGAAGCCGACCGCCTGCAGGCCCTGATGAAGCGCCTGCTCGGCACCCATGCGGTGATGCGCCCGGCGCCGCTCAATCTGCACGATGTGCTCGAGCGGGTGCGGCGCCTGATCCTGGCCGAGTTTCCCGGCGTGACCGTGCGCCGCGACTACGACACCAGCCTGCCGGACCTCACCGGCGACCGCGAGCAACTGATCCAGGCCGTGCTCAACATCGTGCGCAATGCGGCGCAGGCGGTGGATGGCGCCGGCGAGATCATCCTGCGCACCCGCGCGGCGCGCCAGGTCACGCTGGCCAAGCGCCGTCACAAACTGGCACTCGAATTGCAAGTGATCGACAACGGCCCGGGTATCCCGGAAGAAATCCGAGACCAGATCTTCTATCCGCTGGTATCGGGCCGCGACGGAGGGAGCGGACTGGGGCTGTCGCTGGCGCAGGGCTTCATCGAGCAGCATCACGGCATGATCGAAGTCGACAGCGTCCCTGGGCGTACTTGTTTCACCTTGCTGTTGCCCGTCGCGGATCGTCACTGAACCGCAAACGTGCAGCTCGCACCAAAATAGTGCATACATTATGGAAACCGTCTGGATCGTCGATGATGACCGCTCCATCCGCTGGGTGCTGGAAAAGGCCCTGGCGCGGGAGAACATCAGCCACCGTAGTTTCGAATCCGCGGTCGAAGCGGGCGAAGCGCTCGAATCGGTCAGCCGACCGCCCAAGGTGCTGGTGTCCGACATCCGCATGCCGGGCGAGTCCGGCCTGAGCCTGCTGGAAAAGGCCAAGGCCCGCTTCCCGGATCTGCCAGTGATCATCATGACCGCCTACTCCGACCTGGACAGTGCGGTCTCCGCCTTCCAGGGCGGCGCCTTCGAATACCTGCCCAAACCCTTCGACCTGGAACAGGCCATGGGCCTGGTGCGCCGGGCGATCGAGCAGGGCATCGAGCAGGCCGTCGAGTCGGACGACTCGGTGCTGACGCCCGAGATCCTCGGCCAGGCGCCGGCCATGCAGGAGGTGTTCCGTGCCATCGGCCGGCTGGCCCAGTCGCATGCCACCGTGCTCATCAACGGTGAGTCCGGTTCCGGCAAGGAGCTGGTTGCCCGCGCGCTGCACCGGCACAGCCCGCGCCGCGACGCCCCCTTCATCGCCATCAACACCGCGGCCATCCCGCGTGACCTGCTCGAGTCCGAACTGTTCGGCCATGAGCGCGGCGCCTTCACCGGCGCCACCGCCCAGCGCCGCGGCCGTTTCGAGCAGGCCGATGGCGGCACCTTGTTCCTCGACGAGATCGGCGACATGCCGGCCGAGTTGCAGACCCGCTTGCTGCGCGTGTTGTCCGACGGCAACTTCTATCGTGTCGGTGGCCATCAACCGATTCGCGCCAATGTGCGCGTCATCGCGGCCACCCACCAGGACCTCGACCAGCGGGTCAAGGAAGGCTTGTTCCGCGAAGACCTCTACCACCGCCTCAACGTCATCCGGCTGCGCCTGCCGCCGCTGCGCGAGCGGCGTGAAGACGTGCCGCTGCTGGTGCAGCACTTCCTCAAGAAGAGCGCGCGGGAACTCGAGGTCGAAGCCAAGCGCATCTCCAGCGCGGCACTGGCCCATCTGCAGACCCAGACCTTCCCTGGCAACGTGCGCCAGCTGGAAAACCTCTGTCACTGGCTCACCGTCATGGCGCCGGGGCAGGTGGTCGAAGTGGCCGACCTGCCGGCCGAGTTCCGCGATGTGGCGGCCAGCGCCGGTGGCGGTGGCGACTGGTGTGCCTCGCTCGGCCGCGAGACCGATCGCTTGCTGGCGACCGCGCCGGGCGAGGTCTTCGAGCAGCTGACCCGCGCTTTCGAGCGCACCCTGATCGAGCGTGCGCTGGAGACCACCGGCGGGCGGCGGATCGAAGCGGCCCAGTTGCTCGGTATCGGCCGCAACACCATCACCCGCAAGATCCAGGAGCTGGGGCTCGATGGCGGACGCGACGAGGCGCACGCGGCCAACGGGTGAGCCGGACCTGCCCGGTGGCGGGGGATTGGGACATAATGCAGTTTTCCGACTCCCGCCTGCCAACCCGTGCCCGCTTCATCCTGCCCGCGCCTTGATGCCGACGCCCTGCGCACCCACCTGGGGCCGGACGCCGATGCCTTTGCCCTCGACCTGCGTGCCGAGTGCGACTCGACCAATTCCGTTCTGATCGACGAGACGCCCGCCGATGACGGCCGGGTGCCGGTGCTTGCCTGCGACCTGCAACTGGCCGGCCGCGGCCGGCGTGGCCGGCAGTGGCAGGCCTGGCCGGGCGCCAGCCTGACCTTCTCCGCGCTGTGGCGCTTTCCGGCCGATGCGCCGGCACCGGCGGGCTTGTCGCTGGTGGCCGGCATCGCGGTGGCGACCACGCTGGAGAATCTTGGCGTGGCCGGCGTCGAGCTCAAGTGGCCCAACGACATCCAGGTGCATGGGCGCAAGCTCGGTGGCATTCTCGTCGAACTGGTCTCGGCCCGGCAGGTGGCCGCGGTGGTGGGGATCGGGCTCAACCTGGTGCTCCCGCCCGGGGCAACGGTGCCGGGGCGCGACGATGTCACCGCGCTCGATCAGGTCATCGACACGCTGCCCACCCGCGAACATCTGCTCGCCGAGTTGCTGCGCAGCCAGCGGACCTTGTTCGACACCTACGCCATCGGCGGCTTTGCCGCCTTCCAGGGCGCCTGGAACCAACGCAATGCCTATGCCGACCTGCCGGTGCGCCTGGTCGGCGAGGCGGCGTCGGTCGAAGGCATCTGCCTGGGCGTGGATGCTGACGGCGCCCTGCGCCTGCAGACCGATGCCGGCGAGCGCCGCGTGCTGGCCGGCGATGTGAGCTTGCGGGCGGCCGGATGATCCTGCTGCTCGATGTCGGCAACACCCGCCTCAAATGGGGGCTGCGCGAGGGCGAGCAGTGGCTGGCGCAGGGCGCCTTCGCGCATGACGAGGCCTGGGACTTCGACGCCGTGCTACCGCCGCCGGGGCGGATCGACGGCGTGTATGGCGCCTCGGTGGTCTCGCCCGAGCTGCGCCAGCGGGTCGCCGATGCGCTGGCGGCCTGGGGGTATGCGCCGCAGTGGCTCATCCCCAGCCGGTCGTGCTGCGGCGTACGCAACAGCTATGTGAATCCGACCCAATTGGGCGCCGACCGCTGGGCCGCGCTGATCGGTGCCCATGCGCACGGCGCCGCACCCTGTCTGGTGGTCACCGCCGGCACGGCCACCACCATCGATGTGCTCGACGCCGAGGGCGTGTTCCGCGGCGGGCTGATCGCGCCGGGTGTCGACCTCATGCGTCGCGCGCTGGCCGGCAACACGGCCCAGCTGCCGCTGGCCGAGGGCGGCATCGTCGACCTGCCTACCTGTACCGCCGACGCCATCATGATGGGCTGCCTGCATGCCCAGGCCGGGGCCATCGAGCGCATGTACCGCCAGGTGGCCGACCTGCCCGGCGCCTGCTGCCTGCTCAACGGCGGGGCGGCGGCGCAGATTGCCCCCTTGCTCGGTGTGCCCTTGCGCATCATCGACAACCTGGTGCTCGACGGCGTCGCCGTGGTGCAGGCGCAGGGGCGCTTTCGATGAGGCGCCAGACGGGCTAAGATGCCCGCCGGATACGGAGAACGCCGGCCCGCGCCGGCGTTGCGACAAAAACATAACGGAGAACAGTCAATGAGCGAGCCGACACGCATTCTGATGACCGAAGAGGACATCCCGACCCACTGGTACAACATCGCGGCCGACATGCCCAATGCGCCGCTGCCGCCGCTGGGGCCGGACGGCTCGCCCGCCACGCCGGAGCAGATGAGCGCGATCTTCCCCGATCCGATCATCGAGCAGGAGATGAGCTCCGAGCGCTGGATCGCCATCCCCGAGGAAGTGCGCGAAATCTACAAGATCTGGCGGCCGACGCCGCTGGTGCGCGCCGTGCGCCTGGAGAAAGCGCTGGGCACGCCGGCCAAGATCTTCTTCAAATATGAAGGGGTTTCGCCGGCCGGTTCGCACAAACCCAACTCCGCCGTGCCGCAGGCCTATTACAACAAGCAGGCCGGCATCAAGCGCCTGACCACCGAGACCGGCGCCGGCCAGTGGGGCTCGTCCATCGCCTTTGCCGGCGGCATGTTCGGCATCGATGTGCGGGTGTTCATGGTCAACGTGAGCTACCAGCAAAAGCCCTTCCGCCGCTCGATGATGCAGACCTGGGGTGCCGAGGTGTTCGCCAGCCCGTCGCAACAGACGCAGACCGGCCGCGCGATTCTTGAGAAGGACCCGGACAACCAGGGCTCGCTCGGCATCGCCATCTCCGAGGCGGTGGAAGAGGCCGCCGGCCGCGCCGACACCAAGTACACCCTCGGCTCGGTGCTCAACCATGTGCTGCTGCACCAGACGGTGATCGGCCAGGAAGCCAAGGCCCAGTTGGAGAAGATCGGCCTCTACCCCGACGTGGTGCTCGGCCCCTGCGGCGGCGGCTCCAGCTTCGGCGGCATCGCCTTCCCCTTCCTGTGCGACCAGATCGCCGGCGAGAAGCGCGCCGAGAAGCTGCGCTGCGTGGCCGTCGAGCCGGCCTCCTGCCCGACGCTCACCAAGGGCGCCTACGCTTACGACTTCGGCGACGCCTCCGGCTTCACCCCGCTGATGAAGATGTACACCCTCGGCCATGACTTCATGCCGCCGGGCATCCACGCCGGCGGCCTGCGCTACCACGGCGACTCGCCGCTGGTCTCGCAGCTCTACCACGAGAAGCTGCTCGAGGCGGTGGCTGTGCCGCAGCTGGCCACCTTCGAGGCCGGCGTGATGTTCGCCCGCAACGAGGGCATCATCCCCGCGCCCGAGTCCTGCCACGCCATCCGCGCCGCCATCGACGAGGCGCTGGTGTGCAAGCAGACCGGCGAGTCCAAGGTGATCCTGTTCAACCTCACCGGCCACGGGCATTTCGACATGGCCTCGTATGACCGCTACTTTGCCGGCGAACTCGAAAACTACGAGTACCCGGCCGAAGCCGTGGCCGCCTCGTTGGCCCATCTGCCCAAGGTCGGCTGACGGAGCCGCGCGTGCCGATCCTGCGTTTCCTGATCATCCTGCTGGTGCTGCTCAACGTCATTGCGCTGGCCGCATGGCAGGGCTGGCTTGGCCAGGACGGCACGCGCAGCGAGCCCGAGCGCATCACCAACCAGCTCAAGCCCGATCGCATCCAGGTGCTCGACGACGCGGCCATCGCCGCCCGGCAGGCCGAGGCCCGCAAGCCCGAACCGCCGCCGGCGCCCGTCGTGGTGCCGCCGCCCGAGCCTGTCCCGGCGCCGCCCCCGGTGGCCGTGGCGCCGCCGGTGGTCAGCGTGCCGCGGGCCTGCGTCGCGTTCGACGGGCTCGACGACGAAGCCGCCGAGGCGTTCTTGCAACAGGTGCGCCGTGTGGCCGAACTCACGGTGCGCGACCAGCCCAGTACCGAGGTCACCTCCTGGTGGGTGCACATCCCGGCGCACCCGACCAAGGCCGCGGCCGAGCGGCGCGCGGCCGAGATTCGCGCCAAGGGCTGGACCGACCTGTTCGTGGTGGGCGAAAACGGCAGCCGGCCGCTGACCATCTCGCTGGGCCTGTTCAAGACGGCGGCGGCGGCCCGGGAGCAGCAGCGCCGGATCGAGGCCAAAGGCGTGCGCGGTGTGGCCATCGAAGAGCGGGGGGACACCATCCACCGCATCGAGATCCGCGGCGCCGCCGAGGCGCTGGCGCAGCGGGTCAGCGACTGGAGCGGCACGCTGAGCGGCGCCACGCGGCAGGACTGCACCCCATGAGCCGCCCGCGCTGGATCGTCGGCCTCACCGGCGGCATCGGCAGCGGCAAGAGCGCCGCCTCCGACCGCTTCGGGGTGTGTGGCGCGGCCATTGTCGACACCGACCTCATCGCCCGGGCGCTCACCGCCGCCGGTGGCGCCGCGCTGCCGGCCATCCGTGCCGCCTTCGGCGATGGCCTGATCGCCGCCGACGGCGCGCTCGACCGCAGCGCCATGCGTGCGCGGGCCTTTGCCGATCCGGCCGAACGCCAGCGCCTCGAGGCCATCCTCCATCCCATGATCCGCGCCGAATCCGATCGCCAGTGCGCCGTCGCCGAGGCCCCGTACGTGGTGCTGGTGGTACCGCTGCTGATCGAGTCGGGCAGCTACCGCCAGCGCTGCCAGCGCATCGCCGTGGTCGACTGCGACGAGGCGGTGCAGGTGGCGCGGGTGATGGCCCGCTCCGGTCTGGCGCGCGACCAGGTCGAGGCCATCATGGCGGCGCAGCTGCCACGGGCCGATCGGCTGGCCGCCGCCGACGACGTGATCGACAACAGCGGCAACCTCGAACAGCTCTATCGTCAGGTCGACGCGCTGCATGTGCGCTATCTCGCGCTCGCCAGCGCCTGAGCGGCCCGCAGGCCGTGTGCTATCATCGCGCGGATCATCAGGAGGCTGGCAAACCCATCAGGCGCATGCGGTGATTACTTTCGAATACCCACTCAACGAACGCATCCGCACCTTGCTTCGGCTGGAAGATCTGTTTGCCCGCATCGCGCACACCCTGCGCGGCGACTCCCCCATCGACCATCACGCCACGCTGATTGCCCTCTTCGACATGCTCGAAGTGGCCAGCCGTTCCGAATTCAAGGTCGACCTGCTGCAGGAACTCGAACGCCAGCGCCAGTCGCTGCTGGCCTTCCGCGACAACCCGGACATCTCCGAACAAGCCCTCAGCGGCGCCCTGTACGAAATCGAGCAGGCCACGGCCGGCCTGCTCTCGGTGTCGGGCAAGATCGGGCACTACCTGCGCGAGAACGACTGGCTGATGGGCATCCGCAGCCGCGCGGCCATTCCCGGCGGCGCCTGCCAGTTCGACCTGCCGGCCTACTACCACTGGCAGAACCGCGAGCCCGACGCCCGCCGCCGCGACCTCGAAGCCTGGATCCGCCCGATGCTGCCGATCCGCGACGGTCTGGCCATCGTGCTGCGCCTGCTGCGCGCCAGTGGCCGCCCCGAGACGCAGGTGGCCTGCCGTGGCAACTACCAGCTCACCATGGGCGGGCGCCCGATCCAGATGGTGCGGGTGCGGGTGCCGCTGGGCGCCCAGGCGGTGCCCGAAATCAGCGCCAACAAATACGTGCTCAATGTGCGCTTCATGCGCCCCGACACCGTCAGCCGACCCCGCCAGTGCGAGAACGACATCGAGTTCGAACTCACGCTGTGCAACCTGTGAGTGCAATGACCCGCAACGCCGCTCCCCGCATCGTCAAGTGCCCGACCTGCGCCAAGCCGGTCGAGTGGCGCCCGGAAAGCGCCCACCGCCCGTTCTGCTCCGAGCGCTGCCGCCAGATCGACATGGGCGCCTGGGCTTCCGAAAGCTACCGCATCCCCGCCGCCAAGCCGCCCGATGGCATGTCGGACACCTTCGAAGACGATCAATAGCGTCGCATCCGCGGCCGGGGCGGCGTAGAGTCGACCCACGGCGTCGGTCACCGGCGCCCTTCGCGACCCGCGGCCTCGCAACGTCGCGGACCTGCCGTGCGCCTTCAAGGCGCTTCGCCCCCGGAAGGAGACGCTCATGGAAACCCCGATCCATCCCCTGTCCGCGCTGTTTGCCCAACTCGGCCTGCCCAACGACTCGGCCAGTATCGACGCTTTCATTGCGCGCCACGCGCCGCTGGCCGGTGAGGTGAAGCTCGCCGAGGCTCCGTTCTGGAGTCCGGCCCAGGCGAGTTTTCTGCGCGAGGAAATTGCCGAGGACGCCGACTGGGCCGAGGTGGTCGACACCCTGGATGCCCGCCTGCGCCAGGGGTGAGCCGCGCCCGCGGCGCTCAGAACATCAGCAGCGGCACCAGAAACGCCGCCCAGCACAGCAGGCCGGCGGCCATGACGGTGTGGGTGACGCTGGCTGCCGGGACGGCGTCGTCCATGTGGCACAGGGCATAGACCCCGTGGTACATCAGCGCGCAGGCGGCGCCCAGCCCGGCCAGGGCGGCCAGGGTGACGAAGGCCAGGTTCGGCACCAGCAGGGACAGTGACGACAACCACATCGGCACCGGCGCGATGGCGGCCACCATGTAGGCGTCGTGGAGCCGGATCCGGGCGGCCGAATGGTGCGCGACGCTCTTGATGAACACGCCCATGCCGACAAAGGCCGCCCATTCGCAGACCAGGAACAGGGGCGCGATGAGCCCCCAGTTGCGATCGGACCAGCCGGTGACGAGCATGTCGCCGTACTGGCTGCCGGCGTAATACAGCAAGGCCGGGGGCAAGAGCGTCAGGGGCAGGACCATCCACAGGAACAGCGCGCCGACGCTGGGGTGACGGCGCTCGATCTCGCGCCAGCCATCGTTTGAGGAGATCAGCATCCGGGGGAGGGCGGTGAGACGCATGGCGGCGCTCCTTGACGGGTACCCGACGTGGACGGTCAGGCGATGGGGGTTTTAAATATCACTGCATGATATAAATCCGTTCTAGATGCGAGAGGCCAGCATGTCAACGTTCCCGAGCAAGGTCGATATCGAGGATCTGTCGCGATTCCGCTACCGGCTGCGCCGGTATCTGCGCGCCAGCGAAGACCTCTGCCAGGCCGCCGGCGTGACCGTGTTGCAGTACCAGTTGCTGCTGCATGTGATGGGCTTTCCGGGGCGTGAGTGGGCCAGCGTCGGGGAGATCGCCGAGCGGCTGCAGGCCAAGCATCACGGGGTGGTGGCGCTGCTTGACCGGTGCGAACGGCTCGGACTGGTGCGGCGCCAGGGCAGCACGGGCGACCGTCGTCAGGTCGAGATCCACCTGCTGCCCAAGGGGCGGGATCTGGTGGTGGCGCTGGCCATCGCGCATCGCACCGAGCGCGATACGCTGATGCGGGCGCTGTCCGAGCCAGGGGCGTGCGGCCTCGGCGGCAGCGATGGGCCTGCCTGACCGGCGGCGAGGGCGATCAGCCAGCGACCCGGGCGATTGCCCAGAACAGGGTGAGCAGCCACAGCACGGCAAAGACCTGGGCCATCAGGGCGGCGGTGTTGTGGGCGTTGGACGCGAACGGGAGCGGATGCAGTGGCCAGTGTTCCGGGTTGACCGGTAGCCTGGCATAGCGGCGCTCAATGGCCGCTTGTGCCTTGACCGCCATGCGGATGGCGTCATGAATGATCGCCGTCGACAGCATGCCGACAATGGGAAAGGCGATCATCGCCGGCCGCACGGCAATGCGCTCGTCCGTGCCGGCGGTGAGCCAGGTCTGGATGAAGATGGCGAAGGCGGTCAGCAGCAGACCCTGCGACTGGAGCAGCCAGCCGACACGGTGGTTGATGAGGTTGTCCTCATGGGCCCACTGCTCGCGCAGGTGGCTGACTTGCTGCAGGGTCGTCTCGTCGATGGGCATGCGTGCTCCTCGCCGCGGGGCGTGTTCGCGTTCGGTCCGGCCGCCCTGTCGCGCCCTAGGTCGACCAGCTCCCCCGAATCCCCGCCACGCCGTGTGCGCCATAGCTGCGGGCAAGGCCCATCTGTTGTGGCCCGACGCCGCCAATGGCGAACACCGGCATGGGCAGCAGGCGGGTGAGGGCGTGGAAGCCGTCCCAGCCGAGTGCGGGCGTGTCCGGATGGCTGGGCGTGGCGCTGACATGGCCGACCAGGGCGTAGTCGAGGCCGAGCCGGGCGCAGTGCTCAAGCTCGGCACGGGTGTGACAGGAGGCGCCGACCCAGTCGAAATCGGGGCGGGTGCCGCAGGCCATGAGCTGGCGGGCCGGCAGGTGCAGGCCGTGGGCGCCGGTGCGCCGGGCCAGGTCGGCGTCGCCATTGACCACGGCCAGCGCGCCGGCCGCGTTGCAGCGCTGGACGACATGATGGGCGAGGCGCTCGCGCGGGCCGGTGTCGAGCGTGGTGTCGCGGATCTGTACCAGCCTGAGGCCGCGGGCCAGGGCGCGGTCGAGTGCGTCGAGCTGCGCATCGGCCCCCAGGTGGGCGGCATCGGTGATGCCCATCTCGCGCGGCAGGCGCAGCGCCTTGAGAATGGGGCCGTTGGCCGGCAGCATGGGGCTGACCACGAAGCGGTCGGGGTGGTCCCACGCCAGGGCGCTGTGCACATGATCGTTGATGTCGCCGGTCCACT
The DNA here is from genome assembly GCA_008501585.1 of Pseudomonadota bacterium. Taxonomy (GTDB): domain Bacteria; phylum Pseudomonadota; class Gammaproteobacteria; order Burkholderiales; family Rhodocyclaceae; genus Nitrogeniibacter. The sequence continues at coordinate 10,396 of QQUN01000043.1, read as the reverse complement.
CGGGCACTTCAAAGAAGTGCAGGCGCACGTTGGCGTGTTCGTAGTCGTGCTCGCGCATCAGCCACGGCCAGCAGGTGTCGACGGTGATGCCCAGCTCCTCGTCGAGTTCGCGGATCAGCGCGGCGCGCGGGTCTTCGCCGGGTTCGACCTTGCCGCCGGGGAACTCCCAGTAGCCGGGGTAGAAGGTGCCGGGGGCGCGCTGGCCGAGCAGCACGCTGCCATCGGGCTGGGTGATGACTGCGGCGGCGACGTCGACGCGTTTCTTGGGGGCGGCGGAGTCGGTCATGCGGGCCTCACTTGGTGTGCCGGCCGGCGTAGTCGCGGGCGAACTGCCAGGCCACGCGGCCGCTGCGCGAGCCGCGCATCAGCGCCCACTGCAGCGCCTCGGTGCGGGCTTTTTCGATCTTGGCGGCGCTGACGCCGAATTCGCCCAGCCAGTGCGCGACGATGTCCAGATAGGCATCCTGGCTGAAGGGGTAGAAGGACAGCCACAGGCCGAAGCGTTCGGACAGCGAGATCTTTTCTTCCACCGCTTCGCCCGGGTGGATCTCGCCGTCGATGTGGTGCGCCTCGCGGTTCTCGGCGTGATACTCGGGCATCAGGTGGCGCCGGTTGGAGGTGGCGTAGATGATGACGTTGTCGGGCACGGCGGCGAGCGAGCCGTCGAGCACGCTCTTGAGCGCCTTGTAGGCCGGCTCGGCGTCCTCGAAGGAGAGGTCGTCGCAGAACAGCACGAAGCGCTCGGGGCGCTGGCGCACCAGTTCGACGATCTCGGGCAGGTCCATCAGGTCCTGCTTGTCGACCTCGATCAGGCGCAGGCCCTTGTCGGCATAGCGCGCCAGCATGGCCTTGACCAGCGAGGACTTGCCGGTGCCGCGGGCGCCGGTGAGCAGTGCATTGTTGGCCCGGCGGCCTTTGACGAACTGGCGGGTGTTGGCGTCGAGCCGAGCGACTTGATCATCCACATCCTGCAGGTCGTCGACCCGGATCAGGTGCGGATGGGGAATCGCCTCGAGCCGGGCCTGCGCGCCGCGGCGCAGCCAGCGGAAGGCAATGGCGCTGTCCCAGTCCGGCGCGGCCGGCGGGGCGGGCAGCCAGGCGTCGAGCCGATCGAGGGTTTTTTCGAGCCGCGCGAAAAAGGCGGCCAGGTCAGGAGCGGTCGGTGTCATCGGTGGTGTTCTTCTTGCGTGGCCAGGTGGCCCAGACAATCACGAGCAACAATGCCAGCGCGACGCCGGCTTCGAGCAGGATCACCCACATGGCAGGCTCCGGTGGCAGGTTGGAGGAGGCGGTCGCGGCTATACTGCCGGCTTCGCTCATTCGAGTGTAACTGATCTGTTCGCCATGTTCCTTCGTCTGCCCGCCTGGCTCCGTGTGGCCGGGTTGTGTGTTTTTTTGTCGGCCTGCGCCACCGAGCGTCCGCTTGACTGTCCGCCCTGCGCCCAGGTGCCGCCGCCGGTGACGCAAACCGTGCCCCAGCCGGTGCCCGCGCCGATACCGCCCAAACCGCAGCCGGCCCCTGTGGCGCCGCCGTCTGCGCCCGCCGCCCCGGTGGCCACGCCCGGCGTGGCGCCGGGTCGCCTCGTGGCCGCGCGCTGGACCGACCTGCCGGGCTGGCAGGCCGACGCGATCGAGGCCGCCTGGCCGGCCTGGCAGCGTTCGTGCCGTGTGCTGCGCAAGGACGCCGCCTGGGCGTCGGTGTGCGCGCAGGCCGATGCGCTGGGCGATACGCCGCCGCGTGCCGTGGTGCGCCAGTTCTTCGACAGCAACTTCCGGCCCTGGCAGGTGCGCAATGCCGATAACAGTGCCAGCGGCCTGGTCACCGGCTATTACGAGCCCTTGATCCGCGGCAGCCTCGACCGCTCCACCCAGCACGCCTGGCCGATTCATGGCGTGCCGCAGGACATGGTGTCGGTCGAACTGGCGAGCATCTACCCCGAACTCAAGCCCTTGCGCCTGCGCGGGCGGATCGAGGGCAACCGGCTGGTGCCGTACTGGACCCGGCGCGACGTGGCCGCGCAGGGCGATGCCTTCCCGGCGCCGGTGCTGGCCTGGGCGGATGACCCGATCGCGCTGTTCTTCCTGCAGGTGCAGGGCTCGGGCCGCGTCGAGCTGCCCGACGGCAGCTTCCTGCGCATCGGCTATGCCGACCAGAACGGCCATCCCTACAAGTCGATCGGCAAGTGGCTGGTGGATCAGGGCGCGCTCAAGCTGTCGGAGGCTTCGATGCAGGGCATCCAGCGCTGGGCGCGCGCCAACCCCTCGCGCCTGCGCGAACTGCTCGACCAGAACCCCAGCTATGTCTTCTTCCGCCCCTTGCCGGCGAACGACGAAGGCCCCATCGGCGCACTCGGCGTGCCGCTGGTGGCCGAGCGCAGCATTGCGGTTGATCGTCAGACCGTGCCGCTGGGTGCGCCGGTCTTCCTCGACACCACCCGCCCCAACACCAAGCAGCCGCTGCGTCATCTGGTGATGGCACAGGACACCGGCAGCGCGATCCGCGGCGGCGTGCGGGCCGACTTCTTCTGGGGCTTCGGCGATGCCGCCGGTGCGGAGGCGGGGCGCATGAAGCAGGCCGGCGCCATGTGGGTCTTGCTGCCCAAGACGCTTGCACCGCAATGACGCATCGGCGCCGCCGGATGCACGCTCATGGGGCCAAGGAGGCAGCGGAATGCACCTTGCTGGTGCCTTCTGGATGCGCCGCTTTGGGGCGTGCATTTGTAAGTTGTTGAAATAAAAGCATCTGCAGCCTGGCACGTGATCTGCTAAATGCTCCGCCATTGTGCAAAAGGAGCATTTACATGGAGCAGTTCAAGACATCCAGTGACGTCCTCTTCGTGCTGTTGGGCGCCATCATGGTGCTGGCCATGCACGCGGGCTTCGCGTTTCTCGAAGTCGGCACCGTTCGCCGCAAGAACCAGGTCAATGCGCTGGTCAAGATCCTGGTCGACTTCAGCGTGTCGACCATTGCCTACTTCTTTGTCGGCTACGCCGTCGCCTATGGTGTCAGCTTCTTCCAGGGCGCCGATGTGCTGGCCGCGCGCAGTGGCTACGACCTGGTGAAGTTCTTCTTCCTGCTCACTTTCGCCGCCGCCATTCCGGCGATCATCTCCGGCGGCATCGCCGAGCGCGCGCGCTTCTACCCCCAGCTGGCCGCCACCGCGTTGCTGGTCGGTCTGGTCTATCCCTTCTTCGAAGGCCTGATCTGGAACAGCAACTTCGGCTTCCAGGGCTGGCTGGAGGCCACGTTCGGCGCCACCTTCCATGACTTTGCCGGCAGCGTCGTGGTGCATGCCGTCGGTGGCTGGATTGCGCTGGCGGCCGTGCTGCTGCTCGGTGCGCGCCACGGCCGTTACAACAAGTCGGGCGCGATTGCCGCCCACCCGCCCTCCAGCATTCCCTTCCTGGCGCTGGGGGCGTGGATCCTCACCGTGGGCTGGTTTGGCTTTAACGTGATGAGCGCACAAACGGTCGAGGGCATCAGCGGGCTGGTCGCGGTCAACTCGCTCATGGCCATGGTCGGCGGCACGCTCGCCGCGCTGGTGATGGGCAAGAACGACCCGGGTTTTGTGCACAACGGCCCGCTCGCCGGTCTGGTGGCGGTGTGTGCCGGCTCCGACCTGATGCACCCGATTGGTGCGCTGGCAGTCGGCGTGGTGGCCGGTGTGCTCTTCGTCCAGCTCTTCACCCTCACCCAGAACCGCTGGAAGATCGACGATGTGCTCGGCGTGTGGCCGCTGCACGGCCTGTGCGGTGCCTGGGGCGGCATTGCCGCCGGCATCTTCGGTTCGCCCGCGCTCGGCGGCATGGGCGGCGTCAGTTTCATGAGCCAGCTCGTCGGCACCGTGGCCGGGGTGGCCTTTGCCTTTGCCGGTGGCCTGCTGGTGTATGGCGGCATCAAGACAGTCACCCGCCTGCGCCTGGACGCCGAAGAAGAGTACGAAGGCGCCGACCTCACCATCCACAAGATTTCGGCCACGCCGGATCGGGACGCCAGCTGGTAAGCGTGCCCGGTGTCATGTCAGCACGACGGCCCTGCGGGGCCGTTTTGTTTGGGTGGCGCGATAAAAATACATATGCAATGTACGCTACGAAGTTGTAGAGTTTGTTGCATGACTCCTTGGCTTGCCCTCGTCCTCACCCTGCCCACCGAAAACGCCACGGTGCGCATGCGCGCGTGGCGCGCACTCAAGCACTCTGGCGCAGCGGTGTTGCGTGACGGTGTCTACCTCATGCCGCAGGGGGCTGCCCGCGCCGAGCTGCTCGAAAACGTGGCCGCCGATGTACGCGACGGCGGCGGCAGTGCCTACGTGCTGCAGGTGGCCGCGCCGGACGATGCCGACTTTGCCGCCTTGTTCGACCGGGGCGATGACTACGCCGCGCTGCTGGCCGGGGTCGCTGCCGCGCGTGAGGGCTTGTCGGCCGATACGGTGGCGGCGGTGGTCAAGCAGGCGCGCAAGCTGCGCAGAAGCCTCGCGCAGATCGTTGCCATCGACTTCTTCGCCGGCGCGGCGCAGCAGCAGGTCGAATCGGCCTTGCAGGCGCTGGAACAAGACACTGCCCGTGTGCTGTCGCCCGATGAGCCACACGCGATCGCCGGGCAGATCGATGTGTTGGACCCGGCCGACTTCCAGGGCCGCACCTGGGCGACGCGTCGGCGGCCGTGGGTGGACCGCCTCGCCTGCGCGTGGCTGATCCGTCGCTTCATCGACCCGGCGGCGCGCATCGTGTGGCTGGCTACGCCGGCCGACTGCCCGGCTGACGCACTCGGCTTCGACTTCGACGGCGCGCGCTTCAGCCATGTGGGTGGGCGGGTGAGTGTTGAAGTGTTGATGGCGAGCTTCGGCCTGGTGCAACCCGCGCTGGCGCGTCTGGGCAGGCTGGTGCACTACCTCGACGTCGGCGGCGTCCAGCCGCCCGAAGCGGTGGGGGTGGAGAGCGTGCTGGCCGGCCTGCGCGATTCGATGGCCGATGACGACGCCTTGTTGAGCGCGGCCAGCGCGGTGTTCGATGCCTTGCTGGCGCGCTTCGATGCCGGAGCCACGACATGAACACCCCCAAAACCGCCCGCGAGGCCGGCGACGCCCCGCCTGCCGCGGTCAGCTTCCGCGAGGCCGTGCTGTTCTGGCTCAAGCTCGGTTTCATCAGCTTTGGCGGCCCGGCGGGGCAGATCGCGATCATGCACCAGGAGCTGGTCGAGCGTCGGCGCTGGCTGTCGGAGCGGCGCTTTCTGCACGCGCTCAATTACTGCATGGTGCTGCCCGGCCCCGAGGCGCAACAGCTCGCCACCTATATCGGCTGGCTGATGCACCGCAGCTGGGGCGGCATCGTCGCCGGCGGCTTGTTCGTGCTGCCCTCCTTACTCATCCTCATCGGGCTGTCGTGGGTGTATATCGCCTTTGGCGATGTGCCGCTGGTGTCCGGCCTGTTTTACGGCATCAAGCCGGCGGTGACGGCCATCGTGCTGCAGGCGGCACACCGCATCGGCTCGCGGGCGCTCAAGAACAATGTGCTGTGGGGCATTGCCGGCGCGTCCTTCGTGGCCATCTTCGCGCTCAACGTGCCATTCCCCGCCATCGTGCTGGGGGCGGCGCTGATCGGTTACGTCGGCGGGCGGATCGCGCCACGGTACTTCGCGGCGGGCGGCGGCCACAGCAAGGTGGGCGAGGGCTTTGGCCGCGCGCTGATCGACGACGACACCCCCACGCCGGCGCATGCGCGCTTCGCCTGGTCGCGTCTGCTTGGCGTGTTCGCCATCGGGGCGACGCTGTGGATCGTGCCCATGGGCTTGCTCACCGCCGGCCTCGGCTGGGATCACACGCTCACCCAGATGGGCTGGTTCTTCACCAAGGCCGCCTTGCTCACCTTTGGCGGCGCCTACGCCGTGCTGCCCTATGTGTATCAGGGCGCAGTCGGCCACTACGGCTGGCTCACCCCCACGCAGATGATCGACGGCCTCGCGTTGGGCGAGACCACGCCCGGCCCGCTGATCATGGTCGTCGCCTTCGCCGGTTTCGTCGGCGGCTATGTCAAAGCCTTCTACGGGCCGGAGTCGCTCTTTCTGGCCGGCGCGGTGGCGGCCTGCCTGGTGACCTGGTTCACCTTCCTGCCGTCCTTCCTCTTCATTCTGGCGGGCGGCCCGCTGGTCGAATCCACCCATGGCGAGATCCGCCTCACCGCACCGCTCACCGCCATCACCGCGGCAGTGGTGGGCGTGGTGCTCAACCTGGCGCTGTTCTTCGGCTACCACGTGCTGTGGCCCGAGGGGCTGGACGGGCGCTTCGACGCCGTGTCGGCGCTCATCGCCCTGGGGGCGGCGGTGGCCTTGCTGCGCTTCAAGGCCGGGGTGATTCCGGTCATCGCCGCCTGCGCGGTGATCGGCCTGGCGCTGTCGCTGTTCCGATAGGAGACCACCATGAGCCACATCACGCCCGCCGAACTTGCGCTGTGGCAGCGCGGCGGACTCGCCCACACCCTCATCGATGTGCGCCGCCTCGCCGCCCGGCAGGCCGATGGCACCGAGATTGCCGGCGGTCGCTGGCAAGACCCGGCGCTGTGGCTGAACTGGAAAGACGCCGTTCCGAACGACGCTCTCGTCGTGCTCTATTGTGCTCACGGACATGAGCTCAGCCAGGGGCTGGCCGCGGCGTTGCGGGCGATGGGTGTCGACGCGCGCTATCTGGCGGGCGGTATCGCGGCCTGGAAGGCCGCGGGCGCGGCTGTGGTCGCGCTGTCGAGTTAAGCTGTTGCGACCGAGGGCCTGCGCCCCGACGGCCTCAACACCATGACCGACACCCTCTCGATTAAAGACGCCCAAAAGCTGGTGTTGTTGTCCCAGCGGCTGCCACCGGGCAAGCCGGTGGGCTCGCCCCTGGCCGCGACCCTGTCGGCCATCGAGCATCTGGGCTACATCCAGATCGACACCATTTCGGCCGTTCAGCGAGCCCATCACCACACGCTGTGGAGCCGCAATCCACGCTATGCCGCGTCGCATCTCGACCGGCTGGTGGCCGATAAGCAGGTCTTCGAATACTGGTCGCATGCCGCAGCCTATCTGCCGATGCAAGACTACCGGTTCAGCCTGCCGCGCAAGCACGCCATTGCCAGCGGGGCGCAGCGCTACTGGTACACCCCGGATGCGCCGCTGATGCAGGCAGTGCTGAAACGCATCGCGGCTGAAGGGCCGTTGATGGCGAAGGACTTCGAGGACACCGGCGGCAGGCTCGGCGAGTGGAAGAGCAAGCCGGCCAAGCGTGCACTCGAATACCTGTTCATGCAGGGCGAGCTGATGCTGCCGCAGCGGGTCAGTTTTCACAAGGTCTATGACCTGACGGAGCGGGTGTTGCCCGAGGGCATTGACACCCGTCTGCCCACGCCGGAAGAGCACGCCCGCTTTTTGATCACGCGCTATCTGCACGCCAACGGGCTAGGGCAGGCGGCGGAAATCTGCTATTTGCAGAACAACATGAAACCGCGTGTGAGCGCGGTGTTGAACGACATGGCGTCGTGCGGCGAGGTGGTGCCGGTGCATGTCGGCCAACACCGTTACTACGCCTTGCCGGCCTCGCTGGCGCTGTTGAGCAAGCCCTTGCGCCGCAGCCGGCTCAGCATCCTCTCGCCCTTCGACAACCTCCTGATTCAGCGAAAGCGCATGCGGGCGCTGTTTGATTTTGACTACCTGCTGGAGTGCTACGTGCCGGCAGCAAAGCGCCAGCATGGCTATTTCTCGCTCCCCGTCCTGTGGGGCGGCGCCCTTGTCGCGCGGATGGACTGCAAGGCCGAGCGTCGCGCTTCGGTGCTCCATGTGCAGCATCTCGTGCTCGAACCCGGGCTGTCGCGGATCGACGATTTTGCACACGCTTTTTCCACCGCGCTCTCGTCGTTCATGGCTTTCAATGGATGCCGTTCGGCCCGCCTGCATCGATGCACGCCCGCCCGGTTGAGCCCCGCGATGGAGGCGGCGGTGATGCGTTGTCAGGCGTGAGTGCCGCACTGCGCGTTCCCGGCGTGCAGCCCAGCCCAGCATTTCCTCGCCGCGGTGACCGGCTTCATTGCATCGTGGCGATGTTTGTGGCGCTGACGATCATCCGCTTCGTCCCGCCGACTGCCATCGGTCTTCCCTGATGTAAGCGTGCGCCCGCTCACCGCGGGGTGTTCCGATCAACCCGGTGCCCGCAGCCGGTAGCGGCAAAACATCGCCCCGTCGATCCGCACCGAGCCATCGGGTTCAAACCCCAGGCGGCGCAAGCCGCTGGCGGGGCCGCGGCTCGGTGGGAGCAAGGCGGTGATCGACGCAAGGCCCATCTCGTCAAAGGCCAGCCGAATGAAATACTGGAAGATGGGCCGGCCATAGCCCCAGTAAGCAGGCGACAGCACCAGCGCAAAATCCGCGTCGCCCTGTTCACACTGAAAGCCGCCCCACCCGGCGAACGCGTCGTCGATGAGCAGACCCCACGGGCCATAACCGTGCGTGGTCCACTGCGCTTCCTTGGCTTGGACCCATTGCCGGCAGACCGCCTCGTCGAACACGGCGCCGGCCAATGGCATATGGCGCAGAACGCCCGGGGTGTTGTGGAGCGCGACGAGGTCGGACACGCTGACCTCGCTCAGCCGGACCCGCTTCAATTTCACTGCACGCCTCTCGATGCACTGGTGGTTATGCCCGGTCAGACCGCCAACGCGGCCTGCCGCAGTCGGTCAGATGGTACCGCGCTCGACCAGGTCGTCCTGCGTGTCGACATCGCGCAGCACGCCCGCGTCATCCCAGTCGAACAGGCTCACGGTGGTCGCCGCCAGGATCGCGCGGGCGCCGTGGTCGCCGGTGAGCGTCTGCAGCCGGTCGCGCCATGCCCTGCCGAAGCCGACCGGGTGACCGCGTTGGCCGGCGTGGCGGGGGGCGGCGATGGTGCTCGGGGTGGTGAGGTGGGCGGCCACGGCGCGGATGGCGGCGGCGGGGAGCCAGGGCATGTCGGCCAGGGCCACGACCCAGCCGTCGGCCTCGGCGCTGGCGGTCACGGCGGCGGCCAGGGCGTGGCCCATGCCGGCCTCGGCGGTTGGGGTTTCGAGCACGCGGCAGCCGGCCTCGTGCAGCCAGCGGGCGCGTTCGGGCTGGTCGGGGCGGATCACGGCGAGGCTGCCGGGCAGGGCGTCGGCCAGCGCGCGGGCGCTGTGCCACAGCACCGGGCGGCCGTCGGCGAGCGGGGCGAGGAGTTTGTCCTGTCGGCCGTCGGGGTCGAAGCGCCGGCCGTAACCGGCGGCGAGCAGGATGCCTTGCGGGCTCATCCGCTGCGGCAGGCCGACAGCGTATCGGCGGCCACTTCCAGCGCGGCCTTGGCCTCGGCCACCGGCAGCACGCGCTCGGGCGCCACGCCGTTCTTGACCGCCACCAGTTCGGCGGCGATCGACACGGCGATCTCGGCCGGCGTGCGGCTGCCGATGTAGAGGCCGGCCGGGCCGCGCAGGGCGGCGACCTGGGCTTCGTCGAGATCGAATTCGCGCAGCCGTTCGCGGCGTACCGCGTTGTTGCGGCGCGAGCCGAGGGCCGCCACATAGAAGGCGGGCGTGCGCAGCGCTTCCATCAGCGCGAGGTCGTCGAGCTTGGGGTCGTGGGTCAGGGCGACCACCGCCATGCGCGCGTCGGGGCGCATGGCGATGACCAGGTCGTCGGGCATCTCGCGGCTGAGCGTGGTGCCCGGCACCGCCCATTCCTCGGACCATTCTTCGCGCGGGTCGCACACCGTGACCGCGAAGTCGAGCGCCAGCGCCATGCGCGCGAGAATCGCCGAGAGCTGGCCGGCGCCGATCAGCAGCAGCCGGTAGCGCGGCCCGAACACGCTCACCAGCGTGCGCCCGTCGAAGCTCGGGCCTTGCTCGGGATGCGCGGGGGCGAGCTGCACCGCGCCCGTCGAGAGCGTGAGCCGGCGTTCGACCAGCTCGCCGGCGGCAAGCCGGTCGAGCAGGGTATCGAGCGGGGCGGCCCGGTCGAGCGATTCGAGCACCAGTTCCATGGTGCCGCCGCAGGGCAGGCCGAAGCGGCGCGCCTCTTCGGCGCCAACGCCGTAGCTCACGACCTGCGGCTGCGTCGGCAGGCCCTCGGCGGCGAGGCGGCGGATGAGGTCGTCCTCGATGCAGCCGCCGGACACCGAGCCCACGGCATGGCCGTCGTCGCGCAGGGCCAGCAGGGCGCCGGGCGGGCGCGGCGAGGAGCCCCAGGTGCGCACCACCGTGGCGAGCATCACCCGCCGGCCATCGGCGAGCCAGTCGCGCGCGCGGGTGAGTACGTCCAGATCGAGGCTGTCCATGGCGCTTACGCCTTGAGCTGGTCGCCGATCGGCAGGCGGCGGATGCGCTTGCCGCTGGCGGCGCACAGGGCGTTGGCCAGTGCCGGAGCCAGTGG
>QQUN01000015.1 GCA_008501585.1 Pseudomonadota bacterium | reverse complement strand
CTGCCCGATGGAGCGACCCCGCGGGTAGTACTCCTCTGCTGCAGTAAGGGCTTCGAGTGCGCGCCGCTCGCAGGCGCCGGGCGGCGGGGGCCGGCGCATCAGGGACCGGCCAAAGGGCAGTTCGAACCAGAAGGTGCTCCCGACCCCCGCGGCACTGTCGGCGCCCACCCGCCCGCCCATGCCTTCGACCAGCTGGCGGACGATCGACAGGCCCAGGCCGGAACCGCCATGCCGCCGGGTAATCGAGGTGTCCGCCTGCACGAAGGGGGAAAACAGCCGCCCCTGCGCCGCCTCGTCCATGCCGCAGCCGGTATCCGACACCTCGAAACGCAGCCAGAGCACATCGGCGCTATCGACCGGCGCGTCGCCCAATGGCTGCACGTCGACCGCCACATGCCCCTGCTCGGAAAACTTCACCGCATTGCCGATCAGGTTGTTGAGCACCTGGCGCAGGCGCAATGCATCGCCGACCAGCGCCGCGGGCACCGTCTCGGGCAGGGGCGCAGCACGATAGTCGAGCCCCTTGAGCTCCGCCTGCGCACGGAACAGCCGCTCGGTGTCGGCCATGACGGCGTCCAGCGCAAAGGGGCGCATGTCGTAGACCATCTCGCCGGCCTCGATCTTGGCCAGGTCGAGCACATCGTTGATCAGCTCGAGCAGGGTCCGGCTGGCGGTCTGGATGGCCAACACCTGCTCGCGCTGCTCTGCGTCGAGCGTGGACTGCCCGAGCAGGTAGGCCATGCCGCTGACCACGTTCAGCGGCGTGCGGATCTCGTGGCTGGTATTGGCGAGGAAGGCGCTCTTGGCGATGTTCGCGCGCTCGGCCTGCTTCTTGGCAATCTCCAGCGCACGGACGGCCTGCTTGCTCTCGGTGACGTCGTAGCGCAAGGCCACGATCCGCTCCACCTGGCCATTGTCGTCGGTCAGCGGCGCGACCACGGTATCGACCCAGAACAGCCGCCCGTCACGCGCGCGATTGCAGATATCGGCCCGCCAGGCGCGACCGGCCTGCAGTTCGGCCCACATCTCGGCCCAGAACGCGCGATCGTGCACCCCGGAGTTGAGCAGCCGGTGGTCCTTGCCGAGGAGGGCTTCACGGGGATAGCCACTGGTCTCGCAGAAGATGTCGTTCACATGGGTGATGTGCCCGTCCGCGTCGGTCACCGAGTAGATCAGCTGACGGTCGATGCTGGTCAGCAGCAACTGGTTCTCGCGCAGCAGGGCGGCCATGCGCTCGCGGCTCTCGGTCAGTTCGGTGATATCGTGCACCACCACGAAGAAGCCCTGCACCTCGCCATCGACGATATCCGGCAGGTAGTGGGCCAGCGCATGGCGACTTCCCTTGCCGTCGGGCCGCTCCAGTGTGCGCTCGAAGGTCTGTGGTTCGCCCTCGAGCGCCGCCTCGATGCGCGGCCGGTTCAGCTCGTAGAGCCGTTCGCCGAGCAGCTCGCGAATGGTCTTGCCGGGGATCTCGTCGGCGTTGACGCCGAACCAGTCCGCATAGGCATGGTTGGCCACCTTGTTGATGAGGTGCTTGTCCCAGTAGCCGATCATCGACGGCACCCCGTCGAGCACCATCCGCAGCGACCGCCGCGCCACCTCCAGTTCCGCCGTGCGCTCCGCCACCTGGGCTTCGAGCGTGGCATTGAGGTGCCGGATCTCCTGCTCGACCTGGCGGGTGTAGGTCACATCTTCCGACACGATCACGATGCCGCCGATCGCGCCATCGGTGTCGTGCCAGGGGCGGATCTCCCACTTCAGCCATTGCACACGGCCATCGGCACGGTGGAAGGCGTCCCGCTCGGCACGAATCACCTCACCGGCCAGCGCCCGCCGGTGGAAAGCGCGCCATTCGTCCGAGATTTCGGGGAAGAGTTCGTAGTGCGAGCGCCCCTCCAGGGCATCGGCCGTCAGGCCGAAATCCTCGCACCATCGCGCGCTGACCGCCAAGTAGCACATCTGCGTGTCGAACATCGCCAGCGCCACCGGGGCGTTGTTGACGAACAGGCGCAGGCGCAACGCGCTCTGGCGCAGGCGCGCGCGGTTGCGCATCTCCTGGAAGCGCAGCAAGGCCAGCAGGCTGGAGGCCACCAGGCCGAGCACGGCAATGGCCAGCGGATTGCCTTGCGGCAGGGCCGCGACGAAGGCTGGCTGGGCACGATAGGCCGCCTGCCAAGTGCGCCCGAACAGCGTGATCTGGCGGGTCGCGACGAGGCCGTCGGCCGCCGGCGCGCTGGCCCCCGCGGGCGCATAGAACGGCTCGGCAGCGGCGTCGACATCCGTCAGGCTCAGGCCCACCCCATCGGCGGCCATGTCGAAGCCGGCCAGCACCTCGTCGATCACCAGCGGCGAGTAGGTGGCCCCCCAGGCCGCCGCCTCGCGGGCGGCCGCGTCGGCAGGCAGCTGATGCCCGGGGTAGTACGGCAGGGCCAGCATGAAGCCCCGCCCGACCTTGCCGTCGGCCTGGACCAGCGTGATCGGATGCGACAGCGTGGCCTTGCCGGTGCGAAACGCCGACACCAGGGCGCCGCGCCGATTGGCCTCGGAGCCCACATCCAGGCCGACGGCTTCGCGGTTGCGCGCTTCGGGCTCGATGAAGGTGATCACGAACCGGTCGCCCGCATGCGGCGCGAGCTGCTTGATGGCGAAGTCTGCCCGCCCCTTGGCCTGCATCGCCTGCACGAACGCCGCCTCGTCGCCCGGCGCCACCCGCTGGATGAAGCCGAAACCACGTGTGCCGGGAAACTCCCGGTCCGGATCCCGCGACTGGCTGATCTGGCGGAAGGTCTCCAGCGTCATGGCATCCGCGCCCACCGTCAGGAACGCCGCGCGCAAGCCCTGCAGGCCGTGCTCGTAGGACAGCAGACGCTCGTGCAGCAATTTGGTGGTCTTGTCGACATAGGCCTGGAAACGGGCCTGCCGGAAGCTGTGCTCGGATTGATGCAGATGCGCCAGGAAGGCGCCCGTCAACACCGCACCGGCGATGAAGATCGCCAGGGCGTTGAACAGCGGCTGCTTTGTCACGGGGTCACGAGTCATGAGCCGTTCCGACAACCAAGGGGGAGGACGCGGTGGAGTCCGTGCCAGGCACGATCCGCCTCCAGCATACACCAGCACCCGTATCGGTTTGCCGCGCTCGAAACACCTGTTTTGAAACCGGCGCCGTTGTTCAGGCCCTCGCCCGTCAACGACGAACGGCGGGCCAGGCCCGCCGTTCGCGCCGACTGCGTGACGCTCAGACGCCGTCGCGGGCGATTGCCATCGCCTCCTTGAGCACGCCGATGTCGCCGATATGGTTGGACAACAGCAGGATCAGGCGCGCATTGACCATGGCCGACTGCTCGTCGGTGAGGTCGCGGTGCATGTCGATCAGGGCTTCGTAAAAGTCGTCGCCGGGGCTGAAAGTCTGGAAGTAGCGCTTGCCCGGTTCGGCGAAGTTGCTGGTGGTGATCAGGGACATGGTCAGTCTCCTCAGGCGTTGCAGGTGGCCACGGCCACGGCGTGGCGCACGGCGGCGGCGTCGAAGGCGCGCCAGCGGGCGGCCACGTGCTGGTCGGGGCGGGCCAGGTAGCAGGTGCCCGGCTGCGCGTCGTAGCGCTCGGCGATGCGGCCGCGGGTGTCGATGACGGTTTTCAGGCCGGCCGGAGCAATGCCGGTTCTGGCCACGACGATGGCCTGCACCGGAATGGCGTTGCTGGCCAGCTCGGCGAGCGCGGCGGCATCGGCCACCTGGCGCGCATCATCGGCAAACACCAGCAGCTGGAAGCGGTTGCCCAGCACTTGCAGCAACCACGGCTCGCCGCTGTCGGTCTCGATGGGCGCATCATCCATCGGCGCGCCCGGCACCATCTTGCCGGCGAAGCTGTCGGTGTCGGCGGTGTTGAGCCGCGATTCGGTCAGATACGCCGGCACCGACAGGCGCCCGGAATTGACCAGCGCACGGGCAAACGGGTAGTGCTCGGCCAGGCCCAGCACGGCGTTGCGGAAGGTCTTGCTGGTGGTGCTCTTGGGGGTGATGAAGTCGGTCGAGCGGGTGGAGTTCATGATGTTCTCGTCCGCTGCAAATACGCGCTCGTCGGAGTAGCTGTCGAGCAGTTCGGCCGGCGCCTTGCCGTCCATCACCAGCTTGAGCTTCCACACCAGGTTGTCGGTGTCCTGGATGCCGGAGTTGGCGCCGCGCGCGCCGAAAGGCGAGACCTGATGCGCGGCGTCGCCGACGAACAGCACCCGGCCGTGGCGGAAGCTGTTCATGCGGCGGCACTGGAAGGTGTAGACGCTGACCCATTCCAGATCGAACTCGCGGTCATCACCCAGCATCGCCTTGATGCGGGGGATGACGTTTTCGGGCTTCTTCTCGACCTCCGGGTCCACATTCCAGCCCAGCTGGAAGTCGATGCGGAAGACGTTGTCGGCCTGGCGGTGCAGCAGCACCGACTGGTTGCGATGGAAGGGCGGGTCGAACCAGAACCAGCGCTCGGTCGGGAAGTCGGCCTTCATCACCACGTCGGCGATGAGGAAGCGATCCATGAAGATCTTGCCGTCGATATCCAGGCCCAGCATGGTGCGGATGCTCGAGCGGGCGCCGTCGCCCACCACCAGCCAGTCGGCCTCGATGTTGTACACGCCGTCGGGCGTCTCGACGCGCAGGCCGGTGCTGTCTTCACCGGGGTTCACCGCGATCACGGTGCTCTTCCAGCGCAGCTCGACGCCCACCGCCTCGGCACGCTTCACCAGATACTCCTCGAGGTAGTACTGCTGGAGGTTGATCATGCCGGGGCGGTGGTGGTCCGGCTCGGGACAGAGATTGAAGTTGAACACCTCTTCCTCGCGGAAGAAGGTGCGCCCGACGTTCCACGACACGCCCTTGTCCACCATCTCGTCGCCGCAGCCGAGGCGGTCGAGCACCTCCAGCGCGCGCTTGGCGTAGCACACCCCGCGCGAGCCGATGGAGACGGTGTCGTCATTGTCCAGCACCACCACCTTCTGGCCCTGGATGGCCAGGTCGATCGCCGCCGCGAGGCCCACCGGGCCCGCCCCGACCACCACCACCGGGTAACGCCCCGGCGCGCCGTTCTCGCCCGCCGCCAGCTCGGCCGGCTTGCGGTACGCGAATTTCGGATACTGATAGGTACTCAGCACGTTGCGTCCTCCTTTGGACAATTTGCAGGATCTCGCCCGGTCTGTTGGTTGTGCGCCGGGTTGGGGATCTGGCGGCCCGTGGGCCACCGGGGGTTGTTCAGTGCTCTGCTCGTTTGCGTAGGGCCGGCTTCAGCCGGCCATGGCGGGTTGAAACCCGCCCTACGGCGATTCAGTCCGCCTGCAGCGCGTGCCACATTTCCTGGTCGCGCTCGGCCGTCCAGATGCGCGGATGCTTGATGCCGCTGGCCTCGTCCACTGCGCGGGTCACGTCGAAGGGCAGGCAGTGCTCGTAGATGAACACCTGGCCAAACTTCGGGTCCATGCGCTGGCGGGTCAAGGCCATGGCGGCTTTCAGGTCCAGGCCCTGGGCAGCGGCTTCCTTGGCGGCACCGAACAGCGTGGTAACGAAATCGCGGGTGTAGGCCAGGCCCTCGGCCACTTTTTCCGGCGTGGTCAGCGCGGGGCCGCGGCCCGGCACCACCGCCTGCGGCTTGAGCGCGGCAATCGCGTCCAGCGTGGCCGGCCATTCCTCGAGCTGGGCGTCGCCGGTGTAGCAGGCGGCATCGCACTCGACCAGATCGCCCGAGAACAGCACCTGCTCGCTCGGCACCCACACCACGGTGTCGCCCTTGGTGTGGCCGGGGCCGAGGTGCATCACCTTCACCTCGAGGCCGCCCATGTACAGCGTCATCTCGTCTTTGAAGACGATGGTCGGCCAGGTGAGGCCGGGTACCGAGTCGAAGTTCTGGAACAGGCGCGGGAAGCGCTCGTATTCCGACTTCATGTCCTGCTCGCCGCGCTCGACGATCATCTCGTAGGTACCCTGGCTGGCAATGATCTGCTCCATGCCCTCGGCCTTGTAGCCCGAAGCCCCGAGCACGCGCACCGCGTGGTAGTGCGACAGCACCACGTACTTGATCGGCGCGGCGCTGACCTTGCGGATCTCGGCGATCAGGCGCTGCGCCATCACCGGCGTGGCCAGCGTGTCGCAGATCAGCACCGCCTCGTCGGTGATGATCACGCCGGTATTGGGATCGCCCTCGGCGGTGTAGGCCCAGCAGTGGGCGGACAGTTGCTCGAAGGTCGTCTGCTTGACTTCCAGGTCGGCCTGGGACGCAAAGACTTTGGTGTTCATGGGCACTCCGTGATCTGGGGGTTGGGCTGGGTCGCTCTCGAATGGATGCACGCATCCCGGCAACCGCGACACCTTCATGCTAGTTTTTGATTCGTTAATCGTCAATCGTTTTGTTAATGGATAATTTCAACGACGCGACGAGCGGCGAGAAAGCGGCAGGAAAGCTGCTAACATCTGCGCAAAAAACCGAAAGGCAGCCATCCATGGAACGCGATCGCCGGGGCATCCAGTCAATCGAAGTCGGCGGCACCCTGCTGCAGGCGCTGGTGCGCCACGGCACCCCCATGATGCTGCGCGACCTCGCCCGCGACGCCGGCATGCCACCGGCCAAGGCCCACCCCTACCTGGTGAGCTTCGGCAAGCTCGGCCTGATCGAGCAAGACCCGGTCACCGGCCGCTACGGCCTCGGTCCCTTCGCCCTGCAGGTGGGCCTGTCCGCCCTGCAAGGGCTCGAACCCCTGCGCGCCGCCACCCCGGCCGTCGCCCAGCTGGCCGACGACCTGCAGCTCAACATCGCCGTCGCCGTGTGGGGCAACCGCGGCCCCACCATCGTGCGCATCGAGGAATGCAGCCGCCCCATCCATGTGAACATGCGCCCCGGCACGGTCATGACCCCACTCATGTCCTCAGCCACCGGCCGCCTGTTCGCCGCCTTCCTGCCCGAGCGCATCACCCGCCCGCTGGTCGAGAGCGAGCTGGCACAGATCGGCAGCACCGACCAGCCCGCACTGCGCCTGTCGCGTCGCCATGTAGACGACACCCTCGCCGAGATCCGCCAGCACGGCCTGGCGCGCGCCCTGGGCAACCCGATTCCCGGCATCAACGCCTTCTCCGCCCCCGTTTTCGACAGCGGCAACCACCTCACCCTGGCCCTCACCGCCATGGGCCCCGCCAACAGCTTCGACCCCGCCTGGGACGGCCCCATCGCCACCCGCCTGATGGCCTGCGCACGCGAGATCTCGCAGCGCCTGGGGTATGCCACCCGCCAGGCCTGAGGACTCGCCCCCCGGTCCGCACGTCGCTCACACCAACAAATCCGCCACCCTGCACGGATGTTTGTGCCATAGTACTTTCGCTGCATCGCCCAGCGATGCCGGTACGATTCCTCAGAACAACAAACAACAAGCCTGTCAGGCGCAGTCCTGACGCGCTCGCCCCGCCCCGGCGAGCACGAATCGATGGAGATGACTATGAAGCTTGGACGTTTTGCCCCCCTGGCCACGGCGGTGACGCTGGCGCTGACCTCGACCCTGGTCGTCGCCGAGACCCGCGTGACGCTGAAGGCCGCCAAGGCGGGGACGTCGTACTACCAGATGGCCGTGCAGATCGGCGAGAACGTGAAGAAAGCCACCGATGGCAAGATCATCGTGACCGTCGAGGAGAGCCAGGGTTCGGTGCAGAACGTGATGGAATCGGCCGCGCGCGGCTCGCACTACATGTTCACCTCGCCGCCGGCGCTGGTGGAGAAGGCGGTGGCGGGCGAGAAGCCGTTCGAGCCGGCCGACGAGGCGTTCAAGAAGATCCGCGGCATGTTCCCGATCCCCTCGCTGACCATGCACTACGTGGTGCGCGCCGACGCGGGCATCAACAGTTTTGCTGACCTGGCCGGCAAGCGCTTCGTGACCGGCAAGGGTTCTTTCGGTGCCACCGAGGCGGCCAAGAACTTCAAGCAGTTCGGCCTTGAAGGCAAGGTCGAGGTGATCGACATCGAGCTCTCCGGCGCGGGCGCCGCCATGAAGAACCGCCAGGTCGACGGCTTTGCCACGGCCGGCTCGTGGCCGGCGCCGAACGTGGTCGAGGTGGCCGCCAGCTCGCCGGTGCACTTGCTGTCGATGACCGAGGCGCAGGTCCAGGAGAGCGGCCGCACGCGGCTGGTGATCCCGAAAGGCACTTACCCCGGCGTGGATACCGACGTGGTCACCACCTCGCTGCCGGTGATTGCCTACGCGCTGTCCGACATGGACGATGACACCGCCTACCAGCTCACCCGCAGCTACTGGAAAGGCCTGGCCGAGATGGCGAAGTCCGACCCGTGGTGGAAGAGCATCGACGCCTCGCTGCTCGACAACATCAGCGTCAAGCTGCACCCGGGCGCACTCAAGTACTACGAGGAAGCCGGCATCGCCGTGCCCGACCGCCTGAAGTAACACGCCCGTTTCACGCAGGGCGGCGTCTGCGGACACCGCCCTGCATGTCGCACTCACCAGACCCGCGCCCACGCGGGCACCCGGTTTCCCGCCCCCATGACAGACACGCCGCTGAGCGAGCCGCCGGCTACGCCCATTCTTTCCCTGCACACCCTGATGGTGACGCTCGCCTTTGCGTCGGTGGGCTATCACCTTTGGCTAGTCATGGCCGGGCTGATTCCGCACCTGATCAGCCGGCCGCTGCACATCATCGCCACCCTGCCCTTCGTGTTCCTGTTCACCGCCCGGCCGGCCACCGGCTGGCGCCGCGCGGTCGACGGGCTGCTGTGCGCCTTCGGGCTGGCGGCCTGCCTTTATGTGCTGGTGCAGCACGACATGCTCGACAACCAGTACGGCCGCCTGCGCGGCACCACGCAGTTCGTGGTGGCCTGGGGGTTGATCCTGCTGGCGCTGGAGATGGCGCGCCGGCAGGTGAAGTGGGCCATGCCCGGCACCGCCGCGCTGGCGCTGCTGTACGGGCTGTTCGGCCAGCATCTGCCCGGCGAGCTGGGCCATGCGGGCATTCCGCTGGCCAGCTTTCTCGGCACGCTGACCATCACCGAGGGCGGGCTGTGGGGCAGCCTCACCGGCACCTCGGCCGAGGTGGTGGCGGTGTTCGTCATCCTCGGCGCGGTGGTCGGCGCCGGCGAGGGCGGCCAGGGTTTCATGGCGGCATCGGTGGCGCTGGCCGGGCGGCTGCGCGCCGGGGCGGCCAAGGTGTCGGTGCTCTCCTCAGCGCTGTTCGGCTCGATCTCCGGCTCGGCCTCGGCCAACGTGGCCTCCACCGGCGCCATCACCCTGCCGACCATGAAACGCCTGGGCTACCCCGCGCCGCTGGCCGCGGCGGTGGAGGCGGTGGCCTCGTCGGGCGGGCAGATCATGCCGCCGGTGATGGGCGCCGGCGCCTTCATCATGGTCGAGCTGCTGCGCACCACCTACAACGAAGTGCTGATGGCGGCGCTGCTGCCGGCGGTGCTGTTCTTCTGGGGGGTGTGGGCCGGCTGCGACCTGTACGGCCGGCGCTACGGACTAGAGCCCATGCGCGCCGAGGACATCCCGCCCTTTGCCAAGGTGGCGCGGCTGGTGCTGTTCTTCCTGATCCCCTTCGGCCTGCTGCTGGGCATCCTGTTCCTGTCGGGCAACACGCCGCAGTATGCCGGCGCCGCAGCCACCGGCGCCGCGGCCGGCCTGCTGCTGTTCGACGCCCGCCTGCGCCCCTCGCTCCGGCGCTGGGGGGCACGGCTGGTCGACGCGGCGGTGAGCGCGGCGCGGCAGATCGCCACCATCGCGGCCATCATCTTCTGCGCCGGGCTGATCATCGGCGTGCTCAACATCACCGGGCTGGGCGTCAAGATCACCTCGCTGATCCTCGGCCTGTCGGGCGGCAACCTGTGGGGCGCGCTGCTGCTCACCGGCCTGGCCTGCCTGATTCTCGGCATGGAGGTGCCGACCACCGCGGCCTATGTGATCTGCGTGGCGGTGGCCGGCCCGGCGCTGATCGAGATCGGCGTCGAGCCGCTGCACGCCCACCTGTTCATCTTCTGGTTCGCGCTGCTGTCGACCATCACCCCGCCGGTGTGCGGCGCGGTGTTCATCGCCGCCGGCATGGCCGGTGCGCCGTGGCTGAGCGTGGCCTGGCATGCGATGCGCCTGGGCATCGGGCTGTACATCGTGCCGCTGGCCTTCATCGCCAACCCGTCGCTCACCGCACTGGGCAGCACGCCGTGGCTGGCGCTGGCGGCCTGCGTGAAGATCGGCCTCGGCGTGTGGATGGTCAGCCGCGGCCTGATCCACCGCGAGGCCGGCGCCCTGCGCGGCGTGTGGCTGCTCGGCGGGCTGATTGTCATTTTCGCCTTCGGCCTGTGAGCGCGCTCACAGCGGGTTGAAGAACACGCTGGCCGCCTCGGCGCGGTCGCCCGAGCCGTCCAGCGCCCGCAGCTGCAGGCGCAGCGGCTGCTGGCGGCGCTCGCCGGCGGGCGCGGTCACGGTGATCGACACGGTACTCACCCGGCCGGCCTCGACCGCCTGCACCGCCGGGCCGATCAGCACCCCGCCGGGGAGGTCGCGCACGCTGATGGCCACCTCTCGGGCGGTTTCGCGCATGTTCAGCAGGCGCAGGGTGTAGCTGTTCTCGATGCGGCCGTCGGCCCCCTCGCGCGCCAGCGACTGGCGATCGCGCAGCACGTCGAGCTGCAACGGCACCCGCGTGGCCAGCTGCCAGGCCATGGCCAGACTCACCGCCGCCATCACCGCCAGGTAAGCCAGCGCACGCGGCGTACGCAGGCGCCGGCCGATTTCTCGCCAGTAGCCGGTGCCGGCATCCCCCTCCGGCTGCGCCGACATCATGCGGATCAAGCCGGTGGGCGCGCCGACATGGGTCATCACCGTGTCGCAGGCGTCGGCGCACAGGCCGCAGTTGATGCACTGGTATTGCAGACCGTCGCGGATGTCGATGCCGGTCGGGCACACCTGCACGCACTGGTTGCAGGCCACACAGTCGCCGGCCGGGCCGGCCTTGCCCGCCCCGCGCGGCCGGCGCGGTTCGCCGCGCGGGCGGTCGTAGCCGATGGTGAGCGTATCGGCATCGAACATCACACCCTGGAAACGTGCGTAGGGGCACATGTGCAGGCACACCATCTCGCGCGCAAAGCCCGCCAGCACAAAGGTGAAGGCCGCATAGCCGACGATCCACGCACCGGCCCACGGCCCCGGCGCGCCCGCCGCCAGGTCAGCCAGCAAGGGCTGCAGCGGCGTGAAGTAGCCAACGAAGGTGACGCCGGTCCAGCCGGCCACCAGCGCCCACAGCAGCCACTTGCCGCCGCGCCGGGCCAACTTGGCGGCGCTCCAGGGCGCCGCATCGAGCCGCGTCCGCGCCAGGTGGTCGCCCTCGATGCGCGCCTCGATCCAGCGGAAGATGGCGGTATACACCGTCTGCGGACAGGCAAAGCCGCAGAACACCCGCCCCGCCAGCGCGGTGACGAAGAACAGCGCCGTCGCCGCCAGCACCAGCGTCCAGGCCAGCAGCAGCGCATCCTGCGGCCACAGCACCAGACCGAAGAGGTAGGCCTTGCGTCCGGCAATGTCGAACAGCACCGCCTGCCGGTCGTCCCAGCGCAGCCAGCAGGCGCCGTAGAAAACTGCCTGGCTGAACCACACCATGGCCCAGCGCAGGCGGTTGAAGCGGCCGGCGGTCTCGCGTGGGTGAATCTGTTGCGGGCGCTGGCGATGAAAGGTGATGGTGGCGACGGTCATGGCGGTCCTCGGTCGCCCCCGGCGCCACGGCGCGGCGCCGACGGGGTGAGGCGAGTAAACCAGCGCCGCGAATTACGGTACAGTTCCAGAAAACACGATTTTCATGGATTACAGATTGAGCCGCCAGGCCGACTGAAGCCGGCCCTACCGGGCCAGCACGCTGCCCAGCACAAAGAGCAGCGCCGGCACCAGCACGACGTAGCCGTTCATGAGCCGGCGCAGGCGCGGAAAGCGGCCGTCCAGCCCCATGAAGTGGCGGATCACCAGCGCGCCCTTGATGCCGACGACGGCCAGCGCCACCAGCGCGGTGAGCAGGCCGGGCGCGGCACCGTCGGCCAGCGCGGCACTGAGCAGGGTCAGGCCCACGAGGAGGAGCCAGATGCGGGTGGCAAAGGTTTCGGCAGACATGGGACGGCCTCCGTCAGCGCAGCACGTACATGAGCGGGAAGATCACGATCCACGCCAGGTCGGTGGCATGCCAGTACAGCGTGGCCGCCTCCACACCTTCGTGGTCGGCCGGGCTGTAGGCGCCGGCCCAGGTGCGCAGCAGCGCCCAGACCAGCCCGAGGCAGCCCCACACCACATGCACCAGGTGGTTGAGCGTGAGGTAGTAGTACATGGCGATGAAGCTGTTGCCGGTGCCGACCACGCCATGGTCCAGATTCCAGCTGAACTCCCAGGCCTTCACCAGCAGGAACACCACGCCCAGGCCCAGCGTGGCCGCCAGCCAGCGCAGGCAGGCGCCCGACTGGTTGCAGCGGATGGCGATCATGGCGCGCATGGCGCAGTAGCTGCTGGTGAGCATCACCAGGGTGTTGGCGACGCCGGCGGTGGTGTTGAGCAAGCCGGGGCCGCGGTGGAAGTCCTCGGGGAAAGTGAGGCGAAAATAGGCATAGGCGAGGAACATCAAGGCGAACTCGGTCAGCTCGCAGAAAATGCCCACCCAGATGCCGCGGTTGCCGGGCACCGGGCTGCGTGCAGGCGGCGAGTGGGGAACGGCATCGAGGGTCAGTTGCATGGCGATGGCCTGGCAGGAAACACACAACCATCATTAGCGCACAGCCCATGCGCCACGGGCAGGGACAGTTCGCCGGACCACCCGGCAGCACAGAAAATGGGGGCGCGCTTGATGCGCATCATGGTGCCGCGCGCCGGGGAGACACGATGACCCGCTACCAGCAACTGGCCGACGACCTCGCCCGGCGCATCGGCGAAGGCACGCTGCGCCCCGGCGAGCGCGTGCCCTCGGTGCGCCACGCCTGCCGCAGCCACGACGCCAGCCCGTCCACCGTGCTGCAGGCCTACGCCCTGCTCGAAAGCCGCGGCCTGATCGAGGCGCGCCCGCGCTCGGGCTACTATGTGCGCGCCCGCCTCGGCCAGACGCTGGCCGAACCGCCGGTCAGCCGGCCGGGTACCGACGCCACCGCGCTGACGGTGAGCGACTTCATCTTCGACATCCTCGACTCTGCCCGCGACCGCGAGGTGGTGCCGCTGGGCTCGGGCTTCCCCAGCCCCGAGCTGTTCCCGCTCGACCGCCTGGCGCGCGCGCTGGCGGTGAGCGCGCGGCGGCTCGACCCGTGGCGCAGCGTCACCGATCTGGCGCCGGGCAACGACGAGCTGCGCCGCCAGATCGCGCTGCGCTACCTGTCGGCCGGGGTGTCGCTGTCGCCGGAGGAGATCGTCATCACCTCGGGCGCCATGGAGGCGATCAACCTGTGCCTGCAGGCGGTCACCCGCCCGGGCGACCTGGTGGCCATCGAATCGCCCGCCTTCTACGGCGGCCTGCAGGCCATCGAGCGGCTTGGCCTGCGCGTGATCGAGATCCCCACCCACCCGCGCGACGGGGTCGACGTGGGCGCGCTGGCCGAGGCGCTGGACCGCCACCCGATCCGCGCCTGCCTGTTCATGCTCAACCACCAGAATCCGCTCGGCGCCTGCGTGCCCGACGAGCGCCGGCGCGAACTGGTGAGCCTGCTGGCGCGCCACGACGTGCCGCTGATCGAGGACGACGCCTACGCCGAGCTGCACTTTGGCGAGCCGCGCCCGCTACCGGCCAAGTCGCTCGACAGCGCCGGGCAGGTGTTGCATGTGTCGTCCTTCGCCAAATGCCTGGCGCCGGGCTACCGCGTCGGCTGGGTGGCCGCGGGCCGGCATGCGCGCACGGTGCAGCGGCTCAAGCTGTCGACCAGCCTCGGCACCGCCGTGCCCCTGCAGGCCGCACTGGCCGACTACCTGCACCACGGCGGCTACGACCACCACCTGCGCCGCCTGCGCCAGGCCCTGGCCAGCCAGACCGCGCAGGCCATTGCCGCCATCGAGCGGCATTTTCCGCCCGGGGTGCAGCTGGCCAGCCCGCGCGGCGGCTACTTCGTGTGGCTCGTCCTGCCGCCCGGTGCCGACGCCCTCGCCCTGCACCGCCAGGCGCTGGCGCGCGGCATCAGCATCGCCCCCGGCCCGATCTTTTCGGCCACGCGCGGCTTCAACCAGTGCATCCGCCTCAACACCGGCCACCCCTGGTCGGACGCGTCCGAACGCGCCGTGGCCACGCTGGGTGACCTGGTGCGGGCGCAACTGGGAAGCCGGTGAGCGCGCCTCAGGCCAGCGCGTCGGCCAGCACCGCCAGCGGCTTGCCCTGCACCTCGGCCACGTTCGGTTCGTACAACCCGCCAGCGTGCACATTGAGCCCTTTTGCCAAGCCCGGGTCGGCCCGTAGCGCCGCCTGCCAGCCCTGGTCGGCCAGGGTCTGCGCATAGGGCAGCACGGCCGCGGTCAGCGCCTGGGTGGCGGTGCGGGAGACGGCGCCGGGCATGTTGGCCACGCAGTAGTGCACCACGCCGTCGATGAGGTAGGTCGGGTCGTCATGCGTGGTGGGCCGGCTGGTCTCGAAGCAGCCGCCCTGGTCGATGGCCACGTCCACCAGCACGCAGCCGGTGCGTAGCTCGGCAAGGTCCGCGCGGCGAATCAGGTGGGGGGCCTTGGCGCCGGGGATCAGCACCGCGCCGATGATCATGTCGCTCTGGCGGATGAGCGTGTGCAGCATGCCGGCATGCGCGGTTTTCACCCGCCCGCCGAACTGCACATCGAGCGCCTTGAGCCGGTTCAGGTCGCGGTCGAGCAGGGTCACGTCGGCGCCCATGCCCAGCGCCACCCTGGCCGCATGCGTGCCGACCACGCCGCCGCCGAGCACCAGCACGTCGGCCGGCGCCACACCGGGCACACCACCGAGCAGCACGCCCCGCCCGCCCCGCCAGGCATGCAGGGCCATGGCCCCGACCTGCGGCGCCAGGCAGCCGGCCACCTCGCTCATCGGTGCCAGCAGCGGCAAGCGGCGGTGGCCATCCTCGACGGTTTCAAAGGCGATCGCCGTGCAGCCGCTGGCCAGCAGGCCGTCGGTCTGCGGCGCATCGGGCGCCAGGTGGAGATAGCAGAACAGGGTCTGGGCCGGACCGAGCCGGGCGATCTCGACCGGCTGCGGCTCCTTGACCTTGACCACCAGCGCCGCCTGCCACACGGCTTCGACCGACGCGATCTGCGCGCCCGCCGCCTGGTATTCGGCGTCGGCATAGCCGCTGCCCACGCCGGCGCCGGCTTCGACACGCACCGCATGGCCGCTGCGCACCAACTGGGCCACGGCCTGCGGCGTCAGCCCGACCCGGTTTTCCTGTGTCTTGATCTCTTTGGGGATGCCGATCTGCATGACGGTCTCCTGGGTAGATACAGGTCGTACCTTCAGTCTAGTCAGCATCCGGCAGCGGATTTACCGCGCATTCGGGCCGTTTTCCCCGCTCAGGCAGTGAGATTCCCTCGTGCAGCGCCGCATCGGCCCCCACTCAGGACGCGGCGCCGGCCGCCCCGTGATTGGCGCGGTGCAGGCGCGCGGCGAGCCGCTTGAGCCACTGCAGCAGGTCATCCACATAGGTGAACACCACCGGGATCACCAGTAGGCTGAGCAGCGTCGAGGTGATCAGGCCGCCGATCACGGCGATGGCCATCGGCGCGCGGAAGCTCGGCTCGGCGCCGAGGCCCAGCGCAATGGGGAACATGCCGGCGCCCATGGCGATGGTGGTCATCAGGATCGGGCGGGCGCGCTTGTGGCAGGCGTCGATCAGCGCGGCGAAGCGGGCCATGCCGTGCTCGCGCCGCGCCATCACGGCGTATTCGACGAGCAGGATCGAGTTCTTGGTGACGATGCCCATCAGCATCAGCAGGCCGATCACCGAGGGCATGGAGAAGCTGCTGTTCGTCAGCAGCAGCGCCAGGAAGGCGCCGCCCACCGACAGCGGCAGCGCGGCGAGGATGGTGGCCGGTTGCAGGAAGTCGTGGAACAGCAGCACCAGCACCATATAGATGCACAGCACGCCGATGAGCATGGCCGAGCCGAAGCTGCCGAACAGTTCCGCCATGCGTTCGGCGTCGCCCGAGGCCGGGCGGCTGATGCCCGGCGGCAGGTTCTTGACGGCGGGCAACTGGTCGACCAGGGCCACGGCCTCGCCCAGCTGACGGCTGCCGAGTTCGACATCGATGCTCACGTTGCGCTGGCGGTCGTAGCGGTCGATCTGCGCCGGGCCGCTGCCCATGCGCAGCTCGGCCACGGCCTCCAGCGGCACCTCGCCGCTGTTGGCGGCCACGCGCAGCTGGCGCACGGCATCGAGGTCGTGGCGCACCGATGCGTCCAGCCGCACGCGGATCGGAATCTGCCGCTGCGGCAGGTTGAGCTTGGGCAGATTGGCGTCGAAGTCGCCGGCCGTGGCCACGCGGATGGCGCTGGCCATGGCGGTGGCGGTGACGCCGAGGTCGGCCGCGCGGGCAAAGTCCGGCGTCACATGGATTTCCGGCCGTTGCAGGCTGGCGCCCGAGGTGACGTTGCCGATGCCGGTCAGCGTGCGCAGGTCGCGCGTGACCGCGGCGCTGGCCAGGCGCAGTGCGTCGGCGTCTTCGCCGGCGAGCACCACCTTGAGGTTCTCGCCGGTGTTGCCGGCGCCCACCGACACCCGCGCGCCGGGCAGCACGGCCATGCGCTGGCGGATCTCGGCCTCGACCGCGCTCTGCTTGGCGCGCTCATGGCGCGACACCAGGTTCACCGTCAGCGTGGCCTTGCGCACATCGCTGGTACGGGTGCTGCCCATGGGCCCGCTGCCACCGCTGGTGCCGCTGCCCACGGCGGTGAACACGCCGGTCACCTCGGGCATCTCGACCAGCAGGCGGCGGGCCTGCTCGGCCACGGCGTAGGTGGCCTCCAGCGGGCTGCCCGGCTGCATCTCGATGCTGACCTTGGTCTGCGCGCGGTCGGCCGCCGGCACAAAGCCGGTAGGCAGCAGCGGCACCAGCAGCAAGGAGCCGGCAAAGAACAGCAGCGCCGCCACGGTGGTGGTCTTGCGATGCCGGAGGCACCAGTCGGCCCAGCCGAGGTAGCGCGTCATCAGGCGGCTGTCGCCGGGGGCGCTGTCGTGCGCTTTCAGGAAGTAGGCGGCCATCATCGGCGTGAGCAGACGCGCCACCAGCAAGGAGGCCACCACCGCCACCGCGGCGGTGATGCCGAACTGCTTGAAGAACTTGCCCGGCACCCCGCCCATGAAGGCGGTGGGCAGGAACACCGCCACCAGCGTGAAGGTGGTGGCGATCACCGCCAGGCCGATCTCGTCGGCGGCCTCGGTGGCGGCCTGGATGGGCGTTTTGCCCATGCGCAGGTGGCGCACGATGTTCTCGATCTCGACGATCGCGTCATCGACCAGGATGCCCACCACCAGCGCAAGCGCCAGCAGGGTGAGCGTGTTGAGGCTGAAGCCGAGATACTGCATGGCCAGGAAGGTGGGGATGATCGACAGCGGCAGCGCGGCTGCCGACACCAGCGTGGCCCGCCAGTCGCGCAGGAACCACCACACCACCAGCACCGCCAGCAGCGCGCCTTCGTACAACAGCGCCATCGAGCCCTCAAAGTTGTCTTCCACCGGCGCCACGGTGTTGAAGGCCTCCTCGATGCGCAACTGCGGGTTGTTGGCCTGCATGACGCTCACGGCCGCGCGCACCGCGTCGGCCACCGCCACTTCGCTGGCGCCCTTGATGCGGGTGACTTCAAAACTCACCACCGGCTGGCCATCGAGCAGGGTGATGCTGCTGCGCTCGGCAATGCCGTCGCGCACCGTGGCCACCTCGTCGATACGCACCCGCCGGCCGCCGGCGAGCGGAATCTCCAGCGCGGCAATGTCGGCCACCGTGGCCACCGCGCCCAGCGTGCGCACCGACTGGATGGTGCCGCCGATGTCGCCGCGCCCGCCCGAGGCATCCACCTGCACCTGGCGCAGCCGGCTCGACACATCGGCTGCCGTCACGCCCAGCGCGGCCATGCGCTCGGGCAGCAGGTCGACCTGCACCTCGCGGTCCACCCCGCCCACGCGCGACACCGCGCCCACGCCCTTGACCGCCAGCAGCGCCTTGGACACATCGTTGTCCACAAACCACGACAGCGCCTCCTCGTCGAGGCGCGCCGAGCGCACGGCGTAGGTGAGGATCGCGCTGCCCGAGGTGGTGACCTTGGACACCACCGGGTCGCGCATGTCGGCGGGCAGGTCGGCGCGCACGGTGTCGACCGCGTTGCGCACCTCGTTGAGCGCCACCTCGGTGTCCTTCTCCAGCTCGAACTGCACGCTGATCTTGGCCGAGCCATCGGTCAGCGTGGTGGTGATGTGCTCGATGCCGCCCAGCGTGGCGACCTGGTCCTCAATCTTGCGCGCCACCTCGGTTTCGAGCTGGGTCGGCGCCACGCCCTCGTAGGTGGCCGACACGGTGATGGTCGGCAGTTCGATGTCGGGAAAGTTCTGGATGCCCAGCGCGCGGAAGGCACCCAGGCCGAGCAGGGTGAGCAGCGCAAACAGCAGCAGCGCCGGCACCGGATTGCGGATGGACCACGCCGAGACGTTCATCGTGCCCCCTCCGGTGCCGCCTCGACGCGCACCAGGTCGCCATCGTTCAGGAAGGCACCGCCACTGGCCACGATGCGCGCCTCGGGGGCCAGCGCGGTGAGCACCTCGACCTGCGCCTCGCGCCGCCGGCCGGTGTCCACCCGGTGCTGCACCACACTGCCTTCGGGCGTCACCTCGAAGACATAGCTGTGCCCGTCGCGCAGGATCACCGCGGCCGCCGGCAAGACCGTGGCCGGCGCCTCGCCGGTGAGGATCTCGCCGCTGGCGAACATGCCGGCGCGCGCTGCGCTGCCGGCGGGCAGGTCGACATACACCAGCGCCTTGCGGCTGCTCGCGTCCAGCGTGGGCGCCAGCATGCGCACGGTGCCGCTGGCCACGCTGCCATCGGCCAGGCGCAAGCGGGCCGCCTGCCCCGGCGCCACCGCCGCCAGCTGCTCGGCCGACAGCTCGGCCCGCCATTCCAGCCGCCCCTGGCGCACCATGCCGAACAGCTCGGTGCCCGACTGCACCACGCTGCCCAGCGTGGCGCTGCGGCGGCTGATGATGCCGTCGTCGGGCGCCACGATGCGCGTCTGGCCGAGGCGGATCTGCTCGCTCTTGAGCGCCGCCTGTGCCGCCGCCAGGTTGGCCTTGGCGCTTTGCTCGGCCACCAGGTACTGCTGCACCTGCTGGGCCGACAGCGCCCCGCTGCCGCTCACCTTGCGCGCCCGGTCGGCATTGCCGCGGGCCTCGTCCAGTGCGGCACGCGCCTGCGCCACCCTGGCGCGCTGCTGGGCCTCGCTGGCCGCCACGGTGTCGCGCGACAGTTCGACCAGGGTCTGCCCGCGCTTGACCACATCGCCCACGTCGGCCGCCACCTTGACGATGCGCAGGCCGCCGGTTTCGGCGGCAATCACCGCCTCCTGCCACGGCGCCACGCTGCCGCTGGCGCTGATCTGGCGCGACCAGCCGACCTGCGCCACGCCGGTCACGCTGACCGCCATGGCGGCGCGGGCGGCGGGTTTTTCGACTGCGGCCTCAGCCGGCTGACGCATGAATTGGTAGGCCCCGCCGAGTGCCAGAGCGGCTGCGATGGCGAATGCGGTGAGCTGATGTACGCGTTTCATGAGTGGTCTCCGGCGTGGGCTGTCCAGCCCCCGCCTACGGCTTTGTAGAGTGAAATCCAGTCCAGCACACGGTCGCGCCGGAGGGCGATGAGCTTGCGCTGGGCGGTGGTGGCGCTGCGTCGCGCGTCTTCGAGCGAGAGCAGGCTCACGCCGCCGGCCAGCCAGTGGGTTTCGGTGGCGGCCAGAAAGCGGGCGTAGCCTTCCATGGCCGTGCGGGCGTCGGCCTCGCGACGCTGGGCGCTGTCGAGCGTGACCAGCGCCTGCTCCACCTCGCGCACCGCGGCGCGCACGGCCGCCTCATAAGCCGCCTGCTGCTGCACCCGGCGGGCCTCGGCCGCCTTCACCTCGGCCGCGCGGGCGCCACCGTTGAAGATCGGCAACGACAGCGCCGGGCCGATCGACCACGGCAGGCTGGTGCTGCTGGCACCGGTCAGCACGCTGGCCAGCGACACATTGCCCGACAGGCTCAGGCGCGGATAGCGGTTGGCCTCGGCCACGCCGATGTCGGCACTCGCTGCGGCGAGGTCCTGCTCGGCGGCGGCGATATCGGGGCGCTGGCTGAGCACGGTGAGCGGTACGGCGTCGACCACGAAGGCGGCCGGCACCGGCAGCGGCGACACCCCCTCGCCGAGGCGCTCGCGCAGCGCCGGCTCGGCCACGCCGGTCAGCGCCACCAGCGACTTGATGGTGACCTCGCACTGGGCGCGCTGGTCTTCCAGGTCGGCCCGGGCGTCGGCCAGGCTGGCGCGGGCCAGTTCGGCGTCGGCGGGCGCGGTAAAGCCGGCATCCACCGCCACCCGGGTGAGGCGGTCGGTCTCGATGCGCGAGAGCACGTCGTCGGCGCGTGCGCTCTGCAACTGGCGACAGGCACGGTAGCTCACATAGCCACTGGCCACCTCGGCCGCCAGCGACACACGCGCCTCGTGCCATTCGAACTGGCGCGCGGCGAGCCGTGCCCCGGCCGCCTCGGTGCTGCGCTGGACGCGGCCGAACAGGTCGATCTCCCAGGCCGAATCCACCGCCACGGTGCCGGTCGTGCGCGCGGCTACCGGCGTGTCGCGCCCGGTGCCGCTGCGCATGGCGCTGGCACTGCCATCGACGGTGGGCAGGCGGTTGGCCTCGCTCACGGTGAGGCCGGCGCGGGCCTCGGCAATCCGGCCGGCGGCGGCCAGCAGGGTCGGGCTGGCGGCGTCGGCATCAGCGATCAGGCCGGCGAGCACCGGGTCGTTGAACTGCGCCCACCAGTCCGCCAGCGCGGCCGGCGTGCCGCCGTGCGGCTGGGCCGCCTGCCAGGTGGCGGGGGCAGCGGCGACCGGGCGCTGGAAATCCGGCCCCACGGTGGCACAGCCGACCAGCATGAGCGCACCGAGCGCCACGCTGGCGCGTCGGATCCAGCGGCTGTGCGGCGGGCCGGGGAGAAGCATCTGAGACATGAATGGCAGCCAAACATTAACGAACGCTGATACTGCCTGACGTGCACGTAAAGTCCAGTTTGGCCGGTGTAAAGTCGGGTAAAACCTCTGCCGCACGAGCGCACCCATGAGCGACCACGACACCCTCACCTCCCCCGGCGCCGCGCCAATCAAGCTGTGGACCCACGGCGTACCGGTGGAAGCCGCCGCCCGCCAGCAACTGCTCAACACCGCCCGCCTGCCCATCATCTACAAGCACCTGGCGGTGATGCCCGATGTGCACCTGGGCAAGGGCTCGACCATCGGCAGCGTCATCCCCACCCTCGGCGCCATCATCCCCGCCGCCGTGGGCGTGGACATTGGCTGCGGCATGATGGCCGTGCGCACCACCCTCACCGCCGCCGACCTGCCCGACAAGCTGCATGGCCTGCGCAGCGCCATCGAAAAGGCCGTGCCCCACGGCCGCGACATGACCCGCGGCAAGCGCGACCACGGCAGCTGGGGCAAGCCACCGGCCAGCGTAGACGCCGCCTGGAAGCGCCTCCTGCCCGGCTTCCGTCGCCTCGTCGAGCAGGCGCCCCGGCTGGAGAAGACCAACAACCACAGCCACCTCGGCACACTCGGCACCGGCAACCACTTCATCGAGGTCTGCCTGGATGAAGCCGGCCACGTGTGGTTCATGCTCCACTCCGGCTCGCGCGGCGTCGGCAACGCCATCGGTCGCCACTACATCGAACTGGCCCAGGCCGACATGCGCCAGCACATCACCAACCTGCCCGACCGCGATCTGGCCTACTTCACCGAAGGCGCCCAACACTTCGACGACTACGTCGAAGCCGTCGGCTGGGCGCAGGACTACGCCCGCCAGAATCGCGAACTGATGATGCGCCACGTGCTCGACGCCGCCGCCAAAGTCATCCACAAACCCTTCACCACCGACCAGCAGGCGGTGAACTGCCACCACAACTATGTGCAGAAAGAGACCCACTTCGGCCGCGACGTCTTCATCACCCGCAAAGGCGCCGTCTCCGCCCAGGCCGGCCAGCTCGGCATCATCCCCGGCTCCATGGGCGCCGCCAGCTACATCGTGCGCGGCAAGGGCAACCCCGACAGCTTCTGCTCCTGCAGCCACGGCGCCGGCCGCGTCATGAGCCGCACGGCGGCGCGCAAGCAATTCACCGTCGACGACCAGGTGCGCGCCACCCATGGCGTGGAATGCCGAAAGGATGCGGAAGTGATTGACGAAATCCCGATGGCGTATAAGGATATCGACGCGGTGATGCAGGCGCAGGCGGGGTTGGTTGAGGTGGTGTATCGGTTACGGCAGGTGATTTGTGTGAAGGGGTGATTTCCACTCCAAACCAAGAATTACGAAACAACTTAATAAACAAGAGTTAGAAAATGGCATCAAAATCAAATCTAGTAAATCTTGACGCAATGATTAAGCGGGCCGACTTTGCCACGTCTGACGGAGATGTATCTAGCTTCGAAACTTTCAACAACCTTCCTGCGAGAGATCTAGAGTCCGGTGCTCCTATTGTGTCGCTATTGCGAAAACCAGACTTTCAGCGCGAGACGAGCCATTGGTCCCCAGAGCAAGTTGTGTCATTGCTTGAAAGCTACATTAGTGGAGATCTAATTCCATCAGTGATTCTTTGGAAATCTCCAACATATCTTTTTGTAATCGACGGAGGACACCGACTGAGTGTCATTAGGGCATGGCTTGAGGATGACTACGGAGACGGTCCGGTTTCCCATAAGCTTTTCGGACACGACATATCGTTAGAACAAAAAAAGGCCGCTGAAAAAACAAGAAAATTAATAAAGGACCGTGTTGGATCATGGGCGTACTTCAAAAGCCTCTCAAGCGACAATGAAGACATTACAGATGATCAAAGAAGAAAACTATCTACGCTAATGACTCGAGGCCTACCGGTTCAATGGGTAAAAGGCGATACAGACAAAGCAGAAACGTCTTTTTTCAATATCAATATGAAAGGCACACCCCTGGATGATATTGAAGAAATGCTCTTGAGAAACAGAAGGCGCCCTGTGCCAATTGCTGCGCGCGCAATTATCAGAGCTGGGAAAGGGCATCGATACTGGTCCGCATTTGCGTCTGAAAAAACTCACATCATTGAGAGCGAAGCCCTTTCTTTACACAAGCTTCTTTTTAGCCCTGAGATACAGAAACCAATTCGAACACTAGATCTTCCACTTGGCGGATCAAAAGGAGTACGAAACGCCATAGAAGTTCTCATTGACATATTGCTCATTGCATGCAGAGGTCAACAGGAATCACTAAAAAAAGTGGGCGATTTTTGTGAGGACGCCGACGGCGATCTTACAATCAATGTCTTAAGAAAAGCAAAAAGGCTAATCGTCAAAATAACAGGAAATGGGGATGGCAGCCTTGGGCTACACCCTGCCATATATTTCTACGGCCCAACTGGCAGACACTCGAGTGCAATGTTTTTAGGCACCGTTTCGTTAATTGGTGAAAAAATTTCCAACAACGACAAGGATTTTTTTCAAAAATTCACTCAAATCAGGCCTCAACTTGAAGAAGTTCTTATCCTTTACAAATCCCTTATAGCCACAATCCTCCAAAAACACATCAGCCAGAATCGCGTAATAAAACATCACAAATTTCTTGATCGACTTGTCAACTCCCTGAACAGCGGTGAGTCAATTGGCGAGGAAAAACTGATCGTTTTTTCAGACCTCGAAGGGAAAATTATTGCGGGAGATTATAAACGAGCGTCTACAAGAATTTCCGAAGAAGAAAAGAGCAAACTATTCATTAACGTCGCACTTAACGCTGCGCTTCGGTGTCCAATATGCCACGGTTACTTGGATGTAGAAAAATCTGTTTCATATGATCATATCGAACGGGTGCGGGATGGAGGGCTCGGGGTAGCCGGCAATTGTCAGCTTACTCATCCATATTGCAATCAATCCGTAAAATGCTAAATACCCACAAAGACCTTGAGCAACAACCCAACGGCATTGCACCCATCCACGGTTGAGCGGTGCAATACGGCTGCGCCTATTGCCTCCTACCGGCTACCGGCCGGCGCCCACCCCGCCCTACTCCCGGTGATGCACGAACGGCGCATCCGTGCCCCACAGCTGGCGCACGCGCGCATCACGTCCGCAGCCCTCGCGGTAGAACTTGTAGGCGTCCACCTGTGACTTGGGACCACCGCGGGTGAACACCCAGCCGCCGCCCTTGTAGTAGTCCTGGTGGTAATCCTCGGCGACGGTGAAGGGCGCGGCGTCGAGGATGGGGGTGACGATGGGCTTACCGAGTGCTTTCTGGGCGGCGTCGAGTTCGGCCTGGGCGATGGCGCGCTGCGCGTCGTTGGCGACGAAGATGGCGGTGCGGTAGCTGCTGCCGCGGTCGCAGAACTGGCCGCCGGCATCAAGGGGATCGATGGAGCGGAAGAACAGGTGGATCAGGCGTTGGTAGCCGACCACCTCGGCGTCGTAGGTGATCTTGACGGCTTCATAGTGGCCGGTGTTGCCGCCGGTGACCTGTTTGTAGGTGGGCTTGTCGGTGTGGCCGCCGGTGTAGCCGGACACGGCCTCGACCACGCCGGGGACGGATTCGAAGTCGGCCTCGACACACCAGAAGCAGCCGCCGGCCACGACGAGGGTCTGGAGGTCTTTGGCGCTGGCGGCACCGAGCGGCGCGAGGCTCGCGGCTGCCACGGCGACGGTGAGGGCGAGGCGTTGGGTTGTGGGTCGGGTGTTGGGCATGAGCGGTCTCCTTGGAGGATGAGACCGGGCAGGCGGGTCGGGCCTTACATCGGCGGCCCCGCGTTCCGAAGGGCGGATAGGCCGCAGGCGCATCCGCCGAACCACCTGATGTGGCACCAACGGCGGATGCGCTTCGCTTTTCCGCCCTACGGGAGGCCGGCCGTCGCCGACCTCACCACACCAGCCGCAGGCTGGCGAAGATCAGCGGCTCGTGGCGGTAGCGCCCTTCGTGGAACTCGCTCGCGATCTCGCCCAGGTTCTGCATCACGAGGGCGAACTCGTTCTCGGCCCCCGGGGGGCCAAAGCGTTTGGCCAGGCGCAGGTCGATGCGGTCGCGGTTGGGCACGCGGTCGCCCTGGTTGAGCCAGTACATGTCGTCGTTGTGGTAGTAGCCGAGGCTGGCGCGCCAGCGCTCGGGCAGGTCTTTCATGAACAGCAGCGAGGTGGTCACCTGCGGCGCACTCAGCTCGATGTCGCGGTCGACCAGGTCGTCGCTGGCATTGAGGGTGATGTAGGCCTGCGAGAACACCACCCGGCCCCAGCCCTGCCGACGCCAGTCGACGGTGTATTCGCCGCCCTTGGCGACGAAATTGCCCAGGTTGAGGAAGCGCTTGGTCTTGGCGCTCTGGTAGGTCAGCGCATTGGCCGCCGACCAGTCGGCCGGCGGGAAGACGCCGACATCGCTGCAGCGCTCCTTGGACGGCACCGGCACCGCCGCGGTCGGCAGGCGGCAGCTCTGGCTGTCGAGATAGCCCGAATAGGCCTCGCGGAAGACGCGCACATCGACCGACAACCCCTTCATCGGCCGGGCCACGAGCCCGAGCTCGAAAAAGCGCATCTCTTCGGGGTCGACCGGCTGCGCGGCGTTGTAGCCGATGTTGACGATGGCACCGTCCTCGCGCAGCGTCTCGAGGCCGTGCGACTCGATCAGCGAGGGCGCGCGGTAGGCCTTGCCGGCCGACATGCGCAGCGCCGTGTCGGGGCTGACGGCCAGGTTGAGCGCCACCCGCGGCGAGAACAGCTTGCCGCTGTAGTCATGGTGCTCATAGGTGCCGCCGAGGTTCAACGCCAGTGCGTCGGTGGCCTGCCATGTGAGGTTGCCGAAGGTCTGCCAGTAGGTGGCAGTGAGCGCCGCATCGGTGTCGAAGTAGGCGGCCGAACGCACCCGCTCATGACGCGCGCCGGCACCGATCAGCGCCTGCACCGACGGCAGGATCTGGCCGCTCAACTGGAGTTCGAGGTTGTGGGCGCTGACGTCGATGTCGCGGTCGGCATCGATGATGCCGTCGCGGCCTTCACCCATGGCACGCACATCGATCTCCCACGCCCGGCGCGCCTGCTGACCCTGGTAGAAATACTGCAGCGACAGCTCGGAGGTGGTGCTGTAGCTGCGGGTCCAGTCAGCGTGCACCGTCTGGTTGCGGATGTCGCCATCCTGCACCGGGTCGAGGTGCGAATTGCGCAGCCGCGTGCCCAGCGCCGGAAAGCCCCGCGTGTCCACGCCCTGGCTGAGCCCGAAATGCAGGCTGAGGCGGTCCTGCGGGTTGATCTGGCTGACCATCTGCAGGTTCAGGGTCTCGCGCGAGAACGCTTCCTGCAGCTCGTTCTCGCCATTGCTGCGGACAAAGGATTCAAACGTGGTGGCGCTGCGGGTCGATGCCGACAGCCGCCATGCCACGGGCGAATCCGACGGCCCATTGACGCGCACGCCGTGGTCGTAAAAACCATCCACGCCGTACCGCGAGATCACGCTGTAGCCGTCTTCGGTCATCGGCGAGCGGGTGATGATGTTGACCACCCCCTGGAAGGCGTTGGCGCCGTAGGCCCCGCCGTTGGCCGAGCGCACCACCTCGATGCGCTCGATGTCGTCCACGCGGATGGTGAGGTTGTCCCACTGGGTATCGCCCCAGATCGGGTGATTGACCACCCGCCCGTCGATCAGCACCTTGATGCGCCGGTCGTAGGCATCGCCGATACCGTGGTTGGCCACCGTGGGCGAGCCGCCCGGCCAGTCGGCCACCTGGAAGCCGGGCACCAGGCGCAGCAGGTCGTGGATCTCGGTGAAGCCCGAGGCCTCGATCATCTCGCGGTCGATCAGCGTCACCGGCGCCGGCGCCAGCATGGGCGACTGGGCCAGGCGCGAGGCCGTCAGCACCAGCGGGATGTCGTCAAAAAACGCGTCGGTCTCGCTGGCCACCGCACGGGTCGCCGCAGCGCACGACAGCGCACAGAAAGTGGTCAGTACGCGGCGAAACCACACGTCGCGCACGAAAAGAGCAGCCACGAAAACTCCCTGAATATCTTGTCGTTTTTGTCGGGCGGCAAGGCTCTCACGCAGGCCCGGACGGGTCAACGCGAAAACGCGCCACACTTGATTCAAGATAACGAACCGTCACACGGCAACTGAAGGCCTGGCGGCGCCCACCCGCCGAACGGCACCCTGTGGCATATCGTCACCGCATACATCATGCGCGCCGCTGAAGCCCGGCGCCACTTCACGTAGACTGGCGCCACGCCCCTCCCTGGATGGACGCAACGCATGCGGATGTTCAATCTCGGTATCGCGGTCGGCCTCTTCGTCGGCCTCAACCTGGCGCTGACGCCCTCGCTCGGGCCCACCGGTGGCGGCCTGGCCCTGGTGGCGACCATCGCCTGGCTGTGGACCACCGAGGCCCTGCATGTGAGTGTCACCGCCGTGCTCGTGCCCCTGCTCGCCGCGGTGAGCGGCGTGCTGCCCTTCGACGGCGCCCTGCGGCAGTTCGCCGACCCGGTGATCTTCCTGTTCCTCGGCGGCTTCGCGCTGGCCGCCGGCCTGCAACGCCAGGGGCTGGATCGCTGGATGGCAGCGCAGGTGATCCGCCGCGCCGGCAACCGGCTCGACCGCGCCGCACGCTGGCTGTTCGGCCTCACCGCCTTTTTGTCGATGTGGATCAGCAACACGGCCACCGCCGCCATGATGCTGCCACTGGCCCTCGGCCTGCTCGCCTCCCTGCCCATCGAGCGCCACCGCGCCGCCTACCTCTATGTGCTGCTGGGCGTGGCGTTTTCGGCCAACATCGGCGGCATCGGCACGCTGGTGGGCAGCCCGCCCAACGCCATCGCGGCGGCGCAGGTCGGGCTCGGCTTTGCCGGCTGGCTGGTGTGGGGGCTGCCACTGGTACTGGTGCTGATGCCGCTGATGGAGGTTGCCCTGCGCTTTGCGCTCAAGCCCGACCTGAGCGCCGAGGTCGAGCTGCCGCCAGCGCAGGCGGCCTGGACGCGGCCGCAGAAGCAGATGCTGGCGCTGTTCGGCGCAACGGTGCTGCTGTGGGTGTTCGGCGCGCCGCTCAATGCCTGGCTGGCCATGGGGCGCGGCTATGACGCCGCCGTCGCCGTGTTCGCGCTGGTGATGCTCCACGCCCTGCGCCTGACCGAGTGGAAAGCGGTCGAGCGCAGCACCGAGTGGGGCGTGCTGCTGCTCTTCGGCGGTGGCCTCACGCTCAGCCGCGCGCTGTCCGAGAGCGGCGCCGCGGCCTGGCTGGCCGGGCAACTGGGCGACCCGCTGGCGAGCCTGCCGGCCTTTGTCTGCCTGGGGCTGATGATCCTCTTCGCGCTGTTGATCACCGAGGTCACCAGCAACACCGCCAGCGCCGCCTTGCTGATCCCGCTGTTCATCAGCCTGGCGCCGCAGATCGACGCGACACCGCTGGCCGTACTGGTGGCGGTGGGCACCTCCTGCGCCTTCCTGCTGCCGGTGGCCACCCCACCCAACGCCATCGTCTTCGGCAGCGGCCATGTGCCCCAGCGGGTGATGATCCGCGCCGGCTTGTGGGTGTCGGTGCTGGTGTATCCGGTGCTGGTGGCGGTGGGCGCGCTGGTGCTGTAGCCCGGCCGAGGGCCGCAGGCCCGACGCCGGGAACGGCGCCCCTTCCACCGGCGGCCCCGGGGTCGCTGCGCTCGCCCGGGCTACGGGTGAATCGTCTCGATCACCTCGGCGGCTTGGCCCGGCCAAGGGCCGCAGGCCCGACGCCGGGAGCGGTGCCCCCTTCCACCGACGGCCCCGGGGTCGCTGCGCTCGCCCAGGCTACGGGTGAATCGTCTCGATCACCTCGGCGGCTTGGCGTAGATTCTATGAGGCTGCGCAAGTATTTTTGGGCCCCTCAAGGCGATATGGCTTCCCGCTTTTACTGATGGCGAAAGCGATACGCAGCAGTTTGCGCGCAATGATGCACAGGGCTGCAGTCGTTGGATGGCCCTTGGCGACCAACTACTCGAATTTCGCTCGCCAGTGCTTGGTCTTGCACGCGCTGACAGCCGCCATGTAGATCAGGCGTCGCTCTTCGGCATTTCCCTGCTTGGAAAGGTGTCGAACACCCTCGCTGCTACCGGACTGGCAAGGGCGAGGATCCATGCCCAGCGCGGCGACCAGGGCGTCGCTGCTTCGATACGGGTGCTTGCTCAGCCGTGAAGCCAGGGCGACCCCGATCAATGGGCCGACACCAGGCATCGTGCGCAATGCCTGCTCCAACTTGCGCAACGCTGGGTCCGAGTCGATCAGCTGACGAAGCTTCTGATCGATCTGGCGCAGACAGTGGTCGAAGGCCCTGAGCAGGTCGGCAAACATGCCCTTCATCGCACTGTCGAGTTGCTGGCAACTCAGACGCAACGCGGTGCGCTGCTTGACCACCTGGTGGCGTCGGTGCAGCAGCGTCTGAAGTGATCGTTGCAGCGGGCTTGGCGGCTGGTAGGCGATCAGATCATCCGTTTCTCGTTCGACAAACCGGGTAATGCCGCGCGCGTCGAGCACATCGGTCTTGCCGCGAGCGCGCAGAGATTTCAGGTAGGTGGCCACCGATCGCGGATTGCAAACATACACCGTGTGTCCGCGCGCATGGGCCAGATCGGCCAGGGTCAGATGATAGTTTCCGGTCGCTTCCATGCCGATACGGCTGTTGGGTGGCAAGCGCTGTAGCCACGCGCGAATGGCCTTGGACTGATTGGCGATTCTGGTGATTCGTTCAGAGGCGCTATCGCCGATTACCAGTTCGAATTTGCCTACATCGACTCCGAAGCTCTGGGTTGTGCACGAATGCATGGTGTCGTCCTCCGTACGGAGCAGCGCGTACAATCAATGACTGCCGAGGGGGCGTCTGCCTGTGCGTTGGCTTGTTCGCTATCGGCGGTCATTCAGGCCGGCATGCCAGCCCGAATGCCTGCTGCATTCTTCATCGACGCGATGCAGACGAAGTGGGGACAACACTACGTTGGTCTGTCAGTGCCGATACACTGCAGATAGCCCGGCCCGTCCCTCCACCTCGGCTCCCTCGCGCACTGCAAACAAGAGAGCGCTTTAAACATACAAGCCCGGCCGAGGGCCACAGGCCCGACGCCGGGAGCGGCGCCCCCTTCCACCGACGGCCCCGGAGTCGCTGCGCTCGTCCGGGCTACGGGTGAATCGTCTCGATCATCTCGGCGGCGTGGCGTAGCCCGGCCGAGGGCCGCAGGCCCGACGCCGGGAACGGCGCCCCCTTCCACCGACGGCCCCGGGGTCGCTGCGCTCGCCCGGGCTACGGGTGAATCGTCTCGATCACCTCGGCGGCTTGGCCCGGCCAAGGGCCGCAGGCCCGACGCCGGGAACGGCGCCCCTTCCACCGGCGGCCCCGGGGTCGCTGCGCTCGTCCGGGCTACGGGTGAATCGTCTCGATCACCGCGGCGGCTTGGCCCGGCCGGGCTACGGGTTCTACGCCTTGCCGACCAGGGCCTGGTAGGCGCGCCGCGTGTCCGGCGTGACCGCGGCGAGCACTTGTGCGTAGGCCGTGCGGTGGCGGGCCAGCAGGCGGGCCGAGGCGACATTCTTCGAGCGGCAGAACCAGTGGCAGGTGTGCTGGAAGAGGTACATCTCGGCCATCACGGTAAAGGCCTTGTCTTTTTCGCTGCGCCCGGGCTGCTCGGCGGTGGCCTGCGCCACGCCGCGGGCGTGGATGTCGATCGCCTGGCGCAGGTCGAAGGTGGCGGCGGGGAAGAGTTTGTCGGCAAACGGAACCGCCCAGGCCAGGGTGCTGACGCGTGTCGCGTCGGCGTCGAGCCGGGTCAGGTCACGGGCGAGGCGGCCGAGCTGCTCGCTCAGCGCGGTTTCGTTGGCGCGCATGAGCCCCCAGATCTGTTCGCGGCGATCGGCATCGGCTTCGCCAAGGGCGCGCAGATAGCCCTCGATGAGCGTTTCGATGTGCTTTTCGAGGCTGTAGTGCTGCAGATGCTCGCCCAGCAGGGCAATGCGCCGCCGCTGGTCGCGGGACTTGATGACGTAGCCGGCCACGGCGGCGAGCGCGATGAGTACGATGGGATCCATGGCGGCATTGTCCGGGGCTTTGGCGGCGGCGGCAATCGTGACGTGGGCCGCGGCGCCTGCCGCCTAGCCCGGTGGTGCCACGCAGACCCGGTTCCGGCCTGCGTTCTTGGCCTGGTAGAGCGCCGCGTCGGCACGACTGACCGCCTGCTCGGTGCTTTCCCCGGCCTGGTACTCGGCCACACCGATGCTGATGGTGACCGGAATCGACCGGTCGTTGGCCGCGAAGGCGGTCTCGCCAATGTCCTGGCGCAGGCTCTCGGCGATGCGCAGCGCTTCGCTCAGCTCACAGTGGCGCAGCAGCACGAGCAGCTCCTCGCCGCCCCAGCGCACCACGAGGTCCGACTCGCGCAGGCCGTCGAGCAGCCGTTTGGCGATACCGGCCAGCACGTCGTCGCCGGCCAGGTGGCCGTGGCGGTCGTTGATCTGCTTGAAGAAGTCGATATCGGCGAGCAGGAAGGCCATGGGCTGCGGATCGCGTTTGTGGTCGGCGAGCAGCTTCTTCATCAGCATGGTGAAGGCGTTGCGGTTGAGCAGGCCGGTCAGCTTGTCGATGGTGGCCATTTCCTCGATGCGGACCTGGTAGTTCTTCAGCGCCAGATGGGCGAGGGCAATCACCACGGTGGTGATCAGCAGGCTGATCAGGATGTTGATCAACAAGGTGTTCTGGATGCCAGCCAGCGCGGCGTCCTGCCCCTGCTCGACGAACAGGTACCACTTGAGTTCCGGCAGGTAATTCACCTGCAGGATCTGCGTGTGGCCGTCGGCGTCCACATACTGGTAGGAGCCGCTGTCCGTCGCCAGGATCTGCGCCAGCTGCGGCCCGATGCCGGCCGCCGTGTGCAGGTCGACGTTCAAGGCCTTGGCGCTGTTGCCCACCAGCACCACCTTGCCGGCCTTGTCCACGAAATAGATCTTGCGGTTGAAGCGCTGCTGGTGCTCGGTGACCAGCCGGCGCACGGCGTCCACGGTCAGGCCGATGCCGGTGGCGCCGATGTAGTTGCCGTCGAAATCGTACACCCGGTAGTTGATGAAGATGGTCAGCGCGTCCTGGTTGGCCAGGTCGGGGTCCACGTTGATTTCGTAGTCGTCGGTCAGCGCACGGGTGCGGTAGTACCAGACATCGCGCGGCTCGTCGGGCGACACCTGCTTGAGAACGCCGTCGCCGGTGTAATAGGTGCTGCTGCGCTCCGACACGAAGAAGCTGGCAAAGGCCCCGTAACGCTGCCTGATCTCCCGCAGGTAGTGGGCCATCTCCTCGACATGGGTTTCGCCCTGCAACACCCAGCGGCGCAGGAAGGTGTCATGCGCCATGGTTGAGGAAATGAGCACCGGCCGCACCAGATCCTTCTGGATCTCGGAATAGATGTTGCTGGAGGTCAGCGGCAGGCTCTGGTCGACGATGGCGTCGAGAATGGAGCGCTTCGAGACCTCATAGCTGATGAACGACGTCACCAGAAAACCGACGGTGAGCAGGAGCCCCAGGATCAGGAGCAGGCGGTTGTGGTTGAAGAGGCGATAGCGAGTCATGGCCGGATGACGGCGAAGGGTGGCCCATCATACTATGCAGCGCCACCGCGTCGCGACGGCATGCGTCACGCGCCGCCAGCGTGGCGGGCGGCCCCGACGCCCTTGCCCCCGGCCGGCCGGATGGCGGACGATGGCATCCATGCGACATCTGCCCCACCTGCTGGTCACGCTCTGGCTCGCCGCCTGCACCACGGCGAGCCCGCCCCCACCGGTCGACGCCAGCGCCCCGGCCGC
This sequence comes from Pseudomonadota bacterium, assembly GCA_008501585.1. Taxonomy (GTDB): domain Bacteria; phylum Pseudomonadota; class Gammaproteobacteria; order Burkholderiales; family Rhodocyclaceae; genus Nitrogeniibacter. The sequence continues at coordinate 13,154 of QQUN01000015.1, read as the reverse complement.
AGCGCTGGCGGTGCCGGCGCCGGACGCGCTGCGCTACCGGGTGGCGAGCGAGCATTCGGCGGTGCACTTCCGGGTCTATCGCGCCGGGCGACTGGCCGCGCTGGGGCACAACCATGTGGTCGTGGCGCGGCAGATCGAGGGCGAGATCGCGCTGGCGCCGGATCTGGCGCGCACGCAGTTCTCGCTGCGCCTGCCGGTGGCGTCCTTCGAGGTCGATCCGCCCGAGGCGCGACGCGACGCGGGCGAAGGCTTCGAGGTGCAGCCCTCGGCCGAAGCCATCGCCGGCACCCGGCGTAACATGCTCGGTGCGCGGGTACTCGATGCCGAGCGCCATCCTGAGGTGAGGATCGACACGGTAACCGTGCGCGGCGCCCTGCCCACCCCGACGGTGACGGTGCGCCTGACGCTGCGCGGCGTGGCGCGCGATGCGGACGTGCCGGTGACGGTGGCGCGGGATGGCGACACGCTCACCGCCACGGCCACTTTCGACATCCGGCAGACCGATTTCGGCATCACGCCGATGTCGGTGTTCGGCGGCGCGCTGCAGGTGGCCGATGCGGTGACGGTGCGCCTGCGGATCGTGGCGACACGCATGCCGTAGGGCGGATAAGCCGAAGGCGCATCCGCCGCCGGTGTGGCCATGGGCATGGCGGATGCGCTGCGCTTATCCGCCCTACGGCGCCAGCCGGCGCGAGGCTTTCGGGTCGCGGAACAGCAGCGGGGCGGTGGTGCCGGCGTCCGGACGCTGGGCGCGCGCCACGGCGTCGAGCACCACCTGGTGATGCGGGGACTTGTCACACACCGGGTCGGTGGCGGCGGGGTCGCCGGCGAGCATGTAGGCCTGGCAGCGGCAGCCGCCGAGGTCTTTTTCCTTCTCGGGGCAGGCCTTGCAGGTGTCGCTCATCCAGCCGTCGCCGCGGTAGCGGTTGAAGCCTTCGGAGTCGTACCAGATCTCGCCCACGCCCATCTCGCGCACGTTGGGAAAGCTCAGGCCGGGCAGCATTTTCGCGGTGTGGCAGGGCAGCGCGGTGCCGTCGGGGGTGACGGTGAGGAAGACATTGCCCCAGCCGTTCATGCACTTCTTGGGGCGGTTTTCGTAGTAGTCGGGCACCACGAAGAAGATGCGCAGCTTGTCGCCGAGTTTGGCGCGGTATTCGTTGGTGATGCGCTCGGCGCGCTCGAGCTGTTCGCGCGAGGGCAGCAGCTGGTCGCGGTTGAGCTTGGCCCAGGCGTAGTACTGGCTGTTGGCCAGCTCCAGGTATTCGGCGCCCAGCTCGACCGCCATGTCGATGATCTGGCCGATGTGGTCGATGTTGAGGCGGTGGATCACGCAGTTCATCACCATCGGCCAGCCGTTGCGCTTGATGCGCCCGGCCACCTGCTGCTTGAGGTCGAAGGTGCGGGTGTGCGAGAGGAAGTCGTTGAGTTCCTTCGTGGTGTCCTGGAAGGAGAGCTGGATGTGATCCAGCCCGGCCGCCTTGAGCGCCTCGGCGCGTTCCTCGGTGAGGCCCACGCCGGAGGTCAGCAGATTGGTGTAGTAGCCGAGCTTGTGCGCCTCGGCCACCAGCACTTCGAGGTCGTCGCGCACCAGCGGCTCGCCGCCCGAGAAGCCGCATTGCACGCTGCCCAGCGCACGCGCCTCGTTCAGCACGCGCAGCCAGCCTTCGGTGTCGAGTTCATCCTCGACCCGGGTGCGGGCGAAATCCACCGGGTTGTAGCAGAAGGCGCAGTGCAGCGGGCAGCGGTAGGTGAGTTCGGCGAGCAGCCACAGCGGCGGGCCGGGACGGGCGGTGGCGGTCATGGTGTCGTCCTCCTTCGGCGGATGCGCCGCCGCGTCACGCCACCCACCGCTGCTGGCGCGCCATGTCGAGAAAGGCGCGTACGTCGGACTCCAGCCCGGTGGCGTCAAACGCGGTTTCGAGATCGGCCACCAGCGCCGGCACGTCACGGCTGCCGTCGCAGCGCTTCAATATCTCCGCCGCGCTGGCGTTGAGCTTGACCATCCCCTCCGGGTAGAGCAGCACCCAGGCCTGCTGGGCCTCTTCCCACTGCAGGCGGAAGTGGGCGGACAGGCGGGGGTGGTCGGCGTCGGTGGTCATGGCTTGGGTCCGCAAATCTCGATCTCGCACGCCTGCAGCATGATCGCATCGGCCAACGACCACAACACGTCGAGCTTGAACTGCAGGATGTCGAGCGCGCGTTGCTGCAGGGCGCGGTTCTGGCCGAAGTACTCGAGCGTGAAGCGCAGGCCGTGGGCCACGTCGCGCCGCGCCTGCGTCAGGCGGTTGCGGAAGTACTGCAGGCCCTCGGTCTCGATCCACGGATATTTGTCGGGCCAGGTGTCGAGGCGCTGCTGGTGGATGTGCGGGGCGAACAGCTCGGTGAGGCTGGAGGCCACGGCGTCCTGCCAGGGGCGCTGGCGGGCGAAATTGACATAGGCGTCGACCGCGAAGCGCGCCGCCGGCGACACCAACCGCTCGGACACCACGTCGTCGCGGCTCAGGCCGACCGCCTCGCCGAGGCGGATCCACGCCTCGATGCCGCCGTCGTCCTGCACGCCGCCGATGGCGTAGCCGTCGTGGTCGAGAATGCGCTGGATCCACTCGCGGCGGATGGCGCGGTCGGGGCAGTTGGCGAGGATGTTGGCGTCCTTGACCGGGATCGCCACCTGGTACAGATAGCGGTTGGCCACCCAGCGCTGCAGCTGCGCCTGGGTCAGCTTGCCTTCGGCCATCATCACGTGGAAGGGGTGGTAGATGTGGTAGCTGGTGCCCTTCTCGCGCAGCCGGGCTTCGAATTCCTCGGCGCTCCACGGCGCTTCGCCAGCGACGGCGGCCAGGTGCGGGGTGGGGATGTCGTCATGCTTCATGCAAACGCCTCCGGCGCCTTACAGCGCGATCTCCATCCCGTCGAAGGCCACCTCGATGCCATGGCGCGTCAGCTCGGCGCGCTCGGCGCTGTCTTCGTTGAGGATGGGGTTGGTGTTGTTGATGTGGATGAGGATCTTGCGGGTGGTGGCCGGCAGGCGGTCGAGCCACTCGATCATGCCGTCGGGGCCGGACTGCGGCATGTGGCCCATGGCGCGCGAGGTCTTGGCCGAGGCGCCGAGGCGGATCATCTCGTCGTCGGTCCACAGCGTGCCGTCGACCAGCACCACATCGGCCGCCTGCATGGCCGCCCACACCGCGTCTTCCATCTGCCCCAGGCCGGGCGCGTAGAACAGCCGGCGGCCGCTGCGGGTGTCGGTGATCGTCACGCCGATGTTGTCGCCCGGTTCGGGCCGGTCGCGCCGCGGCGAATAGGGCGGCGCGTTGCTGGTCAGCGGCAGGGGGGTGAAGCGCAGGCCGGCGACGGCGTCGATGACGAAATCCTGCCCGAGGCCGATTTCGTGCCAGTCGATGCCGCAATAGTGTTCGAGCACGCCGAACAGCGGGTTGCCGCTGCTCAAGTCGTCGCGCACCGGGCGGGTGCACCACAGCGCATGCGGCTGGCGGTGTTCGCGCAGCATGTAGAGGCCGGTGGTGTGGTCGATCTGCGCGTCGATCAGCACGATGGCGGCAATGCCGGTGTCGCGTAGCGCCCGCCCCGGTTGCAGCACCGGGCAGCGCTGGATCTGAGTGAGGATGTCGGGCGAGGCGTTGAACAGCGCCCAGTGTTCGTCGTCGCCACTGACGATGATCGACGACTGCGTGCGCGCCGTGGCGCGGATGGTGCCATTGCGCAGGCCCGCGCAGTTGGGGCAGTTGCAGTTCCACTGCGGAAAGCCACCGCCGGCGCCGGCACCGAGAACGCGGATTTTCATGATGTGTCACCGAAGGGGCCGCGAGCGCTGCCCGCGGCCCCGGCCGGGCTCAGCGCGCGGCGATGTACATGGTGATTTCGAAACCGAAGCGGAAGTCGGTCGCGGTCGGGGTTTCCCATTTCATGATGTCTCTCCTGAGGTTGTCGGTTGGCCGCGGCGACTTCGCGCCACGTGAGCCCAGCATGCCGGCCCGCGGCCATCGCCACATCCGTGGAATGTGGACCGGTACCTACAGATTTTCATGAGAGCGGCCCACCGCCCCCTGGTAATGCAGACAAGCGCGCCGCCGCGAACTAGCATGAACGCCATGGTCACGCCCCCCGAACCCTGTTCTGTCTTCGCCCTCGACGTCGGCGACGGCCACCGCCTGCATGTCGAACAAAGCGGCGCGCCCGACGGCCTGCCGGTGATCTGTCTGCACGGCGGGCCGGGCAGCGGCATGGCCGCCGCGCACCGGCAGTTCTTCGACGCCGCGCGCTACCGCATCATCCAGTACGACCAGCGCGGCTGCGGCCGCAGCACGCCGCGCGGCGGCCTCGAAAACAACACCACCGCGCATCTGGTGGCGGACATCGAGCGCATCCGCCAGCACCTGGGCATCGACCGCTGGCTGGTGTTCGGCGGCTCCTGGGGCGCCACGCTGGCGCTGGCCTATGCCGCCGCCCACCGCGACGCCTGCCTCGGCGTCCTCCTGCGTGGCGTGTTCCTCGCCTCGGCCGACGACCTGCGCCGCTTCTTCGACGACGGCCAGCGCCACGCCCCCGCCGTTCACGCCCGCCTCGCCGCCCTCGCCCCGCCCGGCGCGCGCGCCAAGCTCGCCCGCTGGGTGCCTGCGGCCCTGCTCGGCGCCGGTCCGGCCGACCAGGCCGCCCTCGTCACCGCCTGGATGGCCTGGGAAAACGCCCTCGACAACGGCCCCGCCGCACCGTTTGCGCCACCGACCAATGAAGCGCTGGCCACGGCCATCGACAAATACCGTGTGCAGGCGCACTACCTGCAACATGGCTGCTTCCTGGAAGACGGCTGGTGGCGCGGCGCCGCCGCTGCGCTGGCCGGGCTGCCGGTAGCGATCCTGCACGGCATGCAGGACCGCATCTGCCACCCCGACAACGCCCGCGCGGTGCACGCCGCCTGCCCCGACAGCACGCTGCAGTTGATCGACGGTTGCGGGCACAGCCCCTTCGCGCCGGCCATGGCAGCCGCGCTGCGCGACACCACCGGACGCTTCGCCGCCCGCCGGGAAGCATCGCCCTGAACCCACCGCTTTATTGATGCCAATGTCGTATGTACAATGAGTGCCCGCTGATATCAGGGCGCACTCATGTTTTCGTCCTTCACCTCCGACACCCGCCTGTTCGCGCTGACCTGGCGCGACGCCCCGTTTGATCTGCCGGTGGAGGCCTGGTGGGGGTCCGAGGCGGCCTCGGCGGGCTTCGAGCTGGTGGTCGATCTGCTCTCGACCGACGCCTTCATCGAACTCAAGGCCCTGCTCGGCCAGGCGGTGACGCTGCACAGCACCCTGTCGGACGGCAGCCGGGCCGGGCGCTCGGCCCTGGTGCGCGCCGCACTCAAGCTCGGCGCCGACGGCGGCTTCTGCCGCTACCGGCTCACCCTGGTGCCGTGGACCTGGCTGCTCTCGCGCGGCCGGCACAACCGCGTCTTCCAGGACAAATCCGTCGTCGACATCATCGAGGCCGTCTTTGCCGACTACCCCGAGCATGCCGCCTGGCACTGGAGCGAGGAGGTGGCCGAGTTCCTCACCGGCGCGCGAGCGCGCAGCTACTGCGTGCAATACCGCGAATCCGACTACGCCTTCGTCTCGCGCCTGCTGGCCGAAGAAGGCATTGGCTGGTGCATCGAGGAAGACGACGCCGCCCCCGCCGGCCACCGCATGCGCCTGTTTGCCGACAGCCCGCGCTGGCCCGAGGACCGGTTGTCCGAACACGCCAACGGCGGGCGCGGCATCCGCTTTCACCGCGCCGACTCGCAGGAAGACCAGGACGCGGTCGTCGCGTTTGGCGCCCACCGCCGGTTGCAGCCGGCCATCGGCACCGTGCTCAGCTACGACTACAAGGCCAAGCGCGCCGTCACCGCCCACGTGCCCACCGCGCTGGCCGTCGGCGGCGAGCACGCGCCCGCGCTCGAACGCTACGACGACGCCGGCCTCTACGCCTTCGCCACCGCCGCCGAAGCCGAACGCTACCAACGCCTGATGATGGAGGCACTCGAAGCGCGCCACACCACCTTCGTCGGCCGCAGCACCGTGCGCAGCTTCCGGCCCGGCACCGCCTTCGACTTGCTCGACGCCCCGCACGACACCATCGCCGCACCGGCCGAGCCGCCGCGCCTGAGCCTGCTGGAACTGACCCATGTCGGCATCAACAACCTGAATGCACAGGCCATGGCCGCCATCGCCCGCCGCCTCGGCGCCGACGAACCGGGCCTCGAGGACACGCACGACCCCACCCTCGACCCCATCGCCCCACAACACGCCCCACGCGCCCTCCCCGCCGAACTGCTGGCACTGGCCGCCGAGCGCGGCTACGCCAACGCCTTCACCGCCCAATCGGCCACGCTGCCGTGGCGAGCGCAACTGGCCGACGCCACCGGCGCACGCCTCAACCCCCGCCCCACCGTCGGCGGGCCGATGAGCGCCATCGTCGTCGGCCCCCAAGGCGAGATCCACGCCAACGGCGCCGACGAGATCTGGTGCGACGCGCTCGGACGAATCAAGATCCGCTTCCACTGGCAGCACGGCCACACCGCCGACGACCGCAGCAGCTGCTGGGTTCGCGTGGCCACCCGCCAGGCCGGCCCCGGCATGGGCTGGCAGGCCCTGCCGCGCATCGGCCAGGAAGTGCTGGTCACCTTCCTCGGCGGCGACATCGACCGCCCGGTGGTGCTCGGCGCGCTCTACAACGGCCGCGGCGAAGGCGGCATCACCCCCACCCCCGGCGGCGCCGACGCCGCCCCGCCCGATCGCGCGGTATTCGAGCAGGCCACCGACCACAGCCCCGCCGCCCAGGGCAACCTCGCCGCCGGCCACAGCCCGGCCTGGCACGGCGCGGCCGCCAACGAACACCACCACGGGGCCGCACTGAGCGGCATCAAGAGCAAGGAATTCGGCGCCCACGGCCGCTTCGCCGGCCACAACCAGCTCGTCTTCGACGACACCGACGCCCAGCAACGCGTCGCCCTGCACAGCACCGGGCATGCCTCGCAGCTCAACCTCGGCCACCTCATCCACCAGGCCGACAACTACCGCGGCAGCTTCCGCGGCATCGGCGCCGAGCTGCGCACCGACGCCTGGGGCGCGCTGCGCGGCGCTCGCGGCATCACCCTGAGCACCTGGCCCACGGCCAGCGACGCCGAGCCGGCCGGCGACATGGCCCCCGCCGCCGCCCTGCTCGGCCAGGCCGATGCGCTGGCCCAAACCCTCTCCAAAGCCGCAGCCACCCACCAAACCGTCCAGCTCGCCGCCGCCATCGGCAGCCGCGCGCCCAACCAAAGCACCATCGACCCGGACGCCGCCCCGCTCAAAGCGCTGCACACCATCGCCCGCGGCATGGTCGAAGGCAGCGACTTCGACACCGCCCTGGCCGACGCCGGCCAGAAGAACACCACCACGACAGCCAAAGTCCCCCAACTCACCGACGCAGCCATCATCCAGGCCGCCCGCGCCGGCCTCGGCTTCGTCGCCGGCGGGCACATGCAACTGAGCAACGGCGAGACCATCAGCCTCATCAGTGGCGAAGACACCAACCTCGCCATCGCCGGCCGCGCCCGCCTCCATACCGGCCAGGCCATCGGCCTGCTCGCCGGCGCCATCAGCCCCGGCGCAGGGGGCGCCGGCATCACCCTGATCGCCGCCAAAGACGACATCGAGATGCAGGCCCAAAGCGATGAGATGGCCTTCCAGGCCAAAGACGATCTCGAACTCGTCTCGATCACCGAACACATCGACTTCGCCGCCGGCAAACGCATCGTGCTCGCCACCGAGGGCGGGGCGAGCATCACGATTGACGGCGGGATCACGGTCGAGTGCCCGGGGACGATTACGGTGCATGCGAGCAAGAAGTCGTTTGGGGGGCCGACGCGGGCGGACTATGGTTTGCCGACCTTTCCGCAAACCGTCTGCAAGGCGTGTCTGCTCGCAGCGATGAAGGCCGGTTCGCCATTTGCCGTGATGCAATAGGGCGGCGAGCATCATGGCCCGATTCCTTCAGAACACCTTCAATGGCAACCTTGCGTCAGAACTCACACACTGGCTGGCGCAAAGCGCCAACAACACTTCAGCCCCCTACGCCTTGCTCGACATGAGCATGCTCAATGCCACTGCACACCACCGGTTCGAACGTGCGGTCGGGCCGTCGATCGAACTGCTGGCAGGCACTGCCTATGCAGCCTACGGCGAACTGGGGCCGCGCTTGTTTGCGTTGAGCTTGGCAGACATGGCGGCACTCGAGCGCCTGATTTCCGCGACCGACGCTCGCCCCGCATTGTCGGTACTTGAAATCGCGACCCATGCCGGCGCGCCCGATCTTCGCGCCCTGCAGTGGCTGGCCGACGCCCAGAGCGCCGACGGCACACGACTCTTCTGCCGCTATGCCGACACGCGCATCCTGCCCAACGCACTCAAGACACTCGACCCGACACAGAACGCATGGCTCGCCCGCACGATCCGCCGCTGGGCATGGGTCGATCGCGACGGCTCACTTCAGTCGATCAACTTCACCCCGGTCGACTCCACCGCTCCGCCCCATGACGAAACGCGCATCCACTTTGACGACGCACAGTTCGGCACGCTCATGCAAGCGGCGGAAGCAGATACGCTCTTCGACATCCTCCGCGACCAGTCGCCCGAGATCATCCCTACCGCAGATCCGGCCACGCTGTGGCACCGGCTCGACGCCCTGCTCGGTATCGCCCGCACGTATGGCATTGACGACGCCCCCGATCAACTCCAGTTCATTACGCTCGCCTGGAGCGCATCGGAGCGATTTCATACCCTCCCGGCGCTGGCGGCAACCTTCAACGCCACCCGCAGCGGCTCGAAACGCTTTGCCGATGCGGTGACCGGATGGAATGATGACATTTGGAATCAAATCGAAGCGCTGGCAGAACACTCCGCCAAGGCTTCAGCCTCGGAGCACCCATGACTCACCGCCTTATCTCCAGCCGCCGCTGGACCCGCCGCTTTATCGCCCTGTTCACCCTGCTGACACTGACGGCCTGCGATGTCACCAATGACGACCGGCCCGATCCGAATGTCGCGGCCAGTTCGCTGGCTGCCTACAACTTTTCACCCAATGGCATTCATGAATTTTATGTCGATGGCACCTGGGGAAGCGGGGTGGGTCTTGGCAGTGGCGGCGGCTCGGTTTGCTGCGTAATGATTCCGCGTAAATGGCTCGAGGGATTGCAGGTAACCATCGAGTGGCGTCGTGGTGATTGTTCGAAAGGTGTTGATGCGGAAGGAAAGAGCAACTGTCGGCACGACCCGGAGGTTCCGACAAAGATCCTCAAGAAAACCGTGCCTATCGAACCTTATGACGAACCAGATGAAACTCAGGTGTTTTTTTTGCCGCACGACGAGATCCGGGTTTATGTCACGAAGTACGGCGCCCACAGTCCTCACCACCCGGCAGGCCTGGGCGGCGCCCGTCCGCTCACCGATGACGAGTTCAACGAGTTCCTTCAAAGATGAGCGTAATTACACCGTCCTCTGATCTTCCCGGCCTTCGCAAGCTGTCCGCGAGAGAGCAGGCTCAACGTACCCGTGCGTTCAATTGCCTACCGGACATGAGCAAGCCAGCATGCCGGCAATCCATCTGGGTCGGCATGTTTTTCGATGGCACGAACAACAACAAGCATCGGGACCAGGAACTGGTTCCAGACCCCAATGCTCGCAGCCACTCGAATATCGTTGTCCTCCATGATGCATTTCGCGACGACTACCAGAACGGCTACTTTCCATTCTATGTTCCAGGCGTCGGAACCCCCTTTCCCAAGATCGGCGAAAGCTCAGAGTCGTCCAGCGGAAAATCCATGGCTACCGGTGGCGAAGCACGTTTGTATTGGGCCATGATCCAGCTCTATAACGCGGTCAATAGGGCGGTTCGCACATCCAACTTGATCCCCGACGACGAGGCCCTGATCGCCATCCGAAACCCCGACGTCCTCAAGAACGGCTGGACGGTGTTCTCCGGCAAACGGCGGGCCTTTTTCCAACATGCCGAGCGACGCCTGAGGCAATCGATCGCACACCAGAAACCGGAAATCACACTGATCAACGTTTCGATCTTCGGGTTTTCGCGTGGTGCGGCGCAAGCCCGTGCCTGGGCGAACTGGATCCTGGAATGCTGCAAGTCCGAGGGCGGCGGCTACACCTTTTGTGGCATTCCGATCCGTTTCCAGTTCATGGGGCTGTTCGACACGGTCGCCTCGGTGGGATTGGCGGACTCTTCACCCATCGGAGGTGATGGCTTGATGGACTGGGCCGACGGCACCATGGCGATTCCGGCGGCCATCGAGCGCTGTGTGCACTATGTGGCGGCACACGAGATCCGCAAGTCCTTTCCACTGAGCACAGCGCGCGATGGCGCGACCTATCCGGCCAACTGCGTCGAAATCGTCTATCCCGGGGCACATTCGGATGTCGGCGGTGGATATGCACCGGGCGAGCAGGGCAAGGCGCCGGGCCACCGGGCGCTACTGGCATCGCAGGTGCCGCAGGTGAATATGTATCTGGAGGCTCGCAAATCGGGGGTGCCACTACTCGATAGTGATGCGCTCATTGCCAATGACCGCCGTGACGTCGTCGACGACCTCAAAATCGACCCCGTCCTCGCCACCCGCTTCCGCGACTACGCCATCTGGTCCAGCGGTTCGGCGGCCAAGGTCGAAGACCTGTTGTTCAAGCACATGCGCCTGTACTGGCGGTGGCGGCTGCGGGTCGCGCCGCAGTTCAAGACGCTGGCCAGCTATCAGCGCGCCAACGCGCAAGACCGGGAAGACCTGACCGCGAGCGAGGGGGATTTTCAGCGCGACATGGCGCGGGTGATGCAGAGCAAACGCCGGAAGGATGACATCGACCGGCGCCGTGCGACGCACCCCATGCCCGGCCGCCAGCCTGGCCCCGTGGCGCTGTCGCCTGTTTACCAGGCGGCCATCGACGAAACGGCGCGTACCCACGAGGTGCCCGAGCCTGTGCATGCCTTCTTCGACGAGCATGTCCACGATTCGCACGCTTCGTTTTATCTTGCCGGCCCATTGGGTGCATACGACAAGGCCGAGAAGCTTCAACTGGCCAAGGACAAGCAACGTCGCGGCAAAGCGCTCACCGCATTCGAACAGCGCATGCTCGCCGAGGATGCCAAGTCTCCCGGCAGCTTCCCGGTCATGCATGACTCCGACTTCGAAGATCTACTGGATATGGAAGACTTTTTCACCGAGCGCACCGTCAAGGCCATGACCGACACCCGGCGGGAGAGCGAAGGACACGTGCGCCGCCGGGTGGTGTTTGACCGGAGTTAAACACATCCCCATCAGCGGTTTCGGTGACACCCCCGCGATTCAAACCCCATCCCCACTGTCACCCACGTCAGCCGCTTGGTGACTTAGCCCCCCCCCCCCCCAGGCCGCACAAACCCCGCCCGCACCACCTCAACCCGCTCGCGAATCACACATCCCTCAACATGGTCGTTGATCAGCCCCGTGGCTTGCAGGAAGGCATGCACGGTGGTGGGGCCGACGAAGCGCCAGCCGCGTTTCTTGAGAGCCTTGGATAGCGTGATCGAGGCATCGGAGGTGGAGGCGGTTTGGGGGTCGGGCTGGGTGGCAGGGTCGGGTTCGAAGCGCCAGACGTAGGCGGCGAGCGAGCCTTCTTCGGCGACCAGTTCCTGCGCGCGCCGGGCGTTGTTGATGACCGCGTCGATCTTGCCGCGGTGGCGCACAATGCCTGCGTCGGCCAGCAGGCGGGCGATGTCGCCCTCCGTGTAGCCGGCGATGCGGTGAAAGTCGAAACCATCGAAGGCGCGGCGGAAGTTGTCGCGCTTGGCGAGGATGGTGCGCCAACTCAAGCCGGACTGGAAGCTCTCCAGGCACAGCTTTTCGAACAGGCGCCGGTCGTCATCTACCGGAAAGCCCCATTCGGTGTCGTGATAGGCGAAGAATTCGGGCGCCGCGCTGCACCAGCGGCAGCGCGGCTGGCCGTCGGGGCCGGGGATCGTCTTGCTCATCGTTGCGCTCGTCGTGTCGAGGTCTAGGCTCAGTCGAGCAGAAAGCCCAGCCGCGCATCCGCACGATGGGGCGCGATCTCGAGAATCTCGGCGCGCACCACGCCGGCGTCCACGAAAGGATCCTGGCGCACACGCGCGTCGAGGTCGGCGCGCGATACGCCATGGGCGAGCAATGCGCCGCCCGCGGCGGGTTGCAGGCTGCCCACCAACAGCAGCACACCGTCGTCGATGCCCTGCTGGATCCAGGCATTGTGGGCGGCCATCAGCTCGGCGGCGCGGGCCTTGTTGTCGGAAAAACGCAGCAGTACCACGAACATGGTCGGGCTCCTCGGTGGGGTGTGAAGGTCAGACGGGGCCGCTCAGGCGTGCGCCAGCGTGGTATCGAGCCAGTCGCCCAGCGCGGCGACTTCCCGGCGGATGAAGGCCTCGTCGTGAAAGGCGGCGGCGAGCGTGGCCACGCCCTGGCTGCGGGCGAGCACATGCAGGGCCAGCGCGTCGGCCTCGGCGGCGTGGCCGAGCTGCGCGAACTGGCCGCGCAGCCATTCGCGAAACAGGGTGAAGATATCCGCGGCCGCCGCCTGGGCCACGTGATCGAGCTTGGCCAGCTCGTCGCACAGCGTGCCCACCGGGCAGCCGTAGCGCATGATCTTGGCGCGGTTGGCGAGCAGGATGTGGATGAAGCTGCGGATACGCGCCGCCGGCTGAGGGTCGGCTGCCTCCCACTACAACAGCATGCGGCGCGTGTTGGCCAAACGCAGCGCAATCACCGCGTCGAGGATCTCGTCCTTGGTCTTGAAGTGGTAGTAGAAGTTGCCGCGCGAAATCTGCACCGCGCCGGCAATGTCGGCAAAGGAGGTGCGCGCGTATCCGTGCTCGTAGAACAGCCGGTCGGCGGCCTCGACGATCTGTTCGCGGGTGGTGGGAGATGTCATTGTGAGCGCATTAGGACGGTTGACCTAATGCACATTAGGACGCGCGCCCTAGCTGTTGAGTTGCAATAGGTTGTTCCCGGGGATTCGGGAAGCTGGAGGCTGGTATCCAAGAGCGGAGTGAGGCCGTCGGGCATTGTAGTAGGCCAGGAACGCTGGCAACCATGCAGTGCGCTGGTCGCT
>QQUN01000048.1 GCA_008501585.1 Pseudomonadota bacterium | reverse complement strand
GGCCAGACGGGCCAGCATCAGGGCCTGGTCATCGACCAGCATGCGCTCGGCGTTGTACCAGCTGTGGAACTCGCCGGCCAGATCCTTGAGATAGAAGGCCACCTGGTGCGGCGCGTAGTCGGCCGCGGCCGACTGCACCACCTCGGCAAAGGCGGCCAGGCGCGCGCACAGGGCCAGTTCGCGCTCGCCTTCGAGACGCCCCAGCTCAACCTCGAGCAGGTCGCGCTCGACCCCGCTCCACTGCGAGAGCACCGAGCAGATGCGGGCATGGGCGTACTGGATGTAATACACCGGGTTCTCGTTGCTCTGGCTCTTGGCCAGGTCGAGGTCGAAATCCAGGTGCTGGTCGCTCTTGCGCAGCACGTAGAAGAAACGGCAGGCGTCGTTGCCCACGTCCTTGCGCAGGTCGCGCAGGGTGACGAACTCGCCCGAGCGGGTGGACATCGCCGCCTTCTGCCCGTTGCGGTAGAGCACCGCAAACTGCACCAGCGCCACTTCCAGCTTCTCGGGCGGCAGGCCCATGGCCTGCACCGCGCCGCGCACCCGCGGGATGTAGCCGTGGTGGTCGGCGCCCCAGATGTCGATGATGCGGTCGAAGCCGCGCTCGTACTTGTTCAGGTGGTAGGCGATGTCGGAGGCAAAGTAGGTGTACAGCCCGTTCTCGCGCTGCACGACACGGTCCTTCTCGTCGCCGAAGGCGGTGGAGCGGAACCACTTGGCGCCGTCCTGCACATAGATGTGGCCCTGCTTCTCGAGCTGGACCACCGCGCGCTCGACCAGGCCGGTGTCGAACAGGCTCTTTTCCGAGAACCACTTGTCGAAGTGCACGCCGAAGCCTTCGAGGTCTTCGCGGCAATCGCCCAGTTGCTCGGTGAGCGCGAAGTCGTGGATCCACGGGTAGTCTTCGCCCAACAGCCGCTTGGCATTGGCGATCAGGCCGTCGAGATGGTCTTCCTTGTCGGCCTCGACCGAGCACACGCCGGCGAGCACCTGTTCGGCGGTGACTTTGGCGAAGCGGTCGGCGTGCGCATCGCGGATCTCGCGCCCCATGTCGACCACGTAGCCGCCCTGGTAGGCGTTGGGCGGGAACGGCACGTTGATGTCGAAGAAGGCCAGGTAGCGCAGCCAGGTCGACAGCGCCAGGATGTCCATCTGCCGGCCGGCGTCATTCACGTAATACTCGCGTGACACGGTGTGGCCGGCAAAATCCATCACCGCGGCCAGCGAGGCGCCGTAGGCGGCACCGCGGCCGTGACCGACATGCAGCGGACCGGTCGGGTTGGCGGAGACGAACTCGACCTGCACCTTGGTGCCGGTTGCCGCGCCACGGCCGAAGTTCGCGCCCTGGGTCAGCACGGCATTGACCACCGAGGTCTTGGCATCGGCCGCCAGAGTGAAGTTGATGAAGCCGGCACCGGCCACCTCGACCTTGGCCACCTGCTTCGAGGCCGGCAGCTCGGCCAGCAACAGGGCGGCCAGATCGCGCGGGCTGCGGCGCATCGGCTTGGCCAGTTGCAGCGCGAGGTTGGAGGAGAAGTCGCCATGGCTGGCCTGCTTCGGACGCTCCAGCACGATGGCGGCGTCGGCGTGGTCTGGCGCCACGCTCTTCAGGGCGTCGCGCAGCAGGTCGGCAATCAGGATTTTCGGGTCGGCGCTCATGAGCACGAATCAGGCTGGAAAACCGCGCATTATACAAGAAGCCTCGCCGTCTTCCGGCGCGGCGACGGCCGGACACCGAACTTGTGAAGCAAGCGCCGCGAACGGCGCCGGGGGCAAGACGCGTGCGCGGGCAACACCGCCATCGGCACGCGCCGGGACTGACTCACATGTTTTCAGGCGACGCTCGCGCGCAGCCCCGGTACGTAGACCATCCGCCCCGAACCCGGGTCGCGGATGTAGCTCAGCTCCACCCGCCGGTTCGCCCCCGATCCGGGCGGCTTGAGCGAGATGTGCACCCAGCCCGAGTTCGGCCCCTTGCGCGGGTCGTAGCACTCGCAGATCACCTGGTCGAAGTCGCGCAGGTGCTTGACCACCCAGCGCGCCAGGTCCAGCGTCGCCACGCCGGGGACCTCGATGTCGCAGGCGCCGCCCAGGGTGTGCTGACTGGTGCTGATCCAGCTCGCCGGCCGGTCCTTGAGCACCCGCTCCAGCGCCTGCGAGCGGAACACGCTGTTGGGGGTGAAGGCGCCGAATTCGTCACGCACCGGCTGCAGCACCTCGCGCGCCAGATGCACCGCGGCCTGTAATTGGAGGTCGGTTTCAAACGTGTTGTCGATGCCGCGGCGCTCGGCCAGCTCGGAGCGGGTCAGCTCGTAGGCGAGGAAATTGGCCGACACCGGGTCACGCGGTGCCAGCATCTCGCGGTGGAAGTCGGCGATGGGGGTCTGGGTATGGTCGGTCATGTCGCGGCCCTCTGCCTCACAGCCCGGCGCGGATCGCGGTCACCGCGTCGCGCACCGGCTTGCGCGCGCCCTCGCACAGCGCCACCAGGAAATCGAGATGCTCATGCAGCGTCGCCCGCTGCCGTGGGCTGGCCCCGCGCGCCAGCGCCCGTCGGTAGAGCGCGGTGATGTCCTCCGCACCACGGCGGGCGGCGCGGGTGCGCGGATCGCTGGCAATCAGCCGCACCAGCGCGCAGTCGGCCTCGCTGGCGGCATCCCAGAAGTTGGGATTGGCGGCGTTCTTGGCCCGCGCCACCTCGATCATCGCCTCGCATTCTTCGAGCAGGATCGCCGCGCTGGTGCCGGCGCTGCCGCCGAGCGTGATGGCCAGCACCTCGGCCAGCGCCCAGTTGGTGAAGCCGTAGATCGACCGCCCCTTGCCGGCCGCCTCCATCGCCAGCCGGTAGTAGTTGCCCATGTTGATCAGCGCCTCGAGCCGCGGCCCCTCGGCCGCATGCAGCCAGGCCAGGCGCTTGCAGGCGCTGCCGAGCAGGGTGTAGCGCTCTTCGGTCGGCGCGCGGCGGCAGATCAGATCAAGTTCGGCGATGGCCTCCTCGATGCGCGTCACCAGCTCGGCCCGGCGCCCCTCGTCGGCGCTGGACGCGCCACGCAGGGCCGTCCACGCCTGGCCGGCCAGGCGCACCTTGAAGTTGGCGCATTGCTCGACGGCGCGCACCGGGCAGTCGCCCTCGTCATACCCCAGCGCACGGTTCAGCCAATCGACCGCTTCGGCGAAGGCGCCGGTCTCGCCCCAGGCAAAGCCGATCGCCGCGGCCACATCGGCCCGCGCCAGCCAGCGGTCGGACAAGGCCTGCGGCACGCGGGCAAGAATCGCCGCGATGCCATCGCGCAGCCCCGCCAGCTCGTCGGCATCGCCGCCATGGCGCTGCACCTGCATCTGCACCCACTGGACATGGTTTTCCAGCGCCACCACCAGTTCCGACGGCGCATAGAACGGCCGCGCCGCCCGCGGCGTACTCGCCCCGCCCTGGCCACGCAGGCGGTAGCTCGGGTCGCCATAGCACTGGTAGGCGCCCCAGGTGTTGATACCGGGGAAGCTGGTCCACGCCTCCTCGCGAGCGGCGCGCACCGCTTCGCCAAAGGGCTGGCCGGCGAGCAGGTGCTTGTAGAAGCTGGCCGCGAAGGCGTTGGCCGCGGCGTCGTCCACCGCCCAGCCGGCGGCAACCACGGCCTTCACGCCCATGCGCACGAACTGCACGGCGAGGTTGGCGGCCAGGATGTTGAAGCGCGCCGGCTCGCTGCGCGCCGTCTTGCCCAGGTGGCAGCAGTTGATGAACACCAGTTCGGGCACCCAGCGCATCTGCTCGACATCGCCCGGGGTGAGCACGGCATCGCGGCCGATCACCATGCCGGAGACGACACGCCCCCGGCCGGAGGCCATCTCGTGCACGCCGTGCCCGGCCAGATGGAGGATGCGCCAGGCGTCGCGATGCAGGCCGGCGAGGATCGAGTCGGCCCGTTCGTCGATGCTCTCGCGCACCTCGAAGCCGCCGCTGCGCAGCATGCCGACCACGGTGTCGGCCTCCTGGCGGGCGCCAGGCAAGTCGGCAAAGGCGGGCCAGCCGTCGAGGTCGGGGTTGCCGACCACCAAGGCCTTGGCATGCGGCGCATGCGCCGGCTGCTGGCGGAACTGGCTGGCCTTGAGCTGGCGCACCAGCCCGGCCGCCACGGCCGGGGGCCGGTCGCCCACGCTCCAGCGGTTCTCGAGCAGTTCCCACGGATAGCGCGCCGAGCGGTCGTCGACCATCACCACCATGTTGGTCTGACGCGGCGCCATCTCCTTGAGGCGGTTGGGCAGCAACATCTCGAACAAGGTCTTGGCGATCTCGCTGTTGGCCGCCGGCGAGGCCGAGGCCTGGGCGATGAAGGCATCGGCCAGTTCGAGCTGGCCGGCCATCAGGGTTTCTTCGGCACGGGCGCGGTCGGTGGCGAAGATGAAGCGCAGCGCCTCGCGGCCAGGCTCTTCGATGATCTCCAGCCGGTGCCACCAGTCGGGCGTCTCGTCACACCGCACCCGCCGGCGCCGGCCCTCGCCGCTCTGGATGTCGCGCGGTGCCCAGCGCGCCTTGCCGGCCAGGTCGCCATCGTGCAGGCAGGCCTCCAGCCCTTCGGCCGCCGAGATGGCCACGTCTTCGTAGATCTCGATGAATTCCACCGCGTCGATCACCACGCGGTTCTCCAGCCCCTGCTCGACCAGGGCCGCGCTGGCCGACACCGCCCCGCGCAGGATCGCATCGACCGAGGCGCTCACCGGCATGCCGCCGGCCCCAGAGCCGACCAGCAGGCAGCTGACGGCGGCCGAGCGCGGCGCCGAGGCCGGGCCGAAGCGCAGGTCATCGGGCCACTGCGCCACCTGCAGGGCGAAGTCGAGCAGCGCGCTGCGCACACCGGCCTCGAGCAGGCCCGGCGACAGCTCACCGACCAGGCCGAGCCCGACCACGATGGCGCCCGAGGGCTTGTGCTCGGGCACTTCGTTGAAGAACAGCGCATGCGTGCCGTTGGCGGCCGGATACATGCCAAGGTTGAGCCGCTGCGCCAGCGCGCCGCCAAGGCGCTGGTTGACCGCCGCCTCGGCGCTGACGATGGTGTCGCCGGCGTAGTGGCCGACCAGCACCGGGTAGCGCGCATAGGCCAGGTCGCCGTGGCGGATGCTCACCGCCAGCGTGGGCGCTGCGGCCGAGGGAGCCGCCTCGGACCGTGGCCGGCCGGGGCCGAAGCCGAGCGCACGCACAGCCGCCTCGTCGGGGAAGTCATCGGTAAACGGCGCCACCGGCATCGGGAAGCGGGTCGGCTCGACCACGCCGGCACGGGTGCGCTGCGGTGGCGTGGCGGGCAGGCGACGGGTGGTGCCGGTCATGAGCAGGTCGAGCAGGCCGGGGAAGGCGCGCTTCTGGGTGCACAAGGCGTCGTGCGCGGTGTCCTCGACATACCACACCGGCACGCCGGGCAGCCGCCCCGAGGCCCAGGTGACGGTGCCGTCGCCTTCGGCGGTGGCGTCGAACACCAGCCGGCGCTCGCCGGCCGGGTCCCAGTCGCGCGATGCCTCGACGCGGTAGTCGACCACTGTGGCGGGCTGGCAGCCGGCCAGGTAGATCATGTGGCGCGGGTCGGCGGGCGCATCGAGCAGGCGCTGCCAGGTCTTGCGCGCCTCGCGCAAGGCGGCGGCATCGGCCAGCGGCCACACCGCCGACAGCTCGGCCTTGAGCGCCTTCCAGCGCGCGGCGTCGGCAAAGTCGGCGCCGGTGGGGTCGAAGGGCAGCAACTCGAGCAGGCCGGGATAGTCGCGCACGATCTCGGTCACGCCGGTGGTGGTCTGGGTCAGGTCGAGCAGCGCCAGCTTCTGCTGGGTGGGATTGCAGCCGGTGAGCCAGCGCACCGCCTCGTGCGAACCGAGGTTGGGCGTGCCGAGCATCACGAAGCGGCTGTTGGGCAGGGCCGTGATGCGCTGCCACACGGCGGTGCCGGCGCCGCCGTCGGCGATCATCGCGCGCACCACCAGGCCG
This sequence comes from Pseudomonadota bacterium, assembly GCA_008501585.1. Lineage (GTDB taxonomy): Bacteria > Pseudomonadota > Gammaproteobacteria > Burkholderiales > Rhodocyclaceae > Nitrogeniibacter. The sequence continues at coordinate 47,937 of QQUN01000048.1, read as the reverse complement.
CCCATCGAGTGCGCCACCAGGTGCACCGGCTGGCCGCTGGCTTCCACCTCCGGCAGCCATTGCGCCAGCGCCTCGGCCAGCCGGGCGGCGGCCGCGGTGACCGACTGGCGCCAGTCGTAGGGGAAGATTTCAACCCGGTGGCTGCGGGCGAGGAACTCGACCATCGGGCCGTAGAAGTCGCCCACCAGATCGATCGGCTCGACATCGGGCTGGCCCATGCGCAGGCGCTTGAGCTGGCCGCGCAGCAGGCGCCAGTAGTCGATCCATACGGTTTCGCCACGCTGTTGCAGCACGCTGCCCATGGTGCCGGGCAGCACCACCGCCAGCGGCCGCGGGGTGCCGCCGGCGCGGCTGCGGCGCACGGCCTCGCGCCAGCGCGGCGCCTCGTGGGGGGCCGTGGCCATGGGCAGGAAGCCGCCATCGTTGCCTTCCGGCCGGGTCAGCCCGTGGCCGAGCCACTTGACGGTCTTTTCGTTGGTGAAGTAACGGAAGTGATTGACCTCGCCACCGGCATCGCGCAGGTAGCGCGCCGCGCCCTCGGGGCGGCGCAGGCCGCCGAGCATGGAGCCGGTGTTGACCACCAGGTCGTGGTCGGCACCGTAGAACCAGTCGGTGGCCAGCAGCTTGACCTGCTGCCACAGCGAGTCGCCTTCGATGTCGCCGGCAATCACCGACAGGTCGGCGGTGACGGCCAGATCGGGCGACTGCAGCAAGCGGGTGAGCGCGGAGCCGGGCATCATCGCCTCGACGCCGGGCAGGGTGCGCGGATCGGTACGCGCCTTGACCACGGCGAGCAGGAAGTCGAGCGCCTCGCCGAACAGCCCGCCGCCGGCGAGGAAGTCGAGCACCGACAGCCAGCGGTCGAGCCGGCCGGCGGCCAGCGTGGTGCCGCGCGCCGGACAGGCCACCCGCACGAAGCGGGTGATGCGCAGCCGCTTGGCGTCGAGTTCGGCGATCAGCGCCTTGAGCGCCAGCCGGTCGGCGTCGTAGGCGGCGTCGCGCGCCTTGGCGGCGGCGGTATCGAGCGGCGACAGGCCGATCTGCTCGGCGACGGTGCGGTCAGCGGCAAACAAGGTGTCGATCAGCTTGCCGTCGAGCGGTTCGCTGTCGGCGTCGCGCATGCCGAGGCATAGCAACTCGCCGACCAGGCCGCCGCGCGAATGGCTGACCAGGTGCACCTCGGCGCCCTCGGGCAGGGCACGCGCCAGCGCCAGGGCGTTTGTGATCGGGCTTTCGGTCAGCGTGCGGTGTTCCAGGCCGTAGGCGCGCTCACCGTAGCGCTCGGCCAACCGGGTGCGCAGCGCGGCGCCGGCGGCATTGTCTTTCTCCCACAAGGCGCCGAAGCTGCCGGTGGTGCTGGAGCCGGTGCCGTGCAGGAAGACCAGTAGTGGCGTCGGCGCCGCGGGCAGCGTGGCGCCGGCGGGCTGGAGATCGGGCGAGGCGCCATCGAGCGCCACCCGGTACAGCCCCGGCGCGCCCTTGAGTGCGCGCGCTTCGAGTGCCTGGCCGAGCTTGGCGGCCGCCAGGCCCTTGAGGTCGACGCCGAACACATCGAGCAAGCGCACGCCCAGGCCCAGCCAGCCGCGTGACGTCCCCGCCGCGGCCTGCCCGGACCGCGGGCCGAAGTCGAGTTGCCATTCGGCTTCGCCATCGCGCCCGACGCTGCGCTGACCGCGCTCGCGCAGCAGGTCGTCGGCGCGCGACCACAGCACGAAGCCGTTTTCCAGCTCGACCCGCAGCACGGCATCGGCATCGACCTCGCTCACCGCCTCGCCACTGCGGGCGGCGCCCGGCACGATCCGCCGCGCCGAGGTGACGCCGACCGCCTCGGTCACGGGTTGGCGGGCGGCGGCAGGGCTGCCGCGGAGACGAAAACGGGGGGTGGCGGGCATGGGCACGTTCCTTGTGCGGGCGGGATCAGGAGAAGAGTTCGAAATGGCGGGCGGTGCGCGAGCCGAAGATCTGCGGGGTCTGCGGCAGGCGGGTCGAGGGCAGGTAGTGGCTGATGGCACGGAACCACTGCTGGTAGCTGGCGCCAGGCAGCAGGGTGTGGAGGGTCTTGATGGCGTAGTAGGTGAAGGCGCCGTTGGGGCGGCCGCGGAACTGGGTGTCCCAGCTGAATTCGGTGTCGCGGCAGCCGGCCAGCAGCAGGTCGCCGCCGGCGCGGGTCATGCCGCCCATCAGGGCCGACGGCCGGCTGCGGGTGGCGGCCAGCGCGCTGAGGCTCATCCAGCTGGCGGGCGGGAGGAAGCGGGCGCGCGGCAGGCCGGGGTCGAGGTCGACCTCGTCGCCGCGGGTGACCGAGCCGGAGTGGCAGCTGTCGGAGATGAGCACCACCCGCACACCGGCGGGACGCTGGTCGAACAGGGCGCGCAGGTCGTCGTCGAGCAGGATCTTGCCGTCGCCGATGTCGTGCGGGCACAGCGCTTCGTCACGGCCGTCGGCCTCGTCGCCGGAGCGGTCGGGCACCCAGGTGCCGTGGCCGGAGTAGGTGATGATCAGCGAATCGCCCTTGGCCGAGCCGGCGATCAGGTCGCCGATTTTCTCGACCATGGCCTCGCGCGTGGCGGCCTCGTCGAGCAGGGTGGTGACGGCGTAGCCCTTGCCGCCGAGCACGGCGGCCCAGTCCTGGGCATCGTTGACGCAGCCCGACAGATCGCCATCGGTACCGGGGTAGTCGTTGATCCCGATGGTCAAAGCACGTTTGCTCATGATCTCACCTCGCTGCCGGCGTCATCGGGCGGGCACACGCCGGCCCCGGTCATGACGATGGCTTCTTCTGATTAAAGCATGTGGTCTCCCGAGAGCAAGGCGAGCTGCCGACACGGCGCGCCCCTTGCGGGAGCTTTGGGGCACAATTGCGCTTTTGCTTTTGTTGGCCCCGCCCGTGCGTCTGTTGCGTCTTGCCAAAATCGTCGTCGTCAGCCTGCGTTTCGGGCTGGATCGCATGGTGCTCACCGCCGACCGCAGCGGCCAGCTGGTGCGGCTGTGGCGCATCGTTTTCTTCTGGCGGCACTTCTCGGAGCCGCGTGCGGTGCGCCTGCGCCGCGCACTGGAGTCGCTCGGCCCGATCTTCGTCAAGTTCGGCCAGATGCTGTCGACCCGCCGCGACTTGCTGCCGCTGGACATCGCCGAGGAACTGGCCCTGCTGCAGGACCGCGTGCCGCCCTTCCCCAGCGAGGAGGCCATCGCGGTCATCGAGAAGCTCTACGGCCGGCCGGTCGACGAGGTCTTTGCCCAGTTCGACCGCACGCCGGTGGCCTCGGCCTCGGTGGCGCAGGTGCATTTCGCGCGCCTGCACGACGGCACCGAGGTGGCGATCAAGGTGCTGCGCCCGGGCATCGAACGCGTCATCGCCCATGACATGGCGCTGCTCGACGCTGGCGCGACCCTGCTCGACCGCCTGTGGCCCGAGGGGCGGCGCCTGAAGCCGCGTGAGGTGGTGGCCGAGTTCGCCAAGCACCTGCGCGACGAGCTCGACCTGATGCGCGAGGCGGCCAACTGCTCGCAGCTGCGGCGCAACTTCACCGACTCCAAACTGCTGGTGGTGCCCGAGGTGTATTGGGACTACTGCGGCAAGTCGGTGATGGTGATGGAGCGCATGCACGGCGTGCCGATCTCGCGCACCCAGGCGCTGCAGGCCCAGGGCACCGACCTGTCGGCGCTGTCGCGCGCGGGGGTGGAGATCTTCTTCACCCAGGTGTTCCGCGACGGTTTCTTCCATGCCGACATGCATCCGGGCAACATCTTCGTGCATGCCGACGGGCGCTATATCGCGCTCGATTTCGGCATCATGGGCACGCTCACCGACGTCGACAAGAACTACCTGGCGCAGAACTTCCTGGCCTTCTTCCAGCGCGACTACAAGCGCGTCGCCCAGGCGCACATCGACGCCGGCTGGGTGCCGGCGCACACCCGGGTGGACGAGTTCGAATCGGCCATCCGCGCGGTGTGCGAACCGATCTTCGACAAGCCGCTGAAGGACATCTCCTTCGGCAAGACGCTGCTGCGCCTGTTCCAGACCGCACGCCGCTTCGAGATGGAAGTGCAGCCCCAGCTGGTGCTGCTGCAGAAAACGCTGCTCAACATCGAGGGCCTCGGCCGCCAGCTCGACCCCGAGCTGGACCTGTGGACCACCGCCAAACCCTTCCTCGAGCGCTGGATGGGCAACCAGGTCGGCTTCGGCGCGCTGCTCCGCCATGTCAAGGAAGAAGCCCCCTGCTGGGCCACCACGCTGCCGCAGTTGCCGCGCCTGATCCATCACGCGCTGAGCACGCCCGACCGCATCGAGGCCGCCCGCCTCGACATGGCCCGCCTGGCCCGCGCGCAGCGTCGCCAGACCCTGGCGCTGACGGTGATCGGCACGCTGCTGGCGGCCGTGCTGGCGCTGGAGCTGTGGCGACTGGCCGGTGGCGGATGATGATCGCGGCATGATCTGCCACGATCCCGGCATGATGCGGTAAAAAAACCGCCCTCCCGCCGGACATCGTTGCTAAAATCGCGCCGAAAAAACGCGCAGGCCGCTCCCGCAGGCCCTGCCCATCCGCATCTGCTCTGGAGCCCACCGCCATGCTGCTCTGGCTTGTCGCTGCCTACCTCGTCCTGTCCATCGGTATCGGTCTGGTGGCCGCCATGCGGGTCCATAGCGCGAAGGACTACATCGTCGCCGGCCGCAACCTGCCGCTGTACATCGTCGTCGCCATGGTCTTTGCCACCTGGTTCGGCGCCGAAACCGTGCTCGGCATCTCCGCCACCTTCCTCGAGGAAGGCTTCCACGGGCTGATCTCCGACCCCCTCGGCGCCTCGCTGTGCCTGATCCTGTTCGGCCTGTTCTTCGCCCGCCGGCTGTACCGCCAGAACCTGCTCACCCTCGGCGACTTCTTCCGCCGCCGCTACAACCGCACCACCGAGCTGATCCTCTCGATGTGCATCGTAGTGTCTTACCTGGGTTGGGTGTCGGCGCAGATCACCGCCCTCGGGCTGGTGTTCAACGTGCTCACCGACGGCAGCGTCAGCATGAATCAGGGCATGATGATCGGCGCCACCGTGGTGCTGCTCTACACCTTGTTCGGCGGCATGTGGTCGGTGGCCATCACCACCTTCGTGCAGATGATCGTCATCGTCCTCGGCCTGATCTACATCGCCTGGGAAGTGTCCGATCTGGCCGGCGGCGCCGGCAAGGTGATCAGCCACGCGGCTGCGGCCGGCAAGTTCGAATGGCTGCCCGAGGCCAACATCGGCGCCATCATTGCCTGGGTAGCCACACTGCTGACCATGGCCTTCGGCTCGATTCCGCAGCAGGACGTCTTCCAGCGCGCCAACTCCTCGCGCAACGAGCGCATCGCCGTCAATGGCACGGTGCTCGGCGGCATCGCCTACTTCCTGTTCGCCGCCATCCCGCTGTTCCTGGCCTATTCCGCGACCCAGATCGACCCCTCGCTGGTGGCCCGCTACATGGAAGAGGATTCGCAGCTGATCCTGCCCAACCTGATCCTCAACCACCTGCCCTTCGGCGCCCAGGTGATCTTCTTCGGCGCGCTGCTGTCGGTGATCATGAGTACCGCCTCCGGCACGCTGCTGGCCCCGTCGGTGACCTTCTCCGAGAACATCCTGCGCGGCTTCATGCCCAACCTCAGCGACCACGCCTTCCTGCAGCTGACCCGGGTCACCGTGGTGGTGTTCGCCATCATCGTCACCGGCTATGCGATGCAGACCGAAAGCTCGATCCATGAAATGGTCGAGAACGCCTACAAGGTCACCCTCGCCGCCGCCTTCGTCCCGCTCGCCGCCGGCCTGTACTGGCGCCGCGCCAACAACCTCGGCGCTGCCCTGGCCATCGTCTTCGGCCTCTCCGCCTGGATCGCGCTCGAGTTCATCGCCCCCGAAGGCATCGTTCCGCCGCAACTGGCCGGCCTGTGCGTGAGCGCGGTGGGCATGCTGATCGGCGGTTTCGCAGGCCGGCAGTCGCACTACCGTTAAGGCGGCAATGCCCGCCGACACGCGGGCATTGCACGACCGGCGCCCCGGCGGGCCCGGTCGATTGACACGTATCAATCCCAATTCCCGAGCCAGGCCCTAGACTCTGGCGGCACTTTTTCTTGCTGCCGCCATGACTGCCACCCCTCCGATCGAACTCGTCTGCCCCGCCGGCAGCCTGCCCGCCCTGAAAACCGCCGTCGACGCGGGCGCCGACTGTGTTTACGTCGGCTTCAAGAACGCCACCAACGCGCGGAACTTCACCGGCCTGAACTTCACCGACGCGAGCATGCGCGAGGGCATCCGTTATGCCCACGACCGCGGCCGCAAGGTGCTGCTGGCGCTGAACACCTACCCGCAGGCCGGCAACTGGCCCGAGTGGACGAAAACCATCGACACCGCCGCCGACATGGGCGTCGACGCCGTGATCCTGGCCGACCCGGGCCTGATGCGCTACGCCAACCGCACCCACCCGGCGCTGCGCCTGCACCTGTCTGTGCAGGGTTCGGCCACCAGCTACGAAGCCATCAACTTCTACCACGAGCAGTTCGGCATCCAGCGCGCCGTGCTGCCGCGCGTGCTGTCGCTGCCGCAGGTCGAACACGTCATCAAGAACACCCCGGTCGAGATCGAAGTCTTCGGCTTTGGCGGCCTGTGCGTGATGGTCGAGGGGCGCTGCTCGCTGTCAGCCTACGCCACGGGTGAGTCGCCCAACTGCAACGGCGCCTGCTCGCCGGGCAAGCATGTGCGCTGGGAACAGACCCCCACGGGCATGGAAACCCGGCTCAACGGCATCCTCATCGATCGCTTCGGCGACGACGAGCGCGCCGGCTACCCCACCCTGTGCAAGGGCCGCTTCGCCGTCGGTGACGACACCTACTACGCCATCGAAGAGCCAACCAGCCTGAACACCCTGGAGCTGCTGCCCGACCTGGCCCGCGCCGGCGTGCGCGCCATCAAGATCGAGGGCCGCCAGCGCAGCCCGGCCTATGTGCAGCAGGTCACCCGCGTGTGGCGCGCCGCCATCGACCGCCTCAAGGCCGACGGCGAACGCTTCGCCGTCCAGCCCGAATGGATGACCGCGCTCAACAATGTCTCCGAAGGCCAGAGCCACACGCTCGGCGCCTACTACCGCCCCTGGAAATAAGTCGTGCCCATGAAACTCGCCCTCGGACCGCATCAATACTACTGGCCGCGCCAGGCCATGATGGACTTCTACGCCGACGTGGCCGAATCGCCGGTCGACATCGTCTATGTCGGCGAATCGGTGTGCTCCCGCCGGCATGAAATGCGCCTCGACGACTGGTTCGACGTCGCCCGTGTGCTCGCCGAGGCCGGCAAGGAGGTGGTGTTTTCCTCGCTGGTGCTGATCGAATCCGAGTCGGACCTGAAAGTGCTGCGCAAGCTGGTCGGCCAGCCGGACTTCCGGGTCGAGGCCAACGACATGGCCGCCGTGCAGGCACTGATCCGCGCCGGCCACCGGCACTGGGTCGCCGGGCCGACACTCAATGTGTTCAACCCCGAGACCATGGCCGTGTTCGCCGACCAGGGCGCCACCCGCTGGGCGGTGCCGCCGGAGATGGCGCGCGAGGCCATGGACGGCCTGCTCGCCGCCTGCGAGCCGCGCCCGGAGGTGGAAGTCACCGCCTACGGCCGCCTGCCGCTGGCCTACTCGGCACGCTGCTTCACCGCCCGCCACTTCAACCTGCAGAAAGACACCTGCGAGTTCCGCTGCCTGCAGCACGCCGAGGGCATGCCCCTGAAAACCCGCGAAGGCGAAGCCTTCCTGACGCTCAACGGCATCCAGACGCAGTCGGCCAAGGTCTACAACCTGCTCGGCGACCTGCCGGCGCTGCAGGCCTCGGGCGTCGATGTGCTGCGCGTGCTGCCGCAGTCCGCGCACATGCCCGAGCTGCTGGCGCTGTTCCGCCGCGCCATCGACGGCGACATCGCCCCTGCCGACGCCTTCGCCCAGTCCCAGGCGCTGATGCCCGAAGCGCCCTGCAACGGCTTCTGGCATGGCAAGCCGGGCCTCGAACAATACGTTGCCGCCGCCTGAGCGCGGCCTCCGGAGATCGATCATGGCCAACATCCCCGCCTTTCGTGTGCCCCCGGCCGTCGGCCGCGTGGTCGCCCGCCTGCCGCAACTGCCGCCCACCCTGGCGCTGGTCGGCGCGCTGAACCTGGCGCTCGGCCGCATCCTGCCCAAGGATGACCTCGAACCGCTGACCGGCAAGCGCCTGCAGCTGGACGTCACCGATGCCGGGCTGAGCCTGCGCTTCACCCTGTCGGCCCGCGGCTTCCGCCCGCGCTTTGACCGCCAGAAGGCCGACCTCACCCTGCGCGCCGCCACCCGCGACTACCTCGCCCTGGCGCTGCGCGAGGAAGACGCCGACACCCTGTTCTTCAGCCGCCGCCTGGTCATGGAAGGCGACACCGACATCGGCCTGCTGGTCAAGAACACCCTCGACGCCGTGGACTGGGACGCGCTCATCGCCGCCACCAAACCGGCCGCCGTGCTGGCGCGCTTCAAACCGCCGCGCCTGGGCAGCCCCGCCGCCTGAGGGTTCTCCGGCCCGCGTCCGCGGGCCGCTGCGCGTACAATCGGGCCTTCTTCGCAGCCCGGTCTCCGACCGCCCAACGTGTGCGCGCCTCCACCCAGCTGCCCCGCTACCTGACCCTGGCCTACGGCCTGCTGGTCGCCTATGCCTGCCTCCACCCCTTCACCGGATGGAAAACGCAGGGGCTGCCGCTGTTCGACTACCTCCTCGCGCCGTGGCCGATCTACTACCGGGTCGAGGACATCGTCCTCAACGTGCTCGGCTTCATCCCGCTCGGCTTCGTGCTCACCGCCGCCTGGCCCGAGCGCTGGCCGCGACCGCGCGCGGTAATGCTGACCGTGTTGATCTGCGCCATGCTGAGCCTGTCGCTGGAGACCCTGCAGAACTTCCTGCCCACCCGAGTCGCCTCCAATGTCGACCTCGGTGCCAACACGCTCGGCGGGCTGCTCGGCGCGCTCATCGGCGCCGCCCTCGGCCGGCGCATCTTCGACACCCGCGGCTGGCTCCACCAGTGGCACGACAAGCGTCTGCTCGACGGCCATCTCGGCGACCTCGGCGTGGTGCTGCTGGCGCTGTGGCTGCTGGCCCAGCTCTCGCCCGAGACCTTGCTGTTCTCGGTCGGCGATCTGCGCCGGCTGTTCGACCTGCCGGCGCCGCTGCCCTTCAGCCCCGAGCGCTTCATGCGCCTGGAGGCGGCCATCGTCGCCACCCACCTGGTGGCCATCGGCCTGGTCGCCCGCGCCTGCCTGCAGCGTTTTTCGCTGACCCTCGTGGTGCTGATCTGCCTCGGCCTGGGCGCACGCACCCTGGCCGCCACCAGCTTCTACATTCCGCCGCGCCCGCTGCTGTGGCTCACCCCCGGCGCCATCGCCGGACTGGGCGCCGGCCTGCCGGTGCTCGCCGCCACCCTGGCCCTGCCCCACGCCCTGCGCCAGACCCTGGCCGCCATCGCATTGCTGGCCGGCACGGTACTGGTCAACGTGGCCCCCGAAAACCCCTACCTGAGCTTCAACCAGGCGTTGATCAACCAGGGCCACTTCCTCAACTTCAGCGGCCTCACCCACCTGGTGGCCAGCCTCTGGCCCTTCCTGGCGCTGGCCTACCTGAGCGCAGTCAACCTGCGCCGCACCACCCCTCGCTGAAGCCCCCGGCAGGTCGTGGCTATAATGGTCGCCACTGACCGGAGGCCTGCCCATGAGCTATTTTTCGCATCACGTTTTCTTCTGCTGTAACCAGCGCGAGGCCGGCGACACCTGCTGCAACGCCCACGGCGCCAGCGAACTGCAGACCTACGCCAAGGAGCGCATCGCCAAGCTCGGCCTGAAGGGCAAGGGCAAGGTGCGCATCAACAAGGCCGGCTGCCTCGACCGCTGCGACGAGGGGCCGGTGCTGGTCGTCTATCCCGAAGAGGTCTGGTACACCTTTGTCGACAAGGAAGACATCGACGAAATCATCGACGAACACCTGGTCGGCGGGCGCGTGGTGGCGCGCCTGCGCATCTGAGGGCGCGCCATGAACAAGCCCCAGCCGACCGAGTCGGCCCTGCTCAACGGACCGGCGGGCACCATCGAGGTGCTGATCGACGCCCCCGCCGAGGTGCGCGGCATTGCCCTGGTGGCGCACCCGCACCCGCTGTTCGGCGGCGCCAACACCAACAAGGTGGCCCATACCCTGGCCCGCACCCTGCGCGACCTGGGCTATGCCACGCTGCGCCCCAATTTTCGCGGCGTCGGCAAGAGCGAAGGCACGCACGACCACGGCGTTGCCGAGACCGAAGACCTGCTGTCGGTGATCGCCTGGGCGCATTCGCGCTGGGGCATGCTGCCGCTGGCCCTCGGCGGCTTCTCGTTCGGTGCCTTCGTCCAGACCCGCGTGGCCAAGCGCCTGGCCGACGGCGTGACGCCGGTCGAGCGCATGGTGCTGGTGGGCCTGGCCACCGGTGAAGTGACCGGCGCCCGCCAGTACAGCACCGAAACCGTGCCGGCCGACACCCTGGTCATCCATGGCGAAGCGGACGAGACCGTGGCGCTGGCCAATGTGCTCGACTGGGCCCGGCCGCAGGTGCTGCCGATTGTCGTCGTGCCCGGTGCCGACCACTTCTTCCACGGCAAGCTGCACCATCTCCGCGACCTCATCCATCAACGCTGGGCTCCCCTGTAACCGGATGCCGCCATGAAACTGACCGCCTCGCTCACCAGCCCCTACGCGCGCAAGATCCGCATCCTGCTGGCCGAAAAGCAGATTCCCTGCGACCTGGTGGTGGACTCCCCCTGGGAGACCGCCACCTCGGTGCCCGCGCTCAACCCGCTGGGCAAGGTGCCGGTGCTCGAGACCGACGACGGCGAGACCTTCTTCGACTCGCCGGTCATCGCCGGCTTTCTCGAAGCCCTCGATGTCGCGCCCCATTTCATTCCCCAGGCCGGCATGCCGGCCGTGCGGGTCCGTCAGACCGAAGCGCTGGCCGACGGCATCCTCGATGCGGCGGTACTCGCCTACCTCGAAACGATGCGCCCCGCCGAGGCCCGGCTGCAAAGCAGCATCGACCGCCAGCACGACAAGATCACCCGCGCCCTGACGCGGCTCGAAGCGCAACTGAGCGGCGAGTTCTTCCATGACGACCAGATCAGCCTGGCGGATGTCGCCGTCGGCTGCGCGCTCGAGTACCTCGACCTGCGTGCCCCCGGCCTCGACTGGCGCGCCCGCTATCCCCGGCTGAAGGCATTCCTGGCCCGCATCGGCCAGCGCGACAGCTTCGTCAGCACCCGTCCGCCGGCCTGATGCCGGCCGCCACGCGCGCGGTGGCCTCGCCCCTGCGCATCGACGGACTGGTCAAGCGCTACGGCGCGCACACCGTCGTCGACCAGCTTTCGCTCAGCGTCGCCCCGGGCGAGTGCTTTGCCCTGCTCGGCCCCAACGGCGCCGGCAAGACCACCACCCTGCGCTGCGCGCTGGGGCTCACCACGCCCGATGCCGGCCAGATCACGCTGTGCGGCGAGCCGGTGCCGGCCCGCGCCCGCGAGGCGCGCATGCGCGTCGGCGTGGTGCCGCAGTTCGACAACCTCGACCCCGACTTCACCTGCACCGAAAACCTGCGGGTCTTCGGCCGCTACTTCGGCATCGACGCCGCCACCTTGCGCGAACGCACCCCGGCGCTGCTCGAGTTTGCCGGGCTGGCGCACAAGGCCGATGCCCGCATCCAGGACCTGTCCGGCGGCATGAAACGCCGGCTCACCCTGGCCCGCGCCCTGGTCAACCGCCCCGAGCTGCTGCTGCTCGACGAGCCCAGCACCGGACTGGACCCGCAGGCCCGCCATCTGATCTGGCGGCGGCTCAAGCAACTGGTGGCCGACGGCACCAGCGTGTTGCTGACCACCCACTTCATGGACGAGGCCGAGCGCCTGGCCGACCGGCTAGCGATCATGGACAACGGCCGCATCCTGGCCACGGGCAGCCCGCGCGAGGTCATCGCCGCGCATATCGAGCCGCATGTGGTCGAGGTCTATGGCGACTGGCCCGAGGGCATGGCCGCCTGGGTATGCACCCACGGCGAACCGCTGTCGGTGCGCTGCGAACTGAGCGGCGACACCGCCTTCTGCTATGTCAACGACACCACCGCCCTGCTCGCCCATCTGGCGCAGCAAGGCGCCCTGCGCTACCTGCACCGCCCGGCCAACCTCGAGGACGTGTTCCTCAAGCTGACCGGCCGCGACCTGCGCGACTGAACGGAGCCCCGCCATGAAAACCCTCGGCAAGATCTTCGCCAGCGGCCTGCTCGCCGTCGTCCCCATTGCCGCCACGCTGTATCTGCTGGCCTGGGTCTTCAACACCGCCGAGACGATCTTCGGCGACACCCTGCTGGCGCTCCTGCCCGAATCGCTGCGCCGCTCCGAGACCGGCGAGGTGCTGCAGATCCCCGGCGCCGGCGTCGTGATCGGGCTGGGGGTGATCCTGGCGGTCGGCCTGCTGATGCGGGCCTGGGTGTTCCGGGCGGTCTTCCACCGCCTCGAAGACGCGGTGCTGGCGGTGCCGATGGTCAAGTCGATCTACTCCGCCTTCCGGGATTTCTTCGCCCTCGCCACCAAGGAAGACACCACCAACGAACTCAAGGTGGTCGCCTTCACGCTGCCGGGCAGCGCGGTACGGCTCATCGGTTTCGTCATGCGCAGCGATTTCACCGGCCTGCCCGAGGGCATCGGCGGTGAGGGCGAGGTGGCGGTGTATTTCCCGATGAGCTACCAGATCGGCGGTTACACCCTGCTGGTACCGGCCGACCAGCTGACCCCGATCGACATGTCGCGCGAAGCGGCGATGCGCTTCGTGCTCACCGCCGGCGTCAACAGCGACGGCAGCCCGCGCGCCAGGCGCTGAACCCGGCGCTCAGCGCATCTGCCAGCGGCCATCGCCCTCGGCACAGGCCAGCCGCCGATGGGTCTTGCCCGCCGCGGTGAGATCGAACTCCCGACACGACAACCCGTCACGCTTGAGGCTGCGCACCGGGCTGAGCAGGTAATCGACCCCGGTGTCCGGATTGTGCCAGCGCACCCGATGGCGGTCGGTGCTCAACTCCAGCGCATGGCCCAGGCAGGCGCGGTCCACATCGCCCAGCTCGCGCGCCGCACTGGCACCGACCACCGAGCCGATCACCGTGCCCAGCACGATGGCGATACGCCGGCCGTCGCCGCGACCGATATTCGAGCCGATGGCCCCGCCGATGACGCCGCCGACCACCGCGCCCACCGCCTCGGTGCTGCAGCGGCCGTCGAGGATGCCGTAGTCGCGCTCCCACTTGCGGCCGGTGTAGCCGATGTAGTCGGGGTCGTGCTTCTTGCGCCAGCCGTGGGCGGGGGCATGCGCGGGCGGATCGGCCAGCACTGGCGCGGGCAGTGCCAGCGTCGCACTCAGTCCCGCCACGGCCAGGCCCTGCAAGCATCGCTTGAGTTTCATGGTGTTCACCCTTTCAAAGGCCATGCCCCGTCAACGGGCGGCGAGGAAAAAACGTTGACCCGCCCTATTGGCGCGGATCGCCCTGGTTGAGCGGCGGCGCGCCGGCCACACTGCTGCGCCAGGGGTTGATGTCCAGCCCGCCGCGGCGGGTGTAGCGCGCCCACACCTCCAGCCGGCTCGGCGCGCAGCGCGCCATCAGGTCGCAGAACATGCGCTCGACGCATTGCTCGTGGAACTCGTTGTGCTCGCGGAAGGAGACGATGTAGCGCAACAGGCCGGCGCGGTCGATGGGCGCGCCGGTGTAGTTCACATACACCGTCGCCCAGTCCGGCTGGCCGGTGACCAGGCAGTTGGACTTGAGCAGGTGCGACACCAGGGTTTCGGACACCGGTGCGGCATCGGCGTTTGCGCTCAGCAGGGCCGGTGCCGGGTGATAGTCGGTAATGTCGACGTCCAGGTCGTCGATCAATGTGCCGGGCAGGCTCGTCACCTGGCGTTCAGCCCGGTGCAGCGACTGCAACTGCACATCCACCGACGCCCCGGCGGCGGCCGACAGGTCGCGGGTGATGACCGCCTCGACCTCGTCCATGGCGTCAAAGCGGCTGGCATTGAAGGCATTCAGATACAGCTTGAGCGACTTGGATTCGATCAGCCGCGGCGAGCTGGCCGGCACCCGGAACTCGCCCATCGCCACCACCGGCTTGCCGCGCGCGTTCAGCCACGACAGCTCGTAGGCGTTCCACAGGTCCTCGCCATGGAAGGGCTGCGTCTCGCCCACGCCGATCTCGGCCCGCTTGGGCGCGCGCGCGACCGGAAACAGCAACTCCGGCGCGTAGGTGTTGCGGTAGGCGGTGGCGCGGCCGAGGGGCGAAGCCTCGGCGCCATGGGGGGTGGGCGCGTCTGTCATCAAGGTCTGAGCCATCTCAAGGGCAAGCAACACAGGGCGATTATAATCAGCCCTTCATCAGCCACGCGCCGGATCATGTCCGCCACTGCCACCCACTTCCGTCTGCCCAGCCTGTCCTGGCGCTTTGCGTCGGTGTGGTCGCGCAACTTCCTGGTGTGGCGCAAGCTGGCCCTGCCCTCCTTGCTGGGCAACCTGGCCGACCCGATGATCTACCTGCTCGGCCTCGGCTACGGGCTCGGCGCACTGGTCGAGACGGTCGATGGCGTGCCCTATGTGCACTTCCTGGCCGCCGGCATGGTGTGCTTCTCGTGCATGAACACCGCCAGCTTCGAGACGCTCTACTCGGCCTTCTCGCGCATGCATGTTCAGCGCACCTGGGAGGGGCTGATGAACGCGCCGCTGTCGCTCGACGACGTGGTGCTGGCCGAAATGATCTGGGCCGCCAGCAAAGCGGCGCTGTCGGGCACGGCCATCTTGCTGGTGGTAGCGCTGTTCGGCTTCACCCGCAGCCCGCTCGCCCTGGCCGTGGTGCCGCTGATCTTCCTGATCGGGCTGACCTTCGCCGCCATGGGCCTGGTGGTCACCGCGCTGGCGCCCAACTACGACTTCTTCATGTACTACTTCACCCTCTTCATCACGCCGATGGCGCTGCTCTCGGGCGTGTTCTTCCCGCTCGACCAGCTCCCGGCCGCGCTGCAGGCCGGCGCGCAGCTGCTGCCGCTGGCGCACGCCGTGGCCATTGCCCGGCCGCTGATGCTCGGCGAGCTACCCACGGCCGTCCTGCCGCATCTGGCAGTGCTGCTGGCCTATGCCGCCGCCGGTTTCTGGCTGGCCGTGTCGCTCACCCGCCGCCGACTGCTCAAGTGAGACTGCCATGACCGATCCCCTCCTGCTGGTGCTCACCAATCTGCCCGACGCCGACAGCGCCCACACGCTGGCCGCGCACCTGGTCGAGGCACGCGTCGCCGCCTGCGTCAATGTGCTGGCGCCGGCCACCTCGGTGTACCGCTGGGACGGCGCCATCGAAACCGCCACCGAAGTGCCGCTGCTGATCAAGACCCCCGCCAGCCGCTATGCCGCGCTCGAAGCGGCGATCCGCGCGCATCACCCGTATGAACTTCCGGAAGTGATCGCAGTCCCTGTATCGCACGGCCTGCCCGCCTACCTCGACTGGGTGCGCACCGAAACCACCCCGGACACCTGACCCGCCCATGATCCGCCTCCTCGCCCCGCTCCTGCTGCTGCTCGGCCTGCTCGGCCCCGCCCAGGCGCAAGAACTGCTCCCGCCCGAACAAGCCTACCGTGCCAGCGTGGCCACGCTCGCCCCCGACCGGCTCGAAGTGCGCTTCGACATCGAGGACGGCTACTACCTGTACAAGGACAAGTTCCAGTTCCGTACCGAGCCGGAGTCGGTGAGTGTCGGCACACCGGCACTGCCCGCCGGCAAGAAGAAGACCGACGAGTTCTTCGGCGAGGTCGAGACCTATCGCGACAAGCTGATCTTCACCCTGCCGGTGCAGGCCCCGGCCGGGGTGAGCCAGTTCGAACTGACCGTCATCAGCCAGGGCTGTGCCGACATCGGCGTGTGCTACCCGCCGACCCCGCAGACGCTGACCGTCGACCTGACCAAGACCGTCGCGCCCACCGCCAGCGGCGGCTGGCTGCAGAAGCTTGGCATCGGCGGCAAGACCGCGGCCCCGGCCATGGATACCCCGGTCAGCGCCGCCCCTGCCGCCCCCCCCGCCCGTGCCGCACCGGCCGGCGGCGACGAATCTGGCCGCATCGCCCGCCTGTTCACCGGCGCCAGCGTGCCGCTGATTCTCGTCTCCTTCTTCGGCTTCGGCCTGCTGCTGGCCTTCACGCCCTGCACCTTCCCGATGATCCCGATCCTCTCGGGCATCATCGTCGGCCACGGCCACAAGATCACCAAGACCCGCGCCCTGGTGCTCTCCTGTGCCTACGTGCTGGGCATGGCCGTCACTTACGCGCTGGCCGGCGTGGCGGCGGGCCTCTCGGGCACGCTGCTGTCGGCCGCGCTGCAGAACGCCTGGGTGCTGGGCAGCTTCGCGCTGGTGTTTGTGGTGCTGTCGCTGTCGATGTTCGGCTTCTACGAACTGCAACTGCCCACCGCCCTGCAAAGCCGGTTGTCGACCACCGCCAGCCACGAAAAGGGCGGCTCGCTCGGCGGCGTGGTGGTCATGGGCGTGCTCTCGGCGCTGATCGTCGGCCCCTGCGTGGCCGCACCGCTGGCCGGCGCGCTGCTCTACATTGCGCAGACCGGCGACGCCGTGCTCGGCGGCGTGGCACTGTTCGTCATGGCACTGGGCATGGGCGCCCCGCTGATCGCCGTCGGCGTGGCCGCGCGCTCGGTGTTGCCCAAGGCCGGCCCGTGGATGGAGGGCGTCAAAAAGGCCTTCGGCATGATGCTGCTGGCGCTGGCGGTGTGGATGATCTCGCCGGTGGTGCCGGCCATCGTGCCGATGCTTGGCTGGGGGGCGCTGCTGGTGTTCTCGGGCATCTTCCTGCACGCGCTCGATCCGCTGCCGCCCAACGCCCACAGCTGGCGCCGCTTCTGGAAAGGCGTGGGGGTCATCGCCCTGCTTGCTGGCGCCGCCATGCTGATCGGCGCCCTGGCCGGCTCGCGCGACCCGCTGCAGCCGCTGGCCGCCCTGCGCGGCGGTACGGCCGTGGCCGCCACCAGCGCGCCGCAGTTCGAGAAGGTGCGCTCGGTGGCCGAACTGGACGCCCGCATCAAGGCCAGCGCCCGCCCGGTGATGCTCGACTTCTATGCCGACTGGTGCGTCTCGTGCAAGGAGATGGAGCGCTTCACCTTCTCCGACCCGGCGGTGCAGGCGCGCATGGGCCAGATGCTGCTGCTCAAGGCCGACGTCACCGCCAACAACGCCGACGACCAGGCCCTGCTCAAGCGCTTCGGCCTGTTCGGCCCACCGGGCATCATCTTCTTCACCCCCGGCGGCGGCGAGATCGCCGGCCAGCGCGTGGTCGGCTTCATGCCGGCCGACGACTTCGCCGGCCAGCTCGACGCCGTACTGGTGCGCTGAGCCGCGCTCAGGCGCTCAGTCGCAGCGCACCGCATCGATGTAGTCCTGTAGCCGCCGCCCGCGGGTGGCGTCGAAGCGCTCGGGCAGGAGGTCGGCCTGGCCGATGCGGTCGAGCCGGAAGCTGCGAAAATCCTCGCGCAATTCGCACCACGCCCCCAGCGTCCAGCTGCTGCCCCAGAAGATCAGCCCCAGCGGCCACAGCACCCGCTGCGAGGCCGCGCCGTCGGCGCGCACATAGTCGACACGCACCTTGCGCGTCTCGGCCATGGCCTGGCGCAGCATCGCCAGCGGCGCCACCATGGCCGGCGGCACATGGAAATCGGGCGCCACCACCGGTGCATCGCGCAGGCTGCGCCGCGCCGCCGGCATCACCGCATCGATCCGCGCCAGCGCCAGCTCCGCCGCCCGTCGCAGCGCCGGATCGGCCCAGCCGCCGACCATGCGCAAGCCGACCGCCAGCGCCGACAGCTCGTCTTCGGAAAAATGCAGCGGCGGCAGCCGGTAATCGCGCCGCAGGCGGTAGCCCACACCAGCCTCGCCGTCGATGGGCGTGCCCGAGCCGATCAGGTCGGCCACATCGCGGTAAATGGTGCGCTCCGACACCTCCAGCAGCTCGGCCAGCTGGCGGGCGGTCATCACCCGCGCGCCGCCGAGCAGGGTGACGATCCGGAACAGGCGATCTGCACGTCGCATCAAGACTCTCCTCTGAGTGGCGCCATCGTGCCCGAGGGCTCCTGACACCAGGCTGTCAGGAGGGGCTGGCGATACTGGCCGGGCACCTTCACCCCACGGAGAACTTCCATGAAAAACGCCATCAACTGGTTTGAGATTCCGGTCGCCGACATGCCCCGCGCCTGCCAATTTTACGGCGCCATCCTCAACACTGCCCTGACCACCTCGTCCATGTGCGACGGGGAAATGGCCTTGCTGCCGGCGAGCGAGGGCGCCGTGGGCGGCAGCCTGTTCAAACATGCCGACCTGGCCCCCGCGGCGCAGGGCACGCTGGTGTACCTCAATGGCGGCAACGACCTGAACACCATCCTCGCGCGTGTCGGCCCGGCCGGCGGCACGGTGGCCCTGCCCAAGACGGCGATCACCCCCGAGATCGGCTACATGGCGCTGTTCATCGACAGCGAGGGGAACCGCGTCGGGCTGCACTCGCCGAACTAGCGATCGGCGCGCTTGCGCCGCGCGAGCGCGCCGTCCGGAACGCTGCCGGCCGGACGGCGCCAAAATCGCTTAAAATGCAACGTTTTAAGCGCAGCGCTGACCCCATGTTCTCCGGCATCGTGGCCGCCACCGGCCAAATCCAGTCGATCACCCCCCTTGAAGACGGCGTGCGCCTGTGCGTCGATACCGGCGCGCTCGGCCTGGCCGACGTGGCCATCGGCGACAGCATCGCCAACAACGGCGTGTGCCTCACCGTGGTGGCCATGGATGGCGCCTGCGCGCAGTTCGACGTCTCGCGCGAGACGCTCAACTGCACCGTCGGGCTCGACACCGCCGGCGCCGAGGTGAATCTCGAGAAGGCGCTGCGCGCCGACGACCGGCTGGGCGGGCACATCGTCACCGGCCATGTCGATGGCGTGGGCGAAGTCATCAAGTTCGAACCGCTGGGCGAGAGCCACGCGCTGGAGATCCGCGCGCCGCGCGAGCTGGCCGGCTACATCGCGCGCAAGGGCTCGATCACCGTCAATGGCGTGAGCCTCACCGTCAATGCCGTCACCGGCACCGATTTTTCGATCAACCTGATTCCCCACACCGTCGAGGTCACCACGCTCAAGCAGCTGAGCGCGGGCGCGCGGGTCAATCTGGAAATCGACATCATCGCCCGCTACGTCGAGCGCATGCTCGCCTGGCGTCAGGGCGAATAAGCACAGCACAACACCGCGGCCACCGGCCCGACAGGAGAACACCGTGAGCGCACTGGCGCCAATCACCGAGATCATCGAAGACATCCGCGCCGGCCGCATGGTCGTGCTGGTGGACGAGGAAGACCGCGAGAACGAGGGCGACCTGGTCCTCGCCGCCGAGCATGTCACCCCCGAGGCGATCAACTTCATGGCCAAGTATGGCCGCGGCCTGATCTGCCTGACCCTGACCGAGGCGCGCTGCGCCCAGCTCGGCCTGTCGCAGATGGCACGCAGCAACAAGAGCTCGCACGGCACCGCCTTCACGGTGTCGATCGAGGCCGCCGAGGGCGTATCCACCGGCATCTCCGCCGCCGACCGCGCGCTCACCGTGCAGCGCGCCGTGGCCCGCAACGCCAAGCCCGAAGACATCGTCCAGCCCGGCCACATCTTCCCGATCATGGCGCGCCCCGGCGGCGTGCTGATCCGCGCCGGCCACACCGAGGCCGGCTGCGACCTGGGCGCCATTGCGGGGCTGGAGCCGGCGGCGGTGATCTGCGAGATCATGAACGACGACGGCTCGATGGCCCGCCTGCCCGACCTGATCCCCTTCGCCAAGCAGCACGGCCTCAAGATCGGCGCCATCCGCGACCTGATCGAATACCGCGCCGCCACCGAACACCTGATCGAGCGCGTGGCCGAGAAAACCGTCGACACCGCCCACGGCCCCTTCCGCCTGTGCGCCTTCGAAGACAAAACCTCGGGCGACATCCATCTGGCCATGGCCTGCGGCACCATCAGTGCCGACACCGAAACCCTGGTGCGGGTGCACGAGCCGATCTCGGTCATCGACTTCCTCGACGCCGGCAGCGACCGCCACAGCGTCCCGGTCGATTCCGCACTCAAGACCATCGCCGAGGCCGGCGCCGGCGTGCTGATCATGCTCTACCGCCCGCAAACCGGCCGCGACCTGCTCGCCCAGCTCACCAACGACCCGTCCGTGCCGCGCGCCGCCGTCAAGTGGGACCCGCGCCTGTTCGGCGTCGGCGCCCAGATCCTGCGCGACCTCGGCGTGGGCAAGATGCGCCTGCTCGCCAGCCCGCGCAAGATCCCCAGCATGGCCGGCTTCGGCCTGGAAGTGACTGGCTACCACCCGGGCTGCGACGCCACCGACTCCCCCGATTCTGCAAAGGCCTGAACCATGCCCCGCTTTGACAACATCACCGAAATCACCCCCAACCTCGACGGCAGCGGCCTGAGCATCGGCATCGTCATGAGCCGCTTCAACCAGGACGTGTGCGAGGGCCTGCTCTCCGCCGCCGTGGACGAGCTGCTCAACCTCGGCGTCTCCGACGAGGACATCCTCATCACCACCGTGCCCGGCGCGCTGGAGATCCCGCTGGTGCTGCAGACCATGGCCGACTCCGAGCAGTTCGACGCGCTGATCGCCCTCGGCGCGGTGATCCGCGGCGAGACCTACCACTTCGAGATCGTCTCCAACGAAATGGCCGCCGGCATCAACCGCGTCGGCCTCGACACCGGCATGCCGATTGCCAACGGCGTGCTCACCACCGAGGACGACGACCAGGCCCTGGCCCGCATGCAGGAAAAAGGCAGTGACTGCGCCCGCACCGCGATCGAGATGGTGCATCTGCTGCGCGCGGTGGTGGCATGAGCAGCAAGTCCGCCCGCCGCCGCGCCCGCGAGTTCGCCCTGCAAGGCATCTACCAGGCCCTGCTCTCCGGCAACGGCATCGCCCTGATCGAAGACCAGGTGCAACAGGCGCCCGGCTTCGAGAAAGCCGACCGCGCGCTGTTCATCACCCTGCTGCGCGGCACGCTCAACGACACCGCCGCCCTGGAGGCGGAATTCGCCCCCTTCATCGGGCGCACCGTGGCCGAGCTGTCACCCATCGAACGCGCCGTGCTGCTTCTGGCCACCCACGAACTGGAACGCCACATCGAGGTGCCCTACAAGGTGGTCATCAACGAGGCCATCGAACTGGCCAAGGCCTACGGCGGCACCGACGGCCACCGCTTTGTGAACGGCGTGATGGACAAGGTCGCCGGCAAGCTGCGGGCGGTCGAGGTCGCGGCACGCGAGGCGGAGCGCAAGGGCGGCTGACCCGCCGCCGCACCGACGCAAAAAAGGCCGCGATCGCGGCCTTTTTTGTGCGCGAGCGGCGCTTACTCCGGCTCGCCGGCCGCCTTCGGGTCGTGCGTCAGGAAGTCGCCCGGCATCGGCAGCGGGTTGCTTGGCACGGCCATGTCTTCCGGGCTGAGCTGTTCGGTGAAGCCGTCGAGCGAGCCGAGCATGCGTTCGTCGCGGCGGGCCACCGGCTTGCTCATCAGGTAGTAGGTAGTGAGCCGCGTGAGCGCCGCCAGCGCGCGGCGGTGGGTGCGTTCGTAGGCATGCGAGGCGTCGGCGCCGAAACCGATCAGCGCGGTGCGGATGTCGTTGCCGGCCTCGACCGCGGCGGCGCTGTCGGAGCGGTAGAAGCGGAACACGTCGCGCCGGTGCGAGATGTTGTACTTCTCGGCGATGCCGATCAGCTTGCGCGTCAGGTGATAGTCGAAGGGGCCGCTCATGTCCTGCATGCAGATGGTGACGGCGTGCTCATCGGTGTTCTGGCCCGGTGCGGCAATGGCGATGTCGAGGCTGAGCATTTCGGCGATGTCGCCATGCAGCGCAGCCGAGGCGCCGGAGCCGACCTCTTCGGTGATGGTGAACAGCGGGTGCACATCGACCGGCGGCACCAGCTTGCCGTCCTGCACCGCCTTGCAGGCGGTGAGCAGGGCGGCGACGGCGGCCTTGTCGTCGAGATAGCGCGAGACGATGTAGCCGTTCGGGCAGATTTCGGGCTGGGGATCGAAGGCAATGGTGTCACCCACGCGCAGACCGGCCGCTTCGAGGTCCATGGCGCTGCGGGCGGGCACGTCGACCCGCACCTCGACATGGTCCCAGCTGCTGGGCTGGGTATCGATCTCGGGTCCGAAGGCATGGCCGGACGTCTTCAGCGGCAGGCAGGTGCCGCGCACCTGGCCCTTGTCGGTGAACACGGTCAGCCGCCCGCCTTCGGCAAAGCGTGACGACCAGTGGCCGATGGGCACGATGCCCAGACGTCCGTTCGACTTGATCTCCCGCACCATGGCGCCCAGCGTGTCCAGATGCGCCACGATGGCCCGCGCCGGCCGCGGCTGCTTGCCCTTGAGCGTGGCCCGGATGGCGCCGCGACGGGTCATCTCGTAGGGGATGTTCATGGCTTCGAGCTGGCCGGCGGTGTAGCGCGCCACGGCATCGGTGAGGCCGACCGGGCTGGGGATGGCCAGCAGCTTGAGCAGGGTTTCTTCCAGGTAGTCGTAGTCGAACGGATAGTCTTTCGCCATCAGCGATCTCCAGATTGGGGTTGCGTGCGGGTACGCGGAAACAGCAGGTCGACAAAGCGCTCTGCCGTCGGTTGCGGCTCGTGGTTGGCCAGACCCGGCCGTTCATTGGCTTCGATGATCACGTACTCGGGCGCGGCCGGGTCAGGCACGATGAAATCGAGCCCGGTGACCGGGATGTCCAGCGCCCGCGCCGCGGCCTCGGCGTCGCGACGCAGCACCGGGTGCAGGCTGTCGGTCACGTCGTGGATGGTGCCGCCGGTGTGCAGGTTGGCGGTGTTGCGCACGGTGAGCGTCACCTGCGCGGGCAGGATGTCGTCCAGCGTGTAGCCCTGGCGGGCGACGCAGCGGCGGGTCTCGTCGTCGATCGGGATCTGCGATTCGCCACCCGTGGCCGCCTGGCGCCGCCGGCTCTGCTTCTCGATCAGGGCACGGATGGGGCTGGCGCCGTCGCCAACCACCGCCGGCGGCCGCCGCACCGCCGCGGCCACCACCTGGTAGTCGATGACCACCACGCGCAGGTCGTGGCCGGGGCAGAAGGTTTCGATCAGCACCCGGTCGCAGAACTGGCGGGCGCGCTCGATCGCCGACAGCAACTCGTCGGCGGTGGTGATGTTGACGCTGATGCCCTTGCCCTGCTCGCCTTCGACCGGCTTGACCACCACCGCGGCGTGCTTGGACAGAAAGGCCAGGTCGGCCTGCGAGCCGTCGGCCAGGCGCTGGCCGGGCACCTTGAGCCCGGCCTCGGCCAGCAACTTGAGCGTCACCCGCTTGTCCTGGCAACGGCTCATGGCGATGGCCGAGGTCAGCTCGGTGAGCGACTCGCGGCAGACCACGCTGCGCCCGCCCAGTTCGAGCCGGAAATAGCCATTGGCCGCATCGAGCACCTCGACATGGATGCCACGCTTGCGCGCCTCGTCGGTGATCAGACGGGCATACGGGTTGAGTTCCGCCTCCTCGTCGGCCGGGCGGGTATAGAAGGGCTCGTTGATCGCATTGCGCCGCTTGACCGCAAACACGCTGATGCGCTGGAAGCCGAGCTTCTCGTACAGCGCGATGGCCTGCTGGTTGTCATGCATCACCGAGACATCCATCCAGGCCCGGCCACGGGCATGGAAATGCTCGGCCAGATAGCGCACCAGCGCCTCGCCCACGCCGGGGTGGGCGGCCTGCGGCGCCACCGCCAGCGACCACAGGCTGCTGCCTTGCTGCGGATCGGCAAAGGCCTCGACATGGTCGAGCCCCATGGCCACGCCAATGATCTCGCCCGAGGACAAATCCTCGGCCAGTGCCCAGGTGATGTGCCGGTCGGCGCGCTGCGCCCACACCTGCGGCGCCCCCACCGGCACCATCTTGCGGCTGCTGTAGAGCGCGTTGATCGCCGCCACGTCGCTGCGCGTGCGCAGGCGCCGCAGCGTGAAGCCGCGGCGCACCGGGCGCTGGGCGCGATAGCCGCCGAGCCCGAGCCGGAAGGACTCGGAGGGGTCGAGAAAGAGCTGCTGCGGCGCCTGGGCCACCACCACGTGCGGACGCTCCACGTAGTAGGCGATGTCGCGCTGGCCGGGGCGCTCGTCGAGCAGCGCGGCGGCCAGCTCGCCGGCATCGGCATAGGTCTGGGCCGGCAGCCAGCGCCCCCAGCCGCATTCGACCACCACATTGGCGGGCATGTCGCGCTTGTCGGGCTGGCCCTCGGACAAGTGCAGCGGCTGACTGCCGGGGCGCAGGGCGCGGGTGACGTGTTTTCGGATCATGACGTGGGTCCGTCAGGCAAGGTGAGTCTGCAGCCACCACTCGAGCAAGCCGAGCTGCCACAGCTTGGAACCGCGCAGCGGCGTGATGTGCTCGCCGGGATTGGCCAGCAGCATGTCGACCTGCTCGCGCTGGAACAGGCCGCGCTCGCGTGCCGCCTGACTGTGCAGGGCGTCACGCACGGTGTCCAGCGTGGAGCCTTGCAGGTACTTGAGGCCGGGCACCGGGAAGTAGCCCTTCGGCCGGTCGATCACCGCCGAGGGGATGACCCGCCGCGCCGTTTCCTTGAGCACGCCCTTGCCGCCATGGGCGAGCTTGTGGCGCGCCGGGATGCGCCCGGCAAACTCGACCAGCTCGTGGTCGAGGAAGGGCACGCGCGCCTCCAGGCCGAAGGCCATGGTCATGTTGTCGACGCGCTTGACCGGGTCATCCACCAGCATGATCGAGGTGTCGAGGCGCAAGGCCTTGTCGACCGGGTCCTCGGCGCCCGGGCGGGCAAAGTGCTCGGCCACGAAGCGGCCGCTGAAATCCTCGGCGTGATACGGCGGCTGCACCAGCGCGCGATAGTCGGCATGGTCGCGGTCACGGAAGGCGGCGAGGTAGTCGGCCACCGCGTCAGTGCTGCCCTCGAGCTTGGGATACCAGTGGTAGCCGCCAAACACCTCGTCGGCGCCCTGCCCGCTCTGCACCACCTTGGTGTGGCGCGACACGGCCTCCGACAGCAAATAGAAGCCGATGCAGTCATGGCTGACCATTGGCTCGCTCATCGCCTCGATGGCCTCGGGCAGGCGCTGCAGCAGTTGCGCCTCGGGCACGAAGATGCGCTCGTGGTGCGTGCCGAATTCGTCGGCGATGATCTGCGCGTACTCGAACTCGTTGCCCTTCTCGCCGCCCACATCGGCAAAACCGACGTTGTAGGTGTGCAGGTCGCGCACGCCGGCCTCGGCCATCAGACCGACAATCAGGCTTGAGTCGACCCCACCGGAAAGCAGCGCGCCCACCGGCACATCGGCCACCAGGCGGCGCTTGACCGCGGCACGCAGCTGTTCGAGCAGCAGATCGCACCAGTCGTCGAAGCTGCGCGCCTCGTCCTCGGCCGTGCGCACCGCCTGCATGGCCCAGAAGGTTTTCTCCTCGCGGCGACCGTCCGGATGCACCACCATCAGCGTCCCCGGCGCCAGCTTGCGCACGCCCTTGAGCAGGGTGTAGGGCGCCGGCACCACGGCATGGAAGGACAGGTAGCTGTTGAGCGCGACCGGATCGATGGCGGTATCGACACCCCCGGCCTTGAGCAGCGCCGGCAAAGAGGAGGCGAAGCGCAGCGCGCCCTTCACCTCGCTGTAGTAAAAGGGCTTGATGCCGAGCCGGTCGCGGCCGAACACCACCTTGCCCGAGTCGCGCTCCCAGATCGCGAAGGCAAACATGCCATTGAGGCGCTGCACGAAGTCCAGCCCCCAGGCGTGGTAGGCCTTGAGCAATACCTCGGTGTCGCCATGGGAGTAGAACGTGTAGCCCAGGCCTTCGAGCTCGCGACGCAGCTCGGGGTGGTTGTAGACCGCGCCGTTGAAGACGATGCCCATGCCCAGCATTGGGTCGAACATCGGCTGCTGCGCCGCCTCGGTCAAATCCATGATCTTCAGTCGACGATGGCCGAAACCCCGGCCGAGCTGCACCTCCAGCCCCGCCCCGTCGGGCCCGCGACGCGTCTGCGCCGCCACCATCCGCCCCAGGGCTGCGGCGTCGGGCATGCCACCGTCGAATCGAATTTCACCTGCTATTCCGCACATATCGGGTCCTCATAGACATCGTCGCGCACACCGCCGACGCGCCGGCAATGACCGGCACCCGCACAAAACGCTCCGACGCCGCGCGGAAGAACCGAATCGGACGCCAGGGAACAATCGCGGCAGCCCGGCGTGGACCACCTTTGGATGACCGCCGCAACACGGCGGCGAATGGCCGTGATCCAGGGATCTTGAGCGTTTTGTGTCGTGCACGCGCCTCCCGGTCCGCGCCGGCCAAAGCGCGCGCCGGGACACAAAAGAATGTTGCATTGTAACAAAACTATTTTGCACAAAGGTTTCAAGACGCAACGCATACCCCAGTCGCATGTGCCGGCCGTCGCCGTGCACCACCCGCGACTTGGGGCGCCGGCCCGGCCGCGCTATGCTGGCGCCTCCCGACGCACGCCCCCGCCATGGCTTCCGAATTCGACCTCATCCGCCACCACTTCTCGCGCCCGACCCGCCATACCGACCTGGCCGGCGGCGACGACGCCGCCTTGTGGCAACCCTCACCCGGTCACCAGTTGGCCGTCTCCACCGACATGCTGGTCGAGGGGAGGCATTTTTTTGCCGGCGCCGACCCGACCGACCTGGGCTGGAAAAGCCTTGCGGTCAATGTCTCCGACCTCGCCGCCATGGGCGCCACCCCGCGCTGGGCGCTGCTCGCGCTGGCCGTGCCCGACGCCGACGCCGACTGGCTGGCCGCGTTTGCCGACGGTTTCTACGCCTGCGCCGAGGCCTTCGGCGTCGACCTGGTCGGTGGCGACACCACCCGCGGGCCGCGCAACCTGAGCATCACCATCTGCGGCGAAGTGCCCGTCGGCGAGGCCATCCGGCGCGACGGCGCCAGAGCGGGTGACGACCTGTGGGTCTCCGGCCAGCCCGGCCGGGCGGCGCTGGCGCTGTGGCATCTGCGCGACCGCCTGCCGCTGGCCCCGGCCCATCGCGACGCCTGCCTCGCCGCGCTGCACCGCCCGCAACCGCGCACCGCGCTCGGCCTCGCCCTGCGCGGGCGGGCCAGCGCCATGCTCGACGTCTCCGACGGCCTGCTCGGCGATCTCGGCCACCTGCTCGACGCCAGCGCCGTGGGCGCGCGGATTGACGCCATACGCCTGCCCGACGCCGCGCTGCTTGCCGCCTGCGGCGACGCCGAACGCGCCCGCCAGGCCTGCCTGGCCGGCGGCGACGACTACGAGTTGCTGTTCACCGCGCCAGTGGCGCAGCGCGATGCGATCGCCGCGCTGGGCCCGGCGCTGGCCCTGCCGCTGCACCGCATCGGCACACTCACCGCACCGGCCGAGGGGCTGACGCTCCGCGCCGCCGACGGCACCAGCACTGCACTCGCCCGCGCCGGCTTCGACCACTTCACCGCCTGAGAACTTGTGAAGAAATCGTAGCGAGCAGGGCCGAGTGCAAGGCGCGAGCGAGCGAACAACGAGACATATCAAATGGATAGGCGAGGAGTGAGCGAGTGAGCAACGCAGCAATCGGCACGCGCAGTCGATTTATTCACCAGTTCTGAGCCTATACTCCGCCCTTTCGCCACCGCCCACGCCCGATGCGCCCCACCGTCCAGTTCCTGTTCGCCCACCCGGCGCACTTCATCGCCCTCGGCCTCGGCTCCGGCCTGTCGCCCAGGGCGCCCGGCACCGCCGGCACGCTGGCCGCCTGGGCGCTGTTCCCGCTGCTGCTCGCCCCGCTCGGCGACACGGCGTTTCTGGTGTTCCTGCTCACCGGCTTCGTCTTCGGCATCGTCGCCGCCGACCGCACCGGCCAGGCACTGGGCGTGTCCGACCACGGCGCCATCGTCTGGGACGAGATGGTGCCCTTCTGGCTGGTGCTGTATTTCACGCCCGACACCCTCCTCTGGCAGGCCGCCGCCTTTGGCCTGTTCCGCTTCTTCGACATCGTCAAACCGCAGCCCATCAAATGGGCCGACAGCAAGGTCAAGGGTGGCCTCGGCGTCATGCTCGACGACCTCATCGCCGCCGGCTACACCTTGCTGGTGCTGGCCATCATTGCCCGCCTGCTCGCCCCCTGACCATGGATGAACGCCTCGAAACCCTCGCCCAACGCACCGGCCAGTGGCTGCGCACGCACGGCTGGCGGCTGGCCACGGCCGAATCGTGCACCGGCGGCTGGATCGCCGAGACGGTCACCGCCATCGCCGGCAGTTCGGACTGGTTCGACCGCGGCTGGGTCACCTACTCCAATGCCGCCAAGCAACGCCAGCTCGGTGTCCCGGCAACGCTCATCGACACGCAGGGCGCGGTCAGCGAAGCGGTTGTTGCCGCCATGGTGCGCGGCGCACTGGCCCACAGCGACGCCCAGGTGGCGCTGGCTGTGTCCGGCATTGCCGGCCCGACGGGCGGTAGTCCGGACAAACCCGTCGGCACGGTCTGCTTTGCCTGGGGCGGCCCCGGCGGCGCCGTGCGGACCCAGACCTGCCGCTTTGCCGGCGACCGCGAGCAGGTCCGTCGGCAAGCCGTGATCCACGCGCTCGACGGCCTCCTTCAGGCCGACACCACAGCAAAGTCTGTGCCATAATCCAACGCACGTTTTCAGAGGACCACACCATGGACGACAACAAGGCCAAAGCCCTTGCCGCCGCGCTCGCGCAAATCGAAAAGCAGTTCGGCAAAGGCTCGATCATGCGGATGGGCGACGGCGACATCGCCAAGGACATCCAGACCGTCTCCACCGGCTCGGTCGGCCTCGACATCGCCCTCGGCCTGGGCGGCCTGCCGCGCGGCCGGGTGGTCGAAATCTACGGCCCCGAATCTTCCGGCAAGACCACGCTGACCCTGCAGGTCATTGCCGAAATGCAGAAGCTCGGCGGCACCGCGGCCTTCATCGACGCCGAGCATGCGCTCGACGTGAACTACGCCGAGAAACTTGGCGTCAAGGTCGGTGACCTGCTCATCTCCCAGCCCGACACCGGCGAGCAGGCGCTCGAGATCACCGACATGCTGGTGCGCTCCAGCGGCGTGGACGTGGTGGTGGTCGACTCGGTCGCGGCCCTCACGCCGAAGGCCGAAATCGAAGGCGAGATGGGCGACCAGCTGCCCGGCCTGCAGGCCCGCCTGATGAGCCAGGCGCTGCGCAAGCTCACCGCCAACATCAAGCGCAGCAACACGCTGGTGATCTTCATCAACCAGATCCGCATGAAGATCGGCGTGATGTTCGGCAACCCCGAGACCACCACCGGCGGCAACGCGCTCAAGTTCTACTCCTCGGTGCGCATCGACATCCGTCGCACCGGCACGATCAAGAAGGGCGACGAGGTCATCGGCTCGGAAACCCGCTGCAAGGTGGTCAAGAACAAGGTCGCCCCGCCGTTCAAGCAGGCCAACTTCGACATCCTCTACGGCGAAGGCATCTCGCGCGAAGGCGAGATCATCGACCTCGGCGTCGAAGCCAGCATCGTGGACAAGGCCGGCGCCTGGTACTCCTACAACGGCACCAAGATCGGCCAGGGCAAGGACAACACCCGCGAGTTCCTGCGCAACAACCCGGCACTCGGCCGCGAGATCGAAAACAAGGTGCGTGCGCACTTCAATCTGCCGGCCATGCCGGAGATCGCGGCCAGCACGCCGGAACCGAGCGAGGCCTGACCCAAGGCATGAGCGAGTCGCTCAAGGCACGGGCGCTGCGGCTGTTGTCGCAGCGCGAACACAGCCGTGCCGAGCTGACTCGCAAGCTGGCGCCTCACGGCACCGAGGACGAGATCGATGCCTTGCTCGTCCGACTCGCCGAGCTCGACCTGCAGTCCGACGCGCGTTTTGCCGACAGCTGGGTTCGCAGCCGGCAGGCACGCTACGGCAGCCGACGGATGGCGATGGACCTCCGGCAGCGGGGGGTCGGTGACGCACTGATCGCGGCCGCGTTGGCCGAGGGCAGCGACGGCGACGATACCGCCCGGGCACGCGAGGTCTGGGCAAAGAAGTACGGCACCCCGCCCGCCGACGCCCGTGAATGGGCCCGGCAGGCCCGCTTCCTTCAGGGGCGGGGGTTTGGTGCCGATGTGATTCACAAGATACTGAAAGACCGCGACGATGAGTCTGCTTAAGGTCACCGGATTACGGAAGAAGTACCGGGCGCGCACCGTGGTGCACGACGTCTCGTTCGACGTCGGCAGCGGCGAGGTCGTCGGCTTGCTCGGCCCCAACGGCGCGGGCAAGACCACCTGTTTCTACATGATCGTCGGCCTGGTGGCCGCCGATGGCGGCGAGATCACCCTCGACGACGAGCGCCTCACCCATCTGCCCATCCACGCCCGCGCCAAGCTCGGCCTGTCGTACCTGCCGCAGGAAATGAGCGTGTTCCGCAAGCTCACCGTGGCGGAAAACATCCAGGCCGTCCTCGAGCTGCAAGGCCTCGCGGCCGACGAGGTCGCCCGCCGCCTGAACGAACTGCTCGACGAACTCGGCATCGCCCATCTGCGCGACAACACCTCGGTGTCGCTGTCCGGCGGCGAGCGCCGACGCTGCGAGATCGCCCGCGCGCTGGCCACCTCGCCGCGACTGATCCTGCTCGACGAGCCCTTTGCCGGCGTCGACCCGATTGCCGTGCTCGACATCCAGAAGATCATCCGCTACCTCAAGGAACGCGGCATCGGGGTGCTGATCACCGACCACAACGTGCGCGAGACCCTGGGCATCTGCGAACGCGCCTTCATCATCAACGCCGGCGAAGTCCTCGCCAGCGGCACGCCAAACGACATCGTGACCAATGACCAGGTACGCCGCGTCTATCTGGGCGAGCATTTCCGTCTCTGACGTCCCGCGCCGATCATGAAACCGACCCTCCAGCTCAAACTCTCCCAGCACCTGACGCTCACGCCGCAGCTGCAGCAATCGATCAAGCTGCTGCAGTTGTCGACCATCGAGCTCAACCAGGAGATCGAGCAGGCGCTGCTGGACAACCCGCTGCTGGAGCTGGACGACAGCCCGGGCGAGGACGCCCGCGACACGCCGCCCGAAGCCCCCACCGAAGGGCCCAGCGAGCGCGACGAACCGGCCGCCGAGGCGCCGCTCGACGACCTGGGCGACTGGATGAGCGTGGGCACTGGCAACACCACCCATCGCGACGACGAGGACGACTCCGACTTCCAGTCCTTCCACGCCGCCGAAATCACGCTGCGCGAACACCTCGACCAGCAGGTGGCGCTCACCCCGCTGTCCGACCGTGATCGCGCCCTGGTGCGCTTCCTGATCGAAGCGCTGGACGACGACGGCTACCTGAGCCAACCGCTCGAAGAGCTGCTGCCGCTGCTGGCCGAAGACGGCGAGATCGAACTCGACGACCTGCAGATCGCCCTGCAGCACCTGCAACACCTCGATCCCGCCGGCGTCGGCGGCCGCAGCCCGGCCGAGTGCCTGGCGCTGCAACTGCGCGTGCTGCCCGAATCCGACACCCGCCGGCTGGCCCTGGCCATCGTCACCGAGCACCTCGACACCCTCGCAGCGCGCGACTTCAACCGCCTGCGCCGCGCGCTGCAGTGCTCCGAAGACGCCCTGCGCGAC
Organism: Pseudomonadota bacterium; assembly: GCA_008501585.1. Classification (GTDB taxonomy): domain Bacteria; phylum Pseudomonadota; class Gammaproteobacteria; order Burkholderiales; family Rhodocyclaceae; genus Nitrogeniibacter. The sequence goes on along the minus strand of QQUN01000048.1, from coordinate 16,196 downwards.
GCCCACCACCTCATCTGCAGCCTCAGCCCGCGTCCCTGCGCCCGTTTCGCGGCCAACGACACCCGCTACGTGATCCCCGATGTCGTGGTGCGCAAGCACAAGGGCCGCTGGACCGCCGTACTCAACGCCGACGCCATGCCCCGGCTCAAGGTCAACGCGCTATACGCCAAGATCCTGCAGCAGAACCGCGGCAACAACGGCGATCTGGGCGGTCAGCTGCAGGAAGCCAAGTGGCTGATCAAGAACGTCCAGCAACGCTTCGACACCATTTTGCGCGTCGCACAGTCAATCGTTGACCAACAGCGTCAGTTCTTCGATTATGGAGAGGTGGCCATGCGCCCACTGACACTGCGGGAGATCGCGGAAGAGCTGGAGTTGCACGAGTCCACCATTTCCCGCGTCACCACCCAGAAGTTCATGTCGACGCCGCGCGGCGTACTGGAGTTCAAGTATTTCTTCGGCAGTCATGTCGCCACCGACACCGGTGGCGCCGCCTCTTCGACCGCGATCCGCGCCCTGATCCGTCAGCTCGTGGACGCCGAAGACAGTAAAAAACCGCTTTCCGACGCAAAAATCGCCGATTTACTCAGCCAGCAGGGCATGGTTGTGGCCCGACGGACGGTCGCCAAGTACCGCGAGTCCCTCAACATCCCGCCGGTCAGCAAGCGCAAGACGATCTGATAACAGGAGCAATCATGAATCTCAACATCACCGGACATCATGTGGAAGTGACCCCCGCCATCCGTGAATACGTCAATGCCAAACTCGATCGCGTGATCCGGCATTTCGACAACGTCACCAGCGTGAACGTCATCCTGTCGGTGGAAAAGCTGGTCCAGAAATCGGAGGTCACCCTGCACGTGCGCGGCAAGGACCTGTTCGCCGAGAGCACCGATGAAGACATGTACGCCGCCATCGACACCATGGCCGACAAACTCGACCGTCAGGTGATCAAGCACAAGCAGAAAGTCCAGGATCACGCCCACGACGCGCTCAAGCATCAAAACACCGAAGCGTGACCGATTCCCTCGGCGCCCGGCTGGCGGGTTGCGTTTATAATGGGCGTGTCTCACCCCATTGATTTTTCCGCACCCACCGCCGGGTCCGTTCCGCCCGTCTCTCAGGGCGCCAAGTTCGTTCCATGAATCTCATCGCCCCTCTTCTTTCCCCCGACAATGTTCTCGTCGACCTCGACGCCAGCAGCAAGAAGCGTGTCTTCGAGCAAGCCGGCCTGATTTTCGAGAACAACCAGAGCATCGGCCGCAGTGTCGTCTTCGACAGCCTGTTCGCGCGTGAGCGCCTCGGCTCGACCGGACTCGGCCAGGGCGTCGCCATTCCCCACGGCCGCATCAAGGGCCTCAAGGAAGCCACCGGCGCCGTCATTCGCCTGAGCACGCCGATCCCCTTCGACGCCCCGGACGGCAAGCCGGTCAGCCTGCTGTTCGTCCTGCTGGTACCCGAGCAGGCCACCGAGCACCACCTGCAACTGCTCTCGGAACTGGCCCAATTGTTCAGCGACGCGGCCTTCCGCGAACGCGTTGCCGAAGCCACCGATGCCGCCGCAGTGCACGCACTGTTCACCACCTGGGGTACTGCCCATGCGGCAGACCAGCGTCGCGCGGCTCTTTGAGAAACTCGCCAAACGCCTTCAACTGACCCACATCAGCGGTCGTCTCGACCGCGCCCTGTCGGTCACCGAAGCGCACACCTGGCCGGCCGACCTCGTCGGCCACCTCAACCTGATCCACCCGGATCGCTTCCAGATCCTCGGCACCGCCGAACTGAACTGGGCACGCAAGCAATCGGGTGACAAGGTCGCACACCATGTGCGCGAGATCCTCGCTGCCCAGCCGCCGGCCATCATCGTCGCCGACGACTGCGACGTGCCGGGCATCATCCAGCGCTGCTGCGAAGAACACGACATCGCCCTGTTCACCTCGCCGATGCCGTCGGCCAGCGTCATCGACCTCATGCGCCTGTACCTGTCGCGCGAACTGGCCGAGCGTACCGCGCTGCATGGCGTGTTCATGGACGTCCTCGGCCTGGGCGTGTTCATCACCGGCGACTCCGGCGCCGGCAAGTCCGAGCTCGCGCTGGAACTCATCTCGCGCGGCCACGGCCTGGTCGCCGATGACATGGTCGACTTCGCACGGATCGCACCCAACACCCTGGAAGGACGCTGCCCCGAACTGCTCGAGAATTTCCTCGAAGTCCGCGGCATCGGCATCCTCAACATCCGCACCATCTTTGGCGAAACCGCCTGCCGGCGGAAGATGCAGCTCAAGCTGATCGTCTATCTCCAGCGCCGCCAACCCGGCGACGGCGACCCGACCCGGCTGCCCATCGGCCACGAAACCCAGGACATCCTCGGCGTGCCGATCCGCAAGGTCATCCTGCCGGTGGCGGCCGGCCGCAACATCGCCGTGCTGCTCGAAGCCGCCGTGCGCAACACCATCCTGCAGTTGCGCGGCATCGACTCCACCCACGAATTCATCTCCCGCCAGCGCGAGCTGCTCAGCGCCAGCGACCCCGACTGACCCCCGACGGTGCTTCGCCCGGCGCACGGCCTTCCCGGCTCGCGCACGCCCGTGGTATATTCATTTGCCATTTATGGCAAACACATAACCAAAGGGGATAACATGAACACCGCACAAAAAATGACCGCGGCCGCCACCCTCGCGCTGGTCCTGCTCCAGCCGCTGGCCAGCCAGGCCAACCCGCAGCACGACCGCATGCGCAACTGCAACAAGACCGCCAAGGAGAAGACCCTCAAGGGCGACGAGCGCAAGGCCTTCATGAAGACCTGCCTGTCGGGCAAGCATGCCGACACAGCCGCCCTCGCCGCCGCCAAACCGGTCGCTGCCACCAAGCCGGTGAAAAAATAGGCAAAAAAACGCCCCGGCAGGCGGGGCGTTGTTCTTGCGCAGGCAAGCGCGCTAGATGATCTCGAAAAACACCAGGTCGCGCTCGACCTCCAGCGCCGAGAAGCCACAGCCGATCCGCCCTTGTCCGGCCAGCAGCGCCTCCCCGCCGCGGATGCACTGCTCGCTCCCGGCCTCGTTGGCCACAAAAGTGCCATTGGTGCTCTGATCCACCAGGAAGAACCCCTCCCGCCGACGTTCGACCCGGGCATGTTGCCGCGAGGTTCGCGGATCGATCACCACCACATCGTTGCCCATCTCGCGCCCCAGCAGCAGGATCGGGCGCAATTCCTCGATCAGGTGCACATCCTGCTGATGCCGCAGGCGCAGGCGTTGCGACACCCGTGCCGCGGGTGGCACCGAGGTGGCCATGCCCGCCCGACCGGACAGGGCAAACACCGGCCACTCGAAGCCTTCGACCTTCAACCCCGGCTCGTCACGCTCGCGAATCACCTGCCGCGATGCCGCCGACAACAACAGCACGGTCGCGCCGCTGACCAGCGCCTGCCCGGCGTGCGCCATGCCGGCCAGGCGCATGGCGACCGACAGCGCCTCGCCGGAGGGCGGGCCGTCGACGTCGATGGCGCCATGATGCAGGCCGATGCGAATCCCCAGCCGCACGCCGCGCACCGGCGGCAGGCTGGCAACACGGTCGATCATCTCGCTGGCAGCGAGCACGGCCCCGTCGCAGCGGTCAAAGGCCGCACAGATCTCGTCGGTGGCCCGGCGCAGGATCTCCCCGCCCTGCCCTTCGACCACGCGTTCGATACGATTCATGCTGCGCTCGATCGCATGACCGGCCTCGGTCTCGCTCAGCAGCGCTGCGAGCCGCTCGCCGCCGACCAGCTCGGCGTACATCATGCAGGCGTTACGTTGTTGTGCCATGGATCGTTCCACGTCCCGTTTGGCATCCCGGCAGGCACCCATCGCACCTGCCCCGGCAGCCGTTCCGGGCTCCTGTTATAGCTTCATGATCGGTCAATGCCCGGACCGGTGCAAGCGTCGCCATCGGCGCTGCCGTCGCGGGGACGCAGCGTCAGTGGCACGACGGCCTCCGGACGCCGGGGCATCTCCGGCGGGTCAAAGGCCAGGTCGCCCTCGCTGACCGGGGTGTCACGGGTGAGCCCCTTGAAGTCGAACAGCCCGGCGTCGGCCAGGTGCGACGGCACCACATTGCGCATGGCGGTGCTCAGTGATTCGATGCGCCCCGGATGCTGCTGCGCCCAGCCCTGCAACATGGCCTTGATCTGCTTGCGCTGCGCGTTCTCGAGCGAACCGCACAGGTTGCACGGGATGATCGGGTAGGCCATACCGCGCGCGAAGCGGGCAATATCCGCCTCGGCGCAATAGGCCAGCGGGCGGATCACCATGTGCTCGCCATCGTCGCTGACCAGCTTCGGCGGCATGGCCTTGATGCGCCCCCCGAAGAACATGTTGAGAAACAGGGTCTCGATCATGTCGTCGCGATGGTGCCCCAGCGCGATCTTGGTCGCGCCCAGTTCGCGCGCGGTGCGGTAGATGATGCCGCGGCGCAGGCGCGAGCACAGCGAGCAGGTGGTCTTGCCTTCGGGAATCTTGTCCTTGACGATCGAGTAGGTGTCTTCAGTCACGATGCGGTAGTCCACACCGATCGACGCACAGTATTCGGGCAGCACATGGTCGGGGAAGCCGGGCTGCTTCTGATCGAGGTTCATCGCGATGACCCGGAAATTCACCGGCGCGCGCTCACGCAAGGCAAGCAGGATCGACAGCAGGGAATACGAATCCTTGCCCCCCGACAGGCAGACCATCACCGTATCGCCATCCTCGATCATGTTGAAGTCGGCAATCGCTTCGCCAACCGCGCGCTCGAGCTTTTTCTTGAGGCGGATGAACGTATTGGAGTGGCGCCCCTCCGGGGCTTCGCTCGGCACTGTAGACATGGACACTTCGGACCTAGATCGAAAAATCAGCGACAACAAGGGATGTTGCGGCGCAGCATATCATTCACATGCTTGAAATATCAAGAGGATAGCGCGCGCATCAAACCAACGTTTATTCTCATGGACTGCTTACAGGTGGGCGCTCCGTCCGCCATCGACCGCCAGGATCTGGCCTGTCATGTAGCCGGCGTCAAACAGCAAGAAGCGCACCGTTGCAGCAATATCGGCCGGCGTCCCCTCGCGCTTGAGCAAGGTGTGCCTGACGATGTCTTCGCGCTCGCGCGGATCGAACTGCCCATCGTCGGGCCACAAAACTACCCCGGGCGCCACGCCATTGACCCGCACCGCCGGTGCCAGTTCGATCGCCATGGCCCGCGTCAGCCCTGCCAGCCCCGCCTTTGCCGCACTGTAGACCGGGTAGCCGGCCAGGGGTCGGTCGGCGTGGATGTCCACGATATTGACGATCGCCCCCCCGCTGGCGGTCAGGGCGGGCGCGGCCGCCTGCATCAGGAACAGCGGCGCCTTCAGGTTGGAGCCGACCAGATCCTCCCAGGCCGCCGCGTCGATCTGCCCCACGGGCGTCGGAAAAAAGCTCGACGCGTTGTTCACCAGCCCATCGAGCCGCCCGAAGCGGGCCACCACTGCCGCCACCAGCGCGGGCAGGCGCGGCGTGTCGGCCAGGTCGGCCGCAAACACCGCCGCCGACGACGCCCGCAGCGCATTGAGCTCGTCGGCCAGCGCCACCGCGGCGTCGGCCGAACGGCGGTAGTGCACCGCCACCCGTGCACCGGCCGCATGCACGCTGCGCGCGATCTGCGCGCCGACACGCCGCCCGGCGCCAGTCACCAGAACAACAGGAGAAGCATCCACATCCGACACACTGCGCTCCCGGAGGGAAGGAATGACGACAGCGTGCAGTATCCCACACGCACGCGCCGGCCTGACGACACGACCGGCCCCGCAATGTAAACTTTGCGCTTTTGTCCGGACGCCGCCATGACTCTGCCCCAACCCTCGGACGACGCACTCGCCCAGAGCGATGCCCTCGCGACCCGGCTGCGCGAACGGATCGCCGCGGCCGGCGGCTGGATCAGCTTTGCCGAGTACATGCACCAGGCGCTGTACACGCCGGGGCTGGGCTACTACAGCGGCGGCGCGCACAAGTTCGGCGCAGCGGGTGATTTCATCACCGCCCCGGAGCTGACCCCCCTGTTCGGGCAGGCACTGGCGCAGCAGGTGGCCGAGGTGATGGCGCAATCGGCGCCACAGGTGATCGAGGTCGGTGCAGGCACGGGCCACCTCGCGGCCGATGTACTGCTGGCGCTCGACCGCCTCGGCTGCGCACCCGAGCGCTATCAGATCCTTGAAGTTTCCGGCGAACTGCGCGGCCGCCAGGCCGACACCCTGCGCGAGCGCGCCCCCACGCTGGCCGACCGCGTGCAGTGGATCGACCAGCTACCCGAGCACTTCGCCGGCGCAGTGATCGCCAACGAGGTGCTCGACGTGATGCCGGTGCATATCCTGGTGTGGCGCGATGGCGCGGTGTTCGAGCGCGGCGTGGCGTGCCATGACGCCGGCGCCTTTGTCTGGGCCGACCGCGCCGCCAGCGACGCCCTGCGCACCGCGGGCGAACGGCTTGGCGCGCCGAGCCCCGCCGAAGGCGAATACGTGAGCGAACTGAACCTCGCCGGCCCGGCCTGGATCGCCGACTGGAGCCATCGCCTCGACGCCGGCGCCTTGCTGCTCATCGACTATGGCTACCCGCGCGCCGAGTACTACCTGCCCAGCCGCAGCAACGGCACGCTGCTGTGCTACTACCGCCACCACGCCCACGGCGACCCCTTCCTGTGGCCGGGGCTCAACGACATCACCGCCTTCGTGGATTTCACCGCCATTGCCGAAGCCGCCTTCGAGGCCGGCCTGAGCATCTACGGCTACACCAGCCAGGCGAGCTTTCTGTACAACTGCGGGGTGCTCGAACTGCTCGCCGAGCGCGGCGACCAGACCAAGCCGGACTACATTCGCGCCGCCCGTGCAGTGCAGCGCCTGACCGCGCCGCACGAGATGGGCGAGTTGTTCAAGGTGCTGGCCGTCGGCAAGGGCCTGGCTGAGCCGCTGCTGGGCTTTCGCCGTGGCGACCGGCTGCACGGGCTGTAAGCCGGGCCAGGCTCTCAGGCCTGGTTGCGATACACCGTCTGCAGGAATGCCTCGGCGTCTTCGCGCGCCGCGCTCGGCGACGACGGCGGATGGCTGTCAGGCTCCGGCGCGACCGCTTCGGGCTGCGGCAGCCAGCCCGCGTCGAGCACCTCGTCTTCGTAATCGGGGCCGGGTACGCCCGGCGCGGGAATCACATCCATAGCATCACCTGTCCGGCCTGACACACATGCCGCCCTGTGCGGCACTTTCATCGTGGCGCAGCGCGCCACCCCATGCCATGCAATAACGCACGATCGGGGCTAAACCTGAGCCTGCGGCACGCCTCAGGCGGCCAGCGTGTCACGCAGCCAGTCGCGGATCCGCACCGCCACCGCCTCCCAGCCCTGCTCGAGCATCATGGCGTGCCCCATGCCGGGGAAGATGTCATCGTCCAGGCCGTACACCGAACTGGTCATGCGCACCAGCGACGGCGGGATGAGCTGATCGTGCTCCGCCCCCAGAATCAGCATGGGCGAGCGGGTCATGCGCCCCACCTGCGGCAGGTTGAACAGGGTCATATCCCAGATCGCGCGATGGCTTTCCGGTTGTGACGCGGCGAGGTAACGACGCATATCGTCGGCGTCGACCGGCTGGTGGAACAGCGCGTCGCGCAGGGTCGAGGCCTGGGCCGCCCCGCCACCCATGATGCGGTTGAGATCCTGCAGCAGCATGGGCTTGCGAAACATCAGCCCGACCGCCGAGGTCCACAAGCCCTGCGGCGGCACCGAGGCCATCAGGACCGTCGCCGGCACCTCGGCACGCTCGAGGTATTTCTGCACCACCATGCCGCCCATCGAGTGGCCGATCAGCACCGGCGCCACCGGCAGCTCGGCCACCACCTCGGCCAGGTCGTCGACATAGTCCGCGATGCTGTAGCTGTCGAGCAGGTCGCGCCGGCGGCTGTGGCCGTGGCCCGACAGCGACACGGCGTAGCTGGTGAAGCCGGCCTCGGCAAACCAGGGCATGAAGTGCTCGGCCCAGCACCAGGCCCCGGCATAGGCGCCATGCACAAACAACAGGGGCACCGGGTGCGCTTCGCCATCGGGCGCGCTGGCCAATACTTCGAGGTCGCCGAATCGGCTGCGGTTCATACGTCCAGATCCTTGATTGCACGTTCTTGCGGGTGCGCGGCCGTTCCGGCACAAGCGCACGATCGTGCCACGGTAGCCGATTCCGCCGGCCCAGGCCATGCATAATTGCCTTGGCAAGGACCGGACAATCCGATGTAATCGGTGCCCTCCCCCTCGGCGAACGGCGGCATGCTGCTCAAATGGCTGGTTTCCATCGTGATCGTGGTCGGACTGCTCGGCGGCCTGCAGCCCTTGCTGGCGCGCTATGTGCCGCTGGGCCGGCTGCCCGGCGACATCACGCTGGAGCGCAACGGCCGCACCTGGCACCTGCCGTTCACCAGCACCGTCCTGATGTCCCTGCTGGCGTGGCTGATCCTGCGCTGGCTGTAGCGCCGCCGCCCGGACTCAGAACTTGTGAATAAATCTACTGCGCGCGCCGATTGCTGCGTTGCTCACTCGCTCACGCCTCGCCTATCCATTTGATATGTCTCGTCGTTCGCTCGCGCAGTTGCCAAATGCGGCCTTGCACTCGGCCCTGCTCGCTACGATTTCTTCACAAGTTCTCAGCCGCCGCGCACCGCCACGCTGACACGGTCCAGGCGCTCGCCGCGCCCATCGAGCAGCTCGATCACGCGCACACCCGGCGCCGGGTGGACCCACACCGCCCCCCCACTACCGACCTCGCGCCCGTCCATGCGCCAGCGCAAGCGCGCATCGTCCGCCGTGGCGCGCAGCAACACGCCCTGCCCGGGCGCTGCGGCCCGCAGGTCGATGATGCTGCGCGGCGCCGGCCAGGCGATCTGTGCCGTCACCTGCGGCGGCGACGCCACGGCCACGGCGGTGCCGGCCAGAAACCATTCATCGCGCGCCGGCTCGACCGGCGGATCGAAACGCACCGGGCGGCGCACCACACCGGCGGGCACCACCTGTTCGGCCGGCCATGTGCCGTCGCCGGCGAGCTGGTCGGCCAGCCAGGCGCGCACCTCGATCAACGCCGTGGGGCCGGTCTCCATCCACACCGCGATGGTCACCGCGGCGTTGCTCCCGGTCGCCCAGGCCGCGCGGCCCGGCGTGACCATCTCGGCCATCAGCGGCGGGAACAGATCCCGCGCCACGAAGGCCGCCGCGGGCGACACCACGGCCTCGGCCGGACGCGCCGCGGCCGGCTGCCAGAACGGCTCGCGCCACTGGCCATCGACCGCCAGCATCCGCATCAGCCCCGCCAGGCGGACCAGGTCGACCGGCCCGGTCGCCAGCGGCAGCGTCTCGCCTTCGGCCTGCCGTCGCGACAGCGCCGCGAGGGCAGCGCCCTCCCCCGCCATCGCCGCCGCCCGCACGCTGGTCCAGCGCGGCGCCGCCTCCGAATCGGCGTTGAGCAGGCTCGCCGCCGTGACCACGCGCCGGTCGAGCGCCCGGGCGACCTGCAACGGCCAACGCATGGCGGGGGCCGGATACGCAAACCCGGTGGCGTCGGCATGCTCGGGGCTGAGCCCGCCGACATCGGCCAGCACCGCACCGGAGGCGTTGTCGAGCACCACCACGGCAGCGCGGGCCGGCGCGGCGGCGCGCAGCGCGCCCAGCATGCGCCGCTGCCAGCCGGCGTCGATGAGCGTGGCAACGGTGGTGCCCGGTGAGCGCAGCAGCCGCGCCGCCAGATGCGGCGCCAGCTGCCAGCGCGGCGACAGCACCGCCGGGTCGACCGCGGCGGCGATCGCCTGCACGCGCTCACACGCGGCCGGGCTGCCAATCTGCGCCACCAGCGTGCAGGCCCGCCGGGCAAGCAACGCCGGTGTCGCGCCCGGCCCGCGCAGCAAGGCGGCGAGCACGGCGGCTTCGGGCCGGTCGAGCGCGGCCGGCGCCTTGCCGGTGAGCGCCCAGGCGGCGGCCGAAATGCCGCGCAGGCGCCCGCGGAACGGCGCCAGGTTGAGGTAGGCCTCGAGAATCTGCGCCTTGCTCCAGCGGGCCTCGAGCGCCTGTGCCGCCAAGGCCTGATCCCACTTCTGTTCGAAGCTGCGGCGCCGCTGGCCGACGGCGGCCGGCTGCAGCGCCGGGTCGAGCAGGCCGGCCAGCTGCATGGTCAGGGTGGAGGCACCGCGGGCATGCTCGAACCACAGGTTCTGCACCGCGGCGGCGGCCACCGCCCGCCAGTCGATGCCCTCGTGCTGGTAGAAACGCCGGTCCTCGGCCTGGAGCAGGGCTTCGAGCATGGCCGGCGACAGGGCGTCGAGCCCGACCCAGTCGAGGCGATCGTCGTCGAAGCGCAGCTGGCGCTCGGCCAGCGGCTCGCCGTGGCGGTCGACCAGGCGGGCGACACTGCTCGCATGGGCGGCGCGCACCTCGGCAAAATCGGGGATGTGCTGCGTTTGCGCCTGGGCGGCTGCAGCGGTGAGCAGCGACAGCCCCAGCGCCAAGAACGACGTTCGACACCAGACGATCATGGCCCGCAGTGTGGCACGCGCCACGGCGCAGCGGGTGTGAGCAAAGGTGTCAGCCACGGCCCGCGGCCGCGTCGGCTGCCTCGATGGCGGCCAGGCGGGCGGCGCGAATGGCCGCCGGAATCGCCGACTTGTCGGCGCACTGGCGCGCCACCGCACCGCCGTCGACCGCCTGCGCGGCGGCCAGCGTGGCCTGCCAGCGGGCCACCGCCGGTGCCGGCACCGGGTGGGCGCAGGGCGCCGCTTCGAGCAAGCTGATGAGCCGCTCGGGGCGACGGAAGGCATCGCAACGGCCGAGCAGTTCGAGCCGCGCCACCGCCGAGCTGGCAGTGGCCAGGGTCTCGCCGTCGCGGGCCAGGATCACCGCCTGGTCGCGGCAGGGCAGGGGCACCTTGAGCCGTGCGCTGGCCGACTCGGCGGCGTCCACGGCATGGCCGACCAGCAGCGCCCAGCGATGAGCCAGTGGCAGATCGCGCGCCACGGCGCAGCGCAGCACACCGGGCAGCAACGGGTCGATCCGCCGCCGCGCCACCACCTCGGGCAGGCAGCGGGCCAGCGCGCCGCAGGCGTCGAGCACGTCGATCATGCGCATCGGCGCCGGCGCCATCAGGCCGCGCGAGATTTCCTGCCAGACCCGCTCTGGGACCAGGTGGTCAGCCTCGCCGCTGTCGACCATCCGGCGCATCAGCGCCAGGGTTTCGTCCGCCACCGTAAAGCTATCGAAGCGCGCGGCGAAGCGGGCCACGCGCAGGATGCGCACCGGGTCTTCGGCAAAGGCGGGGCTGACATGGCGCAGCACTTTGGCCGCCAGGTCACGCTGGCCGCCGTGGGGGTCGACCAGGGTGCCGTCCTCGCCGCGAGCCATGGCGTTGATGGTCAGGTCGCGGCGCAGCAGGTCGTCTTCAAGCGTGACGTCCGGCGCGGCATGCACCACGAAGCCGGTGTAGCCGTGGCCGCTCTTGCGCTCGGTGCGCGCCAGCGCGTACTCCTCGTGAGTGTCGGGGTGGAGGAATACCGGGAAATCCTTGCCCACGGGGGTGAAGCCGCGCGAGCGCATGGCCTCGACGGTGGCGCCGACCACCACCCAGTCCCGATCCTGCACCGGCAGGCCGAGCAGTTCGTCCCGCACGGCGCCGCCTACGATGTATGTCTTCATGCGGCCGTCAGTCTTGGCAAAGCCGCATTATCGCTGCTGGAAGTGCTTCAGCGCACGGCGCGGCGGCGATTGATGACGAAACGGCGACGACCGGGGTGGGGGCCGAGGTAGGTCGGCGCCACGGCTTCGAGGGCGGTCGGCGTCCAGCCAAAGGGCAGCGGCGGGCCGTCGGTGATGTTGTCGACCCGCATCGAGCGCACGTTGTCGCGGCTCATCATCGGCTTGGGCGCCAGCTCCAGCAGCCGCGCCTGGAGCATGGCCAGCGCCTCGGGGATGGGGATGATCGGCGGCCGGCGCCCGACCAGGCGGCCGACATAGCCGACCAGCTCGGCCAGGGTGTAGACGCCGGGGCCGGCCAGATCGGCGCACAGCCCGATGGCGTCCGGGCGGTCCAGGCTGGCCACCACGACACGGGCCACATCCTCCACCCACACCGGCTGGAAGCGGCAGCTCGCGCCGCCGAGCGGCATCACCGGCGCGATGCGCACGAGGCCGGCGAAGAGGTTGAGGAAGCTGTCGTCGCGGCCGAAGATCACCGAGGGACGCAGGATCGTCCACGCCAGCGGCGGCCGGGCATCGCGGATCACCGCTTCGCCGGCAGCCTTGGAGCGCTGGTATTCCGACGGCCCGTCGGCGTCGGCGCCCAGCGCGCTGATGTGCACCACGCGCGACACGCCATGGCGGTGGCAGGCGGCCACCAGGCGCGCGGGTATATCGACATGGGCGCGCCGGAAGGCCGGCCCGAACGGCGTGCCCGGCGGTGAGTGCAGCACGCCGACCAGGCTGATCACGGCGCCGACGCCGTCCATCAAGCGGTCGAGTGCGGTGTCATCGAAGAGGTCGGCCTCGACCACCTCCACCGTCGGCAGCAACAGCAGATGCCGCGCCCGGTGCCGGTGGCGCGTCGGCACGCGCACCCGGTAGCCCGCGGCCACCAGCTGAGCGACCACCGAGTGCCCGACATAGCCGCTGCCACCCACCGCCAGTATGGTTTTTGATCGATCCATGCCTCTGTCTCCGATGCCGGGTTAGCGCGGCGCCACCCGCCCGAGGCGCGCCGCCAGCGACTGCGGCTGGCCGTCCATCAGGGCCGCGTAGATCACCGCATTGGCCATCACTTTCTTCACGTAATCACGCGTTTCGGTGAAAGGGATGGTCTCTACATAGATCGCCCCTTCGAGCATGCGTTCATCGCGCCAGCGCTTGGCCCGGCCGGGGCCGGCGTTGTAGCCGGCGGCGGCGAGCACCGGATGGTCGTCGAGGTCGTCGAGCACGATGCGCATGTAGCTGGTGCCCAGGCGCACATTGGTGTCGGGCTCCTGCAGCCGGCTGCGGCGGTAGTCGCTCATGCCGATCTTCTTGGCCACCCAGCTGCCGGTGGCCGGCATCACCTGCATCAGCCCCTGCGCGCCCACCGGCGAGGCGGCGCGGGTGACGAAGCGGCTCTCCTGGCGCAGCACGCCATACACCCAGGCCAGGTCCAGACCCTGGGCACGCGCATGCGGTTCGATCAGGTCGCGGTAAGGCGTGAGGTAACGCAGGCCGAAATTGTCCTGCGGGTCCACCGCCTCGGCGGTGTTGATGGCGCGATCGTAGATACCCTCGTCGAGCGCCAGCCGCGCGGCGGCAATGCGGAAGGCGTCGTCCGCGTCGCGCAGGCGCCAGATCCACTCGCGCGTGCCTTCGGCATGCAGGTCGAGCCGGAACAGCGCCAGCGCCCGGCGGATGTCCGGGTCGGCGGCCACGCTGGCCTGCGTCTCGGCGGTCTGCGGGCGATCGGGCGGCGGCGGGGTAAAGGCCCGGCCAAGCGCGTCGGAGGCCAGCATGCCGTAAAAGTCCGGGTGCCCGGCGACCCGCTCGAGCAAGTGCTGCGCCCCCGTGCCTTCACCCAGCGCCTGCTCGGCGCGGGCCAGCCAGTAAGTCCAGGCGCGTTCGCCGCGCTGCTCGGGCGACATCGCCAGGATTGCCTCACGCACCGCCTTCCAGTCTTCCTGGCGCAGCGCGGCGCGCACCTGCCAGGCACGCTGCTCGTCCGGCATCTGCAGCTTGCCGGCAGCGCGGAACCAGCGCACCGCTTCGGGCAGGTGATCCTGCGCCGCGCGCCAACCCAGCAGCATGTAGCCATAAGCTTTTTCCTCGGCCGACAGCGCGTCGTTGAGCCGGGCAAAGCGAGCGTAGGCCGCTTTCGGGTCACTGATGGCCAGCCGCCCCAGCGCCGCCAGCATCAACTCGCTGTCGGCGCGGCGCCGGGCAAAGCCCGGGCGCAGGGTGTCGAGATAGCGCTCGGGGTCCTTGCGCATGGCTTTCAGCTCGGCCGCAGCGGGCGCATCGGCCGACGGCAGGCCGCCGAGAATCAGTTCGAGGTCACTCGGCCGGCGTGAGGCCATTTCGTCACGGAAGCGCGCCCAGATATCGTCCGGCTGCAAGCGCCCGGAGGCGGCCAGCAGGCCGACCAGCGACTCGCAGGCCTCGGCACGCAGGCTCAGCCCGGTCCACACCGCCGCCGCCTCGTCCAGCGCACTGCGATCGCCGATGCGCTCGCGCGCCAGCCAGTGCTGGCAGCGCTGGCCATCGGTCGGCGCGGCCAGGCCGCCCCAGGCGCCGATGAAGCCGATCCAGTCGCCGTCCTTGGCCAGCCGCGACAGCCACGCGCCGCGCAGGCGATCGGCCAGCACGCTGCCGGCGTAGCGGGCGAGGAAGGCCTCGATGCGCGGCGTGTCGGGCGGCTCCTGCCGCGCCAGTTGATTCTGCAGATGCCAGTATTTGACATAGCGCTCCAGCAGGTGCGGCGAGCGCCCCGCCGCGAGCTGGTCGAGGGTGGCCTGGTCGCCGGTGCGTAGCGCCTCGCGCGCGGCCAGGATCCGTTCATCACCGGTCGGGGTCTGTGCCCACGCCGGGGTCATGCACAACACGCCGAGCCACACGACAACCCAGCCTTTTACCGCCTTCATCGCTTACTATCCCTTCGCACCGTTGTCTCGAACGGGCTGCTTGATGTGATGCCGGCCCCGCTGGGCCGGCCTGACTACTCTACACGGCCCGTGCCGCAATTACCTGCCCTGGATGCACGCATGGAGATCGAACGCAAACGCCTGCGCGACGCCGCCATCCGCGCCCGCGAAGCGCTGAGCACGGCCGCGCGAGAACCGCATGAGGCCGCCCTGCAAGGCCATGTGGCCACCCTGCTGGCGCAACTGGCGCCAGCCACGCTGGCCTTCTGCTGGCCCTACCGCGGCGAACCGGATCTGCGCCCCGTGGTGCAGCGCTGGCTGGCGGCCGGGCACGGGCGCGCCGCCTGCCTGCCGGAGGTCATCGCGCCCGGCCAGCCGATGCGCTTCCGCCAATGGACGCCGGAGAGCCGGATGGTGCCCGACCGCCACGGCATCCTCCTGCCCGCCGAGGGCCCGCTGCTCACCCCCGAGGTGCTGCTGATCCCGCTCAACGCCTTCGACGCCGACGGCTATCGCCTGGGCTATGGCGGCGGTTACTTCGACCGCACGCTCGCCGCGCTGTCGCCGCCACCGTGCACCGTGGGGGTCGGCTTCGAACTCGGCCGGGTCGCCACCACCCACCCCCAGCCCCACGACCACCCGATGCGCTGGCTGGTGACCGAGCGCGGGATCCATCCGGTCGCACCGTCCGCATGAACTGGCTGGCACCGCTCGACGTCTATTGCGAGCGCACCGATGCCGGCCTGTGGGCCGAGCCGGTCAACGCACTCACCAACCTCGCCTTCATCGCCGGCGCGGCGTGGCTGCTGCGCCGCATGGACCGCCGCACCCCGGCCGACCTGCGCACCCTGGCCTGGCTGATGGGCCTGGTCGGCGCCGGCAGCGGGGTCTTCCATACCGTGGCCCAGGCCTGGGCCGCGGTGCTCGACGTCGCCTTCATCGCCCTCTTCGTGGTGCTGTTCCTGCAGCGTGCGCTGGTGCGCCTGGCCGGCTGGCGCGCCAGCGCCGCCAGTGGCGCCGTTCTTGGCGTGCTCATTGTCAGCGCCATGATCGCGATAACGCTGAAGGCCCCGGCCCTGAACGGGTCCGAACTCTACCTTGGCCCATGGCTGGCGCTGATCGGCCTGAGCCGGATCTGCCCACCCTCGCCGGCCCGCCGCTGGCTCACCGCGGCGGCCGTGTTGTTCGGCGTGTCGATGCTCTTGCGCAGCACCGACCTGGCCGTCTGCGAGGCCTTCCCACTTGGCACCCACTTTGGCTGGCATGTGAACAACGCGCTGGTGCTGTGGTGCGGCATGCGGGCCTTGATGCCGGCCCGCCGGGGACCCTGAACCGGCCGCTCAACGCGCCCCCAGCGCCGCGTCGCTCCGCCCCCGGACCGCCGCCAGCATGACATGCGCAAGATCCCGCCGGCTCGCCTCGAGCACCGCGACCGCGGCCGCCCGCTCCGTCGCGCTGCGCCCGCCGAGCGCCACCTGGCCCACCCCCCGGATCGCCGCATCGGAGTCGATCCGGCCAAGCGCCAGCAAGGCCTCCAGCCGCACC
>QQUN01000002.1 GCA_008501585.1 Pseudomonadota bacterium | reverse complement strand
GCAACTTCCTGGTGAAGATCAACGCCAACATCGGCAACTCGGCGCTCGGCTCGTCGATCAGCGAAGAGGTCGACAAGATGACCTGGTCGATCCGCTGGGGCGGCGACACGGTGATGGATCTGTCCACGGGCAAGAACATTCATGAAACCCGCGAGTGGATCATTCGCAACAGCCCCGTGCCGATCGGCACGGTGCCGATCTACCAGGCGCTGGAGAAGGTCGACGGCAAGGCCGAGGACCTGACCTGGGAGATCTTCCGCGACACGCTGATCGAGCAGGCCGAGCAAGGCGTCGATTACTTCACCATCCACGCCGGGGTGCTGCTGCGCTATGTGCCGCTGACGGCCAATCGCATGACGGGCATCGTCTCGCGCGGCGGATCGATCATGGCCAAGTGGTGTCTGGCCCATCACAAGGAGAGCTTCCTCTACACGCATTTCGAGGAGATCTGCGAAATCATGAAGGCCTATGACGTGGCCTTCAGCCTCGGTGATGGTCTGCGCCCCGGTTCGATCTATGACGCGAACGACGAGGCCCAGCTGGGCGAGTTGAAGACGCTGGGCGAGCTGACGCAGATTGCCTGGAAGCACGACGTGCAGGTGATGATCGAAGGCCCGGGCCATGTGCCGCTGCACCTGATCCGCGAGAACATGGACCTTCAGCTCGAGCAGTGCCACGAGGCGCCCTTCTACACCCTGGGCCCGCTGACCACCGACATCGCCCCGGGTTACGACCACATCACCAGCGGCATCGGTGCGGCCACCATCGGCTGGTATGGCACGGCGATGCTTTGTTATGTCACGCCCAAGGAACACCTGGGCCTGCCGAACAAGAACGATGTGAAGGAAGGGATCATCACCTACAAGCTGGCGGCGCACGCGGCGGACCTGGCCAAGGGCCATCCGGGTGCGCAGATCCGCGACAACGCGCTCAGCAAAGCGCGCTTCGAGTTCCGCTGGGCCGACCAGTTCAACCTCGGCCTCGATCCGGACAAGGCGCGCGAGTTCCATGACGAAACGCTGCCCAAGGAGTCGGCGAAGGTCGCCCACTTCTGCTCCATGTGCGGGCCGCATTTCTGCTCGATGAAGATCACCCAGGATGTGCGCGACTACGCCGCGCAGCAGGGCATCGATGAACAGGCCGCGCTCAAGCAGGGGATGGAGGTGAAGGCGGTGGAGTTTGTGAAACAGGGGGCCGAGGTGTACCGGAAGGTGTAAGCCCTCCCCTGCCGTCTGCATGCAAAACGGGTCGCGATTGCGGCCCGTTTCCCTACCCCTTTAAACCAAAATCACCGTGCGCTCAGGCCAAGGGATAAATCAAGTGCGCGCGTTTCTGAGCCAGTTCGTCATCAAAGAACTCCCGAAAAGAAATCACATTCGATTTCTTGGCGTAGCAGGCCTCCTTTGCCTTCTTGAGAGATTCCGGCACGACCAAGTGAATCCCTTGCGTGCTCATGTCATCAATTGCACTGGCGGAAACACGATCATCAACAGTTGCCAGAAACAGCCCGCACCGGAACTTCTCCAGCGCAAGCTGCTTCCAGCGTTCTCGCAAGGTAGTCTTGGCAGACAGAATCAGCACATCATCACTGCCTCGCTCATGGTTGTTCAGCGTCGCCAAATCGGGAAGAACAAAATCCGGGCGGCGACCTCCCGTGACCACCTGTTCCTCGAAAGCGATACGCCCATCACCAAGCATCTTCGCAATGTGGTTCTCGAAAGACCTTCCCGCTCGAGATTTTCGCTGCTGACTGGCGCTCAAGAATAAGGCGTCAAGGCGACCGAAATTCCTTACGACGGTTGATACAACGTCATCTCCACTCGACACGATCTTGATGACCTCTGCCGCCCTGAAACGCATTTCGGCCGTCTTGTACAAAGAGAACTCGATGTCTCTGCTGATTTCCATGAGCGCGTCACCAGGGCTATCAATCGCAAACGGATCCAGGCTCCGCGCACCGCTCTTGGTCATGTATCGGCTCTGCGCCTGAATGGCCAACGCTTCCGGTGTCGGCATCAGCCCTGCAGCAGCGATGAAATCAGCCAACGTGTCAGACCGCATTGCCTCCTCAATTTCTGCGACAAGTCTCGCCAGCTCATCGGCCCCTTCGCCTTCGAGAATCGAAGGTTCAAATAGACCGGAGAGAAAACTGACGCCAACATCAAGCGACGTCTCTATTCTTGCAGCAAGATCAGACCCGGAATCAACGGTAAAGAACCAGTGCCAGATGTATCCAGACAAAGGCTCTTTCAAGACACCACCCACAAGCAGCGAAGCCGGGGTCAGGTCGGCAAACGCCTCCTTTGGGACCCCCGTGCAATGCATCTCCGACCCCTTGTTGGAGTAGTGCTTCAAATTGGACCGTTTAACCTCACCGGTTGCCGGCCAAACAGTGGGAAGTGAAGACTCGAAGATGTGCGACTTCTCTGGATTGACATTCTTAAGCTCCGGGAAAAAGCCTGACTCCCGTATCTCGCTTGGAACATAAAAGCCGTTCTGATGCTTGCCTGGATCATCGGCCCATGAACAATCATTCCGAGCGAGTTTTTTAACGAAAAGCTGCTGGCTCTTGGCTGCCCATCGCAGCAACTCATCCCAAAGATCATCAGTCTCAACCATATGATGAATTCCCGGTGATCTCTGAGCGCAGTAGCGCCAGCCGCTCGGCCCCAGACTTCAACTCGCACTCCCACACAACCAGGGGGCGCCAACCTAACCCATGCAGAGCTTCCAGCACCAATCTATCTCTCTCCGTGTTTTCAGCAAATTTTCTCAGCCAGAAATCAGTTCGAGTCCCTGGCGTCGTCGCATATTTGCAGCCCGAATGCCTGTGCCAAAAGCAACCATGCACGAACAGCGCAACTCGATACTTTGGGAAGACGAGATCGGGCTTTCCCGGCAGCCTCGAGACGTGTAGTCGATACCGCAGCCCCTGGGCGTGCAGATAACGTCTAACCACCATTTCAGGCTTCGTGTTCTTCCCCCGAATACCGGACATCATCCGGCTACGGGTTGCCCGATCGACAACATCAACCATCACGCGTCGAGCTTGAATCCCATGGCGTTCATAAAAACCGGATAGGCGGCTTCGTATACGTCGTCGCCGAGTTCAGTGAACAGTTCGCCAATCACGAACCGGGCTTCGGCAACCTCAACATCTGAGAACAACTTCTCACCCTCCCGAATCGTCACAATGTCGTCCGGATCGTCATCAGGATGGAACAGAAGTCCTTTGCACTGCAGTTCTGAAAACCACATCAATGCATGATCGAACGAAAGACCATGTAGCGCGGGGATGCGGGATTCGATAGTCATGATGATTCCTCAGGCGGTTGCATAGCGAAGGGGAAGTTCCGGCTCCAGGATATCAGCATCCAGGCGCGGTTGCATCAACCTTGCGACATGTCGCATGACGTCAACAACCACCGAATTACCAAACTGCTTGTAGGCCCGCGTATCCGACACCGGAATCCGGAACGTATCCGGAAAACCCATCAGCCGTGCGCATTCGCGCGGCGTGAGCCGGCGCGGATTCTTGTGCTCGCCCTGATAGACCAGAATCTCCGACCCGTCCTTGTAGTAGCGGGCCGACAGCGTGCGGGTGACGCTGTCGGGGAAGACCAATCCGAAGCCGAAGCCGTTGCCCTTGGCACGGTGCTTCTCGGCATAGCCCTGCAGGTAGGCCCACAGCTTGGGGGTAAGGGTGTATTTGTCCTGCACCTTGCGTGCAGCGTGGTCGAAGAAGCGGTCGCCATCCCAGTCGAGGACAGGCTCGCTGCCATCGGTGCGATGCAGGATACTGCCGAGCTTCTTGTGCCCTTTCTCCGGCAGCGGCAGTGCGTCCCAGTCGAAGCTGACGCCCAGATCGCGACGGAAGCCGACGATGAGAATGCGTTCGCGATGCTGGGGCACGAAGTGGGCACCGTCCACCACACGCGGAGAGATGTCGTAGCCGAGATCGATCAGATTCCGCTTGATGACATCCCATGTGCGCCCCTTGTCGTGGGACATGAGGTTCTTGACGTTTTCGAGCAGGAAGGCGCGCGGCTGCTTTTCTTCGATGATGCGGCAGATGTCGAAGAACAGCGTCCCCTGTGTCTCGTCGGAAAATCCGTGGGCACGACCGAGCGCATTCTTCTTGGAAACCCCGGCAATGGAGAACGGCTGGCACGGGAAGCCGGCAAGCAACACGTCGTGATCGGGCACCTCGGCTGCCGCAATCTGTGTGATGTCACCGTGAATGGGGTGCTCGTCGCGATAGTTCTCGGCGTAGGTTTTCTGCGCGTAGTTGTCCCATTCGCTGGTGAATACGCATTGGCCGCCGATCCCTTCGAAGGCGGCGCGGATCCCGCCGACCCCGGCAAACAGGTCGATGAAACGGAACTGCCCTTCTGAGGGCGCTTCGCCGCCAAACGGGAGGAGTTGCTGGAGGGCATAGCGGTAGTGCGGCGGCACCGCCTGCTCGGCGATCCACCGGCGCACGGTGCGTGCATCCTTGCCCAGCAGGCGGGCCACTTCGGTCTGGCTACGGAGCTTGAGTGCTTCGGTGAGGTATTGCAGGGCCACATCGGCATCGGGGCCGGTGGTGAGGACGGTTGCGGACATTTTTGCGCCTTCGCTGGGAATTTTTGCGGACATTATGTCCTTTTTATGCCCCAGTCAATCCCCGCAACAAGCACGCCAGAAAATAAAAACGCCCCGGTTTTCGCCGGGGCGTTGTTGGCCGCCAGAACGGGAGAGCCTCCCCCCGCTCAGGCGCTGTGCTGCAGTTCTTTCTCGGCCTGCGCCTCGATGTCGGCCAGCGCCTCGGCGGCGCGCTTGAGTGCCGGCAGCTGCGCGAGCACCTTCTCCCGGTCCAGACGCATCACCGGTGCCTGAATGGCGATGCCCATGTTCGAGCGGGCGTTGTGTCGGGGCACCAGCACCGCGGCGCACACCAGCCCGGGCAGGAATTCTTCGTCGTCCAGCGCATAGCCCTGGCGCTTGACCGTCTCGATCTCTTCTTCGAGCGCCGCGAGCGTGGTCAGCGTCTTGTTGGTGAAGCGCTCGAGCGGCACATGGGCGAGCAGGCGGCGGCGTTGGGCCGGGCTCATCTGCGCGAGGAAGAGCTTGCCGCTGGCGGAGCAGTGCGCCGGCACGCGTGAGCCGGGGTGCAGGTAGAAGCGCAGCGGTGCGGCCGTCTCGACGCGGTCCAGATACAAGACCTCGCTGCCCGAGAAGGCGGTGATGTTGCAGCTCTCGCCCACTTCTTCGACCAGCCGGCGCAGCACCAGGTGGCGCGCGCCGTGCACGGTGTTGTTCAAGAGCAGGTTCTCGGCCAGGCGGCGCAGGCGCACGCCGGTGCTGTACTGACGGCCGTCGCCGTCGCGCTGGATCATGCCGGCCGCCTCGAGCTGCTGGAGCATGCGGTGCAGCGTGGGCTTCGGGAGCGCGGTCTCTTCGACCAGCCCGTGCAGCGTGAAGAACTGGTCCTTGGCGGCGATCACTTCGAGCAGGCCGAACAGGCGCAGCGTCGGCGTGTCGCCGTCGATGCGCGGCAGCTCGGTCGGGGCGGTGGGGCTCGGTGCGTTCATGGTGAGTCCATCATAGTGAATTGCAGTTATCAAGACAATACGTTTCGTTTTTTGAATTTTTCTCTTGACGGCGTGGCATCTCCTGCCTACAGTTCAGGCACATCTCGTTTTTCGGAATCTTTCGTATCGTTTAACGAGAAGAACCCCAAACCCCGGAGAGAGACAATCATGAGCGATCAGACCCCCCAAGCCAACCGTTCGGTGCCTGCCGGCCCGACCAAGATGACGCCCTCGGAGGCCTTCGTGGAGACCATGGTCTCCAACGGGGTGACCGACATGTTCGGCATCATGGGTTCGGCCTTCATGGATGCGATGGATATCTTCGCGCCGGCCGGCATCCGTTTGATTCCGGTGGTGCATGAGCAGGGCGCG
The DNA here is from genome assembly GCA_008501585.1 of Pseudomonadota bacterium. GTDB lineage: Bacteria > Pseudomonadota > Gammaproteobacteria > Burkholderiales > Rhodocyclaceae > Nitrogeniibacter. The sequence goes on along the minus strand of QQUN01000002.1, from coordinate 52,916 downwards.
GCGCACATGGCCGATGGCTATGCGCGGGTGTCGGGTCGCCATGGCGTGGTGATCGGCCAGAACGGGCCGGGCATCTCGAACTGCGTGACGGCCATTGCAGCCGCGTACTGGGCGCATACGCCGGTGGTGATCGTGACCCCGGAGACGGGCACGGGCACGATGGGCCTGGGCGGCTTCCAGGAGTGTAACCAGCTGCCGATGTTCCAGGAGTTCACCAAGTACCAGGGCCATGTGACGCATCCGGCGCGGATGGCGGAGTACACGGGGCGTTGCTTCGACCGCGCGATGAGCGAGATGGGCCCGACGCAGCTGAACATCCCGCGTGACTATTTCTATGGCGAGATCACTTGCGAGATTCCGAAGCCCTCGCGTCTGGATCGCGGCCCGGGCGGCGAGCAGTCGCTCAATGCGGCGGCGGAGTTGCTGGCCACGGCCAAGTTCCCGGTGATCATCTCGGGCGGCGGCGTGGTGATGGCCGATGCCATCGAGGAGTGCAAGGCGCTGGCCGAGCGCCTGGGCGCGCCGGTGGTCAATAGCTATCTGCACAACGATTCCTTCCCCGCCAGCCACCCGCTGTGGTGCGGCCCGCTGGGCTATCAGGGTTCCAAAGCAGCGATGAAGCTGATGGCGCAGGCGGATGTGGTGGTGGCGCTCGGTTCGCGTCTGGGGCCCTTCGGTACGCTGCCGCAGCACGGCATGGATTACTGGCCCAAGCAGGCCAAGATCATCCAGATCGATGCGGACAACAAGATGCTGGGCCTGGTGAAGAAGATTTCGGTGGGCATCTGCGGCGATGCGAAGGCGGCGGCCATTGCACTGACCGCGCGTCTGACCGGCAAGGATCTGGCCTGCGATGCGAACCGGGCCGAGCGCGCGGCGACCATCGCCAACGAGAAGGCGGCGTGGGAGAAGGAGCTGGACGAGTGGACGCACGAGCGCGACCCCTTCAGCCTGGACATGATCGAGGAGAACGCGAAGGAGAAGACCTTCCAGGGCGGCGATTATCTGCATCCGCGCCAGGTGCTGCGCGAGCTGGAAAAAGCCATGCCGGAAGACGTGATGGTCTCCACCGACATCGGCAACATCAACTCGGTGGCCAACAGCTATCTGCGTTTCGAGAAGCCGCGCTCCTTCTTCGCGGCGATGAGCTTCGGTAACTGCGGTTATGCCTTCCCGACCATCATCGGTGCCAAGGTGGCCGCGCCGCATCGCCCGGCGGTGTCCTACGCCGGTGACGGTGCCTGGGGCATGAGCCTGATGGAGACGATGACCTGCGTGCGTCACAACATCCCGGTCACGGCGGTGGTGTTCCACAACCGTCAGTGGGGCGCGGAGAAGAAGAACCAGGTGGACTTCTACAACCGCCGCTTCGTCGCCGGCGAGCTGGACAACCAGTCCTTTGCCGAGATCGCCCGCGCCATGGGTGCCGAGGGGATCACGGTCGACAAGCTCGAGGATGTGGGCCCGGCGCTCAAGAAAGCCATCGACATGCAGATGAACGAGGGCAAGACCACCATCATCGAGATCATGTGTACCCGCGAGCTGGGCGATCCGTTCCGCCGCGATGCGCTGTCCAAGCCGGTGCGATTCCTCGATAAGTACAAGGATTACGTGTAAGGCTTTCAGGGAACTGCAACCCGCCTCCCGCCTCGTCCGTCCCTCGCATAACGGATCGAGGCTTTGCCGGAACGAGCCATCATCCCCCGATGCGTCTCGTTCCGGCTTTCTTTTTTGGCCGGCGGACGGGGCCACCCCCGCCCGCCGGCGCAGGAGCATCGACGCATGAAAGCACTCAATCGCATCATCGAGCAGGCCCGCGCCAAGCCGGGCCGCATCGCCCTCTCCGAAGGCGACGACGCCCGGATCCTGGCCGCCGCCGTGCGTGCCACCCAGCAGGGCATCGCCCGTATCATCCTGGTCGGCAGCCGCGCCGCCGCCGAAGCGCTCGCCGCCAGGGAAGGCCTGCCGCTCGACGGCATCGACTTCGTCGATCCGGCCACCTCGCCGCTGATGCCCGAGCTGGTTGATACTTTGTTTGAACTGCGCCGCCACAAGGGCATGACGCGCGAGCAGGCCGCCGAGCAGGCCGCCCAGCCGCTGATCTGCGCCAACCTGCTGGTCAAGGCCGGCCACGCCGACGGCACCGTGTCGGGCGCGGTGCACACCACCGGCGATGTGGTCCGGGCGGCGATCCAGATCCTCGGCGTCAAACCGGGCTTCAAGCTGGTGTCCAGCTTCTTCCTGATGATGCTGTGCGAGCCCTTCCACTCGCTCAAGGGCGGGCTGATCTTCTCCGACTGCGGGCTGGTGGTCGATCCGAACGCCGAGGAGCTGTCGGAGATTGCCATGGCCGCCGCCGATTCGGCGCGCGACCTGTTGATGGAAGAACCGCGCGTAGCGATGCTATCGTTCTCCACGCGCGGCAGCGCCAAGCACGCCGCGGTCGACAAGGTGGTCGAGGCCTCACGCCGGGTCAAGGCGCAGCGCCCCGACATGGCCATCGACGAAGACGTGCAACTGGACGCCGCCATCGTGGCCGAAATCGCCAACCGCAAGCTGCCGGACTCTCAGGTCAAGGGCAAGGCCAACGTGCTGATCTTCCCCAATCTCGAAGCCGGCAACATCGGCTACAAGCTGGCCGAACGGGTCGGCGGCGCGGTGGCCATCGGCCCGCTGATGCAGGGTCTGAGCCTGCCGGCCAACGATCTGTCGCGCGGTTGCAGCGCCGAGGATGTGTTCCACGTGATCGCGGTGACCGTGGTGCAGGGCCACCGCCCGGCCGGCAGCTGACGCCATGCCCGATCCCGCCCTCATCGCCCTGCTGGCCTTCTTTGCCGTCGGCACTTATTTCCAGACCGTCACCGGCTTCGGGCTGGGCATGATCGTGATGGGGGCGGCGAGCGGCTTCGACCTGGCGCCGCTGCCCGTGGTGGCCGCGGTGGTCAGCCTGATGGCGCTGACCAACAGCGCCGTGGCCCTGCCCGGCAAACTGCACCTGATCGACTGGCCGGCCGCCCGGGCGGTGCTGATCGGCGTGGTGCCGGCCATCGTGCTCGGCGTGCTGCTGCTCGACTACCTCAGCGCCGTCGCCGCCACGGCCCTCAAGCTGCTGCTCGGCGTCGTCATTGCCTACAGCGGCATCGTCTTTGCGCTGCGCCCCACGCAGCTGCCGACACGCTCACCCAACCGCAGCTTCCTGGCCAGCGGCTTCCTTGCCGGCCTGTTCGGCGGCCTGTTCGGCATGGCCGGGCCGCCGGTGATCTTCCACTTCTACCGCCAGCCGATGGCGCTGCCCGCGGTGCGCAGCATGCTGCTGCTGGTGTTCACCTTCACCTCGGCCAGCCGCACGGTGTTCGTCGGTATCCAGGGCGGGCTGACCGCCGAGGTCTGGCTACTCACCGCCTTCGCCTTCGTGCTGGTCACCGCCGCCGCCTTCGCCGGCCGCCGCTACCCGCCGCCACTGCCGCCGACGGTGATGCGGCGCATCGCCTTCACGGTGCTGATCCTGATCGGCCTGAGCCTGATCGCCTCGGCTCTCGCTGCGCTTCAGTAAGCCACCATCACGCCGATAACACGGGAAACCAGACGCGCGATCTGGGCCCAACCCGAGCGGCACCCAAGGTGCCGCCCCCACGGAGAGACGCAAGATGAAGATTTCCCACAAGGTCGGCCTGGCGGCCGCGGCCGTGCTGTGCCTGACGGTCAGCCTGCTGTCAGCGATCCAGGTCAGCCAGCTGCGCAGCAGCCTGCGTGCACAGGCCGAGTCGAGCATCACCCAGTCCGGCAGCACGCTGGCGCGGCAGATCGAGAACTGGCTCAACGGCAAGTTGCAGCTGATCGACGCCATGGCGCAAAGCATCGACGCCGAGTTCACCCCCGAGCACATCCAGCAGGTGTTCGACCTGCCCATCCTGAAGACCCAGTTCCTGCTCATCTTCGGCGGGCTGGCGACCGACGGCGCACGCATCACCAACACGCCGGGCTGGAATCCCGCCGGCTGGGATGCCCGCAAACGCCCGTGGTATCCGGTGGCCCGGGACACGGCCCAGGCCGCCCTGACCGAGCCCTATGCCGACGCCGCCACCGGCGAGATCCTGATCTCCGCCGTCGCCAGGCTCACCGACAAGGGTCAGTTCATGGGCGCCTTCGGCGGCGATCTCAGCCTGAAGACCATCTCGGAAGCGGTCAACGCGCTCGACCTCAACGGCGCCGGTCACGCCTTCCTGATGGCCGGCAACGGCAAGATCATTTCGCACCCCGACGCGGCGCGCAACGGCAAGCCCTACGACGAACTCTTCGACGGCCAGCGCCCGGCGCTGAACAGCACGCTCAGCTCGGTCAACAGCGGCGGCAAGGCCTTGCTGGTGTCCTTCACGCCGCTCAGCGGCCTGAAGGGCATGGACTGGTACCTCGGCGTGGCGCTGGACGAATCGGTGCTCATGCAGGAGGCGCAGGCGGCCACGGTGCGCGCCATCATCGGCACGGTGGTCGGCGTGGTGCTCAGCGTCATCGTGCTGGCGGCCCTGATGGGCCGCATGCTCACGCCGCTGCAACGCCTGCATCAGGCGCTGCGCGAGATCAACGGCGGCGCCGGCGACCTCACCCGCCGACTGCCGGCCGAGGGCCAGGACGAGGTGGCCCAGCTGTCGCAGGAGTTCAACCGCTTTGTTGAATCGCTGCAGTCGCTGATCGGCAACATCATGGGCCAGGCCACGCGGGTGCGCGAGACCAGCACCGAAACATCTACTCAGGTACAGACGGCCGCCAGCCGGCTCCATGCGCAACTCGAAGAGCTCGACCGGCTGGCCGCCGAAATGGACGGCATGAACAGCACCGCGGTGTCGGTGGCCGAGCATGCGGCCGCCGCCGCCAGCGCCGCGCAGACGGCCAACGCGCAGACCGAACAGGGCGTCAAGGCGGTGTCGCAGTCCTCCGACGCGATCCAACGCCTGGCCACCGACCTGAACGACACGGGCCAGTCGATCAACCGCCTGGTGGCGCTGAGCAAGCATATCGACACCATCCTGGCCAAGATCACCGGCATCGCCGACCAGACCAACCTGCTGGCGCTCAACGCCGCCATCGAGGCCGCCCGCGCTGGCGAATCGGGGCGCGGCTTTGCCGTGGTGGCTGACGAGGTGCGCACGCTGGCCTCGCTGACGCAGGAGTCGACCGGCGAGATCCGCAGCATCATCGAGCAGCTGCAAAGCGGCGTGAAGCTGGCCGAGAGCAGCATGCACCAGTGCAGCACCACCGCCAGCCGGACGGTCGAAGAGGCCGGGGCCGCCAACGCCATCCTCGACGAGGTGCGCAGCGCCATCACGCGAATCAACGACATGAGCCTGCACATCGCCGCCGTGGCCAAAACCCAGAGCGACGCCGCCGGTGAGCTGAACGCCCGTACCGCGACCATTCGCGACATCAGCCAGGAAGTGGCCGGCGGCGCCAGCCGACGGGTGGCGCTGTGTTCGTCGATGGTCGAGCACATCGGCCAGCAGAACGCCTTGCTCGAGCGCTTCAAGGTCTGACCTGCCGCGCGGGGGCATTGCCCCCGCGCCCCGCTACCCCATCGGCGGCAGCAAGACTTCGCGCATGCGCTCGGCCGCGGCGCGCAGCTGCGGCACGTTGCCCATCAGCTCGTCGAGCGACATACGCGCGCTCGGCGCATGGCAGGCGATCGCGGCCACCAGCTTGCCCTCGCGGTCACGTACCGGCACCGCCACGGCAATCATGCCGCGCACGAATTCCTCGTTGTCGATACCGATACCGAGCTTGGCCAGGCGGTCCAGTTCGGCCTCCAGCGCGGCGCGCTCCACAAGGGTGCGCGGCGACGAGCGCGGCAGCGGCAGGTTGGCCAGCACCGACTGGCGCTCGAGCAGCGACATCGACGACAGGAACAGCTTGCCACTGGCGGTGCAGTGCATCGGCACCCAGGTGCCCGGCTGCACATGCATGCGCAGCGGCTCGGCGGTGTCCACCCGTTCCACGTAGAGCACCCGCCCGGCGTCGGGCACGGTGAGGTTGCAGGTCTCGCCCAGGCGCCGCACCAGGGCGCGCAGCACGGCGCGGCACTCACGCCGCATGTTCGAGCCGCGCAGCGTCTTGAGCGACAGCGCCACCGCCCGCGTGCCGGTCACATAGCCACGCTCGGCCGGCATGTGCAGCACATAGCCCTGCGCCTCCATCGAGTGCAGCAGGCGCATCAGCGTGCTCTTGGGCACCTGCATGAGCGCGGCCAGCTGGGCCAGCGTCAGTGGCTGGGGCGACTCGGTCAGCAGTTCGAGCACGGTGAGCGGGCGCAGGCGCCGGATGTCTTCGTTGGCACCGGTGTGGGCAACGTCTTCGACATCGTCAAACACGGGTTCGATCGGTGTTGCGGTGCGATTTTGATCCATATCAAGCGACTTCCGTTTCAGTTTCGGCCTCAAGTGCGAATAGCGCTTGGCTTTTCATGTGACTGCCACAATAGTGCATTCAAGGATTTATTGGAACGATACGTTTCATTTATAAACAACATCGGCAGGACACCACGCTGTCATTGGCCGAGCCCCCCGGAGACAAGATTCATGTCGATCGACGTTGACTACATTGTGGTCGGTGCCGGCTCTGCCGGCTGCGTACTGGCCAACCGTCTGTCCGCTGACCCGGCCAACCGCGTCCTGCTGCTCGAGGCCGGCGGCCCGGACAACAACCCGTGGATCCACATCCCGGTCGGTTACTTCAAGACCATGCACGACCCGAAGTACGACTGGTGCTACAAGACCGAGGCCGACGCCGGCATCGCCGGGCGCCAGCTGCAGTGGCCGCGCGGCAAGGTGCTGGGCGGCTCCAGCTCGCTCAACGGCCTGCTGTATGTGCGCGGCCAGCACGAGGATTACGACCGCTGGGCCGAACTGGGCAACGACGGCTGGAGCTTCGCCGAGGTGTTGCCCTACTTCAAGAAGTCCGAAGACCAGGAACGCGGCGCCAGCGAGTACCACGGTGTCGGCGGCCCGCTGAAAGTGTCGGATCTGCGTCTGCGCCGTCCGATCGCCGACCACTTCATTGCGGCAGCCAAGGATATCGGCATCCCCTACAACGACGATTACAACGGCGCCACGCAGGAAGGTGTCGGCTATTTCCAGCAGACCGCCCACAAGGGCTTTCGCTGGAGCACGGCCAAGGGCTTCCTGAAGCCGGCGCGCAAGCGGCCGAACCTGATCGTCGAGACCCGCGCCCAGACCACCCGGGTGCTGTTCGAAGGCAAGCGCGCCGTGGGCGTGGAGTTCATGCAGGGCGGCCAGCTGCGTCAGGCGCGTGCCCGCGCCGAGGTCATCCTCGCTTCCGGTGCCATCGGTTCGCCGCAGATCCTGCAGAACTCCGGCGTCGGCCCGGCCGAGGTATTGCAAAAGGCCGGCGTGGCGGTGCATCACGACCTGCCCGGCGTGGGCGAGAACCTGCAGGACCACCTGCAGGTACGGCTGGTGCTCAAGACCCGCGAGCGCACGCTCAACGACGAGGTCAACAACCCGATCAACAAGCTGTGGATCGGCATGCAGTACATGGTCAACCGCACCGGCCCGCTGACCCTCGCCGCCAGCCAGGTGACGATCTTCACCCGCTCGGGCCCGGGCGTGACCCGCCCCGACATCCAGTTCCACATGCAGCCGCTGTCGGCCGACAAGCCGGGCGAAGGCGCGCATCCGTTCTCGGCCTTTACCTCGTCGGTGTGCCAGTTGCGCCCGTACAGCCGCGGCCATGTGCGCATCCGCTCGGCCGATGCGCTCGAATACCCGGCGATCCAGCCCAACTACCTGTCGGACGAGCGCGACCACCCGGTGGTGATCGGCGGCATCAAGGTGGCCCGCGCCATCGCCGACGCGCCCTCGCTCAAGAAACACATCATCGACGAGTTCGTGCCCGGCCGGCAGTTCCAGACCGACGACGAGCTGCTCGATGCCGCGCGCCGCTACAGCCAGTCGATTTACCACCCGGCCGGCACCTGCAAGATGGGGAATGACCCGATGGCGGTGGTCGACGCACGGCTTAAGGTGCACGGGCTGGGCAATCTGCGCGTGGTCGACGCCTCGATCATGCCGGAGCTGGTCTCGGGCAACACCAATGCGCCGACGATCATGATCGCTGAAAAGGCAGCCGACATGATCCTGGCCGACAACCGCTGACCACCGCGGTACCTAAAAAACGCTTCACAAGGGCAATCATGCCCGCCCTGCCACCCAGAGGAGACACTCAAATGGCTAACGACAACACCCTCGATCGCCGTGGATTCCTGCGCATTGCGAGTCGCTACGGCCTGACCTCCACCGCCTTCGCCGCGGCCAGCGTCGCCGGCCCGCTGACGCTCAGCAGCGTGGCCCAGGCCGCCTCGCAGACGGCCGACGCCCGCGCCAAGGGCACGCCGCTGGTGACGCTGAAGTTCGGCGCCTCCGGCTTCAACGAAGCCAACCTGAAGATCCAGGAATCGGGCCAGCTGTGGTTTGCCCAGCAACTGGAAGAGCGCAGCAACGGCGCGATGAAGATCGAGTTCATCGGCAGCAACGCGATCTGCAACCAGCTCGACTGCGTGAAAAAGACCCAGCAGGGCATCGTGGACATCTACTCGGCCAGCACGCAGAACTCGGCCGGCTCGGCGCCCTATTACAACGTGCTCGACTTCGCCTACATGTTCCCGTCGCGCGCGGCCCAGCACCACTTCTTCTACCACCCCAAGAGCGAGAAGCTGCTGCGCGAGCCGATGCGCAAGCTGCACAACATCCAGTTCCTCTACACCCACTGCGAACTGCGCGGCCTGATGCTGGGCAAGAAGTTCGCCGACAAGCCGCTGATCACCAGCATCGATGAGCTGGCTGGCACCAAGAACCGCGTCACCGGCACCCAGCTCGGCCGCATCGCCATGCAGCTGATGAACCTGAACCCGGTACCGATCGCCTGGGAAGAGACCCTCGACGGCCTCAAGCAGGGCCTGATCGACGGCGCCGAGACCTGGATGGGCGCGGCCGCCTACGCCAACATGTCGCCGGTGCTGTCGCAGGCGGTGGATCTGAAGTTCTTCTGCGGCACCGAACACACCGCAATGAACAACAAGACCTTCGAGAAGCTGCCCTCGACGCTGCGCGACATCGTCATGGAAACGGCCTACGACGCACAGCAATACACCCAGCGCGAGCAGGAACGTGCGCTGATCGAAGTGGTCGGCGCGGTGCCCAACCCGGGCCCGGACACCGTCTTCGGCAAGAACGGCGTGCGCGTCGCGACGCTCTCCGACGCCGAGATTCTCAAGGCCGAGAAGATGTGCTCGCCCGAGTACAACCCCAAGCCGTGGGAGGAGTGGCGCGAGCGTCTCAACAAGATGTCCGGCGGCCAGGATGTGTACAAGGAGATCTACACCATCGCGCGCGAGATCCCCAAGGACCTGCCCGTCGCCGACGTGAAGCCCCGCCGCTGGTGGCAGAGCGCCTGACCGGCGCCTGAGTCACTGCGCATCTCATTGCCCAGCCCCGGCGCAGACCGGGGCGGGCTTTTTCCCCTGACTTCGGAGGCCACCTCATGTCTTATCTGATGGCACTACTTCGGTGGCTGGACCGCCACGCCGAGCGCACGCTCATTCTGATCGCCTACGCCAGCATGGCGCTGATCATTGTGTTCGCGGTCTTCGAGCGTTACGTCTTCAGCACCCAGATTCCCTGGAGCTCCTCGATCCCGATCTACCTGTTCCTGTGGGTGACCTGGGTCGGTTGCGCCTACAACGTCAACAAGCGCACCCATCTCGTCTTCAACGAGTTCCGCCTGCGCATGTCCTACGGCTGGCAGTTCGCCATGATGTGGCTGGACGCCATCCTGTGGATCGGCTTCGGCTCCATGGTGGCCTGGTTCACCATCGAGCAGACCCAGCTGGCCTACATGAACTTCGCCATCGTGCAGGGCACCGACAACATCATGCAATGGTGGTTCTACCTCGCCACACCGGTCGGCTGGGGCCTGCTGATGTTCCGCGCGCTGCAGAACCTGATCCAGGACATCGGCCGCTATCGCCGCGGCGAACCCTTCCTGGTCGACATCCAGACCATTGGTGGAGACTGAGACCATGGACCAGACATTGCTCATCACCCTCGTATCGCTCGGCGTCGTCGTCCTGTTCCTGGTCGGCGTACCGATCTTCCTCGTCATCGGCCTGTGGGTTACCGGCGTCTCGCTGGTCATCGACTTCACGCTGGCCAACATCGGCGTCACCCTGTTCGAAGGGCTCAACTTCTTCGGCCTGCTATCACTGCCGCTGTTCATCCTCACCGGCGACCTGATCGCCGCGGCGGGCATCGCCACCCGGCTGGCCAACTTCGCCCACGCCTGCCTGAGCTGGATGCGCGGCGGCCTCGGCCTGGCCACCATCGGCTCCTGCGGGCTGTTCGCGGCCATCTCGGGCTCCAACTCGGCCACCACCGCCACCATCGGCGGCATCATGCACCCGCTGCTCGAAAAGGACGGCTATGACAGCCGTTTCGCTGCCGCCACCGCGGCCGCCGGCGGCACGGTGGGCATCATCATCCCGCCGTCGATCATCTTCATCGTGTATGGCTTCCTGATGAACCTGTCGATCTCCGACTTGTTCGTCGCCGGCATCCTGCCAGGTGCGCTGATGGTGATCGCCATGCAGATCGTGTGCTGGTGGATGTGCCGCAAGCACGGCTGGGGCTCGGTCACGCCGCTCGACATGGGCCGCGTGCTGCGCACCGCACGCAGCGCCTACCTCGGCTTCTTCGCCATCTTCATCGTCATCTTCGGCATCTACTCGGGCATCTTCTCGCCCACCGAAGCGGCGGCCATCACGGTAGGCTTCTGCCTCATCGCCGGCCTGCTGATCACCCGCGAAATCAAGTGGAAAGCGCTGCCCGACATCCTGCTGCGCTCCGGTCAGCTCACCGGCATGCTCGCCCCGATGATCGCCATCTCCATCGTCATGCAGCAGGTCTTCGCCCTGCTCGGTGCGGCGGAGACGGTGCAGGCCTTCGTGGCCTGGTTCGGCGACGGCGAAATCGTGGTGCTGCTGGTGTGCATGGCCATCGTGCTCGCGGCCGGCTGCATCCTCGAGAGCCTGCCGGTGACCGTCATCTTCGCCCCCATCCTGGCGCCCATCGCGGTGGCCACGGGCGTCGATCCGGTGCATTTCTCGGTGATCTTCCTGGTCGGCGCGGCCATCGGCTTCATCACCCCGCCCTTCGGTCTCAACCTGTTCGTGGCCAGCGGCGTCACCGGCATCCCCTACTCCAAGCTGGTGAAGTTCGCGGTGATGTACATGACCGGCCTGATCATCTCCTGGCTGATCATCGCCTTCATCCCGTGGCTGTCGCTCGGCCTGATCCCGGCCCCCGGCTGAGATCCGCCTGCACCACTGCCGATGCCCTGGCCGCCTCAGCGCCAGGGCATCGGCAACGGCCTCCCCTTCTTCTGTCGTACCCCCGGACGCGGTCGCCATCGACCGCCCAGGGCCGCGCTCGCGCGCCGCCCCCTTCAGGAGACTGCTCCGATGCACTACCTGCTCTCGAGCATCCGCAACAAGCTGCTGCTGATCTGCGGCGGCGGCACCGTGCTGCTACTGGTCGCCGCCAGCGTCGGCCTGGCCCTGCAACGGCAGGCCGTCGCCACCATGACCGGCGAGGTCGAGGCGCTGCACGCCCGGCAAGTCGTGCTGGCGCAGAAGAAAGCCGATTTCTACCACCAACTGCTCGAGTGGAAGAACGCACTCGTGCGCATCACCGACGATCAGGCCGCCGACGCGCACCTGGCCGCCTACATGACCAAGGGCGAACAGCTGCGCCAGGCACTGGCGCCGTTTGCCGACGACCCCTCGCTCGACACCGGCACCCGGCAGCTCGCTGCGCAGTTCCTGGCCGAACACGAAGCGCTCGGCACAAGCTACGCCAAGGCCATCGCCGACTACCGCGTCAGCTTCGCCATCTACACGCTCGAAGAGCAGTCGCGCGACTCGGACAAGGCCGTCGCCGCCTCGCTCGACAAGCTCACCAGCAGCATTGACGCGCAGATCCGTAGCCGCACCGACACCATCAGCGCAGAAGCGCAGAACGCCATCACCATCAGCCTGGCCCTCATGGCGCTGGCCTGTGCCATCTCCTTCGCCGCCTTCCTGTGGCTGCTCCAGCGCCAACTCATTGTTCCGGCGCGTGCGCTGGAGCACGGACTCAAGCGGCTGGCTCAGGGTGACTTCAGCCAGGCCATCCGCGCCTACACAACAGACGAACTCGGGCGCATCGCGGTCAGCGCCGAAACGCTGAGGACTGATCTTGGCCAGCTGATTGGCCGGGTTACCGGCTCGGTCGACCGGGTCGACAACGCCGCCATCGCGGTGGCCGACGCCTCGCACAGCGCGGCGCACTCGGGCGAACGCCAGCGCGACTCGGCCAACGCCGCGGCCGCCGGGGTCGATGACGTCACCGCCGCCATCTCGCGAATCAGCAGCAACTCGGAGCAGGTCAGCCAGCTCTCGCGGCAAGGCCTGGACGCCTCGTCACGCGCCGCCCAACGGCTGGACGCACTGGGCCGCTCGATGGAAGAGACCGCCACCGTGATGCAGGACGTGGCGAAGACCGCGCACGCCTTCATCAACAACGCGCAGGAGATCACCGCCATGACCAAGCAGGTGCGGGAGATCGCCGAACAAACCAACCTGCTCGCCCTCAACGCCGCCATTGAGGCCGCCCGCGCCGGCGAGCAGGGCCGGGGCTTTGCCGTGGTGGCTGACGAAGTGCGCAAGCTGGCCGAAAAATCGGGCCAGTCGGCCAGCGAGATCGACGGCATCACCATCACCCTGGGCGAACAGGCGCGCGTGCTCGAAACCGAGCTGGGCAAGGGGCTCAAGTCCATGCAGGCGATCCGCCACGACACCGAAGCCGCCACCGAGGCCGTCGCCGACGCCAACGCCTGCGCACAACACACCGCCAGCGAAGTCAGCGAGATCTCCCGCGCGGTGCGCGAGCAGAGCGACCTGAGTGCCCGGATTGCGCACAACGTCGACGACATGGCCGCCATGGTGCGCGACAACCAGGGCACCCTGGCCCGCATGGCAGCCACGTCCGAAGACCTGCGCTCGCTCGCCCGAGACCTCAAGGCCTCGGTCAGCAGCTTTGAGCTGGCCGCTGGCGACGTCGGCGCCCCGGCCGCCGGAGCCACATCATGATGCCCCTCCGCCTGCTGGCCGCGCTACGGCGCATGCTGTGCCTGTGCCTGCTCGCCGGCCCGGCACTCGCCGCCTCCCCGACCGGCTGGCCCACGCCATACACGCAGGTCTCCGGCACCTCGGTCGACTGGCTCAAAACCAAGGGCTGGTGGCCGCTCACCGTGGCATGGCAACCCGCCTTTGCCGGCCAGAACGCCACCGTGGTGGCCCTGAAGGCCAACGCCCTGCTGTCACGACGCGGGCTCGACGCGCGCTTTGTGCCGATGGCCTCCGGCGTGGCGGTCAATGCCGCCATCAGCGACGGCAGCGCGCAGCTCGGTGCGGGCGGAAACTTCCCCCTCACCCAGCTCGTCGACCAGGGCGCCCCGATCCGCGTCATCGCGATCACCGCGCCCAACCTGAAGCATCAGGTCATCGTACCGACGGCCTCGCCCATCCAGTCCTTGTCGGATTTCAAGGGCATGCAGCCACCGGCCACCATCGGGCTGGTGCTCGGCTCCTCGGCGGAGTTCTATTTCCAGGCGGCGGCCGCCACCCACGGGCTCAAGCTGGGGCGCGATGTCGTCCTCAAGAACGTATCGCAGGACGAGCAGCGCCGCCTGCCCGCCGAGCTGGCCGCGGTGGTGCCATGGGATCCGACCGCCACCCAGATCACCACCGACTTGAAGTCCGGCCGCGCCATCGACGTGAGCTATCCGTACAACGTCTATCAAGGCAGCTTCTTTGTCCGCGAGGCCCTGGTGCGCGATGTCCCCGACGTGGCCCTCGCCATCACCGAAGCGCTGGTCGAGGCCGAGCTGTGGCTGCGCCTGAACCCCGCCCTGGCCGCCGACGTCATGGCCGGGCAGCCCGAGTTGCGCCACTTCTCCCGCCCGCTGCTGGCCCAGCAGCTGGCCGAGTACAACCTGCTCTACAAGCTCAGCTACCTGTATCCCCTCGGTGCCTTCTGGGGGCGCCAGAATACCGACATCGCCATGTGGTTGTTCGTCCAGGGCAAGCTCGGCAAGCCGCTGCAGGGCGCCGACTACGCAGCCCGCTTCGCCGACGGCCCGATGACGCAGGTGTTCGACCGCCTCGGCTGGAAGATCCCGGCCCGCCCGCCCTACATCCCGGCAGACTTCTGGATGAATTTCGTCGGCAACACGCTGCCGGCCTATGACACCTACCTCACCATGAAAGGCCCGCAAGCCTGGCCCGAACCCGGCGACCTGACCAAGCCTTTCAGTTTCGCGGGCAAAGTCCACACGCCGTAGCGCCGCCCAGCTCAGGCGTCGTCCGACAGCTCGCGGTTGGCCTGCACGAACGCCCCCGGCGTGGCATCGAACTGCTGCTTGAAGGCGGCGATGAAGGCCGACAGCGAGTCATAACCGCAAGCCAGCGCCACATCGGTCACCCGCTCGCCGCGCGCCAGCGCCGGCAAGGCACCGAGCAGGCGCACGCGCTGGCGCCAGACGCGAAAGCTCAAGCCGGTCTCGCGCACGAACACCCGGCTCAGGGTTTTCTCCGACACCCCCACCCGGGCGCTCCAGTCGGCCAGCGTGACGCGCCGGTCGGGATGGGCCTGCACCCGGTCGCACAGCGTGCGCAGGCGCGGGTCGGTGGGCAGCGGCAGCATCAAGGCCACCTCCGGCGCCGCCGCGATCTGATCGAACAGCACCGCCGCCAGGCGGCCGTCTGCGCCGGCTTCGTCATAGGCCTCGGGCACCTGGCTGAAGGCACGGATGAGCTCGCGCAACAAGGGGCTGACCACCAGCACCCGGCAGCGGTCCGTGTCCCAGCCGGGAATCGCCGGGGCCACATACAGGCTGCGGATGCGAGTCTGCGCGCTGCTCACCACCCGGTGCATCACCCCGGCGGGAATCCACACCGCGCGCTGCGGTGGCGCCACGAAACGCCCAGCCGGGCTGCGCACTTCGAGCACGCCCTGCTCGGCATAGGCGAACTGCCCCCAGGGGTGGCGGTGGCGATAGCCCAGCACCCGGTTGGGCAGGGCCTCGACATGGCCGTAGAGCGGCCGCGGCAGCTGCTTGAGTTCGCTCAACTGGCGGGCCGTCGGCGCCGCCGCCTGTCCGTTCATCGACACTTGATGGCCTATCTGCGTTAGTCGGAAATTCGCAAACACGCTACCGTGGCCCCCATCTCAACGCAAGCCGGGGTTTGCCATGACGTTCCTGCGCCGCCTGTTCGATCCCTTCTCCATCGCGCTCATCGTCGTCGTACTGATCGCCACCCTGCTGCCGGCCGTGGGGCGCGGCGCCACCGTGTTCGGCGGGCTGACCCACCTGGCCATCGCGCTGCTGTTCTTCCTGCACGGCGCGCGCCTGTCACGGGCGGCCATCCTCGCCGGGGCCGGCCACTGGCGCCTGCACGCGCTGGTGTTTGCCTGCACCTTCGTGCTCTTCCCGCTGCTGGTGCTGGCGCTCAAGCCGCTGATGCTGCCGCTGGTGGGCGAGACGCTGTACCGCGGCATGATCTATCTGTCGGTGCTGCCGGCCACCGTACAGTCGGCCATCGCCTTCACCTCGCTGGCGCGCGGCAACGTGCCGGCGGCCATCTGCAGCGCCGCCGCCTCCAGCCTGCTGGGCATCGTTGTGACGCCGCTGCTGGTGCTGCTGCTGATGAATGCCGGCGACGGCAGCGGCTCGGGGCTCGACGCGGTCGGCAAGATCGTGCTGCAACTGCTGGTGCCCTTTGTTGCCGGGCATGTGGCGCGGCCGTGGATCGGCGCCTGGGTGGCGCGCCACCAGCGCTGGCTCAAGCGTGTCGACCAGGGCTCGATCCTGCTGGTGGTGTATACCGCCTTCAGCGATGCGGTCAGCGGCGGCCTGTGGCAGCTGGTGCCGGTGACCGAACTGCTGGCGCTGGCGCTGGTGTGCTGCCTGCTGCTGGCCATCGTGCTGTGGACCACACAGATGCTGGCGCTGCGCCTGGGCTTCAATACCGAAGACTGCATCACCATCGTCTTCGCCGGCTCCAAGAAGAGCCTGGCCACCGGCGTGCCGATGGCCCAGATCCTCTTTGCCGGCGGCGCGGTGGGGCCGCTGATCCTGCCATTGATGCTGTTCCACCAGATCCAGCTGATGGTCTGCGCCGCGCTGGCGCAGCACTATGCCCAGCGCGACGCTGCCCCCGGCAGCACGCTCGACGCAGCCTGAGGCCGGCACGCTGCTATCGTCGGCGCATCGCAACCAACCGGACAGAGGCACACCCATGGCACCGATCAAGGCACTGGTCTTCGACGTCTTCGGCACGCTGGTCGATTGGCGCACCTCCATTGCCCGCGAAGCCGAGCACTCGCTGGCGCCGCTGGGCATCACCACCGACTGGCTCGCCTTCGCCGACGCCTGGCGCGACCAGTACCAGCCGGCGATGGAAGAGGTGCGCGCCGGGCGCATCCCCTTCTGCAAGCTCGACCGCCTGCACCGGCGCAACCTCGATGTGGTGCTGGCCGACCTCGGCCTCAACGCGGTCGATGAGGCCGTCCGCCAGCAGCTCAACCTCGCCTGGCACCGCCTCGACGCCTGGCCCGACGTCAGCCCCGGCCTGCATGCGCTGCGCCGTCGCTTTCGCCTCGCGCCCTGCTCCAACGGCAACATCTCGCTGATGGTCGACCTGGCGCGGCGCAACGACTTCCCCTGGGACGCCATCCTCGGCGCCGAAGTGGCGCGCGACTACAAACCCAAGCCCGCGGTCTACCTGGCCGCGGCCGACGCCTTCGACCTGCGCCCCGAAGAAACCATGATGGTCGCCGCCCATTCCGCCGACCTGGCCGCCGCGGCCGAGATCGGCCTGCGCACCGCCTTCATCGCCCGGCCGGACGAGTTCGGCCCGGGGCGGGGCGAAGCGGCGGCGACCGTGCCCGTGGATGTGTCGGCGGGGAGCCTGACGGCGCTGGCGCAGCGGCTCGAGCCGCATGCCGCGTAGTGCCGCGCCCGGCGCGCCTTGAATGCAAACAACGGGCCGCGCGGCCCGTTGTTTGTCGTGCAGCGATCACGCCACGGCGCTACCGCTTGAGCATCCGATGCACCGCCTCGAGGTGCTCCGGCTCGTTGTGGCACATGCCCTGGAAGGTGGCGCACAGGTCGAGGAAGTCTTTCAGTTCCATGCGCTGGGCCATCTTCATCAGGCGCTTGGTGAGGCGCGTGGCCTTGGGCGGTTGGCTGGCGATGCAGGTGGCGATCTCCTGCGCCCGCGTCATCAACTGGTCCGGCTCGACCACATCGAGCACGATGCCCAGCGACTTCGCCTCGTCGGCGCCGACGATGCGCCCGGAGAGCGTCAGCTCGAAGGCCTGCTGGTAGCCGATCAGGCGCTGCATGAACCACGCGCCGCCGTCGCCGGGGATGATGCCGAGGTTGAGAAAGGTTTCGCCGAACTTGGCCTTGCTGGAGGCAACGCGGATGTCGGCCATGTTGGCCAGGTCGAAGCCGGCGCCGATGGCCGGGCCGTTGACCGCGGCAATCACCGGGATCTCGACGTTGTGCAGCGCCAGCGGGATGCGCTGGATGCCGCGACGGTAGCGGTCGGCGCACTCGGCCACGTCGCCGGCGAAGTCGCCGCCGCGCTCGGCCATGTCCTTGACGTTGCCGCCAGCCGAGAAAGCGCTGCCGGCGCCGGTCATGACCAGCACCGAAACGTCGTCGCAGCCATTGACCCACTCGGCGACATTGACGATGTCGTCGATCAGGCCGGTGCCGGTGAGCGCATTGCGCACATCGTCGCGATTGAAGGTGAGCGTGGCGACGCGGCCGTCGATGGCGAGCGTGGCATCGGTGAGCGCGGGGGTGTTCATGCCTTTTCCTCCTGGTTGACGATGACGCGCGCATCGACGATGGCGTAGCCATCCGGGTAGGCGAGCACCGGGTTGAGATCGAGTTCGGCCAGCTGCGGATAGGCCGAGACGATGCTCGACACCTTGAGCAGCAGGTCGACCAGCGCGGCCTTGTCCACCGCCGCCTCGCCCCGCGCGCCTTCGAGGATCTTGCGCGCCTTGATCTGGTCGACCATGGTCTCGGCCGCATGGCGCGACAGCGGAATGGCGCGGAAGGCCACGTCTTCGAGGATCTCGACGAAGATGCCGCCGAGGCCGAACATCAGCACCGGCCCGAAGATCGGGTCGCGGCTGACGCCGACGATGACCTCGGTGCCCTTCTTGGCCATCGGGGTGACCAGCACCCCCTTGATCTCGGCGGTCGGCAGGTAGGCCTTGCACGAGCGCATGATCTGCTCCCACGCGTCGCGCAGCGCGGTCTCGCCGCGCAGGAAGAGCTTGACGCCGCCCGCGTCGGACTTGTGCAGGATGTCCTTCGACACCACCTTCATGACCAGCGCCTGCTCGCCGAAGTGGGCCGCCACATCACCCAACTCGGAGGCGTCGGTGACCAGGATCTCCTCGGCCACGGCAGTGCCGTGCGAGCGCAGCAAGGCCTTGGCCTCCACCTCGAACAGGTCGCGCCCTTCGGCACGCGCCTTTTCAAACACCGCCAGCTGGTTGGCATGCGGCACCACCGCCTCGATGGGCACCTGGTCGGCCGCGTTCTTGAGATACAGCCCGCGCTCGCCGAGTGCGGCCAGCACCCGCACGGCGTGCTCGATGGAGCTGTACACCGGCAGGCCGGCCTCGTGCAGCCGGCGCAGCGCCGGCGGTTTGATCGGCGCATACAGGCTGTAGATGACCAGCGGCTTGTCCACCCGGTGGGCCAGCTCGATCATCGCCTCGGCGCCACGCATCTCGTCGCCCAGCAGCTGTTCGGCAAAGCGGATGCTGTAGCCGCCGAACATGCCGACCAGGAAGACCTGATCCACGCCCGGATCATCGGCCACGATCTCCATGCAGGTGGCGAGCAGGGCCGGGTCGGCATCGGTACTGCCGGCCACGTCGACCGGGTTGATCACCGAGGCCTGGGCGAACAGCACGTCGCGCAGGCGCTGCTGCGTCTCGGCGCTGAGCGTGGCCAGTTCGAGCCCGGCTTCGGACAGGCGGTCGGAGGCAATGGTGGCCTGGCCGCCGCCGTCGGAGATGACCGCCACGCGCTTGCCCGGCGCCTTCTGCAACTGGGCCAGGCCCTCGGCCACGGGCAGCACCTCGTCGGAGTTCTGCACCACGCTCACACCCACCTGGCGCAGCAGGTCGACCGTCATCGCGTAGCTGCCGGCCAGCGCACCGGTGTGCGAGCTGGCGGCCTTGGCGCCCAGCTCGGTGGAGCCGGACTTGTACACCACCACCGGCTTCACCGCCGTCACGTCGCGCGCCACCTGCAAGAAGCGCTCGCCATCGCGGAAGCCCTCGACATACAGCGTGGCCACATGGGTCTGGTCGTCTTCGCCCAGGTAGCGCAGATAGTCGTTGAAGCCGATGTCGGCCTGGTTGCCGGGGCCGACATAGGTCGAGAAGCCCACATGGCGGTTGTGCTCGGCCTCGAGCACCAGCGACAACAGCATGTTGCCCGACTGCGAGATGAAGCCCACATGGCCCGGCTTGACGTTGGCCAGCGCCAGCAGGTTGACCTTCTTGTGCAGGTTGAACATGCCCGAGGTGTTCGGGCCGATGATGCGCACATTGTGCTCGCGGGCAGCGGCCATCATGGCGGCCTCGAGCTTGACGCCCTCGCCGCCGATCTCCTTGAAGCCGCTGGCCAGCACCACCGCGCCCTTGACGCCCTTCCTGCCGCATTCGGCAATCAGGCCCGGCAACGACGACGCCGGGGTGCAGATCAGCGCCAGGTCGACCTTGCCCGGAATGGCCTCCAGCGACGGATAGGCCTTGACGCCGAGGATCATGTCCGCCTTGGGGTTGATCGGATAGATCGCGCCGGCATAGCCGTCCTTGATCAGGCCGACCATGGCCTTGTAGCCGCGCTTGGTGGTGTCGGACGAGGCCCCGACAATGGCGATGGCCTCGGGCGCCAGGATGTCGTGCAGCGGGCTGCGGCCGCTGAGCGATTGGTGTTTTGCAATTGCCATAGGTCAAACCCCCTTGAAAACCGGTGTCCGCTTCTCGGCGAAAGCGTCAATACCTTCCTGCCAGTCGCGGGTGGTGCCGACAAACATCATGCCTTCGAGCTCGGCGGTGAGCGCCGCATCCAGCGTGCGCTCGGCCGCCATGTTGAGGTGCTCCTTGGCCAGCTGCATCGAGAACGGCGCCTTGCTGGCCACGCGCTGCGCAAACGCGCGGGCGGCGTCCAGAAAGCCCTCGTCCGGAAACACCCGGTTGGCCAGGCCGATACGCACCGCCTCCTCGCCCTTGATCCGCTCGCCCAAAAACACCAGCTCGCGCGCCTTGGCCAGCCCCACCAGCCGCGGCAGCAGATAGGTCACGCCGCCGCCCAGGTAGTTGCCGATGCTCACCTCGGGCAGGCCGATCTGCGCGCTCTCGGCCATCAGGATGAAGTCCGACGCCATCGCCACCTCCGCGCCCGCCCCCAGCGCAAAGCCATTGACGGCCGCCACCACCGGCTTGGACAGCAGCATCAGCCGCTTGCAGACAATCTGCTCGCCCTGCAGGTACTGGCGGCGGTCGAACGCCGTGCGGCCGGTCTTGTGCTCCTTGAGGTCGGCGCCCACGCAAAACGCCCGCCCCTCGCCGGTGAGCAGCACCACGCGCGCGTCACGGTCGGCCTCGGCCACGCCGAGCGCGTCGTTCAGTTCGTCGTACAGCGTCTGCGTCACCGCATTGAGCCGGTGCGGCCGGTTGAGCCGGATCTCGGCAATGCCGTCTTTCATCTCATACAGAATCGTTTCGTAAGCCATGCCCCTCTCCCAGAATCACCCATCACCTCATCGCATCTCGACGCCCAGCGCGTCGAGAAACCGTTCCTGCCGCTCCAGTGCCCGCAGCGCCTTGCCCCCCAGCTCCTTGGCCACCAGGTTGACCAGCCCCTCGCAGAACACCACATAGGCGCCGATGCTGTTGCTGATGAAGCTGCTTTGATGGGGAATGAAAAACACATGCCCGGCACGCGCCGCCAGCGGCGAGGCGCGCGAATCGGTCAGCGCGATGACCGCAATGCCCGACTCCCCGGCAATGCGCGCCACCTCCGCCACCCGCCGGCTGTAGGGTTTGACACTGGAGACCACCAGCACATCCCCCCGGCTCAGCTGCGCCAGCGCCTCGGCAATGCCCTGCCCCGGCGTATCGAGCAAGGACACATCCGGCCGCACCAGGCTCAGGCCGTAGGACAGCAGGCTGGTCACCGCATGGATCTGCCGCACCCCATAGAGCCGGACCCGTCGGGCCCGCGCCAGCAAGCGCGCCGCCTGGCGCAATTCGGTCGCGTCCAGCTGCGACAGAAAGCCATCGACGTTGGCAATCGACTCCCGCGCCAGCTGCACCACCACGCCCACATAGTCATCCGCGCCGGCGTCGGCATCGATCAAACGGTGCCCCTGGCGGGTATAGAAATTGCCGTGCCCCGCAGCAATACGCTCACGGAACACGCCCTGGAAATCCGAAAACCCCGCATAGCCCAGACTGCGCACCAGGCGCGACAGCGTCGACGCATTCACGCTCAGCCAGGCCGCCAGCTCGGTGATCGAGCGCACGGCCACCTCCTCGGGACGGTCCACCAGGCGCGCCACCACGTCCAGCGCCTTCTTGCCCAGCGACACCTCGGCTTCCCCGCGACGAATCCGCACCACCAGCTCACGCAGCGCCTCCACACTGCGGGGCGGCAGGTGCGACTCGGTCAGATGCGCAGGCGCGAGCGGGGTATTCACGGGTCGGGGGGTCTCCTTGCGAAGGCGGCGTGCAATTAAATTTGCACAACAGTCGCCAATGACAAGAATAATTGCATTTCAGGCATGCAGGCAAGCCTGCCGACGCGGCAACGCGTGGCGCGCGCTGCCCGAGTGCCATCCTCGCACCGCAGCATCGGTGGTGTTCCGACACCGGCATGGCGCACACCCCGAATGGATACTAGCGCTACGCCTGACAGCCAATGCCGGCCGCGCCGCCGACACGACCGGCAGGCTCGACATCGCTATTGCAGCGCATCGAATGGACGCACGGCGACCGGCGCTGCGGCAACAGACTGCGCGCGGGTCATGCCCACGTATAGCATCCACGCCGAACTCAAGCGCTCGGCCTCGGTGTCATTCATCTCGCCGATGCCGGTCATGATCACACGCTCGAACTCCAGCCCCTTGCTGCTGTGGATAGTCTCGTAGGGCGCAATAACCGAAGGGCATTGCGCCGCATGTCTCGCCAAGACCGCGCGATGCATTCGGAGCGGCACGCCTTGCCCAATTCCCTGAACCACGGCCCGCCCGCGAAAATTCGAAGCGGGTTAATCGGCAATCGTTTCTTTTCGACCGGCATCGCAGCAAGAGCCGTTGAATGGTGCAATGCCCTTCGGTTATTGCACCCTACGAAGGCCGCTCTTCTCGGTATGTCACTCCCGACCCTTCAAAGCGTCTGCACCGACGCTGCCCGCCCAGTCCTGCGGATAGACGCCGGCCGCCACCAGCCGATGGAAGGTCGAATAGGGCCAGTCGGCCACGCATGCCACATGACCGTGCTTGGCGGGGTTGAAGTGCAGGTAGTCCATGTGCGCCGCGAAATCGCGCTCATCGCGAATCAGGTGTTCCCAGTAGCGCCGTTGCCATAGTCCGCGCTCGCCTCTCGCCTGCCGCACGGTGGAGCGGTGTTCAACGGCGGGCAGGCGCTTCGAAAAGCCTGACTTGATCAGGCGCCAGCGGGTGGCGAAGTTGGCGTCGCCCGGCGGCAGCTCGATCACGCAGTGCATGTGCTCCGGCAGCACGACCCAGCCGTGGATGATGAAAGGATGTCGTTGGCGGACCTCGCGCACCGCGTCACGAAGCGGTTCGATGTGACGGGTGAGGAGGTCGTTGCCGTGCCATTGCAGGGCATTGACGGTGAAGAAGTAGGTGCCGCCGGGTTGCCAGGCGCGTCGGTAGTCGGGCATGCGGGGATGATGACGTTGGCAAACCCGCGAGGCAATGGCTTTGGGGGCATCGCCTGGCTATCGACGGCATTTCAGCGAACAAGCGGTGGGTGGTGCAATGCCCTTCGGCTATTGCACCCTACAAGCCCCCGGCCCCGATCAGCAATTGCCCTTCTTGGCCTGCCCCGGCGGACAGTGGTAGCCCTTTTTGCCTTTGTGACGATGGTCGTCGTAGTCGTGATGGTGGTGTTTCTTCCAGTACACCGGGTCGCGCCAGACGCCGCCGTCCCAGTAGTAGCCGCGGTGGTCGCGGTCGCCGATGGAGAGCGTGACGCCGCCGGCCTGGATGCGGACGCGGTCGACGTCGACGCGCAGGTCGGTGGCCAGGGAGAGCACCGGCATGGCGGCCAGCACGGTTGCCATGAGCAAAGCTTTTTTCATTCCATCTCCGGATCAATCTTCATATGTCGCGCTGGCGGGTCGCCCGCACGGGAAGTGTCGGGGCGGTATTGCCAGGCACGGCGACGTTATCACCGATTGCCGGTGCCGTCGGCAACGTATCGTCTCACGATGTATCGGCCGCTCAGACCAGGCTGTCGGCAATGTAGTCGGCCAGGCGCAGCGCGGCTTCGGCCGGTTCGGGGGCGCGGTGCACGCGCACGTCGAGGCGGCCCATGGCGGGGAAACCTTCGCGCTCGCCGAGGCGGCGCACGCCCTCGGGCACGGTGCTGCCGGCCAGCACAGTCACGCCCAGCCCGGCGCGCACGGCTGCGAGGATGCCGCTGTAGCTGGAGCTGGTGTAGGCAATCTGCCAGGGCAGGCCCTGGCGGTTCAGCGTGGCGAGCACGCGGCTGCGGTAGATGCACGGTGGCGGGGCCACCACCAGCGGCAGCGGGCGCTCTTCGTGGCGCGCGTGGTCGGGGCTGCCGACCCACACCAGCGGTTCGCTCAGCACCGGCGTGCCACGGCCGTCACCGGGGCCGTCGTGCAGCGCCACCACCAGGTCGAACTCGCCCTGCGCCAGCCGGCCGAGCAGGTTCTTGGAGAGGTCGCAGGTCACTTCCAGCGACACCTTGGGATGCGAGCGCGCGAATTTGCCGAGGATCTCGGGCAGCAGCGAGGCGGTGTATTCGTGCGGGGCGCCGAGGCGCACGGCGCCGGCCACCTTGGCGGGGCGCAGGCTGCCCACCGCTTCGTCGTTGAGCGCCAGCATGCGCCGGCCGAAGTCGAGCAGCACCAGGCCCTGCTCGGTGAGGCGCACACGGTGCGAGCCGCGCACGAACAGCGGCGCGTCGATCAGCGCCTCGAGCCGGCGGATCTGCAGACTGACAGCCGATTGCGTGCGCCCGACGGCCTCGGCGGCGCGGGTGAAGCTGCCGGTGTCGACCGTCTTGACGAAGGTGCGCAGCAGGTCGGTGGGCAGGTTGAGCATGGCGGCCATCCATTGACGTTGCCAATGATTTTATTGGAACTATCAACAATCGCAATAGCCCACCCATCGTAGAATGGCCGGATCGCGGGCCCGGCGTCCGCGCCGTCCAACCCACCCGAGGAGCCCGTCATGTTCGACCCGTCCATGCAGATCGCCGACTACGACACCGCGCTGTGGGAGGCCATCGAGGCCGAGCGCCAGCGCCAGGAAGACCACATCGAGCTGATCGCCTCGGAGAACTACGCCAGCCCGCGCGTGCTCCAGGCCCAGGGCACGGTGCTGACCAACAAGTACGCCGAGGGCTATCCGGGCAAGCGCTACTACGGCGGTTGCGCGCATGTGGACGTGGTCGAGCAGCTGGCCATCGACCGCGCCCGCCAGCTGTTCGGCGCCGACTGGGCCAACGTGCAGCCGCACTCCGGCTCGCAGGCCAATGCCGCGGTGTACCTGGCGCTGCTGCAGCCGGGCGACACCATCCTCGGCATGAGCCTGGCGCATGGCGGCCACCTGACGCACGGCGCCAAGGTGAACTTCTCGGGCAAGCTGTTCAACGCGGTGCAGTACGGCGTGACCGACGACGGCGAGATCGACTACGACGCACTCGACGCGCTGGCCGTCGAATGCCGGCCGAAGATGATCGTCGCCGGCTTCTCGGCCTACGCGCGCCGGCTCGACTTCCCCCGCTTTCGCGCGATTGCCGACAAGGCCGGCGCGCTGCTGTTTGTCGACATGGCGCATGTGGCCGGCCTGGTGGCCGCCGGGCTGTACCCCAACCCGGTGCCGCATGCCGACATCGTCACCAGCACCACGCACAAGACGCTGCGCGGCCCGCGCGGCGGCCTTATCCTCGGCCGCGCCAATGCCGAGATCGAAAAGAAGGTCGCCTCGATGGTCTTCCCCGGCACCCAGGGCGGGCCGCTGATGCATGTCATCGCCGCCAAGGCGGTGGCCTTCAAGGAGGCGCTGGAGCCGGCCTTTGCCGACTACCAGAAGGCGGTGATCGCCAACGCCCGCGCCATGGCCGGCGTCTTCGTCGAGCGCGGCTACCACATCGTCTCGGGCGGCACCGACGATCACCTGTTCCTGGTCGACCTGATCGCCAAGGGCATCACCGGCAAGGCCGCCGACGCCGCGCTGGGCGCTGCGCACATCACGGTCAACAAGAACACCGTGCCCAACGACCCGCAGTCGCCCTTCGTCACCAGCGGCGTGCGCATCGGCACGCCGGCGGTCACCACGCGCGGCTTCGGCCTGGCCGAAGTGACTGCACTGGCGGGCTGGATCTGTGACATCCTCGACGATATCGACAACCCGGCCGTGATCGACACGGTGCGCGCCAAGGTCGCCGAGCTGTGCGCCCGCCACCCGGTCTACGGCCGCTGATCCGGAGCGCAGCGCCATGGCCATCAGCGTTTTCGACCTGTTCAAGATCGGCATCGGCCCCTCGTCCTCGCACACCGTGGGGCCGATGCGCGCGGCGCAGAAGTTCGTCAGCGGGCTCAAGAGCGCCGGCGAGCTGGGCCGCGTAGTCCGCGTCAAGGCCGAGCTGTTCGGCTCGCTCGGCGCCACCGGCAAGGGCCACGGCAGCGACACCGCGGTGCTGCTGGGGCTGGAAGGCGAGGCGCCCGACCTCGTCGATCCGGAGCAGATCACGGCCAAGCTGGCGCGCATCCGCGGCGAGGGGCGCCTGCAACTGGCCGGCGAGCAGGCGGTGGACTTCGTCGAGCGCGAGCACCTGATACTGCACCGGCGCCAGTCGCTGCCCTACCACCCCAACGGCATGCGCATCAGTGCCTTTGACGCCGCCGGCGCCGTGGTCAAGGAGAAGGTGTACTACTCGGTGGGCGGCGGCTTCGTGGTCGACGAAACCGCCGCCGGCGCCGACCGCATCGTGGCCGACACCACCGTGCAGCCGCATCCCTTCAAGAGCGCGGCGCAGCTGCTCGAGCACTGCCGCGCGCAGCAGATGCCGATCAGCCAGCTGATGCTGGAGAACGAGCGCGCCTGGCGCAGCGACGCCGAGACCCGCGCCGGCCTGCTGAACATCTGGGATGTGATGCAGCAGTGCGTGCGTCGCGGCTGCGAGCGCGAGGGCGAGATGCCCGGCGGCCTGCATGTGAAGCGCCGCGCCGCCGGCCTGTACCGCAAGCTGTCGGGCGCGCCCGAGGCCGGCATGCGCGACCCGCTGACGGTGATGGACTGGGTCAACCTCTACGCGCTGGCGGTGAATGAAGAAAACGCCACCGGCGGCCGCGTGGTCACCGCCCCCACCAACGGCGCGGCCGGCATCGTGCCGGCGGTGCTGCACTACTACACCCGCTTCAGCCCCAACGCCACCGAAGACGGCGTGGTGCGCTTCCTGCTCACCGCGGCGGCGATCGGCATCCTGTACAAGGAAAACGCCTCCATCTCGGGCGCCGAGGTGGGCTGCCAGGGCGAGGTCGGCGTGGCCTGCTCGATGGCCGCCGGCGCGCTGGCCGAGGTGCTCGGCGGCACGCCCGCGCAGGTGGAAAACGCCGCCGAAATCGGCATGGAGCACAACCTCGGCCTCACCTGCGACCCCATCGGCGGGCTGGTGCAGGTGCCCTGCATCGAGCGCAACGCGATGGGCTCGATCAAGGCCATCAACGCCGCGCGCATGGCGCTGCGCGGCGACGGCACGCACTATGTGTCGCTCGACAAGGTGATCCGCACCATGCGCCAGACCGGCGCCGACATGAAGACCAAGTACAAGGAAACGGCGCGCGGCGGGCTGGCGGTGAACATCATCGAGTGCTGAGGGGTCCGCCCCCCGCCAGCATCGCATCCTTTTCGGCGCGCACGCGCGGGTGGTAGCAGTCGGCCGGCTGGGCGCCGAGGTGGCCGACGCAGCCGTTGCAGTCCACACAGCGCGGGCCGGGCTCGCCGTCGCGCAGGTGGCGGAACAGCCACGGGTCGGCAATGAAGGGCCGCCCGGCCGACACCGCGTCGCACAGCCCGTTCTGCAGCGCCGCCTCCATGGTCTCGCGGGTGCGAAAGCCGCCAACGCAGATCACCGGGATGTCCAGCGCGGCCTTGAAGCGCGGCGTGTAGTCGAGGTTGAAGCCCTCGCGAGCCGGCCACAGCAGATCGCTGGCCACCGTCACCAGCGGCCGGAACACCCGCAGCAGATTGCGCCGCAGCGGCGGCAAGTGGGCCATGCTGCCGCGCATCATGTGGCGCAGGCAGCGGCGGAAGCTGCCGCACACCATCGGAAAGCCCGACTCGTAGTGCCCCACCGAGATCTCCACCGCGTCGATGCCCTCGGCCGCCATGATGCGCGCCACCGCGACCAACTCATCGGTCTTGAGCCCGTCTCGCAGCGGCAGGCGGTCGGCGCCGTTCATCTTGAGGATGATCGGGTAGTCCGGCCCGACGCGCGCGCGGATGGCCTGGTACACCTCGCGGCCGAAGCGGGTGCGCCGCCCCAGCGAGCCGCCGTAGTCGTCGCTGCGGCGGTTGGTGTAGGGGGTGAGGAACTGGCTCAGCAGGTAGCCGTTGGCCGAGTGCATCTGCACGCCGTCGAAACCGGCCTGCTGGCAGCGCGCCGCGGCGGCGGCGAAGTCGTCGATTACCTGCCGGATCTGCGCCACCGTCATCGCTTCCGGCCGGGTGCCGGTGAGCAGGTCCTTGACCGCCGAGGCCGACACCACTTCGCGCGCACCGACGAAGTCCGGCACCACCTGGCGGCCACAATGGTTGAGCTGGGCAAAGAACTTCGCGCCCTGTGCATGCACCGCGTCCACCATGCGCGCCAGGCCGGGGATCTTGTCGTCGGCATCCGCCCCGAGCTGGCGGGGCGCCGACTTGCCCTGGCGGCTGATGTAGAGGTTGCCGGTAATGATCAGCGGCACGCCGCCGGCGGCGATCGGGCGGTAGAAGTCGATTACCGCGTCGGTGACGAAGCCGTCGGCGTCCGCGCGGGTCTCGGCCGTAGCGGTCTTGAACAGCCGCGCCGGCAGCGTGAGCGAGCCGAGGGTGATCGGCGAGAACAGCAATCCCGGATTGGTCGTCATGGTTCATCCACCGGTGCGTGTCGGGTGGCCCTACTTGTGTTGTAGCCCATGACGACGGCGAACGCGCCGATGGACCATAATCTCGCCCATGGCCCGCCGCTCCCGCTCCTCCGCCCCCTCCCGCCCTGTCGGCACCCAGCGCCTCTCCGCCCTGCGCGGGCTGTGGCCCTTCCTGCGGCCGTATCGGGGGCGCATCGCCGCGGCCTTCGTGCTGCTGTGCCTGGCCTCGGCGGCGATCCTGCTGGTGCCGCTGGCCTTTCGCGATCTGATCGACGCCGGCTTCGGCCATGCCGCGCCGCCCGCCGGCGGCCTCAGCCTGGATGGCCGCTTCCTCGCGCTGTTCGCGTTGGCCAGCGTGTGGGCGCTGGCGGTGGCCGGGCGCTACTACATGGTGTCGTGGATCGGCGAGCGCGCCACTGCCGACCTGCGCAGCGCGGTGTATGCGCGGGTGCTCGGCCAGTCGCCGCAGTTTTTCGAGACGCTGCAGACCGGCGAGGTGCTGTCGCGCCTGACCGGCGACACCACGCTGATCCAGACCGTGGTCGGCAGCTCGATCTCGATGGGCCTGCGCAGCCTGTTCCAGTGCGTGGGCGGCATGGTGATGCTGGCGGTGACCAGCTTCCACCTGTTCTCGCTCAACCTCGGGCTGATGGCCCTGCTGGCGCTGCCGATCTTCGCCATCGGCCGCAAGGTGCGCGCGCTGTCGCGCGAGTCGCAGGACCGCATTGCCGACGCCTCGGCGCTCGCGGGCGAAATCCTCAACGCCATGCCCACGGTGCAGGCCTACACCCAGGAGGCGGCCGAGGCCGGGCGCTTCGCCGCGCGCACCGAGACCAGCTTCGTCACCGCCATCCGCCGCACCCGGGTACGCGCCGCGCTCACCGCGCTGATCATCACCGCCATCATGGGCACCATCATCTTCGTGCTGTGGATCGGCGCGCGCCAGGTCGCCGACGGCGCCATGACGGAGGGCCAGCTCTTCTCCTTCGTGCTGTATGCCGCGCTGGTGGCCGGCGGGGTGGGCACGCTGGCCGAGGTGTGGGGCGACACCATGCGCGCCGCCGGCGCCACCGAGCGCCTGCTCGAGCTGCTGCAGGCCGAGCCGGCCATCCGCGAGGCGGTCGCGCCGCAGGCCCCGGCCGCCGCGGCGCAGGCGGCGATCCGCTTCGAGCATGTGCGCTTCGCCTATCCGGCCCGCCCGCAACTCAATGCGCTCGACGATGTGAGCCTCGACATCGCGCCGGGCGAGACCGTGGCCCTGGTCGGCCCCTCGGGCGCCGGCAAGACCACGCTGTTCCAGCTGCTGCTGCGCTACTACGAGGTATCGGACGGCCGGATCACCCTCAACGGCCAGGACATCCGCGAACTGCGCCTGCACGATCTGCGCCGCGACATTGCCATCGTCCCGCAGGACCCGGTGATCTTCTCCGCCAGCGCCATGGACAACATCCGCTACGGCAGCCCCGAAGCCAGCGACTCGGCAGTGCTGCAGGCCGCACGCGCGGCGCGGGTGGATGAATTCGTCGAGCGCCTGCCCGAGGGCTATGCCACCTTCCTCGGCGAGCGCGGCACGCGATTGTCGGGCGGGCAGCGCCAGCGCATCGCGATTGCCCGCGCCATGCTCAAGGGCGCCCGCCTGCTGTTGCTGGATGAAGCCACCAGCGCGCTCGATGCCGAATCGGAGATCCTCGTCCAGCAAGGCCTGGCCGCTGCCATGGCGGGGCGCACCACGCTGATCATCGCCCACCGCCTGGCCACGGTGCAGCAGGCCGACCGCATCGTGGTGATGGACAAGGGGCGCATCGTGGAAATCGGCACGCCCGACGACCTGCGCCGCCAGGGCGGTCTGTATGCCCGGCTGGCCGCGCTGCAGCTCGACCTGTAGCCCGGCGCTCAGGCCGCCAGCATCACCCGGTTGCGGCCGCTGGTCTTGGCTTCGTAGAGCGCCTTGTCCGCCCGCTGGAAGAGGCTGTCGACATCGTCGCGCCGGTCGCGACGGGCGACGCCGATCGAGATGGTGAACTGCGAGAT
Source organism: Pseudomonadota bacterium (assembly GCA_008501585.1). Taxonomy (GTDB): domain Bacteria; phylum Pseudomonadota; class Gammaproteobacteria; order Burkholderiales; family Rhodocyclaceae; genus Nitrogeniibacter. The sequence goes on along the minus strand of QQUN01000002.1, from coordinate 22,328 downwards.
CGCCATCTTGTCGGTGCGGCGCACCAGGCGCAGTTTCTCGATGGTCTTGCGAATCGACTCCGCGATCCCCGTGGCCCGCTCGGTCGAGCAGTGCGGCAGCAAGACCGCGAACTCCTCGCCGCCGTAGCGCACCGGCACCGCTTCGCCGGGGATGAGCTTGCGGACCGTCTGGGCAACCTTGCGGATCACCACATCGCCAATGGCATGGCCATAGGTGTCGTTGATGCGCTTGAAATGGTCGATGTCGAGCACCAGCATGGCCGACTCGCCGTCGGCATCTTCGGTCAGCGCACGGGCCATCTCCACCTCCATGCCACGCCGGTTGAGCAGGCCGGTGAGCGGGTCGGTCATGGTTTCACGCCGGTGTTTTTCCAGCTCGCTGCGCAGCTGGCGCGCTTCCTGGTCGGCCGCCTCCAGGTTCTGCTTGAGCAGGGCATTGGTTTCGCTGGCCTTGAGCGCCGATTCGAGCAGGCTTTGCGCCACCTGTTGCAGATGCACCGCATCGCTCGCCGCCCCGATGCTGCCGATGTTCTCCTGCAAGGCCTCATGAAACTCGGCCGAACCCTGATCGGCCGTACGCAAGTTGTCGAGCAGGCCGTCGAGCAGGCGCTCCACGTCGGAGCCCACGCCCCGGAAGCGGCGGATGGCCTCGGCGGCGAGGTGCTCCTCGTACAACTCGGCGACAAAAAAGGCATCGAGCGGCTTGCCAGCGGCCAGTTGCGCATCGACCGCGGCGGCAATCTCGGCATGCTGGCCGTCGAAGTAGGCATGCACAACGGCGTAGTGCACCGGCGTCGTGCTCAGCTGATGATCAAACAGGAAGTGGATGACACGGAACGCGATGTCATCTTCTCGCACCGCCGCATTCATCGGATTCACTCGCGCTTCCATCTCGGACGTTGTCATGCCGGCCTCGTCGTATATCGCTCAACCCTGATAAACGCGCGGGTTTGCGCGCCATCCCATCACCCATAAGTGATAGCCCTTCGGGATCGCGGCATTATGACAGACAACGCGCTACCATCACCACATGTCCGGCATGGGTATGATCGCTGCGGTGCACCGAGTCCCCGGTCTGAACTATGCTGGGGGCTGACACACCGGCCCAGCCCCCATGCCCGCACACACACCGTATCTCGACACGCCAATCCGCCGCGCCGACACTGACGCCCTCGAAGCGCCCACCGTGCTCGACTTCGGCACCAACTGGTGCGGCTACTGCCAGGGCGCCGCGCCGCGCGTGCTGGCCGCCCTTGCCCGACACCCCGGCGTGCAGCACCTGCGCATCGAAGACGGCCCCGGCCGCCGCCTGGGGCGCAGCTTTGGCGTCAAGCTGTGGCCCACGCTGGTGTTTCTGAAGCACGGCCAGGAAGTGGCCCGCGTAGTGCGTCCCGAGGACGACGCTGCGCTTGAACAGGCCCTGGCCCTGATCGATCCGGGCGCATGAGCGGCGCCGATTTCAGCGCCCTCGACCGCGCCGGCCTCAACCTGCAGGCCGTGTTCGATCTCGCGCATCTGCCCGCGCAGCTGCGCGAGCGCCTGCCCGCCCCCCCGGCCGCTTTCCGCCAACTCATTCTCATCGGCAATGCCGGGCCGGCGCTGTGGCGCGCCGTCTGCGCCGAGGGTATCCGCAGCGCCGACCCGATCGACGACTTCAGCATCCGTCATGTCACGCGCTGGTTCGCGCAACACTGCCCGGGCCACCACAGCCACCGCCTCTACCCCGGCAACGCCCCCGTCGACCTGCAAACCCTCGGCCAGCTCGCCGGCTGGCACCACCCCAGCCCGTTCAAGGTCGGCATCCATGCCGCGCTGGGCACCTGGTTTGCCTACCGCGTCGCGCTGCTGGCCGACACCGACCTGCCACCCACCACCGCGCCGGCCACCGCCTCGCCCTGCCCCCGTTGCACCGACACCCCCTGCATCACCGCCTGCCCCGCCGACGCCATGGCCGGCGGCAGCTTCGCCCTCGACGCCTGCATCGGCTACCGGCGCCTGCGCGGCTCACGCTGCGCCACCACCTGCCTCGCCCGCCTTGCCTGCCCGGTCGGCGCCGCACACCGCTACGACACGGCACAGATCCACCACGGCTATACCCATTCGCTGCACATGATCGAATACTTCGCCACCGACCGCGCGGCGCGCAAGGACTGAGACCGGGCAATTTGCCCGCATCACAACCCGCACTGCGCGCCGTCCCACACGGCGCATTACACTGACGCGTACCGTCCGTGACTCCCCGCACCCGAGCGTGCGCTACCACCTCATGCCCCCAGCCCCCGCCACGGAGAAGCCCGTCCGGCCACCAGGCATCGATCTCAAGCGCCACCTCGCGCTGCGGGTCACCCTGTTCGCCTGCCTGATCGGTCTGGGCGCATCGGCCTTCGTCATCAACCAAAGCACACGGCGCATTGGCGAACATGTGCGGCTCAGCGGCCCCACCGTCGAGCAGCTCATCGGCCGCGAGCTGGACACGCCGCGCAACGGCTTCGACCGCAGCGCCGACGGCCTGGCGCTCGCCCTGCCCGACGCCCTGGGCCGGCTGCTCAGGCTGTGCATCGAGGTGCACACCTTCTACGCCAACCAGTCGCGCCAGCGCTGCTACCCGGACGCCTCCGACGCAGCACCGGCGGCGGTGCGCGCCCTCCTGGCCTGGCAACTGGGCGACGCGGCGCGCCATGCCGGGCCGATCCGCCAGTACCCAGGCATCACCGTCGGCCATGTCACCGTCACCCCCGACCTCGACAGCGAAGCAGCCGCCCTGTGGCAACAGCTGCGCCTGGTGCTGGCCATCAGCGCCGGCGTGCTGCTGCTCAACCTGCTCATCTACCTGCCGGTGCGCCGCGCGCTGCGCCCGACCGAGCGGGTGCTCGACACCCTCCACCGCCTCGAACACGGCGACCTCACCGCCCGCATGCCGCGCCCTGCGCTGATCGAGCTGCGCCGCATCGCCGAAGGCTTCGACCACCTCGCCGAGCGCCTGCAACACACCGACCGCCGCCAGCGCCTGCTTGCCCAGCGCCTGCTCACCGTGCGCGAGCAGGAACGCCGCCGGCTGGCGCGCGAGCTGCACGACGAGTTCGGCCAGTCGCTGGCCTCGATCCGCGCCGAAGCCGCCTGCGCCGCCGACGCCCCGCCAACCGAGCGCGCCGCCGCCATTGACGCCATCGCCCGCAGCACCGCCACAATGATGGACAACCTGCAGCGCATCCTCCATCAGCTGCGGCCGGTCGGGCTGGAAGAATTCGGCCTGCGCGCCAGCCTGACCCAAGTGGCCGACACCGCCCGACGCCACCACCCGGCCTGCCGCATCGACCTGCATCTGGCCGACGACATCGACTGCCTCCCCGACGCGCTCACCGTCAGCCTCTACCGCATTGCCCAGGAAGGGCTGAGCAACGCCTTGCGCCACGGTGCGCCGCGCCAGATCCGCCTCGCGCTCGAACGCGACGCCCACGGCATTGCGCTCACCGTTGAAGACGACGGCACCAGCGGCGCGCAGGACACCCGCGGCAGCGGGCTCGGCGTGCTCGGCATGACCGAACGCGTCGAGGCCCTCGGCGGCCACTTTTCGCTCACCCCGCGCCAGCCCTGTGGCATGACGCTGCACGCCGGGTTCCCGCCCTCGGCCCTGATCCACGGAGACCCCGCCGATGAGCATCCGCCTGCTGCTGGTCGATGACCACGCGGTAGTCCGCGAGGGCTACCGCCGCCTGCTCGAACGGCGCGGCGATCTGCGCATCGTGGCCGAAGCGGGCACCGCCGCCGTCGCGCTGAGCGCCGTACGCGAGCACGCGCCCGACCTCGTCGTGCTCGACCTTGCCCTGCCCGACATGGGGGGCATCGAGCTGATCGGGCGACTGCGCCAGCGCGACCCGGCGCTGCGCATCCTCGCCTTCAGCATGCACCGCGACCCCTTGTTTGCCGCCCAGGCGCTCAAGGCTGGCGCGCTCGGCTATGTCACCAAGAGCAGCGAACCGTCGGTGCTGGTACAGGCGGTGTATCGCGTCGCCGGCGGCGAGCGGACGCTGAGCCCCGATATCGCCCCGGAGCTGGCGATGACCCTGCTCGACGACACGCCCGGCCCGCTGCACGCCCTGTCGCCACGCGAGTTTGAAGTCTTGCGCCTGCTGCTCGACGGCGACGATCACGCACGCATCGGCGAACGCCTGCACATCAGCCCCAAGACCGTGCAGAACACGCACTACCAGATCAAGCGCAAGCTCGGCGCCAGGAGCGATATCGAGCTCGCCCGCCTGGCCACCGAACACGGCCTCGGGCGCGGCTGAACCCCGCAACCGCGCCGCGCGACGGGCGAAGCGCCCGAAGGCGCCCGGGCAATCTGCCCGCCCCCCGGTTTGCCCCTTTTTCTCGCGAGTCGCGACGCTCACGATGGCCGCACTGCCATCCCCGGAGCGCCCCATGCTGCGCCACCTGCTGCCCCGCACCGCCACCCTCCTCGTCATCGCACTCGGCCTCGTCACGCCCGCCTCGGCGGGCATCCCGCCAACCAGCTGCGGCGGTCCGCCGGACGCCCCCGACACCGCGCAGAGCGATCTGTCGGTGGCCTACTGGTCGCAACAGCCCGCCAGCTCGACCATGTGCGCCTACGGCTACTGGGCCGAGAAATGCGGCAACCACGCCATTGCCCACACCATCTTCGACCGCTGCATCGCCGCCGGCTACGTCGGCGCGATGATCTGGAAAGCCCTGCTGCTCGAAGACGGCACCGGCATTGCGCAGGACAGCGCCGCGGCCACCGAGCTGATGCGCCGCGCCGCCCACAGCGACGACCGCGAATACGCCACGCTCGGCAAGCTGCACTACGCCACGGCCCTGTACCTGGGGCGCGGGGTGGCGCGCGACGAAGCCGCTGCCGAACGCTGGTTTCGCGAAGCAGCCGCCGAAGGCGACGCCGACGCCCAGGCCTTCCTCGACAGCGGCACCCACACCGCCGACCGCGACCAGCGCGGCCGGTCCGTTGCCGCCCAGCGCGCCGCCCGCGACAGCACCGGGCCACGGCTGGCCCCCGTTGCCCCGGCCGCCGCGCCCGTCCCCACGCCGGCCCTCGGCCTGATCGCCGTTCTGGCGGCGCTGCTCGCCGCCGGTGCCGCGGCCCGCGCCCGCGGCGAACGGCAGGGGGCCTGCTGACATGATCACCACTCTCGACACCGCCATGTACAGCCTCGGCCAGTTGTTCCTGGCGCCAGTGCTGATCGCCATCGCCGCGCTGTTCGCCTACGCCTTCGCGGCGCTCGGCGCCCTCGCCTGGCAAGCCCGCCAACGCCGCGGCGGGCATCCCGCAGGCTTCGAGTTGCTGACGCTGGCCCGGGCCCGCCCCGAGCTGGACGCCGCCACGCTCGAACGCATCGCCCACGAGCGCCTGGAGCTGGCCCGCCTCGCCACCCGCATCGCCCCCATGCTCGGCCTGGTCGCCACCATGATCCCGATGGGGCCGGCGCTGCGCGCGCTGGGCGAGGGGCAGCTGGCCGACGTCTCGCAGGCGCTGGCGGTGGCCTTCTCGGCGGTGATCCTGGCGCTGATCGCCGCCGCGATCACCTACACCGTGCTCACCTGGCGGCGGCGCTGGTATGTGCGCGATCTCGACGCCATTGCCGCGCAACGCACGGAGGCGGCCTGATGCGCCCGCCGCTGCGCGACGAGGCGCATGACGAAGACCCGATCCTGTCGGTGGTCAATCTGATCGACGTGTTCCTGGTCCTCATCGCTGCGCTGCTGCTGTCCATCACCAACAGTCCGCTGTCGCCCTACGGCGCCGACGCGCTGACGCTGATCCGCAACCCCGGCGCCGCCGACATGGAACTGGTGATCAAGGACGGCGAGCGCATCGAGCGCTACCGCGCCGACGGCACCGCCGGCATCGGCCAGGGCGTGCGCGCCGGCATCGCCTACCGCCTGCCCGACGGCGCGATGGTTTACGTCCCCGAAACCAACCCGCCCACCCCGGAGATCCACCGATGACACGTCTCCCTGCCCTGCTGCTGGCGACCCTGCTGGCCGCCCCCGCCACCGCCGACACCTTGCCGATCGCCGTCGCCCCCGAACGCGCCTGGCGCGCCCTGCTCGGCCAGCTCGAGCACGACGGCCTGCGCGCACACGCGCAGCTCGACCTCGACCGCTTCGAAGGCCGCCTCCCGCTGCCCGGGGCCGGCACGGTCGAGGTCAGCGTGGATTGGGACGACACCACCGGCGGCACCCGCCTTCGCTGGCACGCGTCCGACACGCAGCCTGCGCACCGCGCCGCGGCCCGAGGCTGGATGCAGCGCGTCGCCGACGCCGCCCCGCGCCTGCCGCGCCCCAACCACCTGTGCCAGGGGCCCGCGCCTGCCACCAACGGCCCGGACGCCGACACCTACACCGGCAAGGCCAGCTGCAGTTTCGGTGCCGGCCACTTCTCGTCAGCGTTGTTCGAACTGGAAAAATGCGGCGACTACGAGTCGGCACTGGTGATCCTCGCCGCCTGTGTCCGCGAAGGGCACGCCGGCGGCCTGGTCCGGCTGGCGCAGTTCTTCGAAAGCGGCCTCGGCGTCCCCCGCCGCCCCGAACGCATGACCGACTACCTGCGCCAGGCCGTCGCCAGCCACACCCCAGGCTACAGCGACGGCGCCCGCGTCCAGTACGCCACCGCGCTGTATTTCGGGGTCGGCACCGCGCCCGATCGCACCGCCGCCCTGCACCTGTTCAAGACCGCCGCCGCAGCCGGCGACCGCGATGCGCGCGACTTCCTCGCCCGTGGCGTGCACTACGCCTGGCGCCGCGAAGACGGCAGCGTCTATGCCGACCCCGCGTGGATTCCCACCCCGTCCAACCACCCCTGACCGGAGACTGTCATGACCACCCCCAGCCCCCTCGACGCGGCCTTCACCTGGCACCGCCTCGGCGATTTTCCGCACTTTCACTACACCATCCTGGCCGTCGATGAAGCGCGCCAGATCACCGACTTCATCATCCGCTACGACTCGGACGCGCCCATCTTCCTGCACCGCCACCGTTCCGAAACCCATACCCTGGTGCTGCAGGGCGAGCACCGCCTCTACGCCCCCGACGGCGCCCTGACCGACACCCGCCCGACCGGCCGGCACAGCATCACCGCCGCCGATGCCGAGCCGCACAGCGAAGGCGGCGGCCCCGACGGCGCACTGGTGCTCTACAGCACGCGCGGCAGCGCCGACGGCGTGCTCTTCGATGTGCTCGATGCCGATGGCCACACCGTCGCCACGCTCAGCGTGGCCGATGTCGCCGGACTGCTCGCCCAGCAAGGCCACCCCGCCGGCCAGTGAGCCCAGGCTCCGGGGGCTGCACACCGCGCACCCGGCGTCAGAATTTGTGAAGAAATCGTAGCGTGCAGGGCCGAGTGCCAGGCCGCATTTGGCAACTACGCGAGCGAACGACGAGACATATCAAATGGACAGGCGAGGCGTGCGCGAGTGAGCAACGCAGCAATCGGCACGCGCAGTTGATTTAGTCACAAGTTCTCAACTCACTGGCACTTTCCCGGCGCCGGCGCGGTAATGCGCTGGTAGCCCGAGCCATCCGTCGCATAGGCCTGAATCCACGGCGCGCCGCGCCCGATCTGGCAGCCCACCACCTCGGCGCGGCAATCACCGCCCGCGCTGCACTGGGTGTAGCAGGTCTTGGTGCTGATGCCGCACACCCGCCCTGCCAGTTGGCATTTGTTGCCCGAGTTGATCTGATACTCGCGAGATTTGCCGCGCGCCGTCCACATCACCACGTATTTGTAGGTCGCCTTGCCATCGCACATCGACTGGCTCTGCGCCATGCCCAGATCCACCCGCGGCACGGCCGCCACTGCCACCTCGCCCCCCAACACCAGGCCCAGGCACAGCGCACCGAGGCCCCATCGCCAATGCTTCATGTCGCTCTCCTCATGTCATCCGGCCGCGGACAGGGCGTCCGCCACCGCTGTCGAGGGCACGGCCAGGGGCCGCAGAGGTCGATGGTCATGGGCTCGATCAGGCCGGCGCCCGAGACCACCGGGCGCCTGCTTCTACTACTAGATCACCGATGTGAGAGATGCCAGTGCGACAGGCGTCGCCAGGGCAGATTGCAGGCCTCAGCCCGGCCGCTTCATGCGGAACAGCTGCGCCGCCCCCACCGTGAAGTAGTCCGCCGGCCCGCCGCCGCGCAGGATGTGGCCGGCGTTGGCGGTGTCGTAGAGGCCGTCCTTGAGCAGCGCGCGGTCGATATGCACCGCCACCACCTCGCCCAGCACCAGCCAGGTCGGCACCGTCTCGCCGGCGGCGCTCTGCAACTGCACGACTTGCGTGCGGCGGCATTCGAACGACACCGGACTCTCCGCCACCCGCGGCACGCCGATCAGGCGCGAGGCCACCGGCGTGAGCCCGGCCAGCGCAAATTCGTCCACCTCGGGCGGCACCGCGGCACAGCTACGGTTCATCGCCTCGGCCAGCTCACGGGTGGCCAGGTTCCAGACGAACTCGCCGGTCTGCTTGATGTTGCGCACCGTGTCCTTGTAACCGGTGGAGGCGAAACCGATGATCGGCGGCGTGTAGTTGAAGGCGTTGAAGAAACTGTAGGGCGCCAGGTTGAGGATGCCGTCGGCGCTGCACGACGAGATCCACCCGATCGGCCGCGGGCCGACGATGGCGTTGAACGGATCATGCGGCAGGCCGTGGCCCAGGCGCGGTTCGTAGAAGTGTTCGGTGTCGGGCATGGCGGGCTCGGTGCGGGGTCTGGGCGGTACGTTACCAGTTCGGTGCCCCCATGGCGCTACCCGGCCGTCGCACCAGCACGACGCCGCACGCCAGCGCGCTGAACACCCCACCGGCCCAGAAGGTGGCGGCAGCGCCAAGGCTGTCCCACAGCAAGCCGGCCAGCGCACTGCCGGCGAGCATCATCACCCCGCTGGCCAGGTTGAACATGCCGTAGGCGGTGCCGCGCAGATCGGCCGGCGCTGCGTCGGCCACCATCGCCGCCAGCAGGCCCTGCGTCATGGCCATGTGCAGGCCCCACAGCATCACGCCCAGCCAGGCGACGGCGGCGAGCCCGTCCCAGGCCAGCGCCGCATCCGCCGCCACCAGCACCAACAGGCCACCGGCCAGCAAGCGCGCGTGATCCACCCGATCCGCCAGCCGGCCAAAAGGATAGGCGGCCGCGGCATACACCGCGTTCATGACGATCAGCACCAACGGCGCCAAGGCCAGCGGCAGCCCGCCCTGCTGCACGCGCAGCACCAGAAACGCTTCTGAAAAGCGCGCCAGCGCCACGATGGCGCCGATGCCGACCACCCACCAATAACCGGCCGGCAGCCGCCGAAGTTGCTCGCCGCGGATCGGATTGACGCGCCGGCCGGCCGGCGCGTGTGTCGGCTCCCGCACACCGAACCACAGCAGCGCCACAGCCAGAAAGGCCGGAATCGTCGCCACCCAGAACACCGCACGAAAGTCGTCCGCCCACGCCAGCATCAGCCCCATCGCCGCCAGCGGGCCGAGAAAAGCACCGACGGTGTCGAGCGCCTGGCGCAGCCCGAAGGCCGCACCGCGAATCTCCGGCGGCGTGATGTCGGCCACCAGCGCATCGCGCGGCGCCCCGCGAATGCCCTTGCCGACGCGGTCGATCAGCCGCGCCGCCACCACCAGCCCCAGGCCGCCGGCCATCGCGAACAACGGCTTGGACGCCGCCCCCAGCCCGTAGCCCAGCACTGCCAGCGGCTTACGCTTGCCCCACCAGTCCGACAGCGCCCCCGAAAACACCTTGACGATCAAGGCCGTCGCCTCGGCCGCCCCTTCGAGCAGCCCGATGGCGAAGGCGCTGACGCCGAGCGAGGTGAACAGGAACACCGGCAGCAGGCTGTGGATCAGCTCGGAGGACACATCCATCAACAGGCTGACGAAACCCAGCGCCCAGATGGCGCGGGGAATGCGCTCGCGTTGAGGTTGGGACTCCGTACTCACCCACATCTCCTGGCCAACACAGCGCCATGCCATCGACCGTCGGCGACGCAATTGCGGCCACCGCGGATGGGCGCCGCATCCAGAGTGCCATTGTGCGCCGATGTGATCCGCCGCGCATAACGCGGCAAGGACTGCGACCCGCACCCATGCTCACCACGGCGCTGCCAGCGGCCGGTGCTCCGAGAACGGCCGCTTTCGGCCAGAAGCGGCCGGACGCCACAGATCATCGAGTGGCTGCTAGGGCCTGAAAACAGCTGGTCGTATTCAAGGGGACCGTTGGATCAGCCGCCTTACCTCTGGAAGCGCTTGGACAAGGCTCCGAACGCCGTCCTCGATGGCCTCCCGGTCGAGCAGCGCATACCCCATGACGAGACCCGCCGGCCGCCGACTTGCCGCTGCTGGCCCGCGAGGATTGAATAGCGGGCTGAGCGGATGGACGCGGACACCACGTTGCCGCGCCGCCTGCACCAGCGCCGGCTCCGCGCTCGCGGGAAGCGCCCGAAACCACACCACCAGATGGAGCCCGCTGGCAGCGCCCTGCACCTCGATCTGATCGCCTAGATGCCGGCCCAGCGCGCTCACGAGTACCTGCTGTCGAGCCTGCTGAAAGCGCCGGACGCGGCGGACATGCCGGTCGTAGCTGCCGTTTTCCAACAACATGGCCAAAGCACGTTGCACACCGGTCGCCGTATGTCGGTCGGTCAGCCGCTTAGTCGCTGCGAATGTTTCTACCAGCGCTGGCGGCAGCACCATATAGCCCAGCCGGAGCTGAGGCGACAGTGTCTTTGAGAAGGTGCCGATGTGGATCACGCAGCCGCGGGTATCGAGGGACTGCAGAGTCGCTTCGGGGCGCACAGCGTAGCGGTACTCGCTGTCGTAGTCGTCCTCGATGACCCAAGCGTTGTGCTCTTCCGCCCAGTCCAGCAGCTGCCGGCGCCGCCCGATGGGCAGGAAGGAGCCCAGCGGGAACTGGTGCGTCGGCGTCACGTAGGCGAGTTGCGCCTGCCCTAGCTTGGCGAGTTGGTCGGTTACCAAGCCGTGGCCATCCACATCCACGCACTGGAGCACGCCGCCATAGGCCTCGAACACATGGTGGGCCATCCGATAACCCGGGTTCTCGACAACCACGCCGTCGCCCGGATCGATCAGCAATCGGGCACACAAATCCAGCGCTTGCTGTGAGCCGTTGACGATCATGAGCTGGTCCACCGAGCAGGCCAGCCCGCGTGTCTGGCTGAGATGCGCCTGCAACGCCCGGCGAAGGTCCGGGTTACCGCGCGAGTCTTCGTATTCCAGGCGACGGCTTCGCTGGCGCTCCACGGCGCGTAGCGCTTTCATCCAGGTCAAGGTCGGAAAGTCGCTGCCCGCCAACGGGCCGTAAACGAAGTCGATTTCCCCAGACCGCGTTGGGCCCGCGTCTGCAAGGCGCATGGCGGTAATACGGTTACCGACGGCAGAGAGCCGGCCGGCCAAATGCTCGTTGGCTACCGGCTTGGTGCGAGCCCGCCGAGGCCGGCCCACTTGCCTTACGGGGGCAGCCCCCATCGCAACTCGGCTAGCTGCGCCGGTGCGTGTCTCGATGAAACCTTCGGCCGCCAGTTGCTCGTACACCAGCGACACCGTGGCCCGAGACAAGCCGCGTTCAGCGGCAAGCGCCCGCGTCGATGGCAACGCAGCGCCGGCGGCGTAGGTGCCGTCCGCGATCCGAGCCCGGAATTCCTCGTAGAGCGCACGGCTCAGTCCTGGTTGGCGTCCATTATCAGCACGCATCGCTTCAAACTGGTCTAGTTAAGTTGTATTTAACTGGCTATTTTATACTGGCCGGTAAAATAGCACAGTAAGGCCCTGCGCCGGGCGTTTCCGGCAGCTTCATTCGAAAGGGTGCCTCATGTACGTTCCTCAGCAATTCGCCGAACCTCGGGTTCAAGAACTCCATCGCATCGTCCGCGACAACTCGCTGGGCATGCTGGTGACGAACACAGCGACAGGCCTGGAAGCAAACCACCTGCCGTTCCTGCTGGATGAACAACCGGGCACTGGCGGCGTTCTCATCGCTCACGTTGCCCGTGCGAATCCGATTTGGCGCGACATTCGGGACGACGACGCTGTCCTCGTGGTTTTCCGTGGCGTTGACGGCTACATCTCGCCCAACTGGTATCCGGGCAAGCAGGAGACACATCGGCGCGTGCCGACCTGGAACTACGAGGTGGTCCATGCCCACGGCACGATCCATGTCCGCGACGATGAGAAGTTCGTCCGGGGCGTCGTCGGTCGGTTGACTCGCCAGCATGAGGCCGATCAGGCGCAACCCTGGAAAATGAGCGACGCGCCCTCCGATTTCATCGCAGAGGAGTTGCGGCATATCGTCGGCATCGAGATTCGCATCACCCGTTTGGAAGGCAAACGCAAGCTGAACCAGCACTATCAACTCCAAGATCGTGAAGGTGCTATCCGCGGGCTGGAAGCGCACGGCAACCATGGGCTTGCGCAGGCGATCAAAGACACGCTAACGCAAAAGTCATGACTACATATGTGCTTCACTGCCTCAAGGAATCCAGCAACTCCTACGCGGTCGTCCCTCGCGCACGCCATCATGCGGGACCGGGCGACGCAGGTCGCTCAAATTCGCGACTGGCGTGCGCCTTACCAACGGCTGGGCTGACACAGGAGGCCCGACTTGTATAGCGCCACGTTTACCTTCGCCAAGGGCCAGTACGACGGCGAGTTCCACCGGCTGGACCAAGCCATTGCCGAAGCAGCCAAGGCGATCCCGGGCTACCTCGGCGAAGAGGCTTGGGAGAATCCGACCACGGGACTCATTTCCACCGTCTACTACTGGCGGACGCTGGAGGCCCTCCAGCAACTCATCGAGCACCCGTTGCATGTCGCCGCAAAGCAGCAACAGGCGAAATGGCTCAACGGCTATCACATCGTCATCGCTGAGGTCCTCCGGTCCTACGGCGACGGCGGCATTGCCCATCCTCTCGGGGCGGCCCCAAAGGCCGGCCCATCCTCCCAACCCTGAACATCCCAAGCCTCATGTCGCTCTTCGCCTTCATCTTCGCCGCAGTGGTTCTGGCAATCACGCCGGGCCCCGGCATCGCCTATGTCGTCGCCCGCACGGCAGCCGGTGGCCGTCCGGAAGGCTTGGCCTCGTGCCTAGGGACCGGACTAGGCGGTTTCGTCCATGTGCTGGCCGCCGCGTTCGGCCTGTCATTGCTCATCGCGCAGTCAGCGTGGGCGTTCAACCTCGTCAAGTACGTAGGAGCCGCCTACCTCGTCTATCTGGGAGTGCGCATGCTCATGCGCCGTAACCAAGCCGACACGCTTCCCACCGTGCGCTCCCAAGGCGCGCGGCGAGCGTTTATGGAGGGCGTCGTGGTCGAGGCCTTGAACGTCAAGACGGCGCTATTCTTTCTGGCCTTCCTGCCGCAGTTCACCGTGCCGGACGAGCCACTGGCGCTGCAACTGGTCCTGCTGGGCTGCATCTGCGTGGCGCTGAACACGCTCGTCGACGTAGTCGCAGTTTTCGGAGCGGATCGCTTGCTGAAGTCGAGCACAGCAAGGGCCACTCGGGCCAAGGTGCTGAACCGCATCTCGGGCGGCACGATGATCGCGCTCGGCGTCCTCTTGGCCAACGCGCGGCGCGGAACTTGAGGAGAGTTTGCTAGACTGGCAGTACTTCGGCCACCGAGGCCGCGTAGGGAAGCAGGGACGACTTTGCTTCTGTTACTTCGTCGGGGACGGCCCCATCACTTTGGGGAACCTGATGAAGAACTGGATCATTTTGTGCATGGCCGGACTTTTTGAGGTGGTTTGGGCTATTGGTCTCAAGTACACCGACGGCTTCACGCGGCTTTGGCCATCTCTTGGGACTGCGGTAGCCCTCCTCCTCAGCATCGGTCTGCTCAGTTGCTCGATGCAGCACCTGCCTGCCGGGACTGCCTATGCAGTTTGGGTCGGCGTCGGTGTGATCGGAACGGCCATTGTTGGAATGGCGTTGTTGGGCGAGCCAATCTCAATTACCAGGCTGGTCAGCCTTGGCTTCGTGATGGCTGGCATCGTGGGGCTGAAGCTGTCGGCGAATACTTGACCGGCTCAGCATGAGCCAGCCGCTGGGGAAAACGTCCCCTTGCCGCTCGTTTGCGGTCGGTCACGCTAAGCGGGCGAATGACGGCAAGGGGTCGATAGCCGACAAACACCGCAATCGCTGATTGCCCGAACAGGACGGCTTCCCTTGGGCCCTCACCCCTCCTCACTCAACCGCCACGCCCCCTCAGCCAGCGGCACAAACGCCTCCACCGCCGCCGTGGCGATGACATGCGTGGTGCCCTGCTCGGGGTCGTGCACGTTCAGCCCGCCCTTGACGGCCTTCACTTCGGCGTAGCCGCGCGGCAAGGTGTCGGCGACGGCGTCGGTGTCGACTTTGCCGGGCTCTTGCACGCCGATGGTGACCTGCACGCGCATCTGGCGGTGGTCGATATCGAGGCTGCGAAACAGCAGGATGGAGGAGTGGTGCAGTGCGTCTTGCACGGCGCGGCAGGCGGCTTTGGTGTAGTCCTCTCCGTAGAGGTCGTTTCCGGTGCCCATTTCGAGGATGATGCGTTTTTCAGTCATGTGCGGCCTCCATGTCGAAGGAAACGGTGATGGCGGCATTGGCGATGACGCTGATGCTCTCGCCGCTGGGCTTGGGCACGTCGAGGCCGCCTTCGATCACGCGCACGCTGACCTGGCCGTAGGGGAAGACCTTGATCAGCTCGGCTTCGTCGACCAGGTCGGGCCGCTGCACGGCGACGACGGCGTCGATCACCATCGCGGTGCGGGGGAAGCCGAAGGCGTCGGCGACGTTGAGGGAGTGGTGCCAGAGCGCGTCGCGGATGGCGCGCACGCCGGCCTGGGTGTAGTTGCGGCTGCGGATCGAGGTCCCCATGCCGAACTGCACCACCATTTTCTTGAGGGCCATGATTCAGTCCTTGGAGGCGGGGTAGCTGCGGATGACGTAGTGCTTGGTGGTGGTTTCGACCACCTCCCAATAGCCGCGAAAGCCGTTGGGGATCATGAAGGCGTCGCCGGCCTTGAAGCTTTTGGCGGTGCCGTCTTCGGCAATCAGCCGGCAATGGCCGGCGAGGATGACGCAGAATTCGTCGCGATCGGTGAAGGCATGCCAGCGGCCGGGGGTGCTGGTCCAGGTGCCGGCAATGAGCGCGCCGTCGGCGCTTTCGAAGCAGGGCTTGTTGCGGTGCTGCGGGTCGCCGCCGACCACGCGGCCGGGCTGGTCGGCCAGGCGGCTGTCGGTCCAGTCGGCTGTGCAGGCGGCAAAATCGATGACGGTATTGGGCATGGAACGCTCCGTGGATTCTTGGGTCGGCATCAGCGCCGGTGCCGGCCGCCGATGAGTTGCACGATGTCCTGGAACAGCGCGTTGTCGAGCGCCTGGCTCATGTCGGTGGCCAGGCAGCGGCGGTAGAAGGGGCTGAGGTCGAGGCCCACGCCGAGGCCGAGGATCTCCACCGCGCCCTGCGCCTCGCGCCGGGCCACCACGTCCTTGAGGTGGTTGTCGAGATAGAACTCGTCGTTGGCGCGGCCGGTGGCGCTGTCGGCCGGGCAGCCATCGGAGATGACGATGAGGATGCGCCGCGCCTCGCTGCGCGCGAGCAGCCGGTTGCATGCCCAGTCGACGGCTTCGCCATCGATGCCTTCGCGGAACAGGTCGGGCTTGAGCAGGGCCATCATGTCGATGCGGGTGCGGCGCCAGTTGCGGTCGGCCTCCTTGAACACCATGTGGGTCACTTCGTTGAGCCGGCCGGGGTGCGGCGGGCGGCCCTCGCTCATCCACGCCTTGGCGGCCCGGCCGCCGTTCCACCCGCCGGTGGTGAAGCCGAGCATCTCGGTGCTCACACCGACCATCTCGAGCGCGCGGATCAGCAGATCGATCATCATCGCCACCGGCTCGGCATGGGTCTTCATCGACCCTGAGCAATCGACCAGAAAGGCGACCACGCAGTCGGCCTTGGGCAGGTACTGGTCTTGCCGGAACAGGCGGCGTTCGGCGGGCGAGCTGATCAGCTGCGACAGGCGCGCGCCGTCGATGCGCCCTTCTTCCTGGCCAAACAGCCAGCCGTCGCGCTGCGGCTGCGCCAGAATCGCACCGAGCATGCGCGCGAGGCGCGGCAGGTTGATGCCCTGCTCGCTGATGCGCTTGTCGACCCGCTCGCGGTATTCGCGCAGCAAGGCCTTGCGCACCAGGGTGCCGGCGGCCACCTCGGTGTCGAAGCGCGTGGTGTAGACGTGGTAGGCCTGCTTGGCGTCTTCGAAGACCTTGCTGTCGCCGGTGGTGGCGGCGGCGATGTTGTCGCCGTCGCCCTCGTCCGGGTCGAAGTCGAGCAGCAGCGCGAAGCGGCTCTTGGCTTCGTCATCCTCGTCGGGTTCGGGGGCGCTGTCGTCACCGCCGGCCTCGGCGCGGTCGGAGCGCATGGTCTCGTCGACCACGCGCGCCACTTCCAGCGCGTGTCGGGCGAACTCGGCCTGGTCGTCGCGGTGGCGGCGCATGCCAGCCAGCGGGGTGCCGAGCACGCCGACCAGCGAGGCGCGGGTGCCCTCGATGTAGTCCTCGGTTTCCTCCAGCACCTGCCGCGCCATCAGCCGCGACCAGGCCATCTGCGCCACGGTGTATAGCAGGATGCCGAGCCGCCCTTCGGTCAGCCCCTCGCGGTAGAAGTTGCGCGACCAGTCCTCGAAGCGGTGCACCAGGTTATCGGCCATGCCGGGCATGTCGGCCGGCACCATGGTCTCGACCCGCAGTTGCTCCAGCCACTCGAACACCAGCCGCTCGACACCGCCGGCCGGGCACAGGCGGCGGTGCAGATCCGGGTCGGAATACAGCAGGCGCAGGGCCATGCCGTCGGCCGCGGCACGGCAGGCGTCGAAGCCGTCGAGGTCGGTGTCCACGCGCTGATGCGGCGCATGCATGGGCAGCGGCCGGGCGCCGCGGTGCAGGCGCCGGCCGCGGTAGTGCAGTTGGGCGTCGCCGGTCAGTGCGCGCAAGGTGGCGGCGCACAGCTCTTCGACCTTCTGCTGCCGCTTGGCGCGCTGTTGCGCGGTGTTCACGCCTGCGCCTCGCGCATCCACGATTCGTCCAGTTCCTCGCCGAAGCAGCGCTGGTAGTACTCGGCCACGATCGGGCGCTCGGCCTCGTCGCACTTGTTGAGGAAGGACAGGCGGAAGGCCAGCGCCGGGTTGCGGAAGATCTCGCAGTTCTCGGCCCAGGTGATCACCGTGCGCGGCGACATCAGCGTGGACAGGTCGCCCGCGGCGAAGCCCTTGCGGGTCAGATCGGCCAACTGCACCATCTGCGCGATCAGCTTGCGGCCCTTGTCGTAATTCTTGGCCGGCACGCGCGCCAGAACGATGGCCACCTCTTCGTCGTGCGGCAGGTAGTTGAGCGTGGCGACGATGTTCCAGCGGTCGATCTGCGCATGGTTGAGCACCTGGGTGCCGTGGTACATGCCCGACAGATTGCCCAGGCCCACCGTGTTGGATGTGGCAAACAGGCGGAAGTACTTGTGCGGGCGAATCACGCGGTTCTGGTCGAGCAGGGTGAACTTGCCGTCGCGCTCGAGAATGCGCTGGATGACAAACATCACGTCCGGCCGGCCGGCGTCGTATTCGTCGAAGATCATCGCCACCGGGCGTTGCAGCGCCCAGGGCACGATGCCTTCCTGGAACTCGGTCACCTGCAGGCCGTCGCGCACCACGATGGTGTCTTTGCCGACCAGGTCGAGCCGGCTGATGTGGCCGTCGAGGTTCACCCGCACGCAGGGCCAGTTCAGGCGCGCGGCGACCTGTTCGATATGCGTCGATTTGCCGGTGCCGTGCAGGCCCTGCACCATCACGCGCCGGTCGCGGGTGAAGCCGGCGAGGATCGCCAGCGTCACGTCGGGGTTGAAGCGGTAGGCCTCGTCGATTTCCGGCACATGGTCGTCGCGTTCGCTGAACGCCGGCACCATCAGGTCCGAATCGATACCAAACACGCTACGCACGGACACTTGCTGGTCCGGCGCGATCATTTCATTGTCTGCCACGGCTCTCTCCATGTCGGGTTGCGCGCCGCGGGTCTCTGCCCGCGGCGTCTGTTGTCCACCCGAACGGGAGAGCCTCCCCCCGCTCAGGCGCTGTGCTGCAATTCCTTCTCGGCCTGTGCCTCGATGTCGGCCAGCGCAGCGGCCGCGCGCTTGAGTGCCGGCAGGCGCGCGATCACCTTCTCGCGGTCCAGACGCATCACCGGTGCCTGGATGGCGATGCCCATGTTCGAGCGGGCGTTGTGCCGGGGCACCAGCACCGCGGCGCACACCAGCCCGGGCAGGAACTCTTCGTCGTCCAGCGCATAGCCCTGGCGCTTGACCGTCTCGATCTCGTCTTCGAGCGCCGCGAGCGTGGTCAGCGTCTTGTTGGTGAAGCGCTCGAGCGGCACATGGGCGAGCAGGCGGCGGCGTTGGGCCGGGCTCATCTGGGCGAGGAAGAGCTTGCCGCTGGCCGAGCAGTGCGCCGGCACGCGTGAGCCGGGGTGCAGATAGAAGC
The DNA here is from genome assembly GCA_008501585.1 of Pseudomonadota bacterium. Lineage (GTDB taxonomy): Bacteria > Pseudomonadota > Gammaproteobacteria > Burkholderiales > Rhodocyclaceae > Nitrogeniibacter. Next base: position 3,795 of record QQUN01000002.1, on the reverse strand, counting down.
GCAGCGGCGCGGCGGTCTCGACGCGGTCCAGATACAAGACCTCGCTGCCCGAGAAGGCGGTGATGTTGCAGCTCTCGCCCACTTCTTCCACCAGCCGGCGCAGCACCAGGTGGCGCGCGCCGTGCACGGTGTTGTTCAAGAGCAGGTTCTCGGCCAGGCGGCGCAGGCGCACGCCGGTGCTGTACTGGCGGCCGTCGCCGTCCCTCTGGATCATGCCGGCCGCCTCGAGCTGCTGGAGCATGCGGTGCAGCGTGGGCTTGGGCAGCCCCGTCTCTTCGACCAGCCCGTGCAGCGTGAAGAACTGGTCCTTGGCGGCGATCACTTCGAGCAGGCCGAACAGGCGCAGCGTCGGCGTGTCGCCGTCGATGCGCGGCAGCTCGGTGGGGGCGGTGGGGCTCGGTGTGTTCATGGTGAGTCCATCATAGTGAATTGCAGTTATCAAGACAATACGTTTCGTTTTTTGAATTTTTCTCTTGACGGCGTGGCTTCTCCTGCCTACAGTTCAGGCACATCTCGTTTTTCGGAATCTTTCGTATCGTTTAACGAGAAGAACCCCAAACCCCGGAGAGAGACAATCATGAGCGATCACACCCCCCAAGCCAACCGTTCGGTGCCCGCCGGCCCGACCAAGATGACGCCCTCGGAGGCCTTTGTGGAGACGATGGTCTCCAACGGGGTGACCGACATGTTCGGCATCATGGGTTCGGCCTTCATGGATGCGATGGATATCTTCGCGCCGGCGGGCATCCGCCTGATTCCGGTGGTGCATGAGCAGGGCGCGGCGCACATGGCCGATGGCTATGCGCGGGTGTCGGGTCGTCATGGTGTGGTGATCGGCCAGAACGGGCCGGGCATCTCGAACTGCGTGACGGCCATTGCCGCCGCTTACTGGGCGCACACGCCGGTGGTGATCGTCACCCCCGAGACGGGCACGGGCACGATGGGCCTGGGCGGTTTCCAGGAGTGTAACCAGCTGCCGATGTTCCAGGAGTTCACGAAGTACCAGGGCCATGTGACGCATCCGGCCCGGATGGCGGAGTACACGGGCCGCTGCTTCGACCGCGCGATGAGCGAGATGGGGCCGACGCAGCTGAACATCCCGCGTGACTATTTCTATGGCGAGATCACTTGCGAGATTCCGAAGCCGTCGCGTCTGGATCGCGGCCCGGGCGGCGAGCAGTCGCTGAACGCGGCGGCGGAGTTGCTGGCGACGGCGAAGTTCCCGGTGATCATCTCGGGCGGTGGCGTGGTGATGGCCGATGCGGTCGAGGAGTGCAAGGCGCTGGCCGAGCGGCTGGGCGCGCCGGTGGTGAACAGCTACCTGCACAACGATTCCTTCCCCGCCAGCCACCCGCTGTGGTGCGGCCCGCTGGGCTATCAGGGTTCCAAAGCGGCGATGAAGCTGATGGCGCAGGCGGACGTGGTGGTGGCGCTGGGCTCGCGCCTGGGCCCCTTCGGTACGCTGCCGCAGCACGGCATGGATTACTGGCCCAAGCAGGCCAAGATCATCCAGATCGATGCGGACAACAAGATGCTGGGCCTGGTGAAGAAGATCTCGGTGGGTATCTGCGGCGATGCGAAGGCGGCAGCCATTGCGCTGACCGCGCGTCTGGCCGACAAGGCGCTGGCTTGCGATGCGAACCGGGCCGAGCGCGCGGCGACCATCGCCAACGAGAAGGCGGCGTGGGAGAAGGAACTGGACGAGTGGACGCATGAGCGTGACCCCTTCAGCCTGGACATGATCGACGAGAACGCGAAGGAGAAGACCTTCCAGGGCGGCGACTATCTGCATCCGCGCCAGGTGCTGCGCGAGCTGGAGAAGGCGATGCCGGAAGACGTGATGGTGTCGACCGACATCGGCAACATCAACTCGGTGGCCAACAGCTATCTGCGCTTCGAGAAGCCGCGCAGTTTCTTCGCGGCGATGAGCTTCGGCAACTGCGGTTACGCGTTCCCGACCATCATCGGCGCCAAGGTGGCCGCGCCGCATCGCCCGGCGGTCTCTTACGCCGGTGACGGTGCCTGGGGCATGAGCCTGATGGAGACGATGACCTGCGTGCGTCACAACATCCCGGTCACGGCGGTGGTCTTCCACAACCGTCAGTGGGGCGCGGAGAAGAAGAACCAGGTGGACTTCTACAACCGCCGCTTCGTCGCCGGCGAGCTGGACAACCAGTCCTTTGCCGAGATCGCCCGCGCCATGGGTGCCGAGGGGATCACGGTCGACAAGCTCGAGGATGTGGGCCCGGCGCTCAAGAAGGCGATCGACATGCAGATGAACGAGGGCAAGACCACCATCATCGAGATCATGTGTACTCGCGAGCTGGGCGATCCGTTCCGTCGCGATGCGCTCTCCAAGCCGGTGCGATTCCTCGATAAGTACAAAGACTACGTTTGATGCCTGACCCCGGCACGCCCCTGCACGGGGGTGTGCCGGCAAGTCCCCGGCATCGCCGGGGCACCCAGACAACCGGACGGGGCCGGCCATGACCGGCCCCGCCAGACGCCCCCCGGCCCCAACAGAGCCCAGACACACGCCCCCGAGCCCCAACAGAGCCCAGACACACGCCCCCGAGCCCCAACAGAGCCGGACGGAGACACCATGAGCACATCCACCACCGCCGCCCCGCCGGCCATGTTTGCCGGCACCCGCAAACTGGTGCCCGGCATCCTGCTGTGCGCCGTCATCGCCGTGGCCGCCACCTTCGTGTCGGAGCACTACGGCGGCCCGCAGTTTCTCTACGCACTGCTGATCGGCATCGCCTTCCATTTCCTCTCGGACAACGACAAGTGCATTCCGGGCATCGAGTTCTCGGCCAAGAAGCTGGTGCGTTTCGGCGTGGCCCTGCTCGGCGCGCGTATCGTCGCCAGTGACGTAAGCGACCTCGGCCTGCTCGGCGTGGCCGCACTGGTCGGTGCGGTCGGCTTCACCATCGGCTTCGGCCTGCTGATGGCGCGCATCCTCGGCCTGCCGAGCAAGCTCGGCCTGCTCTCCGGCGGCGGTACCGGCATCTGCGGCATCTCGGCCACCATGGCCATCTCCGCCACCCTGCCCTCGACCCGCGAAAACGAGCGCTACACCCTGCTCACCGCGATCGGCGTGGCGATCTTCTCGACCGTGGCGATGGTGCTCTACCCGCTGGTGGTCAAGACGGTCGGCATGAGCACGGCCGAGGCCGGCCTGTTTCTCGGCGGCTCGATCCACGACGTGGCCCAGGTGGTGGGCGCCGGCCTGATCATTTCGCCCGAGGTGGGCGACGCCGCCACGCTGTCGAAGATGTTCCGTGTCGCCATGCTGATGCCGGTGGTCGTCATCCTGGCGCTGACCTTCCACAAGGAGCGCAAGCAGACCGAAACCGCCGGCACCAAGGCACCGCCCATCCTGCCGCTGTTCCTGGTGGTGTTCGCGCTGCTGGCCGCCGCCAACAGCATGGGCTGGCTGCCCGCCGAGGCCGTGGCGATCAGCTCCGACGTGTCGCGCTGGTGCCTGGTGATCTCGATCTCCGCCCTTGGCGTGAAGACCTCGCTCGAGAAGCTCGCCGAACTGGGCTGGAAGCCCATCGCCCTGATGTCCAGCGAAGCGATCTTTGTCGCCTGCTACATGCTGATCATCGTCTTTATCAGCCGCGCCATCGCCTGAACACAGGAGACCTGAACATGAACGCGCCCGAAAAATTCATCGCCTCAAGCGCCCACGTCGACGAGGCGGCCATCGCGCCGCTGCCCAATTCGCGCAAGGTCTACATCGAGGGCAGCCGCCCCGACATCCGCGTGCCCATGCGCGAGATCTCGCAG
>QQUN01000044.1 GCA_008501585.1 Pseudomonadota bacterium | reverse complement strand
GGCCGGCGGGGGCGGAGGCTCACCCAGCGCGCCGCGCTGCGCCTGGCGTTGTGGCGGGCGGGGCGGGGGGCTGGCCGGCGGTGGCGGGGTGAGTGCCACCAGCTCTGCGGGCGGCGGCTGGGGGGCGGGGGCCGTCGGGGTCGGCGTGGCGGGTACGCGGGCGATGGGCGCCGGGGCCGCAGGGCGGGGCGCTGGCCATTGCCACCAGACATAGGCGGCGATGCCCAGGGCCGCGAGCAGGCCAAGGCCCCCGATCCAGCGCAGACGGGTATGGGCGTGAGCGGTTTGCTTGACGGCGAACAGGTTGGCGGCCGCGGCGCGATCGGCGTCGATCGGGGTGGGGCGGGTGCCACCGGGGGCGGCGTCGGGGCGGATGGCCGGCTCGATGGGCTCGAGGCTCAGCGCGTCGATGCGTGGCGAGGCGCCGTCCTGCGCCTGGGCGCGGTCCTGTTCGGCCTTGCGCAGGGCGTCGATCAGCAGGCTCATGGCCGGAGGGGCTGGGTGGCCGGCAGCACGCTGTCGAAGTTGCGCGTGCCGGGCACCGGATCGCGGGCAAAGAAGCTGGCGTCGGGCAGGTGCTCGGCCAGGTCGGTCGGGATCGGGCCGTCGCCGATCATGACCGGGCGCAGGAAGATCACCAGTTCGGTTTTTTCGATGGCGTTGTCGCGCGAGGTGAAGGCTTCGCCCAGGACCGGGACGGCGCCGACGAGCGGAATGCGCCCGGTGGTGTAGTCGATGCGGTCTTCCATCAGGCCGCCGAGGATCGCCACCTGGCCGCTGCGCAGGCGCAGGACGGATTCGATCTCGCGGGTGCGGATCTGCGGGACCAGGTTCTTGATGTTGGCGGCGGCGAGGTTGGGGTTGGGGTCTTCCTTGAGGTCCGAGATGCTGGAGATGGTCGGGCGGACGTTGAGGGTGATCTCGCCGCTGTCGGCCACCTGCGGGGTGATCGACATGACCAGGCCGACCGATACCGACTGCGGGGTGGTGGTGAAGGTGGTACGGCTGTCGACGTTGGCGGTGGAGACGGTTTCGGCCTTGACGTTGAAGTACACGAACTCGTCGACCACCTTGAGCATCGCGGTCTGGTTGTTGAGCACCGACAGGCGCGGGCTGGAGAGCACCTTGACGGTGCCGAAGGCTTCGAGCAGGTCGATGTTGATGTCGAGGTTGCCGCTCAGGTAGGTGATGGAGAACGGCGTGAGCGAGTTGCCCACATTGCTGCCCAGACCGGGGCGGCTGACGCCCCAGGTCTTGCCGCCGATGCGCGACCAGTCGATGCCTTGCTGATAGCCGTCGCTGAGGGCGACTTCGACGATGGTCGCTTCGATCATCACCTGGCGGCGGGCCGAGGCGATCACGCGGTCGATGAAGTCGCGCACGCGGGCGTGCTGGCGGCCGGTGGCGCGGACATTGATGACGCCGGTTTCGCGGTTGATGATGACCGAGGCCGCCTCGCGAAAGCCTCCGGCAGTGGTGCCCTGTTCCGTGGCCGGCGTGGCGCCGGCGGCGGCCCCGAGGGTGTCGATGAGCCCCCGGTCGGCCGGTGGCGTGGCTTTGCCGGCGGCCGCTTCGGCGGGGAACACCTTGTCGGTCTCGCGCAGGAGGTCTTTGATGTTCTTTTCGATCGAGCCCCAGAACTCGTTGCGCGAGGCGTTTTCGATGCGGATGCTGGAGATGTTGCCGGCGCCTTGCCCGCTGCCGGTGGTCGCCGCTGACTGGGTGGCGATCTGGGTGTTGGTGGCGACAGTGCCGGTGACGGACCGGCTGATGTTGACGTAGTCGATCTTGTAGGCGCGCAGGAAAGGCGCGTCGGGCATGACGATCAGGTTCGGGCCGTTTTGCTCGTAGCGCATGTCGACCTGGTGGCTGATCCGGTCGAGCAACTGCGGCAGGGTCTGGTTGATGGCGTTGAGCGTGACCCGGCCGGTGAGGCCGGCGTGTACGTCGACATTGAGCTTGGCGTCGCGGGCCAGTGCGAAGAGCAGTTCGCGCACATCGACGTCGCGGACGACCACCGAGTAGGTGTCGGCCTTGGGCGCCGGTTCGGGCGGCGGTAGCGTGAAGCTGCGCTGGACGGGGGCGGGGATGGGGGCGGCAATGGGGGCCGCAGCCACTTTGGCGTCGTCTGCCTTGAGATGGCCGCGTGGCGGCGCCGGCCGCGGGGCCTGTGCGCACGCGGTGATCAAGAGGGGCAGGAACAGGGCCAGCGCTAAGCGTGTGTTCATTCAGGTGCCGTCAAGGGTCGCCCGGTCATGTTAAACGTTTGTGCTTGAACTTCAATCCTTTCGTGAGGCGGTGAAACAATCGTTTGGCATGCGGCGCCGGTCAGCGCAAGCGGCGCACCTGGCGGATGTAGGCGGCTTTTCGGTAGGTGTCCGGCAGGGCTCGCAGCGCGGCCATGGCGTCCTGCTCGGTGGCGTAGCTGCCGGTGATGACGCCGACCCGGTGGCGCTCGCCCAGGTGGGTGCTGTAGATGCGGATGTCGGCCTCGGGCAGGGCGCTGCGGGCGGCCTCGAGCTGGTGTTCGAGGTAGGTGTAATCGAGGTCGGTGTTGGTGTGCAGCTGGATGAACCAGTGCGCGTCTGGCGCGGTGGGCATCCACTGGGTTTGTGCGGCGAGGGCGGCGCGTGCCAGCGGGCCGAAATCGGGGGCGTCCGTGTCGCTGTCCGTGGCGGGGGCGGTGTTGACCGGCGCGCGGGCGGCGACGGTTGCCGGGGGCTCGGCGATGGTGGCGAGCGTTGCGGCGGCCGGTCCGGCCTCGGCGGCGAGGGTGGTCGTGACCTGGTTGACGACCGGTTTGGCGGGGGGCGCGTCGGGCGGCGCGGGGCGTGTCGACGTGGCGGGTGCCGGCGCAGCGGGGGCCGGCGCAGGGGCGGCCGGTGCGGGCGGTGCCTTGGCTTTGGCTGGCGGAGGCGGTGCCGGGCGTTCGGCCTCGGGTTGTGGCGCCTTGGCGGGCGGCGGGGCCGCCGGTGGTGTGTCGGCGGGCGGGGTGTTGGTCGGTGGCGTGGCCAGCGCCATGTCGGCGGGGTGCGATGGTGCCTCGTGGGTGAACCAGCGCGGAATGACGGTGGCTGCCATCGCGCCGGCCAGGGCCGCGGCAGCCAGGGGCCAGACCCGCCGTGGTGGGCGGGCCGGGATGTACTCGGCGTCGTGGGCGGCGGCGGTGACGTGGGCGGGGGCAACCACATGCCGGTTCTGGCTGTAGGCCGCGAGCAGGGATTTGTCGGCCAGCACGTTGATGCGCCGGGTCAGGCCTTCGGCGATGCGGGCGATCTGGCGCGCGGCGGCGGGGCTGAACACCGCGGGGCCGCGGTAGCCGGCGGCATGCATGCGGAAGTCGAGATAGGCGGCGACTTCGTCGGGGGGCAGCGGGCTGAGGCGGAAATGGTGGGTGATGCGGTCCTTGAGCTGGCGCATGTCGCGCCCGCCGAGCAGGGCGTCCAGTTCGGGCTGACCAAACAACACCAGTTGCAGCAGTTTGTGGCGTCCTGTCTCGAGGTTGGACAGCAGGCGGATCTGTTCGAGCGAGGCGGCCGGCATGGCGTGCGCCTCGTCGATGAGGACGACGACCCGGCGACCATCGCCGTGGCGGCGCACGAGGTCGTCCTGCACGGCGCCGAGCAGCGCGCCGGCGCGGTCGCTGCCCAGCGACAGGCCCAGCTCGGTGGCAATGGCCTGCAGCAGGTCATCCGGGGCGAGGCTGGGGTTGGCCAGGTAGACGGTGTCGACCGTGTCGGGCAGGCGTTCGAGCAGGACCCGGCAGAGCATGGTCTTGCCGGCGCCCACTTCGCCGCTGACCTGGACGATGCCCTCGTCGTGCAGCACGGCATAGAGCAGCGCATCGACGGTGGCGCCGCGCTGGGCACCGGTGAAGAAGAAATCGGTGAGGGGCGTGAGGCGGAAGGGGGCTTCGCGCAGGCCGTAGTGGTCGAGGTACATGGCGGCAGGCCTTACTGAACGGGGCTGCCCTGCGGCCGGGGCAGGCCGAGGGTGTCCATGCGGTTGTACAGGGTGGTGCGGTTGATGCCGAGCAGGCGCGCGGCCTTGCTGACATTGCCGTCGGCCAGGCGCAGCGCGGCTTCGACATAGGCGCGCTCCTGGGTCCGGAGGGCGTCATCGAGGCTGAAGGTTGGCGCGGTTTGTAGTTCGGCGGTGGCGTCGGACACCAGACTGTCGAAGGTGTCGTGCGGGGCGGACGGGGGCGGCGGTGCGCTGGCGCGGTGGTCGCGGTCGAGTTCGCCGGCCAGCAGGGCGGCGCTGACGCTGGTGCCGGGGTGCTTGGTCTGCAGCCGGATGACGATGTTTTTCAGCTCGCGGACGTTGCCGGGAAAGTCGTAGTCGAGCCACAGGTCGCGGGCGGCTTCGTCGAGCGTGAAGGCGGGTTGGCGGGTCTGTGCGGCGAAGCGGGCGCGGAAGTGGTCGAGCAGCAGCAGGCGGTCGTGGCCGAGTTCGCGCAGGGGCGGGACGCGCAGGGTGAACACGCTGAGCCGGTGGTACAGGTCGGCCCGGAACCGCCCGGCGTGGGCTTCGGCGCGCAGGTCGCGGTTGGTGGCCGCCAGCACGCGGGCGCGGCTGAAGCGGGTCTGGGTTTCGCCGACCCGCTGGAATTCGCCGTTTTCCAGCACGCGCAGCAGCTTGGGCTGGAGTTCGAGCGGCAGCTCGCCGATTTCGTCGAGCAGCAGGCAGCCGTCGCCGGCTTCTTCGAAGTAGCCGGCACGTTGGCCGGACGCGCCGGTGAAGGCGCCGCGGGCATGGCCGAACAGCGCGGCTTCGATCAGCGTGGGGGCGATGGCGGCGCAGTTGAGCGTCAGGAAGGGGCGTTCGCCGCGGGCGCTGGCGGCATGCAGTTGCTTGGCGACGCGCTCCTTGCCGGCGCCGGATTCGCCCTCGATCAGGATCGGGAAAGGGGCGTCGGCGAACTGCTGGATGCGGTCGAGCACGGTGAGCATGGCGGGGCTGACGCCGATCAGGCCGCCGTCGGTGGCGCGGGCGCCCGGCCCGGCGCGGCCGGCGTCGAGAGCGTCGTGGAGGATCTTGCGCAGATCGGCCGGGTCGGCCGGCTTGGCGACGAATTCGAGCGCGCCGAGCGTGCGGGCGTGGCGGGCGTTGCCTTCTTCACTCTGGCCGGAGAGGACGATGATCTGCATTTGCGGGGCATGCGCGAGCAGGTCGCCGATGAGCGCGAAGCCTTCGTCGGCACGATGCGGCACCGGCGGCAGGCCGAGGTCCACCAGGGCCAGCGGCGGCGGCGCGGGCAGGGTGCGGACCAGGTCGATGGCCTGCCGGCGCGTGGGGGCCGAGAGGATGGTGAAATCGGCCTCCAGCAAGGCGCCGAGCGTTTCGACGATCAGCTCGTCGTCGTCGACAATCAGCAGGGCGGGGCGCTGGGGCATGGGGGTGTCGGGCAGGGTGATCGGACAAGCCAGTGTAGCGGAATCGACACACTGCAGTCGTGATGCACTGCCGCATCTTGTCGGCATGTGTGGGACGCTCTGCTAGAATGCCGCTTTTTCAACGATATCAGAGCGTTTCGTGGCAAATCGCGAGGAAGAGGCGCTGGTCGAGCTGCGGCAGGTGCGATTCGCCTATGGCGAGCGCGAGATCCTGTCGGGCATTGATCTGACCGTCCATCGTGGCCAGCTGGTGGCGATCATGGGGGGCAGCGGCTGTGGCAAGACCACGCTGCTGCGCCTGATTGGCGGCCAGCTCAAGGCCTCGGCGGGATCGGTGCGGGTCGACGGGCAGGAACTCGGTGCGTTGAGCACGGCGCAGCTGTATGCGCTGCGCCGCCGCATGGGCATGCTGTTCCAGTTTGGCGCCCTGTTTACGGACATGTCGGTGTTCGACAACGTGGCCTTCCCGCTGCGTGAGCACACTCGCCTGTCCGAATCGATGTTGCGTGACCTGGTGCTGATGAAGCTGCAGGCGGTTGGCCTGCGCGGCGGCCATGCGCTGATGCCGTCCGAGCTGTCGGGCGGCATGGCGCGTCGGGTGGCGCTGGCGCGGGCGATCGCGCTGGACCCGATGCTGATCATGTACGACGAGCCGTTTGCCGGTCTCGATCCGATCTCGCTGGGGGTGATCGGGCAGCTGATCCGCCGCCTCAACGACGCGCTCGGCGCGGCCTCGATCATGGTCACCCATGATGTGGTGGAATCGCTGTCGATCGTCGATTACGTGTATTTCGTGTCCAACGGGCGCATCGTGGCGCAGGGCACGCCGGATGAGATCCGCGCCTCGAAGGACGACTTCGTGCACCAGTTCGTGCATGCCGAGCCCGACGGGCCGGTGCCGTTCCACATGGCCGCCGAGCCGATTGGGGATGTGTTGATGGGCAAGGTGGCTTCATGATCCGGCGCATTGGTGCGATGCTCATCGACGGCATCTGGCGGCTTGGGTTCGCGACCCGTTTCCTGCTGCTGCTGCTACGCTACTCGGGGCAGTCCTTCGGGCGCCTGCACCTGACGCTGCGCGAGATCTATTTCAGCGGCGTGCTGTCGCTGCTGATCATCCTGGTGTCGGGCCTGTTCGTTGGCCTGGTGCTCGGCCTGCAGGGTTACGAGACCTTGCAGCGTTACGGCTCGAGCGAGGCGCTCGGCGTGCTGGTGGCCTTGTCGCTGACGCGCGAACTGGGGCCGGTGGTGGCCGGTCTGCTGTTTGCCAGCCGCGCCGGTTCGGCGGTGACGGCCGAGATCGGCCTGATGAAGACCACCGAGCAGCTCAAGGCGATGGACATGATGGCGGTCAACCCGATCGCCCGCGTGGCCGCGCCGCGCTTCTGGGGCGGGGTGATTTCCATGCCCATCCTGGCCGCGCTGTTCTCGGCGATGGGCATCCTCGGTGGCTGGCTGATCGGGGTGGCCTTCATCGGGGTTGACGACGGCGCGTTCTGGTCGCAGATGCAGGCCGCGGTGGACATCCGCTATGACATCCTCAATGGGGTCATCAAGAGTTTCGTGTTCGGTGTGGCGGTGTCCCTGATCGCCGTCTTCGAGGGCTACGACTGCGTGCCCACGGCCGAAGGGGTTTCGCGGGCCATCACCCGCACTGTGGTGAGTTCGGCGCTGGCCATCCTGGCGCTGGACTTCGTGCTGACATCTTTCATGTTCCGGGGCCAGTCATGAGCCGCTCAACGATCGACCTGTGGGTCGGGATTTTCGTCCTGATGGGCTGTGCTGCCCTGCTGTTTCTGGCGCTCAAGGTGGGCAATCTGTCCGCCTCGAGTTTTGCCGAGAACTACACCATCGAGGCACGCTTCAGCAACATTGGCGGGCTCAAGGTGCGCGCGCCGGTGAAGGTGGCCGGGGTGGTGGTGGGGCGGGTGTCCGACATCCGCTACGACAACGAGCGCTTCGAGGCGGTGGTGAGCCTGGCGCTGGAGAGTGGCTACGCCTTCCCGCGCGATACCATCGGCGCCATCCTCACCTCCGGCCTGCTCGGCGAGCAATACATCGGACTGGAGCCCGGCGGCGACGAGCGCAACCTGCAGGCGGGCGATACCCTCAAGATTACGCAGTCGGCCGTCGTTCTAGAGAAACTGATCAGTCAGTTCCTGTTCGACAAGGCGGCCGAGGCGCCGCAGCAGTGATATGGGTGAGCGTATGACCGACACGACGAATTTCCTCAAGCCGCTGGTGGCGCTGCTCGCCGCCGTGGCGCTGGCCGGCTGTGCGACGACCAGCAACGACCCGCGCGATCCGTGGGAAGGCTATAACCGCGCCATGTATTCCTTCAATGAGGGCGTGGACAAGGCGGTGTTCAAGCCGCTGGCGATCGGCTACGACGAGGTGGCCCCGCTGCCGGTGAAGGTCACCGTGGGCAACTTCTTCGGCAACATCGAGGATGTCTGGACCGGTGTGAACAACCTGCTCCAGGGCAAGGGGGGCGACGGCGCCTCCGATCTGGGGCGTGTGCTGATCAACACCACGCTGGGCATTTTCGGGGTCTTTGACGTCGCCACCGAGATGGGCATCGAGAAGCACGACGAGGATCTGGGCCAGACGCTGGCAGTGTGGGGCGTTGGCGACGGGCCGTACTTCGTGGTGCCGTTCTTCGGCCCGCGCACCTTGCGCGACGCGGCCGCCTTGCCGGCCGACCTGTACGGCAACAGCTGGGCGCAGCCGGCCGACATCGCCGCGCGCAATTCGGCCACCGGCCTGAAAATGGTGCATGCCCGGGCGAGCCTGCTGGGCGCCGACCGGGCGGCCTCGCAGGGCAGCCTCGACAAATACGCCTACATCCGCGACTTCTACCTGCAGCAACGCCGGTACGAAATCTACGATGGCAACCCGCCGCGCGAGCGCTTTGACGACGCCCGGGCCCCGGCGGCGGAACAACACGCGATCCACGCCATCGAAGCCGATGGCGTGGCCGCGGGCGCGATGCGCCTCGAACTGGCCGGCCTGACCGGATCCGGCCACTGACGAATCAACAAGAACACGAGAATTGGCAGGCATGAACATGTTTGGACGTAAAGCCCTGGTGATCGGGCTGGTGTGGCTGATGAGCATGAGCGCCTGGGCGGCACCGTCGCCCGATGCGCTGGTGCGTACGGTGATGGACGAGGTGCTCGAGATCGTGCGCCAGGACGAGGCCATCCAGTCGGGCGATGCCTCGCGGGCTGCCGCGCTGGTCGATGAAAAGGTCTTGCCGCATTTCGACTTCCGCATCATGACCTCGCTGGCCGTCGGTCGCGACTGGCGTCAGGCCACGCCGGCCCAGCGCGACCGCCTGGTCGGCGAGTTCCGTACGCTGCTGGTGCGGACCTATTCCAATGCGCTGACCCAGTACCGCGACCAGCAGATCGACTTCAAGCCCCTGCGCGCCAAGGCCGGCGACACCGACGTGACGGTGCGCACCGAGGTGCGCCAGCCGGGCGCCAAGCCGGTCGAGATCGACTACGCGCTCGAGAAGCAGGGCGAGAACTGGAAGGTCTACGATGTGATCGTGGCCGGGGTGTCGCTGGTGACCAACTACCGCAGCTCGTTTGCCACGGAAATCCGCAGTGGTGGCATCGATGGCCTGATCAAGGCGCTCGAGGCCAAGAACGACACGCTGGCCGGACCCGCCAAGTGACGGCAGGTACGCCCGGCTGGCGGCCCACCGGCCCCCTGACGCTGGAGACGGCGGGCGCGGCCCTGGCCGAGGCGCGTCGTGCAGTGGCCGATGGTGCGTCGCGCGTCGACCTGTCGGGCGTGCCTCAGGCCGATTCGGCCGGACTGGCCGTGCTGCTCGATATCGTGCGCGAGGCCGCCCGGCGTGAGCAGTCACTCGACATCGTCGGCATGCCGGCCGGCTTGCGCAGCCTGGCCGACCTCTATGGCGTGACCGACCTGTTGCCCCTGGCCGAGGCGGCACCGGGCGCATGAGCGACGCGGCGATCCGTATTGCCGGGGTGCGCAAGCGCTACGGCGCGCTCAAGGCGCTCGACGGTGTGGACCTGGAAGTGCACCAGGGCGAATTCTTTGGCCTGCTGGGCCCCAATGGCGCCGGCAAGACCACGCTGATCTCCGCGCTGGCCGGCCTGACACGGGCCGACGAGGGCGAGCTGTCGGTGATGGGGCACGACGTGGTGGCCGACTACCGACAGGCGCGGCGCAAGCTCGGCGTGGTGCCGCAGGAGCTGGTGTTCGACCCCTTCTTTACCGTGCGCGAGGCGCTGCGGCTGCAGTCCGGTTATTTCGGCATCCGCCGCAACGATGCCTGGATCGACGAGATCCTTGCCAGCCTGGACCTGACCCACAAGGCCAACGCCAACATGCGCATGCTCTCCGGCGGCATGAAGCGCCGCGTGCTGGTGGCCCAGGCGCTGGTGCACCGCCCGCCGGTGATCGTGCTCGACGAGCCGACTGCCGGTGTTGATGTGGAGCTGCGCCAGGGCCTGTGGCAGTTCATCCGCCGGCTCAATGCCGATGGCCACACCATCGTGCTGACCACGCACTATCTGGAAGAGGCGCAGACCCTGTGCAACCGCATCGCCATGCTCAAGGCGGGGCGGGTGGTGGCGCTCGACACCACCGACAACCTGCTCAAGCGCTTCACCTCGCACACCCTGCGGGTGCGCCTCGGCGCGCCGATCGGGCTGGACTTCCTGCCCGGTGCGCGCGACGCCGGGCACGGCTGGGTGGAGGTGCCCTTCGAGTCCTATGGCGAGGTCGAGGACATGCTCTCGCGCATCCGCCTCACCGGCGGACAGATCGAGGAGATGGTGCTCGGTGAGCCCGACCTGGAAAAGGTCTTCATGGGGGTGATGCATGGCGCCTGAGACCGTCCGCTTCGCCGGCTTTCGCACCCTGCTGTACAAGGAGATCCTGCGCTTCTGGAAGGTGTCCTTCCAGACCGTAGGGGCCCCGGTGCTCACCGCCGTGCTCTACCTGCTGATCTTCTCGCATGTGCTCGACCGCCATGTCACGGTCTATGGCGACGTGCCCTACACGGTGTTCCTGGTGCCCGGCCTGGTGATGATGTCGGTGCTGCAGAACGCCTTTGCCAACACCTCCTCCTCGCTCATCCAGAGCAAGATCACCGGCAACATCGTGTTCATGCTGCTGCCGCCGATCAGCTACCGCGAGTTCTTTGCCGCCTATGTGCTGGCGGCCATCGTGCGCGGCGCCTTCGTCGGCGTGGGGGTGATCGCGGTGTCGCTGCTGATGGTGTCGCTGCCGGTGGTGGCGCCGGGCTGGATCGTCGCCTTCGCGCTGCTCGGGGGCGCCATTCTCGCCGCCTTTGGCATGATCGCCGGCATCTGGGCCGACAAGTTCGACCAGCTCTCCGCCTTCCAGAACTTCCTGATCATGCCGCTGACCATGCTCTCCGGCGTGTTCTACTCGATCCACTCGCTGCCGCCGGTGTGGCAGACGGTGTCGCACCTGAACCCGTTTTTCTACATGATCGACGGCTTCCGCTACGGCTTCTTCGGCCAGTCGGATGTGTCGCCGTGGATCAGCCTGGGCGTGGTGCTCGCCTGTTTCGTCGTGCTCGCCGTGCTCACCTTGTCGATGCTCGCGCGCGGCTACAAATTGCGCGCCTGAACGCGCGATGCCTTACCATTCGCGATCTGATCGATCGCTGCAGGAAGTATTCACATGTTTGAAGCCACCGAAATCACCCGCCTGATCCAGCAGGGCCTGCCCTGCGAATTCGTCCAGATCCAGGGCGACGACGGCGTCCACTTTACCGGCGTGGTGGTCAGCGCCGAGTTCGCCGGCAAGCCCAAGGTGCGCCAGCACCAGGCGGTGTATGCCACGCTCGGGCCGCTGATGGGCAACGAGATCCACGCCCTGCAACTGCAGACCTACACGCCCGAGCAATGGGCTACGGTGCGCCAGGAACTGGGGCTGTAAGCGCGCATGGACAAACTGCTGATTGCCGGCGGCACCCGCCTGACCGGCGAGGCGCGCATCTCCGGCGCCAAGAACGCCGCGCTGCCGATCCTGTGTGCCGCGCTGCTCACGCGTGAGCCGGTGAGCTTCACCAATGTGCCGCAGCTGCAGGACATCCGCACCCTGCTGGCGCTGATCGCGCAGATGGGCGTCAAGGTCGACCGCGATGAAGCCGCCGGCACCGTCACGCTCGACGCCAGCGGCCTGAACAACCCGGTCGCCCCCTATGAGCGGGTCAAGACCATGCGCGCCTCCATCCTGGTGCTCGGCCCGCTGGTGGCGCGCTGTGGCGAGGCCCGCGTGAGCCTGCCGGGCGGCTGCGCCATTGGCGCGCGGCCGGTGGACCAGCACATCAAGGGCCTGCAGGCCATGGGCGCGCAGGTCAAGGTCGAGCATGGCGACATCCATGCCGAAGTCACCCGCCTGAAGGGCGCGCGCTTGTTCACCGACATGGTCACCGTGACCGGCACCGAAAACCTGATGATGGCCGCCTGCCTGGCCGAGGGCGAGACGGTGATCGAAAACGCTGCGCGCGAGCCCGAGGTGGTCGACCTGGCCAAGTGCCTGATGGCCATGGGCGCGCGCATCTCCGGCGCCGGCACCGACGTGATCCGGGTGCAGGGGGTGGACGCGCTGCATGGTGCGACCCACCAGATCATGCCCGACCGCATCGAGACCGGCACCTACCTGTGCGCCGCGGCGGCCACCGGCGGCGACATCCGCCTCACCGGCACCTCCTCGGCCTACCTCGACATCGTGGTCGACAAGCTGCTCGACGCCGGTTGCGAGATCGATGTCGAGCGTGACGAGATCCGTCTGCGCGCGCCCGGGCGCCTCAAGGCCGTGAGCCTGCGCACCGCGCCGTATCCCGCCTTCCCGACCGACATGCAGGCCCAGTTCATGGCCATCAACTGCGTGGCCGAGGGCACGGCGGTGATCCGCGAGACGATTTTCGAGAACCGCTTCATGCACGCGGTCGAACTGCAGCGCCTGGGCGCCGACATCCGCATCGATGGCAACACCGCGGTGGTGACCGGCGTGGCGCGGCTCGACGGCGCCACCGTGATGGCCACCGACCTGCGCGCTTCGGCCAGCCTGGTGGTGGCTGGCCTGGTGGCCGAGGGCGAGACGCTGATCGAGCGCATCTACCACCTCGACCGTGGCTACGAACACCTGGAGCAGAAACTCAGCGCGCTTGGCGCGCAGGTCAGGCGAGTGGCCTGAGGCTCCGGTAACATCTGCTTTTTTGGACGAAACCGAGGAATTCCTGTGTCCGGCATCACGATCGCCCTGTCCAAGGGTCGCATCTTCGAAGAGACGCTGCCGCTGCTGGCCGCCGCGGGCATCACACCGACCGACGACCCGGAAAAGTCGCGCAAGCTGATCATCGGCACCAACCGACCCGATGTGCAGCTGGTCATCGTGCGCGCCAGCGACACGCCGACCTACGTGCAGTACGGCGCGGCCGACATGGGCATCGCCGGGCGCGACGTGCTGATCGAGCATGGCGGCGCCGGCCTGTACCAGCCCCTGGATCTGAACATCGCCCGCTGCCGCATGTGCGTGGCCGTGCCCAAGGGCTTCGACTACGCGCGGGCCTCGCTGCCGGGCAGCCGCATCCGCGTGGCCACCAAGTACACCAAGATCGCGCGCGAGCATTTCGCCAGCAAGGGCGTGCATGTCGACCTGATCAAGTTGTATGGCTCGATGGAGCTGGCGCCGCTGGTCGGCCTGTCCGACGCGATCGTTGACCTCGTCTCCACCGGCGGCACCCTGCGCGCCAACAACCTGGAGGCGGTCGAGGACATCATCTCGATCAGCTCCCGGTTGGTGGTCAACCAGGCCGCGCTCAAGGTCAAGCGCGAGCTGCTGCAGCCGGTGATCGACGCCTTTGCCGGAGCCGTCACGCCATGAACGCCGCTCAGATCCGTCGCCTCGATTCCCGTGCGCCCGATTTCCTCGCCACGCTCGATGCCTTGCTGGCCTTCGAGAGCGGCACCGACACGCAGATCGAAAATGCGGTCACCGACATCCTCGCCGCGGTGCGCACGGTTGGCGATCCGGCGGTGATCGACTACACCCGTCGTTTCGACCGGCTGGACGTCAACCACATGTCGGCGCTGGAGCTGCCGCGGCATGTGCTCGAAGACGCGCTGGCAACCCTGCCCGAGGCCCAGCGCGCCGCCCTCGAGGTGGCCGCCAGCCGGGTCGAGGCCTACCATCGCCGGCAGGTTGCCGAATCCTGGGACTACACCGAAGCCGACGGCACGCGCCTGGGCCAGATCGTCACGCCGCTCGATCGGGTCGGCCTGTATGTGCCCGGCGGCCGCGCCTCCTACCCCAGCTCGGTGCTGATGAACGCCATCCCCGCCAAGGTGGCCGGCGTCGGCGAGCTGATCATGGTGGTGCCCACGCCCGACGGCGAGCGCAATCCGCTGGTGCTCGCCGCTGCGGCGATCACCGGGGTGGACCGGGTGTTCACCATCGGCGGCGCCCAGGCCGTGGCGGCGCTGGCCTATGGCACGCAGACCATTCCGCAGGTGGACAAGATCGTCGGGCCGGGCAACGCCTACGTGGCCTCGGCCAAGCGGCGCGTGTTCGGCACCGTGGGTATCGACATGGTCGCCGGCCCCTCCGAGGTGCTGGTCATCTCCGATGGCAGCGGCAACCCGGACTGGGTGGCCATGGACCTCTTTGCCCAGGCCGAGCATGACGACCTGGCGCAGTCGATTTTGCTGTGCACCGACGCCGCTTTCATCGACGCGGTGGCGGCGTCCATCGCCAAGCTGCTGCCCGAGATGCCGCGTCGCCAGACCATCGCCACCTCGCTGGCCAACCGCGGTGCGCTGATCCATGTCCGCGACCTGGACGAGGCCTGCGCCATCGCCAACCGCATCGCGCCCGAGCACCTCGAGCTGTCGATGGAAGACGCCGAGACCTGGATCGGCAAGATCCGCCACGCCGGTGCGATCTTCGTCGGCCACTGGTCGGTCGAGGCGCTGGGCGACTACTGCGCCGGACCCAATCATGTGCTGCCCACCATGCGCAGCGCGCGCTTCTCCTCGCCGCTGGGGGTGTATGACTTCCAGAAGCGGACCAGCCTGATCCAGGTGTCCGAGGCTGGCGCGCAGACGCTCGGCCCGATCGCCGCGACGCTCGCCGATGGCGAGGGCTTGCAGGCGCACGCGGCATCGGCGCGCTATCGGGTGAAAGCGTAGCCCGGATGCAGGCCGAAGGCAGGCTGATTCGGCGTGCCCCAATCACACAACAGGCCGCGGCACGCGGCCTGTTGTCGTTGACGCCGTCGGACTTACACCAGGGTTTTGAGGGCCTCGACCAGCGCTGCGCACTCCTCGTCGGTCCCGACGGTGATGCGCAGGTAGTCGTCGATGCGCGGCAGCTTGAAGTGGCGCACGATGATCGCCTGCTCGCGCAAGCCCGCGGCCAGCGTCGCGCCGGCATGCTTCGGGTGGCGGGCGAAGACGAAGTTGGCGCCGGAGGGCAGCACCTCGAAACCCAGCTCGGTCAGCGCGCGGTCGAGCCACTCGCGGCTGGCGATGACGCGCGCGCAGCTGTCGCGAAAATGCGGCTCGTCTTCCACCGAGGCAATCGCACCGGCCTGGGCCGGGCGGCCCAGCGGGTAGGAGTTGAAGCTGTTCTTGACTCGCTCGAGGCCCTCGATCAGCTCGGCGCTGCCGACCGCATAACCGACCCGCAACCCGGCCAGCGCACGCGACTTGGAGAAGGTGCGGGTGACCAGCAGGTTGGGGTGGGTGTCGACCAGCGGGATGGCCGATTCGCCGCCGTAGTCGATGTAGGCTTCGTCGATCACCACCGGCACGCCCGGATTGGCGGCCAGGATCTGCTCGATGGTGGCCAGCGGCAGCAGCCGGCCAGTCGGGGCGTTCGGGTTGGGGAAAATGATCGGGCCGTCGGCGCCGGCATAGTCCGCCGGATCAATCTCGAGCGTGTCGGTGAGCGGGATCGACGTCGCCTCGATGCCGAACAGCCCGCAATACACCGGGTAGAAGCTGTAGGTGATGTCGGGGAAACGCAGCGGCGCGTCGTGCTTGAGCAGGGCCACGAAGGCATGCGCCAGCACCTCGTCCGAGCCATTGCCGACGAACACCTGCGCTGGCGCCACGCTGTGGTAGCGGGCCAGCGCGGCCTTGAGGGCGTCGGAGTTGGGGTCCGGATAGCGGCGCAGGTCCTCGCTGGCCGCCTGCGCGATGGCCTCGATGGCGCGCGGCGAGGGGCCGTAGGGACTCTCGTTGGTGTTGAGCTTGACCAGCTTGTCCAGCTTGGGTTGTTCGCCCGGGACGTAAGGGGTCAGGCGGCGGGCGGTGTCGCTCCAGAATCGGCTCATGGCGTGGGTTTTGGCGGGCAGTGAAAGAGACAAACTCGGCGTGGGCGATGGTATCATGACCGCCTTAACCACCAGCATTGGCCGGGGGCGAACGCGCCCGGAAGCCCTCATCATGCGGCAAGCGGACGTCACCCGTAACACCCTGGAAACCAAGATTTCGGTGCGCATCAACCTCGATGGCAGCGGTGCCGCCGAGTTGAACACCGGCGTGCCTTTTCTCGATCACATGCTCGACCAGATCGCCCGTCATGGCGTGATCGACCTGGCCATCACCTGCGAGGGGGACACGCATATCGATGACCACCACACCGTCGAGGATGTCGGCATCACGCTAGGCCAGGCCTTTGCCAAGGCGCTGGGCGACAAGAAGGGCATCCGCCGTTACGGCCATGCCTATGTGCCGCTCGACGAGGCGCTGTCGCGCGTGGTGGTCGATTTTTCCGGCCGTCCGGGCCTGCATTATTTCGTCGAGTACACCCGGGCGCGCATCGGCAATTTCGATGTCGACCTGGCGCGCGAGTTCTTTCAGGGCTTCGTCAATCATGCCGGCGTGTCGCTGCATATCGACAACCTGCGCGGCGACAATGCCCACCATCAGTGCGAAACCATCTTCAAGGCCTTTGGCCGGGCGCTGCGCGCGGCCGCTGAAGTCGACCCCCGCCTGGCGGGCGTCGTGCCCTCGACCAAGGGCGCGCTCTGATTCGATCTCTTTCCCTTTTCGTTGTTCTTGCATGCGAGCACTACCATGACTGATGTAGCCGTCATCGACTACGGCATGGGCAACCTGCGTTCGGTCGAAAAGGCGATCGAACACGTCGCGGGCAGCGCCAAGGTCCGGGTCACCGATGATCCGGACGTGGTGATGCGTGCCGACCGGGTGGTCTTCCCCGGCCAGGGCGCGATGCCCGACTGCATGGCCGAGATGGAGGCGCGCGGCCTGCATCAGGCGGTGGTGGCCGCGGCGGCGCAGAAGCCGTTTCTGGGGATCTGCATCGGCCAGCAGATGCTGTTCGACCACAGCCAGGAGGGCGACGTGACCGGGCTGGGCATTTTTGCCGGCCAGGTGCGCCGCTTCCCCGACGACAAGATGATCGACGCCGCAGGGCTGCGCCTGAAGGTGCCGCACATGGGCTGGAACGAGGTGTGGCACCACGGCGAACACCCGCTTTGGCGCGACATTCCGGACGGCGACCGCTTCTACTTCGTGCATAGCTACTATGTGGATCCGGAAGATCCGGCGGTAACTGCCGCCCATACCGATTACGGCCTGCGCTTTACCAGTGCGGTGGCACGGGATAACATTTTTGCGGTTCAGTTCCACCCCGAGAAGAGCGCGCGCGCCGGGTTGCAACTGCTGACCAACTTCATGCACTGGAACCCCTGAGAGCCTGAGAGGGCGCCAGCCAGACTTTTCCTCACGTCTAGACGATCCACACCAACCGTATGCTGCTCATACCTGCTATCGACCTCAAGGACGGTCACTGCGTCCGCCTCAAACAGGGCGAGATGGACGATGCCACCGTGTTCTCCGAAGATCCCGCGGCGACGGCCCGCCACTGGCTTGCCCAGGGCGCGCGCCGCCTGCATCTGGTGGACCTCAACGGCGCCTTTGCCGGCAAGCCGGTCAACGAAGAGGCGATCAAACAGATCGTGCAGGCCGTCGGCGATGACATTCCGGTGCAACTTGGCGGCGGTATACGTGACCTGGACACCATCGAGCGTTATCTCGATGACGGCATCAGCTATGTGATCATCGGCACCGCGGCGGTCAAGAACCCGGGCTTTTTGCAGGACGCCTGCAGCGCCTTCCCCGGCCACATCATCGTCGGCCTGGACGCCAAGGACGGCAAGGTGGCGGTCGATGGCTGGTCGAAACTTACCGGACATGATGTGGTGGATCTGGCCCAGAAATTTGAAGACTACGGCGTCGAAGGCGTGATCTACACCGATATCGGCCGTGACGGCATGCTCTCGGGCGTCAACGTCGAGGCCACGGTTCGCCTCGCGCAAGCGCTGCGGGTGCCGGTCATTGCCAGCGGCGGCATCGCTGCGATGGCCGACATCGACGCGCTGTGTGCGGTCGAGCACGAGGGCGTGACCGGTGCGATCACCGGCCGCGCCATCTACGAAGGCACGCTCGACTTCCGGGCCGCGCAGGCCCGCGCCGACGAACTGGCAGGCTAGACATGCTCGCGAAACGGATCATCCCCTGTCTCGACGTCAGTGCCGGCCGCGTCGTCAAAGGCGTGAATTTCGTCGAACTGCGCGATGCGGGCGATCCGGTCGAGGTCGCGCGGCGCTACGACGAGCAGGGCGCCGACGAGATCACCTTTCTCGATATCACCGCCAGCTCCGATGACCGCGACATCATCCTGCACATGGTCGAGCACGTGGCCGAGCAGGTGTTCATCCCGCTGACCGTCGGCGGCGGCGTGCGCACTGTGGCCGACGTGCGTCGCCTGCTCAATGCCGGGGCCGACAAGGTCAGCATCAATACCGCTGCCGTGACCAACCCCGACATCGTCGCCGAAGCCAGCGGCAAGGTCGGCAGCCAGTGCATCGTGGTGGCCATTGACGCCAAGCAGACCGCGCCGGGCAAGTGGGAGGTGTTCACCCATGGCGGGCGCCGCAACACGGGGCTCGACGCCATCGCGTGGGCGCAGCGCATCGAGGCGCTCGGTGCCGGCGAGATCCTGCTCACCAGCATGGACCGCGATGGCACCAAGAACGGTTTCGACCTCGGCCTGACCCGCGCCATCTCCGACGCGGTACGCATTCCGATCATCGCCAGCGGCGGCGTCGGCACGCTGGAGCATCTGGCGCAAGGCGTGTCCGAAGGCCGCGCCGATGCCGTGCTCGCCGCCAGTATCTTCCATTTTGGCCAGCACACCGTGCAAGAAGCCAAAACCTACATGCGCGAGCGTGGTATCGAGGTGCGCCTGTGATCGACCTGCCCAGCCGCTGGCTCAACGACATCGTCTGGGATGACCAGGGCCTGGTGCCGGTCATCGCCCAGGACGCCGCCACCGGCGACGTGCTGATGTTCGCCTTCATGAACCGCGAGGCGCTGGCACTCACCGCCGAGCGCGGCGAGGCGGTGTATTGGTCGCGCTCGCGGCGCAAGCTGTGGCACAAGGGCGAGGAGTCCGGCCACATCCAGAAAGTGCTCGAGATCCGCACCGACTGCGACAACGACGTGGTGCTGCTCAAGATCGAGCAAGCGGGCGGCATCGCCTGCCACACGGGACGCAAGAGCTGCTTCTATCAGCGCCTGGGTGAGTCCGGGCAGTGGGAAGCGGCCGATCCGGTTCTGAAAGACCCGAAGGAGATTTACGGATGATCGATATCGAAGTGCTGCACCGCGTGGCTGCCACCCTGGCCGAGCGCAAGGCGGCCGACCCCGACGCGTCCTATGTATCCAGCCTCTACGCCAAGGGCACGGACGCGATCTGCAAGAAGGTGGCCGAGGAAGCCGCCGAGACGATCATGGCCGCCAAGGATGGCAACCGCCTGCACCTGGTCTGGGAAGTGACCGATGTGTGGTTCCACACCATGGTGCTGCTCGCCCACTTCGGACTGACCGTCGATGACGTGCTGGCCGAGTTCCGCCGGCGCGAAGGCGTGTCCGGTATCGACGAGAAAAAATCGCGTAACGCAGGGTAAACCAGGCTTATGTCAGACTGCATCTTCTGCAAAATTGTGGCTGGAGACATTCCGGCCAAGAAGGTCTTCGAAGACGAGGACATGATTGTCTTTCACGACATCAACCCCGTCGCCCCGGTGCATCTGCTGGCCATCCCCAAAAAGCACATCGCTTCGCTCGCGGAGGCGACCCCCGAGGACGCGCCGGTGATCGGCAAGCTGCTGCAGGTCGGGGGCCGAATGGCGATCGCGCAGGGCTGCACCGACGGTTTCCGCACCCTGGTCAACACGGGGCGGGTCGGTCGGCAGGAGGTGTATCATCTGCACATTCATTTTGTTGGTGGGCCGGACGTATTGCCACCCATGTTGAAGCGTTAAGGAGTAATAGATGGGTTCATTCAGTATCTGGCACTGGCTGATCGTTCTGGTCATCGTGATGCTTGTTTTCGGCACCAAGAAGCTGCGCAACATCGGTCAGGATCTGGGCGGTGCGGTGAAGGGGTTCAAGGAAGGCGTGCGTGAGGCGGAGAGCGGCAAGGATGCGGCCCAGCCCGAGCAGCTCGATGGCAAGACCATCAACGCGGAAGCCAAGGAAAAGATCAACAATTCTTGATCGATCGCGGGTCTGATACGAGGGCGCCGACGGCTCGGCCCCTCGTTTTTGCTTTCGTCTGCGCAGGAACACCATGTTCGATATCGGTTTCACCGAACTCATGATCATCGCCATCGTCGGCCTGGTGGTGATCGGTCCCGAGCGCCTGCCCAAGGTGGCGCGCACGGTCGGCCACATGCTCGGGCGTCTGCAGCGCTACGTGGGCGACGTGAAGTCCGACATCCAGCGCGAAATGCACCTCGAAGACCTCAAGAAGCTGCAGAAAGAAATGACCGACTCGGCGCGTGACCTGGAGAACGGTCTGCGGACCCAGGCGGCCTCGGTCAAGGCCGACCTCGACGACACCGCCAAGGCCGTCAACAGCGCCGCGGCCGGCGTGTCGGAAGACCCCCGTATCGATGCGCCTCTCGATGAAGCGCAGGCCGCCCTGAAGGACGCCGAGCGGGCCATCGCGCAGACCGTCGCCGACGACATCGCGGCCGGTCATGCGGCCGCGTCGCGCGACGATAACCAGCTGGATCTGGGTCTGGATGCCGACACGGCGGCGACCGCGCCGAAGAAGGAGTCGAAGGCGTGAGCGAGTCCAGCCAGGAAACCTTTGTTGCTCACCTGATCGAGCTGCGCGACCGTCTGTTGCGCGCCGTCGGTGCCGTATTGCTGGTGTTTTTCTGCCTGATGCCGTGGGCAGGGCAGATCTACGACATGCTGGCCCTGCCGATGATGCAGTCGCTGCCCGAAGGCACGCGCATGATCGCCACCGGTGTGGTGACGCCGTTCTTCGTGCCGGTCAAGGTGACGCTGATGGTGGCCTTCGTCTGTGCGCTGCCGGTGGTGCTGTACCAGACCTGGGCGTTCATTGCTCCCGGGCTCTACGCGCACGAAAAGCGCCTGGCCGTGCCGCTGGTGGTGGCCAGCACGCTGCTGTTTCTGGCGGGGATGGCGTTCTGCTACTTCTTCGTCTTCAAGATGGTGTTTGCCTTCATCAACGAGTTTGCGCCCAAGAGCATCACGCCGGCGCCGGACATCGAGCAGTACCTGTCCTTCGTGATGACGCTGTTCATGGCCTTCGGTCTGACCTTCGAGGTGCCGGTGGCCGTGGTACTGCTGGCCAAGTTCGGGGTGGTGAACCAGGCCAAGCTGAAAGAGGCCCGCCCCTACGTGATCGTCGGCGCCTTCGTCATCGCCGCGGTGGTGACACCGCCGGACGTCATCTCGCAGTTCATGCTCGCCGTGCCGATGTGGCTGCTCTACGAACTGGGGATCGTCTGCGCCCGTTTCGTCGCGCCATCGAGCGGCGATGCCGCCGCCGACGCGGCGGGCAGCGAGGTCCCCCGCAGCTGAGAGCCTGAGCGTGTTTCGTTCACGCCCGCTCGCCCCCCCAAAGGCGAGCAGCGCGTCCTTGAAAATGCTCGCCATCGCCCGAGCTATGACTGTGCGTTGCGCCTCGATCAGGCTGTCTTTGGGGTGTCGCTCGGCCACGCCCGAAAAACGCTCAGGCGCTGAGCCGTGGCGCTCTCGCTCACTGGGGGCGGGGCAGTACCGGGCGGCGGCCGATCTTGACCGGCACCTCGACCACCCGGCCCTTGCGCCGTACCTGAAAGCGCGCTTCGGCGCCCGGCGCCAGCGCGGCAACCAGCTCCAGCATGCGTTGCGGATCGGGGATCGGCTGCGTCTCGATCGCGATCAGGACATCGCCCGGCTGGATGCCGCCCTTGTCCGCCGGACCGCCGCGCATCACGCCGGCAATCAGCGCCCCGGCGGTGTCGGGCAGGCCGAACGAGGCGGCCAGCTCCGGGGTGATGTCCTGAATTTCGACGCCGATCCAGCCGCGCGTGACCCGGCCGGTGCGAATGATCTGGTCCATCACATCCTTGGCGAACGACACCGGAATGGCAAAGCCGATGCCCAGCGACCCCCCCGAGCGGGAGTAGATCGCGGCATTGATGCCCACCAGCGCACCGTCGCTGTTGACCAGCGCGCCGCCGGAGTTGCCCGGGTTGATGGCGGCGTCGGTCTGGATGAAATTTTCGAAGGTGCTGATGCCCAGGTGGCTGCGCTGCAGGGCAGAGACGATGCCCATGGTGACGGTCTGGCCCACGCCGAAGGGGTTGCCGATGGCCAGCACCACGTCACCCACCGTCAGTGACGAGGCCGGGGCAAAGGTGACCGCCGGCAGATCGCCACCGGCCTGGATGCGCAGCACGGCCAGGTCGGTTTCGGGGTCACGACCGACCAGCTTGGCTTCGAACTTGCGTCCGTCGTTGAGCGCGACTTCGATGGCGTCCGCCGCCTCGATGACATGGTTGTTGGTCAGGATGTAGCCGTCGGCACTGGCGATGACGCCGGAGCCGAGCCCGGAGGTGCGTTGTTCCTGTCGCGGGCCGAGGCGGTCGCCAAAAAAGTGGCGGAAGATCGGGTCGTCCAGAAAGGGGCTGCGCTGCGACTGCATTTCCTTGCTGGTGAATATGTGGACCACCGAGGGCAAGGCGGCGCGGGCGGCCCGGGCGTAGGAGCCCGGGGTGTCGGTGGTGGGGCCGGCAGCGGTGTCGGCCGGGGCGATCTGTTGTACGGTGACCGCCGGCGCGGGCGGCGGCGCCAGCGTCAGCCACTCGGGCTTGAAGGTCGACAGAACAAATACAATGGCCACTGCGACGGTGACCGCTTGCGCGAAGGTCAGCCACAGGCGATGGATCATGGTCGGCGCATCACGATGGCCTGCCGACCGAGCGAAAGGAGTGTGTTCATATGCAACTGGGTGAGCTGCAGCGCTATCTCGATACGCTGCTCAATGTGGCGGCAATGAAGGATTATTGCCCAAACGGATTGCAAGTGGAAGGAAGGCCGGAGGTGGGGCGCATCGTCTGCGGCGTCACCGCCAGTCAGGCTCTGCTCGATGCCGCCGTGGCGCAGGACGCTGACGCGGTGCTGGTGCACCACGGGTACTTCTGGCGCGGCGAGGATGCGCGCGTGGTGGGCTTGCGCAAACGCCGGCTGGGCACCTTGCTGGCCCACGATATCAGCCTGCTTGCCTACCACCTGCCGCTGGATGCGCACCCTGAGCTGGGCAATAACGCGCAGCTGGCGCGACGCATGGGCTGGACGACGACGGGCAGTTTCGGTGAGCAGTCGCTGGGGCTGATCGGTGAGGTGACGCAGGTGATGAGTGCGGACGAGATGGCGGAGCAGCTTGGCTCGGTGCTCGGACGCGAGGCCATGCGGGTTGGCGATGGCGCGCGCCCGGTGCGCCGGGTGGCGTGGTGCACCGGTGCGGCCCAGTCGATGTTCGAGTCGGCGATCGCCGCCGGTTGCGATGTGTTCGTCTCCGGTGAAATCTCCGAGCCGACCGTGCATCTGGCGCGCGAATCCGGTGTGCCTTACATCGCCGCAGGGCATCATGCCACCGAGCGCTACGGGGTGCAGGCGCTGGGCGAGCATCTGGCCAGACAGTTCGGCCTGGAGTGTCCGTTTGTGGATGTGGATAACCCGGTCTGAGCTGGCGCTCGGCCTGGTGAGCGGCGGCGCCGCAGGATCAGTTGTCGCGTTTGCGGTTGAAGCCGCCGAGCAGTTCGGTGGCGGTAAAGCCGTCGTCGTCGCCGTCGCCGTCGAGACCGGCCGGTTTGGTCGGTGGCGTGTGGGTGGGCGCCGGGGTGTCGGCTTCCGGTTCGGCCATGTCCTCGGGCGGCGGCGTGTCGCCCGATTCAAGATGGAAGTCGAGATCGGGCAGCGTGGTTTCCGATAGCGACGGCGGGATGTCGGTGTCGTCGAAATCGAAGATCGGCTCGGCAGTGTCGGTGTCGAGCGGCGCGCTGAAGTCGATGGGCGGCTCTTCCGGCGGTGCTGCCTCGGCTTCTGCCGGCGCGGGGCGCTCGGGAACGACGGCGGCCGGCGGCGGAATGTCAACGCTGCCGGTGTAGGGGCCGAGCTGGTCTTCGAGCACGGCCATGAGCATCAGCAGGTCGTCGACCACGGCAATCGGAAAGCCCTGTCGGGCGCCATCGCGGTTGTCGCGCAGCAGGCGCTGGATATAGGCCTGGCAGTCGGCACTCATCCAGGTGTCGGTGAGCATCTTGACGATATGCGGCATCTGCTCGACCGTTTCGGTGGTCTGGCGCGCCGTGTCGAAGTCGTCCCAGTCGACAATCTTGACGTTGAAGGTCTTGTTGAGCTGCCGGGTGATGACTTCGAAGTCCTCGCGCATGTCGGCCGCGCGATAGACCTCAAGCAGCTTCAGCCAGGGAGCGACGGCTTGCTTGGGGTTACTGCGGATGAACTCGGCCAGCGTTTCGGCCGCGCCCTGGATGCGGCCGAAGGACATCATGATATCGGCCAGCTCGACGGCGGATTCGTGCTCGGCCGAGAGGTCGGCTTCTTCGATGGTGATGGGGGCGATGCTTTCGTGGAGCTCGGCCGGGGATGATCCGTCCCATTCGATCGGAGAAAAATCGAAGCTGCCTCGCCCTTGGGCGGGAGGTGGGCCGTCCGGATCGGGGGCCAGCGTGTCGCCCGGTGTTTCGGTGTCGAGGCTTTCGATATCCAGACCGTCGCTGGCCTGCGGGCGCCGGCGGCGGACCAGCCACGCGGCGAGCGCAAGGGCGAGCACGCCGGCGAATATGGCCGGCAACCATGACTGGAGGCCTTGCCACCCGGGCGCGGCAGAGGTGTCTGTCGGCACAGGGGCGGCGGCGGGCACGGGCGGTGGCGAGGCGGGCGCAGCCGCGGGCGGGGTGGCGGCCGGCGGTTGCGTGGCGCCAGTGCCCTGTTGCGCCATTTCCGCTGCCAGCGCTCGCTGGAGTGCTTCGATACGCTCGATGCGGTCGGTGAGTTCAAGGCGGGCGGTAATGTGTTGATCCAGCGCCATGATCAGGCGTTGTTCCCGGCGCAGCAGCTCGCGTTCCGTGTCTGTGGTGCGGTCGACCAGGCCGGGGTCGCCCAGTTGATGCGACAGCTTGAAGCCATCGAGGCCCGCGCTGTCACCCGACAGGCTGAGGCGGTCGCCCGAGGGCGGCGCAGGGGTGTCCGGCACAGGGGGCGGGGCGGCAGGGAGCGGCGGCGGGGGCGCAGCCGGCTCCGGCATTGGCGCGGCTGCGGCCGGTGGTGGCGGGGGCGTGCTTGCCTTCGGTGCGGGGGGCGCTTCCGGTGCCGGGTGGGCGGCGACGATCGCGTCGCGGTCGGGCAGCACGAGCGTGGTGCCGGCGGCCAGGGTTTGTCGGGAGGAGCGGATGCTGCGATCGGCGCGGTTGAGGGCGCGGGTGGCGCGAATGAAGCCGATGCGATCCTTGCGACTCGAGGGGTAGAGCTGGCGCGCGAGTTGGTTGATCGAGGCGCCTTCGGGCAGTGTCCATGCCCGACCCAGGTCGCTTGCTGCCAGCGGCGTTGCAGGGGGCTGGGCCGGCGCGGGGGCTGCGGCTGGCCGGGGGGTGGGCGCCACGGTGGCCGGCAGTGTCAGTGCGCTGACCGGCGAGGGAAGGAGCAGGGTGTAGGTGCGCTTGAAGCGGGCGCTGCAGGTTTCTTCGACGGTCAGGCGGAGGATGGGGTCGTGAACCGCCTGCGGGCGGGAAACCACGGCCACAGGCACGCCATTTCGCAAACCGATGGTGACTTGCGCATTGCGCAGCGCGGGGATGCCGTCGGCCGAGTCGCCGGGTACGACGCGCAGACAGTCGGCGCCTTCGTTGGCCTTGATGCCGTGCAGGCGGATCTCTGCGCGAAAGGGGGCGCCGATGGCGGATTGACTGAGGATGTCGCCAAAGCCGATGGCGTGCGTTGCGCTGGCGCTGAACGCCAGAATGCAATGCAGCAGCAGGGACTTAACAGGCGACAACTTCATCGTTCAATCAGAAAAGCCTTATGAATTCGGGTGATCGCGAAATTATTTGAAGCACATTGTAATGAAGTTGTCGGCGTTGTGGCCTTTTGTCATGGCTTCGTGCACAAAAATGCACACATCGGCTTTTGTCGACGTAGGCGCTGGCGTGCGGCGAGTCGCGGTATGATGGTCCGGTGTTCCATACGAGTGCGTACGTTTTATGAACGCCAAACTTTCCGGCGGCGTCGGCCGCCAGCGCGCCCAGGTGAGGCGCATCGAAATCGAGGGCTATTTCCGGGATGACGGCTTGGTCGAGCTTGAGGCGACGCTGGTCGACGTCAAGGACATCGACTACCCCCTTGCCGCCGGGGTGCGCAAAAAGGGGGATCCGGTGCACCGGATGCGAGTGTCGGTGCTGATCGATCGGGCGTGCACCATTCTGGATGCGCGCGCCGAGTCGGAATGGGTGCCTTATCCAGGCAGTTGCGAGCGGATCGCGCCGGCCTACGGCGCGTTGGTCGGGATGAATCTGATGAAGGGGTTTCGCGATGCGGTGCGGGCCCGGTTTTTCGGCATCGAGGGCTGTAGCCATATCTCGGAGCTCCTGCTGAGCCTGCCGACCGCGGCGGTGCAGACCTTTGCGACCTTCATGAAAGACAATGCCGACTCGGCCGAGAAGCCCTTCCAGCTCGACCGCTGCCATGCCCTGGCGACCGATGGCGATACCGTGCGGCAGTACTATCCGGCCTGGTACCGTGCGCCCGGGCGGGCGTCGGGCGAGGCTGACGATGGCGAGGCCTGAGTCTGTGTGGCGGCTTCGTGCTGCACTGCACGCAGAAGGGTCGCGGGCGACGGGAATTCAGTTATAATTACGGGGCTTTCGCCTTGCGTAACTCAATGCGCCTTGCGAATGTGTCGAACGCATCGGCGCTTGCCGCCGCTGCAGCGGTGTCTGCCGGACGAGGGAGATCGGCAGCTGTCGTGGGGTGTGGCCCCGAATTGACCCGTTCAACCTAAATGTCCGTGTTCTCTTTGTGGAGACGCGGCTTCCATCGAAGGGCAACCATGAAGATTCATGAGTATCAGGCAAAAGAGCTGCTGAGAAAGTATGGCGTCGTCACCCCGCGTGGCATTCCGTGCTTCTCGGTGGACGAGGCGGTCAAAGCGGCCGAAGAGCTGGGCGGACCGATCTGGGTGGTCAAGGCGCAGATTCACGCGGGTGGTCGCGGCAAGGGCGGCGGCGTGAAGCTGGGTAAATCGATCGACGAGGTGAAGGCGCTGGCAGGGCAGATCCTGGGCATGCAGCTGGTGACCCATCAGACGGGTGCGGCCGGCCAGAAGGTTCGCCGTCTGCTGATCGAAGAAGGCGCTGACATCCAGAAAGAATACTACGTGGCTGCGCTGACCGATCGCGCGACCCAGAAGATTGCCATGATGGCCTCGTCCGAAGGCGGAATGGACATCGAGGAAGTGGCTGCCAAGACGCCGGAGAAGATCATCAAGGTCTTCGTCGACCCGCTCGTCGGCCTGACCGATGCGCAGGCGACCGAGCTGGCCCAGGGTATCGGCGTGCCTGCCGGTTCCATCGACAAGTGTGTCGATGCGCTCAAGAAGCTCTACACCTGCTACATGGAAACCGATGCCTCGCTGGCGGAAATCAACCCGCTGATCCTGGAAGGCAACGGCAACATCAAGGCGCTGGACGCCAAGTTCAACTTCGACTCCAACGCGCTGTACCGTCATCCCGAGATCGTCGAGTACCGCGACCTGGACGAAGAAGACGCTGACGAAATCGAAGCCTCCAAGTACGACCTGGCCTACATCAGCCTCGATGGCAACATCGGCTGCCTGGTCAACGGTGCCGGCCTGGCCATGGCGACCATGGATACCATCAAGCTGTTCGGCGCCGAGCCGGCCAACTTCCTGGACGTGGGCGGTGGCGCCACCACCGAGAAGGTGACCGAAGCCTTCAAGATCATGCTCAAGAACCCCAAGGTGAAGGGCATCCTGGTGAACATCTTTGGCGGCATCATGCGCTGCGACACCATCGCTACCGGCGTGGTCGCGGCAGCCAAGGAAGTCAATCTCTCCGTACCGCTGGTGGTGCGCATGAAGGGAACCAACGAAGACATCGGCAAGAAGATTCTCGCCGAGTCCGGTTTGCCCATCATTTCCGCCGACAGCATGGCCGAAGCCGCGACCAAGGTCGTCGAAGCGGTCAAGTAAGGAGAGTTTCGAATGTCTATCCTGATCAACAAAGACACCAAGGTCATCACCCAGGGCATCACGGGCAAGACCGGTCAGTTCCACACCGAGAAGTGCATCGAGTACGCGAACGGCAAGAACTGCTTCGTCGCCGGTGTGAATCCCAAGAAAGCGGGTGAGGCCATCTTCGGTGTGCCCATCTATGCGTCGGTGAAAGAAGCCGCCGCCGAGACCGGTGCCACCGTGTCGGTCATCTATGTGCCGCCCGCGGGCGCCGCTGCCGCGATCTGGGAAGCCTGCGAGGCCGACATCGATCTGGCCATCTGCATCACCGAAGGCATCCCGGTCCGTGACATGCTGGCCGTGCGCAACAAGATGCGCCAGAAGGTCGAAGCCGGCGGCAAGGAAACGCTGCTGCTCGGCCCCAACTGCCCGGGCCTGATCACGCCGGACGAAATCAAGATCGGCATCATGCCGGGTCACATCCACCGCAAGGGCCGTATCGGCGTGGTGTCCCGTTCCGGCACGCTGACTTACGAAGCCGTGGCACAGCTGACCGAAATCGGCCTGGGCCAGTCGTCCGCTGTCGGCATTGGTGGCGACCCCATCAACGGCCTCAAGCACATCGACGTGATGCGCATGTTCAATGACGATCCCGACACCGATGCGGTCATCATGATCGGCGAGATCGGCGGTCCGGACGAAGCCGAAGCCGCGCGCTGGTGCAAGGACAACATGAAGAAGCCGGTGGTTGGCTTCATCGCCGGTGTCACTGCCCCGGCAGGCAAGCGCATGGGCCACGCCGGTGCGCTGATCTCGGGCGGCGAGGATACCGCCGATGCCAAACTCGCCATCATGGAAGAGTGCGGCTTCACCGTGACCCGCAACCCGTCCGAAATGGCCAAGCTGCTCAAAGCCAAGCTCTGAGCATCCGCCACTCGGATGAAAAGCGCCGGCGCAAGCCGGCGTTTTTCTTTTTGCGGGCCTGTTGGTTCTCTGACTTTCGTTATATTTTTTGGCGCGAAAGGCGGGGCGGTTGTGTGAGAATGTGTGGCCGTCTCTTTTCGGTGACGGTGAAGTCTTGCGGCCAGGTGCCGTAATTTGGGTGTCGCCGCGCCGAGCGGACGATAACCGGGATATGGCAGGTGGCAGGGGCGGCAAGCGGGCTGCCCGGAGAGCATGGTGTGTTGATGGATTCCCTGAAGCAGGAGACGGCGGCATTGCTGATGGCGTCGCGGACCGATACGGGCCGGTTGCGTCAGCGCAACGAAGACGCTTGCCTCTTTGACGATGTGTCGCGCTGGGCGGTGCTCGCCGATGGCATGGGCGGCTACCAGGGCGGCGATGTGGCGTCGCGGCTGGTGGTCGAGAGCCTGGCGGAGAGTCTTCGCGCGAGCGAGGCGACGACCGTCTCGCAGATGCTGGCCGAGCTGCGCCAGGCCACGTCGCGGGCCAACACCGAGGTGATCGCGGCCGCCCGCAAGGACCGCGAGCTGCACGGCATGGGCTCGACCGTGGTGGCGTCGCGCTTCCATGACAACACCTTGCTGGTATCGCATGTCGGCGATTCGCGAATGTACCGCTACCGCCCCGACGAACTCGTGCAGCTGACGCGCGACCATTCCTTGTTGCAGGAGCAGGTCGATGGCGGCATGATGAGCGCAGATGCGGCGCGGGTGGCCCCCGGGCGCAGCCTGCTCACGCGGGCGCTGGGTGTCGAGCCCGCGGTGGTGCCCGATGTGGCGTTGCATGAGGTCCGGCCGGGCGATGTCTACCTGATGTGCTCCGACGGCCTGACGGACATGCTCGAGGATGCCGACATCGCATTGGTGTGCGAAACCTTGTCCGCTAATCTGGTGCTGGCGGCAGATCATCTGATCCAGCTTGCCAATGACCGGGGCGGTCGTGACAACATCACCGTGGTTTTGATCAAGGTGCTGCAGCCGTTTCCGGCCCGCAGGACGTAACCGGGGCCTCCCGGGAGTGGACGGACAATACGATGCCGAAACTGATCCTCAGCATGGACGGGCTGGTGCTCAAGGAAATTCCGCTGACCAAGGAGCGGACGACCATCGGGCGCAAGCCGCACAACGATATCCAGATCGACAATCTGGCGATCAGCGGCGAGCACGCGGTGATCACCGCCATCCTTGACGACGCCTTTCTCGAAGACCGCAACAGCACCAATGGCACCTATGTGAACGGCCAGCCGGTCAAGAAGTGCGCACTGCAGAACAACGACGTGGTCGAGCTGGGCAAGTACCGGATCAAGTTCGTGGTCGATCCGGTGGCCGCTTCCGGCCCGCTCACCGATTTCGTCGATACCGCCGCGCTCAAGCCGGTCATGGCTGAGCCGGAAGTGGATGTTGCCGTGCCTGAAGTGGCGGCCACGGACACGGTCGTCGGGGCGGATGACGCGCTCGAAGCCATCGATGCCGAGGCGACGCAGATTCTCGATCGGGCGGGCGCCGCTGCGGGGGCCAAGCCGCAGGCCGCCAAGCCCTCTGCGCCGCCGGCCAGCGAGGGCGGTGCGGGCATGATCCAGGTGTTGTCGGGGCCGAACGTCGGGCGGGAACTGGAACTGAAGAAATCCCTGACCACGCTCGGCAAGCCGGGCGTGCAGGTGGCTGTCATCACGCGCCGGCCGCATGGTTATTTCATCACCCATGTGGAAGGCTCGAGCTTTCCGGTGGTCAATGGCAACCCGCTCGGCGCGCAGGCACACCACCTGGGTGATCACGACATCATCGAGATCGCCGGGGTGAAAATGGAGTTTTTCCTGCGCAGCGACGCCTGAGCGCCTGAGCGTCTTTCTTTCATGCCCGCTCATCCCCCCAAAGACGACCCGCTCGTCGTTGCAAATGCGCGCCATAGCCCGAGCTATGGCTGTGCTTTGCGCCTGGATCAGGCCGCCTTTGGGGCGCCGCTCGGCCACGCCCGAAAAACGCTCAGGCGCTGAGCCGGCCCGCACCCAACGCACTTGCCGTGCCGTGACATAGTTCGCGGTGGCAGGGCGGCGGCGGTGCTAGCCTCGACGGATCCGGGGTATCCCCGATGGGCGGCACACATGCCGGGCGCGGGCTTCTGCAATGAAATTCAGGGTATTGGGGTGTAGCGGCGGCATTGGCGGCCAAGAGGCACGGACGTCGGCGTTTCTCGTCGATGACGATGTGCTGATCGATGGCGGCACCGGTGTCGGTGTGCTCGCCTACGACGAGCTGTTGCGGATCGATCACATTTTCGTGACGCACGCGCACCTCGATCACATCGGCTTCATTCCGCTGTTGGTCGATACTGTCGGCAACGATCGCCGCTCGCCGATCACCGTCTACGGTACGGTCGAGACCATCCGCATTCTGCGCTCCCATATCTTCAACTGGCTGGTGTGGCCGGATTTCAGCGCCATCCCTGATCGCCACCGGCCATTCATGCGCTTCCAGGTTCTCAAGGTGGGCGAATCCGTGGCCCTCGATGGCCGCCGGATCACCGCCTTGCCGGCGTTACATACGGTTCCCGCCGCGGCCTATTGCCTGGACAGTGGCGACGCCCAGCTCATCTACACGGGCGACACCACCTACTGCCCGGCGCTGATCGACGCCATCAATCGCCAGCCGGCGCTTCGTCACCTGGTGATCGAAACCGCGTTCTCCGATGCGCAGCATGGCCTGGCGATGGCCTCCCGTCACCTGTGCCCCAGTCTGCTGGCGCGTTTCCTGGATGCGTTGACCTGCCGCCCGGATGTGCATATCAGCCATCTCAAGCCCGGGCATGTCGAGCGCACCATGGCCGAGGTCGGCATGTACGGCGGGCCGCTGCGGCCCACCATGCTGGCCAATGGGCAGGTCCTGAGTTTCTGAGCGCTGCCTCAGCGTGGCCGGATGCCGCTAGAATGTCAGGATCCGGCGCACACGCGCCGGGGTAACAATGCCTCTAGTGCAGGGACCGAGCGCCATGAAAGCTTCCGGCAAATACCCCTCGAGTGGGGATGTGACCAGCCGCCTCGCCTTTTTCAAGGGCTTGCAGGCGGTCACCAACCGGATCCACGCCACCCAGAACATCGACGAGATCATCTTCGAACTGTCGGCGGACTTGTGTGATCTGTTCGGTGCCGAGCGACTCACCATCTACACCCTGGATGAATCGCGCACCGCGATCGTTTCCAAGGTGAAGACCGGCCTGCATTCGGTCAACAGCATTCGCCTGCCGATCTCCGAAAACAGCGTGGCAGGCTATGTTGCCTACACCAAGAAAATGCTGAATCTGCCGGACGTCTACGACGCGCCGGCGCTCAAGGCCATCTCGCCCAAGCTCGAATTCCGCAAGGAAGTGGACGAAGTCACCGGCTACCGGAGCCATCAAATGCTGGTGGCCCCCATTCTCGCCTCGGAGGCCGGCGAGCTGTTGGGCGTGCTCCAGCTGATCAACGCGACCGATGGCAAGCCGTTTTCTCCCGTGGCCGAGGAAGGCCTGCTCGGCCTGGCCCAGACCCTCGGCGTCGCCTTTGCGCAGCGTGCCCGCAAGCAGGGCAAGCCACGGTCGCGGTACGACCTGCTGGTGGCCGATGGCCAGGTGTCCGCGCAAGAGCTTGAGGCGGCCGGTCACAAGGCGCGCGATCGCAAGGTGACCACCGAAGAGGTGCTGGTCGACGACATGGGCCTGGCGCTGGCCGACGTGGGCGAGGCCGTTGCCCGGTGTTTCGGTGTGCCCTACGAGCCGTTCCGGGGCGACCGGATCAAGCCGGTCGACCTGTTGCGCAACATCAAGCGCGATTTCGTCGAGCAAAGCCACTGGCTGCCGCTGGAAGAAACCGAGGAAGGCATCGTCGTGATGGCGACCGACCCGGAGCAGACGCGCGCCTCCCGCGTTGCGCACAACGTGTTTCCCAACAAGAAGATCGCCTTTCGCGCCACCACCCATCGCGACTTCAACAAAACGATCGACCAGTTCTTCGAAGCCAGCCTCGACCTGGGCTCGGTGGACGACCTGCTGTCCGACCTGACCGAAGAAGACCAGGAAGGCTCGATGGCCGAAGAGCTGTCGGCCGCGGCCGACAACGAACTGGTCAAGCTGGTCAACAAGATCATCATCGACGCCTACAAGCAGGGCGCCTCCGACATCCACATCGAACCCCGGCCCGGCAAGGTCAAGACGCTGATCCGCTTCCGCAAGGACGGCACGCTGGTGCCCTACATCGAAGTGCCCGCCAGCTACCGCAACCCGCTGGTCACCCGCATCAAGATCATGTGCGACCTCGACATCTCCGAGCGTCGCAAGCCGCAGGACGGCAAGATCAAGTTCCGCAAGTACGCCGCGCTCGACATCGAACTGCGTGTCGCCACCATCCCCACCGCGGGGGGCATGGAAGACGTGGTGATGCGCATCCTCGCCAACAGCGAACCCATCCCGCTCGACAAGCTCGGCCTGTCGCCGCACAACCTCGAGCGCCTCAAGGGCGCCATCGGCCAGCCCTACGGCATCTTCTTCGTCTGCGGCCCCACCGGTTCGGGTAAAACCACCACGCTGCATTCCATCCTCGGCCACATCAACACGCCCGAGACCAAAATCTGGACAGCCGAAGACCCGGTCGAAATCACCCAGAAGGGCTTGCGCCAGGTGCAGGTCAACCGCAAGGCCGGGCTCGACTTCGCCACCATGATGCGCGCCTTCCTCCGCGCCGACCCCGACGTGATCATGGTCGGCGAAATGCGCGACCGCGAAACCGTGTCGGTTGGCCTCGAAGCCTCGCTCACCGGCCACCTCGTGTTCTCCACCCTGCACACCAACAGCGCGCCCGAGTCCATCGTTCGCCTGCTCGACATGGGCATGGACCCCTTCAACTTCGCCGACGCCCTGCTCGGCGTCCTCGCCCAGCGCCTGGCCAAGCGCCTGTGCCCCAAGTGCAAGAGCCCCTACCACCCCGGCAGCGACGAACTCTCCAGCCTGCTCGACGAATATTGCGCCGACCTGCAGAGCACGCCCCCCTTCGTCGCCGACGCCGAAGGCGCGCGCAAAGCCGTCGCCCGTCGCTGGCAGCAGGAGTTCGCAAACAAGGACGGCCAGTTCACCCTCTACAAGGCCGTCGGCTGTGCCGACTGCACCAACGGCTACCGCGGCCGCGTCGGCCTGCACGAACTCATGCTCGGCTCCGATGGCGCCAAGAAACTCATCCAGGAACACGCCCGCGTCGCCGACCTGCTGGTGCTCGCCCTGAACGAAGGTATGCGCACCCTGCGTCAGGACGGCATCGAGAAAGTGCTCGACGGCACCACCGACATCAAGCAGGTGCGCAAGGTGTGTGTGCGCTGACGTATGACGTCAACATGGGTGACGTAAATGGTCACTTTCGGGCCTGTCTGGGCGTGAAGTGCATCACGGGAAAAATTGGCCAACACCCGATGTTGTTGAAAATATTGAAATTTATTTGATGGCGCAAAAGCTGGCACGTCGAGTGCATAGCTACTCCCGAGCGGATCCCATCCGTGTCTGACCGAATCTCTCTCCGAGGAGTATGACCATGAACAAGACTCTCAAGCGCGCCCAGCAGGGCTTCACCCTGATCGAACTGATGATCGTTGTGGCGATTATCGGTATTCTGGCTGCGATCGCAATTCCGCAATATGCCGACTACCAACAGCGCTCCAAGGTGGCAGGTGCTGTGGCGGGCATCGGTGCGTACAAGACCGCGGTTGCAATGTGTTTGGCTGACCTGGGAGTGTTGACCGGTTGCGATCACAACACTAACGGCATTCCACCCACCATTGCCTCTGGCAATGCAGGCGCTACGATTGCCTATGTGGACGAGCTCACTGTTGCGGACGGTGTCATTACGCTGACGACTACGGGTGTGACGAGCGGTGGCGCCAATATGGTCGTGACCCTGACGCCGGTCCAGAGCAACGCGGGTGGTTCTGGTGCGCTTGACTGGAACCTGACTGGTTCGGGTTGTACTACCGCAGGTCGTAGTATCAAGTGCGCGGGTAACTAAGACGCGTGCTGCCGGCAGGAATTTGAGGCCGGGCATCGCAGAGGAGGGCCGGTTCGCCGGCCCTCTTTTTTTGGGGGCGAATGATGCAAGCGAGAAAGAACGGAATGCTTTGCGATACTCGGTGGCGAGCAGGAGCAACGGGTTTTACGCTGATCGAACTCATGATCGTGGTTGCCATCATCGGGATCCTGGCTGCGATCGCGATTCCGCAGTATGCGGACTACCAGCAGCGGACCAAGGTGGCGGGGGCGGTAAGCGGGGCCGGGGCATATAAGGTCGGGGTGGCGCAATGCATCGCCGATCTAGGCGTTTTGACGGGTTGCAACGCGAGTGCGCGGGAAATCCCTCCTGGCGTTGCTGCAAACAACAACGGTGCGGCGATTGCGTTTGTGGATGGCCTGACCGTCGTCGATGGTGTGATTCAACTAACCACTACGGCGACCGACGCCGCTGGAGTAAAGCTTATCGTTACGATGACGCCCGTTCAAACCACCTCCGGAACCGGAGCGATCGATTGGAATTTGACGGGAACTGGGTGTGATTCCGTCACGCCTGGGCGGGGGATCAAGTGCTCTGGTTCGTAGGTGTGAGGGTGGTGGTATTCGGTGGCTAAGGTAAAATCAGCACTTTATAAATTGGCTCACCGCAAAGTGATGATACCCACTCCTCTCGTCGCTGTTTCCCCCCTCGACGGCCGTTACGCCCCCAAAGTCGCCGATCTCCGCGACCACTTCTCCGAATTTGGCCTGATCCGCAACCGCGTCAAGGTCGAGATCGCCTGGCTCAAGGCCCTGGCGGCCGAGTCGGCGATTGCCGAGGTGGCGCCGTTCTCGACTTCCACCCAGGTCAAGCTCGACGGCGTCGTCGAGAGCTTCCTGCCCGAGGATGGCGAGGCGGTGAAGGCCATCGAGGCGACCACCAACCATGACGTCAAGGCGGTGGAGTACTGGCTCAAGAAGCGCTTCGCCGACAATGCCGAGGTGGCGAAGGCGTCGGAGTTCATCCACTTTGCCTGCACGTCCGAGGACATCAACAACACCTCGCATGCGCTGATGCTGAATGACGCGCGCGGCCAGGTGATGTTGCCAGTGCTCGATCGTGTCATCGCGCGCTTCGTGGCGTTGGCGCACGATCTGGCCGAGGTGCCGATGCTGTCGCGCACCCACGGCCAGCCGGCGAGTCCGACCACGATGGGCAAGGAGATGGCGAACATCGCCTACCGGCTCAAGCGGGCGCGCAAGGCGATCGCTGGGGTCGAGATGACGGCCAAGTTCAATGGCGCCGTGGGCAACTACAACGCGCACCTGTCGGCCTATCCGGACGTCGACTGGGCGGGCTTCAACCAGCGCTTCGTCGAGTCGCTGGGGCTGGTGTTCAACCCCTACACCATCCAGATCGAACCGCACGACGCCATGGCCGAGCTGTTCGATGCGACGGCGCGTTGCAACACGATGCTGATCGACGCCTGCCGCGACATCTGGAGCTACATCTCGCTGGGCTTCTTCAAGCAGCGTCTGAAGGAAGGCGAGGTGGGCTCTTCCACCATGCCGCACAAGGTCAACCCGATCGATTTCGAGAACGCCGAGGGCAACCTCGGGGTGGCGAACGCGATGTTCCGCCATTTCAGCGAGAAGCTGCCGATCTCGCGCATGCAGCGCGACCTGACCGACTCGACGGTGTTGCGCAACATGGGTGTGGCCTTTGGGCACACACTGCTGGCCTACGACTCCCTGCTCAAGGGACTGGGCAAGCTGGAGGCCGATCCGGCCAAGCTGGTGGCGGATGTGGATCAGGCCTGGGAAGTGCTGGCCGAGCCGGTGCAGACGGTGATGCGCCGTTACGGGGTCGAGAATCCGTATGAGCAGCTCAAGGCGCTGACCCGCGGCAAAGGCATCACCAAGGAAGGCTTGCAGGCCTTCATCCAGACGCTGGCGATCCCCGAGGCGGAGAAGACCCGCCTGCTGGCGATGACGCCAGCGAGCTATATCGGGCTGGCGACGGAGCTGGCGCGGGCGATCTGAGACCGCAACGTGCCGATCCGGGCGCCCGTAAGGGCGCCTTTTCCATTTTGTGCGCAGGAGAGATGATGAGTTTTGCCGAAACCCTCAAGCAGTTGCCCAAGGTGTCGCACTTGGCTGCATTGACCTTGATCGACGCCGACGGCGCAGAAGTGGCGACGATCGAGAACAAACCCGGCCAGGCGGGCTCGTTGGTGGTGTACAACCATCTGGCCCAGCTCTACGGCGCGGTTTCGCCGGATGCGGCCAAGAAAGGCCTGGAGCTGTACGCCGAGCATACGGAAGATGCGCGGCTCAATCCGGGCAAACACCCGAACATCGACCGCCTGATCGGGCTGATGGAGCGGGGCGAGACCTTGCGCGTGAAGCAGGTGTTCGCTGTGTAATGCGCGCTCGCGCAACAAAAAGGGGATGCGCTCGGCATCCCCTTTTTGTTGGCTGGCAGCCGCGGCTCAGCGTTTCGCCTGCTTGGCCCGCTCTGCCGCCTTGGCTTCGTTGTGGGCGTTCTTCTTGGCGTTCCAGGCAAGGAACTGGTAGGCGAAGAAGTAGCTCCAGAAGATCAGTGCCGCCAGCGACACCCAGGTGCCGAAGGGCAGGCCGACGGCGAGCACCAGCCCGGCCAGCGCCAGCAGCGCGATGCCGCCGACCAGGTTGACCGTGATGTAGATCGGCTTGTAGCGCTCCGGCTGCTCAAGCTGGACGCTGCTCCAGTTGGCGACGAGATCGAGCCGGTTGCGTTTGCCGATCCGCCAGGCGCGCGACAGCATCAGTCCGGCCAGCCCGAACAGGCCGAGGTAGAGCGGCAGGACGTAGTAATTGACTTCCATGAGACGCTTCCTTGTTGGAGGGCGGGCTTAGACGACCGCTTCTTCCTTCGTCTTCTTCGGTTGGATGAACTGTTCGCGCGACACGCCCAGCCACATCACCAGGGGGCTGGCGACCAGCACGGACGAGTAGATGCCGAACAGGATGCCGATGGTCAGCGCGAGGGCGAAGTAGTAGAGCGTTTCGCCGCCGAACAGCAGCATCGACAACACCATGATCTGGGTACTGCCGTGGGTGATCACGGTGCGCGAGATGGTGCGGGTGATGGCATGGTTGAGCACATCGGGTGTTTCCATGGCGCGCTTTTTCTTGAAGGTTTCACGCACCCGGTCGAAGACCACCACCGATTCGTTCACCGAGTAGCCCAGCACGGCCAGCACGGCGGCCAGCACGGCCAGCGAGAACTCCCACTGGAAGAAGGCGAAGAAGCCGAGGATGATGATCACGTCGTGCAGGTTGGCGATGATCGCCGACACCGCGAAGCGCCACTCGAAGCGTAGCGCCAGGTAGATCATGATGCCGACGATCACCAGCAGCAAGGCCATGCCGCCATCGGCCGCCAGCTCCTTGCCAACCTGCGGGCCGACGAACTCGACGCGTCGCAGCTCGCCTTTCGGGCCATCGACCTTGGTCAGCATGTCCGTCACTTGCGCGGAGACGCGGTTGCTGTCCAGGCCATCGCGATTGGGCAGGCGGATGAGGATGTCGCGGGCGCTGCCGAAGTTCTGCACCTGGGCGTCGGGGTAGCCGCCTTCGCCCAGGGCGTCGCGAATCAGCTGCACCTGCGGCGCCTCGGCGTAGTTCACCTCCATCAGCGTGCCGCCAGTGAATTCGACGCTCAGGTTGAGCCCGCGGGTGAGCAGAAACAGCACTGCCAGCACGAAGGTGACAAACGAGATGATGTTGAACACCAGCGCGTGCTTCATGAACGGGATGTCGTTCTTGATGCGGAAAAATTCCATGTTCGCAGTCCTTGCTGCCGGCGCATGCGCCGGCCGGATTTATCAGTTGTTGCTCGGCTTCCACACCTGCCCGATGGACAGGGCGGCGACTTTGCGGCGGCGGCCGTAGATCAGGTTCACCAGCGCACGCGAGACCAGGATGGCGCTGAACATCGAGGTCAGGATGCCGAGACAATGCACCACGGCGAAGCCACGCACCGGAC
Organism: Pseudomonadota bacterium; assembly: GCA_008501585.1. Classification (GTDB taxonomy): domain Bacteria; phylum Pseudomonadota; class Gammaproteobacteria; order Burkholderiales; family Rhodocyclaceae; genus Nitrogeniibacter. Next base: position 21,738 of record QQUN01000044.1, on the reverse strand, counting down.
CCGAGCCGAACACCAGCAGCGCAATGCCTGCGATGAGGGTGGTGACGTTGGAGTCAAGGATGGTGTCGAAGGCGCGGTCGTAGCCGGCGGTGATGGCTGCCTGCGGCGAGGAGCCGTTGCGCAGTTCTTCGCGGATGCGCTCGTTGATCAGCACGTTGGCGTCGATGGCCATGCCCAGGGTGAGCGCGATGGCAGCGATCCCAGGCAGCGTCAGCGTGGCCTGCAGCAGCGACAGCAGCGCGACGAGCAGCAGCAGGTTGGCCGACAGGGCGACCACCGACACGAAGCCGAACAGCATGTAGTAGGCGATCATGAACACGCCGATGGCGACGAAGCCCCACAGCGTGGAGTTGAAGCCTTTCTCGATGTTCTCGGCGCCCAGGCTCGGGCCGACGGTGCGCTCTTCGATGATCTCCATCGGCGCGGCCAGCGAACCGGCGCGCAGCAGCAGGGCCACGTCGGTGGCTTCCTGGGTGCTCATGCGGCCGGAGATCTGTACCCGGCCGCCGGCGATCTCGCCACGGATGACCGGCGCGGTGATGACCTCGCCCTTGCCCTTCTCGATCAGCAGGATGGCCATGCGCTTGTTGACGTTTTCGCGCGTGACATCGCGGAAGATGCGGGCGCCGGCCGAGTCGAGGGTCAGGTGTACCGCCGGTTCCTGGGTCTGGCCGTCGAAGCCGGGCTGGGCGTCGGTGAGGCGCTCGCCGGTGAGCACGACCTGCTTCTTGACCAGCAGCGGGTTGCCGCCGCGTTCGGTGTACAGCTCGGTGCCAAAGGGCACGCGGCCGGCCAGGGCCTCTTCGAGGCGGCCGGCGGTGTCGTCGACCATGCGCACTTCGAGCGTGGCGGTGCGGCCGAGGATGTCCTTGGCCTTGGCCACGTCCTGCACGCCGGGCAGCTGCACCACGATGCGGTTGGCGCCTTGCTGCTGAATGACCGGCTCGGCCACGCCGAGTTCGTTGATCCGGTTGTGCAGGGTGGTGATGTTCTGCTTGATGGCGAATTCCTGCAGCGTCTTGGCCGCTTGCGGGGTGAGCGTGGCGGTCAGGCTGGCCTGGCCGTCCTCATCGCGATCGACCAGCTGCAGGTCGGCGGTGCTGGCCAGGATGGCCTTGCGGCCGGCTTCGCGCACGTCGGCATCGCGGAAGCGGATTTCCACCACATTGCTGATGCGGCGGATGCCGGAATGGCGCACATCCTTGTCGCGCAGCAGGGTGCGCAGGTCGCCGGCGGTGGCGTCCATGCGCTTGGTCAGCGCGCCGTCCATGTCCACTTCGAGCAGGAAGTGCACGCCGCCGCGCAGGTCGAGGCCCAGGTACATCGGCAGTGCGCCGAGCGAGGTCAGCCAGTTCGGCGAGGCGGACAGCAGGTTGAGCGCGACGACGTAGCTCGGGTCGGCGGCGTCCGGGTTGAGGGCGCGCTCGATGGCGTCCTTGCCCTGCAGCTGCTGGTCAGTCGTCTCGAAGCGGGCGCGCACGCTGTTGGCATCGGAGAAGATGCCGGTGTGGGACAGGTTGGCCGCGCTCAGGATCTCGGCCACACGGGCTTCCATCTGCGCCGGGTCCAGCTTGAGCGTGGCCTTGCCGCTGGAGACCTGGACGGCCGGCACTTCGCCGTAGAAGTTGGGCAGGGTGTAGAGGAGACCGAAGATCAGCACGATGCCGATCATCAGGTTTTTCCAGAGGGGATAACGGTTCATGGGCGGGTCGCCTGAGCTGGCGTGAATCAGAAACGGAGCGGGCGGCCAGGCCGCCCGTACGATGCGAAGACTTAGATGCTCTTGATGGTGCCCTTGGGCAAGACGTTGGCCACGGCGAGCTTCTGGATCTTGAGGTTTACGTTCTCGGCCACCTCGACCTCGCAGTAGGTGTCACCCACGCTAGTGACCCGGCCGACCACGCCGGCGAAGATCACTTCATCGCCCTTGGCCAGGGCTTCGACCATGCCCTTGTGCTCCTTGGCGCGCTTCATCTGCGGGCGGATCATGACGAAATACAGCACCGCAAACATCAGCAGCAGGGGCAGCAGGCCCATGAAACCACCGCTGGGGTCTGCCGCGCCGGCGGCTTGAGCGTAGGCATTGGAAATCAGCACGTTGGACTCCGATCACGTTTCAAAGAAAAGGCGGCAAGTATAGCAGTTGCGGGCCACTCACACCTCGGCGCCGCGGCTGCGCTCGTCGTGGAAGCGGCGGACGAAATCGGTAAAAGTCCCCGCCTCGAGCGCCTTGCGCATCTGCGCCATCAGCGCCTGGTAATAGTGCAGGTTGTGGGTGGTGTTGAGCATGGCGCCGAGGATTTCGCCGGTGCGGTGCAGGTGGTGCAGGTAGGCGCGCGAGAAGTTCCGGCAGGTGTAGCAGGTGCAGGTGGGGTCGAGCGGCCGGGTGTCGTTGCGGTGCTTGGCGTTCTTGATCTTGAGGTCGCCGAAGCGGGTGAACAGCCAGCCGTTGCGCGCGTTGCGGGTGGGCATCACGCAATCGAACATGTCGATGCCGGCCGAGACCGATTCAACCAGGTCTTCCGGCGTGCCCACGCCCATCAGGTAGCGCGGCTTGTCCTGCGGCAGGCGCGGCGCGGTGTGGGCGAGGATGCGCTGCATGTCTTCCTTGGGTTCGCCGACCGACAGGCCGCCGATGGCGAAGCCGTGGAAGCCGATGTCCAGCAGACCGGCCAGCGACTCATCGCGCAGCGGCTCGTGCATGCCGCCCTGCACGATGCCGAACAGCGCGTTGGGGTTCTCCTGCGCGTCGAAAGCGTCGCGCGAGCGCTTGGCCCAGCGCAGCGACAACTGCATCGACTTGGCCGCTTCGTCCCGCGTGGCGGGGTAGGGCGTGCACTCGTCGAAGATCATCACGATGTCGGAGTTGAGCGCGCGCTGGATGCGCATCGACTCCTCCGGCGTGAGGAACAGCTTGCTGCCGTCGATCGGCGAGGCGAACTTGACGCCCTCTTCGGTGATCTTGCGCAGCGCGCCGAGGCTGAAGACCTGGAAGCCGCCCGAATCGGTGAGGATGGGTTTGCGCCAGCCCATGAAGTCGTGCAGGCCGCCGAAGGTGTCGAGCACCTCCAGCCCCGGGCGCAGCCACAGGTGGAAGGTGTTGCCCAGGCAGATCTGCGCGCCGATGTCGTCGAGCGCCTGCGGCGTCATCGCCTTGACCGTGCCATAGGTGCCCACCGGCATGAACACCGGGGTTTCCACCACGCCATGGTTGAGGGTGAGGCGGCCACGGCGCGCGGCGCCCTCGGTGGCCAGCAGTTCGAAGCTCAGGCTCATGACGGCCTCCGGGTGAGCAGCATGGCGTCGCCATAGCTGAAGAAACGGTAGCGCTCGGCCACAGCATGGGCATAGGCGGCGCGGATGGTGTCCATGCCGGCCAGCGCCGAGACCAGCATCAGCAGCGTCGATTTGGGCAGGTGAAAGTTGGTGATCAGCGCGTCGACCACATGGAAACGGTAGCCCGGCATGATGAACAGTTCGGTCTCGCCGCTGCCGGCCTGCAGCAGGCCGGACTGTGCGGCCGACTCCAGCGCGCGCAGGCTGGTGGTGCCCACCGCCACCACACGGCCGCCGCGGGCGCGGGTGGCCGCGATGGCGGCCACGGTTTCGGTCGGCACAATGTACTGCTCGCGGTGCATCTGGTGCTCGGCCAGATTCTGCACGCGCACCGGCTGGTAGGTGCCGGCGCCCACATGCAGCGTGACGGCCGCAGTGCGCACGCCTTTGTCGCGAATGCGTTCAAGCAGGGCGTCGTCGAAATGCAGGCCGGCGGTCGGCGCGGCGACCGAGCCGGGGTGGCGCGCAAACACCGTCTGGTAGCGCGCTTCGTCGGCCTCGCCGGCGGCGCGGGTGATGTAGGGCGGCAGGGGCAGGGCGCCGTAGCGCTCGGTGTAGTCGATGACCGTGGCGTCGGCCGGAAAGCGCAGGTGGAAGAAGTCGCCCACGCGGCCGAGCACCTCGACCTCGAAGGCGTCGGCCAGGCGCAGCGTGCTGCCGGCCTTGGGCGACTTGCTGGCGCGCACCTGGGCGATGGCCTCGTGATCGCCGACCGGCCGCTCGATCAGCACCTCGACCTGGCCGCCGGTGGCCTTCTGGCCGAACAGGCGGGCATGGATGACGCGGGTGTCGTTGAACACCAGCAGGTCGTCCGCGCCGAGCAGTTCGGGCAGATCCCGGATGGCGCGGTCGGCCAGGGCGTCATGGCCGACCACCAGCAGGCGGCTGGCGCTGCGCTCGGCCAGCGGGGCCTGGGCGATCAGGGCCTCGGGCAGGGTGTAATCGAAATCGTCGAGGGTGAGAGTCATGTGCTTGATGCGGCGTTCTGTTTTGGCGATAATGCGCGGCTAGCCAGCCGGGATGGCGGAATCGGTAGACGCAGCGGATTCAAAATCCGCCGGTGGTGACACTGTGAGGGTTCGAGTCCCTCTCCCGGCACCAGCGCTTCATCGCGGGCGAAAAAGCCCCGAATCTTATCTGTCACCTGACGGCCTTGCCAAGTACAGCGGCAGCGGCCCCGACAGAATCCAGCGGAGATGTGCGTCATGGCGCTCGACCCCAAGGCCCGTGGGCTGCTCGATATGGTCTATCGCGTGGGCGCGCCGCGGTTTCATGAACTCGATGTGCTCCAGGCCCGCCGTGCGTCGGAAAAGCTGATGTTCGCTTTCCGTCCGGACGCGCCGCCGGTCGCCTCGGTGACCGAGGTGCCGATTCCGCGCGCCGACGGCTCGGCCCTGATGGCCCGTCTGTACCGGCCCTTGCAGGCAGCGGCGGGCCAGGTGCTGCCCTTGCTGGTCTTCTACCACGGCGGTGGCTGGTGTGTCGGAGACGTGCCTTCCTACGACGTGGTGTGTCGCGAGCTGGCCAACGGTGCGGGGTGCGCGGTGTTGTCGGTCGAGTATCGGCTGGCGCCGGAGCATCCGTTCCCGGCCGCCTACGACGATGCGCTGCAGGCGCCGACCTGGGCCATCGAGCACGCCGATCTGCTGGAGATTGACCCCGACCGTGTGGCGCTTGGCGGCGACAGCGCCGGCGGCAACCTGCTGCTGGCCGTGGCGCTGGCCTGGCGCACGCATACCGGCCTGCCGGCACTGCGCTATCTGGCGGCGATCTATCCCTGCACCGAAATCCACAGCACGCGGCCGAGCCGCGAAACCTATGGCGACGGGTATTTTCTGGATCGCGAGAGTCTGCGCTGGTTCTTCGAGCGCTACCTGCCCAATGGCGAGTCGGAAGACTGGCGCGCCTCGCCGATGCGCGCCGAGACCCTGGCCGGCCTGCCGCCGATGACGCTGGTCACGGCCGGCTGCGATCCGCTGACCGACGACTGCCTGGCCTTTGCCGAGCGCATGGTGAGCGAGGGGGGCGTGGTGCGTCATCACGCCTACGACGGCATGGTGCACGGCTTCTTCACGCTGGGCGGTTATTTTCCGCAGGCCAATGCCGCCGTGGCACAGGTGGCGGCCGATCTGGCCGAGGCGCTGGCGGGGCAATAGAAAACGCCGCACAGCGTGCGGCGTCGGTGGAGTCCGGCAGTAGAGTTGCTCAGGCGGTTTCGGCGGCCAGGGCGTGCTGATACCAGTCGAGCCGGTGATGCAGCCGGACGACCTGCCCGACGATCAGCAAGGCCGGCGGGCGCAGGCCGGCCTCGGCCAGCGCGTCGGCCAGCGTGCCGAGCGTGGCGACGACGGTGCGCTGGTGGTCGGTGGTGCCGTTCTGCACTGCCGCGGCGGGCGTGTCGGCCGGTACGCCGTGGGCGATGAGCTGGGCGGAAATCTGCGGCAACGCGCCGATCCCCATGTAGATCACCACGGTTTGATGCGGTCGCGCCAGCGCGGCCCAGTCGAGGTCGGCGGTGCCGTCCTGCAGGTGGCCGGTGGCGAAAGTACAGGACTGGGCATAGTCGCGGTGCGTGAGCGGGATGCCGGCATAGGCCGACACGCCCGAGGCGGCGGTGATGCCCGGCACCACCTCGAAGCGCACGCCGGACTGCACCAGTTCTTCGATTTCTTCCCCGCCGCGCCCGAAGATGAACGGGTCGCCGCCCTTGAGTCGCACCACATGCTTGCCTGCCTGGGCGAGCCGCACCAGCAAGGTGTTGATTTCACCCTGCGGCAGGGTGTGGTTGCCCGCTTCCTTGCCGACATAGATACGCTCGGCGTCGCTGCGGATCAGGGTCAGGATGTGTTCGCCAACCAGATGGTCATAGACCACGGCGTCGGCCGCGGCGATCAGCCGGGCGGCGCGCAGGGTGAGCAGTTCCGGATCGCCCGGGCCGGCGCCGACCAGGCTGACCCGGCCCGAGATGCCGCCGTTGTGGGTCGGCATGCCGTCGGCCGGCGGGGGTGTCGTCACGGCCGGTGGCGGAATGGGGCGGCCGCTGATGCCGCGTGCCTCGAGCCGGTCGACGATCCGCTTGAGCAGCGAAGACAGCGCCGGGCCTTTCAGTTCGTTGCCACAGGTCAGACTGCTATTCGTGCCGGCCATGGTCGAGATCCTCTAGTTCGATGGGGTATGACTGTAACAACCCTTCTATCGGATCAAGATTGATTGGAGTCAAAGACGCAGCGGTTCGCGAGGTTCAACCTTCGTCTCCAGCGGAATGACCCGCAACTGCGTTTTCTTAAAAGGGAGACCGAGCATGAAGACCCGTGGAACCTGGCTGGCGAGCGCGCTGGCGATGGCGGCAATGCCGTTGGCCATCAGCAGTGCCTTTGCAGCTGATGCACCGAGCATGACGGATGCCGAAAAGGCAACCGCCAAAAAAATCTACTTCGAGCGCTGCGCTGGCTGTCACGGTGTGCTGCGTAAAGGCGCAACCGGCAAGAACCTCGAGCCGCACTGGGAAAAGACCCTGAAGGACGGCTCCAAGCTGGAAGGCGGTACGCTGAAGCTGGGTCAGAACCGTCTTGAGAAGATCATCGCCTACGGTACCGAAGGCGGCATGGTGAACTTCGACGACATCCTGACCAAGGATGAAATCAACCTGATGGCTCGCTACATCCAGAACACGCCGGACGTTCCGCCCGAGTTCTCGATGGCCGAGATGAAGGAAACCTGGAAGGTCATGCTGCCGGTCGACAAGCGTCCGACCAAGCAGATGAACAAGATCAACCTGAAGAACATCTTCTCGGTCACCCTGCGTGATACCGGTGAAGTGGCGCTGATCGACGGCGACACCAAGGAGATCGTCAGCATCGTCAAGACCGGCTACGCGGTGCACATTTCGCGTATCTCGGCATCGGGCCGCTATGTGTACGTGATCGGCCGCGACGGTCGTCTGTCGCTGATCGACCTGTGGCTCGAGAAGCCCGCCGTGGTTGCCGAAGTCAAGGTGGCCTTCGACGCTCGCTCGGTCGATACCTCCAAGTTCAAGGGCTTCGAGGACAAGTACGCCGTGGCCGGTGGTTACTGGCCGCCGCAGTACTCGATCATGGACGGCGCGACGCTCGAGCCGCTCAAGATCGTCAGCACCCGCGGCATGACCGTCGATGGCGAGTACCACCCCGAGCCGCGCGTGGCCTCCATCGTGGCCTCGCAGACCAAGCCGGAATGGGTTATCAACATCAAGGAAACCGGCCAGATCCGTCTGGTTGACTACTCCGACCTGAAGAACCTGAAGGAAACCACCTTCGAGTCCGCCAAGTTCCTGCACGACGGCGGCTGGGATTCCACTCAGCGTTACTTCCTGGTGGCCGCCAACGCCTCCAACAAGATCGCCGTGGTCGACACCGTGGATCGCAAGCTGGCCGCGCTGGTCGACACCGCCAAGATCCCGCACCCGGGCCGTGGCGCCAACTTCGTGCATCCGACCTACGGCCCCGTGTGGACCACCGGTCACCTGGGCGCCGACGTGATCACCCTGATCGGTACCGATCCGGAGAAGCACAAGGACAACGCCTGGAAGGTGGTTCAGGAAGTCAAGCACGTTGGTGCCGGCAACCTGTTCGTCAAGACCCACCCGAAGTCCAAGCACCTGTGGGCTGACGCGCCGCAGAACCCGGAAAAGTCCCTGGCTGAATCGGTTGCCGTGTATTCGATCGCCGACCTGTCCAAGCCGCCGGTCATGCTGAACGTTGCCAAGGACTCCGGCCTGCCGGAAACCAAGGCCATCAAGCGTGCCGTGCATCCGGAATACTCGGCTGACGGTACCGAAGTGTGGATCTCGCTGTGGGGCGGCAAGACCGACCAGTCCGCGATCGTGGTGTATGACGACGCGACGCTGAAGGTCAAGAAAGTGATCACCGATCCGAAGATGATCACCCCGACCGGCAAGTTCAACCTGTACAACACGCAGCACGACATCTACTAAGAGCACTATCCGGTAGACGTTTGACCCCCGGGGGCTTCGGCCCCCGGATTCATCATCGATTGACATAGCAACGCTTGCCGTTTCGGGCAAAACAGAGAAGGACCAAAAATGACGGATCAATCCAACGAGAATGCGGAGCGGAAGACAGGCTTTCTGGCGAGCTTGCGCCGTCCGAGTGCCAAGTATTCGCTGCTGACCCTCCTCGTCGTCGGCTTCGTTTCGGGCATCCTTTTCTGGGGCGGTTTCAACACCGGAATGGAAGCGACCAACACGCTGGAGTTCTGCATCTCGTGCCACGAGATGAAGGACAACGTGTATCAGGAATACAAGCAGACGATCCACTACTCGAACCGCACCGGCGTCCGTGCCGTGTGCTCCGACTGTCATGTGCCCAAGGACTGGACGCACAAGATGATCCGCAAGATCCAGGCCTCCAAGGAAGTGTGGGGCAAGATCATGGGCACCATCGACACCAAGGAAAAATTCGAAGAGCATCGCCTGCGTCTGGCGCGCAACGAGTGGGCACGGATGAAAGCCTCTGACTCGCGCGAGTGCCGCAACTGTCACAGCTTCGATGGCATGAACCCGGAAGCGCAGGCCAAGCGTGCGCAGAAGAGCCACACGTTCGCCATCGAAGACAACATGACCTGCATCGACTGCCACAAGGGGATTGCACATAACAAGCCCGAAGGCATGACTGAAGAAGATGAAGGTTGATTGGCGGGCAACCGCCGACCATGCAGCAAACCCAATGACCTACAGGGGACACAACATGAGCATCAAGTTTTCCGCAATCGCACTGGGCGCCATGCTGGCCTTGGGCACCGGCGCTGCCAGCGCCGCTGCGCCGGCTGACTGGAGCAAGGTCGCCGCCAAGAAAATCACCGTGTTCTACCCGGGCGTGTCGCCCATCGAGTGGATCACCAAGGGCAGCGACCACGGCGGTGCCCGTCTGCTGAAGAAAGGCGAGACCTGTGTTGGCTGCCACGAGGAAGAGCTGGCCGACATGGGGCAGAAAATGGCCAGCGGCAGCAAGATCGAGCCGACCCCGATCGCCGGCAAGGCTGCGGCCATCCCGGTCAACGTCCAGGCAGCGCATGACGGCGAGAACCTCTACCTGCGTTTCAGCTGGAAAGAGCCGAAAGCCTCCGGCGCCGCCAAGATGGATGCCGACAACCAGGTCAAGCTCGCGGTCATGCTCGAAGCCAACAAGGTCGAGCGGGCCGATCAGTCCGGCTGCTGGGAAACCTGCCATGGCGACGCACGTACCATGCCGGGCGCCGATGACAAGAAAACCAAGTATGTCAAAGGCGGCGACCTGGCCAGCGGCAAGTACTACGACCTGATCCAGTGGCGCAGCGGCAAGGGCGAGGCCCATGACGGCTACGTGGCTGACAAGCGCGTCATGGACGGCGGCAAGGGGCTGGTCAGTGCCGAGGGCAAGAAAGACGGCGACACCTGGACCGTGGTGTTCACCCGCAAGCTCGCCGGTGGCGGCGAGGGCGACATCGCCCTGGCCACGGGCAAGACCTACAACTTCGGCTTCGCGGTGCATGACGACCATGCCAAGGGCCGTTTCCACCAGGTGTCCATGGGCTATACCCTGGGCATCGATGCCAAGGCGGATATCGTCGCTGCCAAGCAGTAACTGGCGGTTGGCATGTGGCACGAGGGCGCCTGCGGGCGCCCTTTTTCGTCGACTGGCGCGCCGCTGCCGCGCGATGTCCCCGCCAAAGGTGTGGGCTTTGACAACTGTCAAGGGCTCCCCCGCAGGCTTCCCCTAATGTGTGGGCATTGCAAGCGAGGAGGCTGTGATGGCCGTCGATCGATCCCTTTGGGTTCATGTAGTCGTGCTGCTGGGCGTCGCTGCCGTGGCGGCGACGGCGCATGCCGAGCCGGCCACCGCGCGGCAGCAGGAACTCGTCAACATGGTGCGGCAGGACTGTGGGTCCTGTCATGGCCTGACGCTGCAGGGCGGCCTCGGGCCGGCGCTGCTGCCGGCGGTGCTCAAAGACAAGCCGGCCGAGTCGCTGGTGGCGACGGTGATGATGGGGCGCCCGGGCACGGCCATGCCGGGCTGGGCGCCGTTCATGAGCGAGCAGGAAGCCGAATGGATTGTCGCGCGCCTGATGCAGGGCTTTCCGCCCGTGGCGCAACAGTTGGAGTCGTCGAAATGATGGGTCGGATGCTGGGAGCGGGGGTGTTGTCGCTCGGATTGCTGGCGGGGTGTGCCCAGACGCCGGCGTTGCGGGGGACAGGCGACATGGGCGTGGTGATCGAACGCGCGACCGGGGCGGTGCAGGTGGTTGAGCACAGCGGCCGGACGAGCCTGGGCTCGGTGCCCGGGCTGGGTGACCTGTCGCATGCCCATGTCACGTACTCGCGCGATGCGCGCTATGCCTTCGTGTTTGGCCGCGATGGCGGGCTGACCAAGGTCGACCTGCTGACCCAGCGCATCGTCAAGCGCGTGATCCAGGCCGGCAACTCGATTGGCGGCTCGGTCTCGCAGGACGGTCGCCTGGTGGTGGCGCAGAACTACCAGCCCGGCGGCATCAAGGCCTTTGACGCCGAGACGCTCGAACTCGTCTCCGAAGTGCCGGCCGAGTATGCGCCGGGCCAGTTTTCCAAGGTGGTGGGCCTGGCCGATGTGCCGGGGCAGAAATTTGTCTATGCGCTGTTCGAGGCGGGTGAGATCTGGGTGACCGATTTCACCGACCCCAGGCAGCCCAAGACCACCCGTTACCCGGCGGGCAAGCAACCCTATGATGGCCTGGTCACCCCGGACGGGCGCTATTTCATGGCCGGCCTGTTTGGCGAGGATGGCATCGCGCTGCTCGATCTGTGGCATCCCGAGAAGGGCGTGCGCAAGATTCTCGATGGCTACGGCCGCGGCGAGGAGAAGCTGCCGGTCTACAAGATGCCGCATCTGCGCGGCTGGGCCATGGCGGGCGGGTTTGCGTTCTTGCCGGCCATCGGTCGCCACGAGGTGCTGGTGGTCGATACGCGGACATGGACCGAGGCCGCCCGGGTGGCGGTCAAGGGGCAGCCGGTGTTCGTGATGGCCCGGCCGGATGGCCGCCAGGTGTGGGTGAACTTCGCCTTCCCCGACAACGGCTGGGTGCAGGTGATCGACACCCCCACGCGCGAGGTGGTCAAGACGCTGGCGCCGGGCAAGGCGGTGCTGCACATGGAATTCACCCCCCGCGGTGACGAGGTGTGGGTGTCGGCGCGCGACGACAACAAGGTGACGGTGTTCGATACCGCCAGCTTTGAGGTGCGCCAGACGCTGCCGGCGACTGCGCCGTCGGGCATTTTCTTTAGCCACCGGGCTGCGCGGATTGGATTCTGAGGGATGACCATGCTGCTCGATGCCCGTGCGCCGATGATGAGACTCAAGCCGGTGTTTTCCGACGAAGCGGACTTTCGTTTGCTGAACGACTTCCAGCGCGACTTTCCCCTGGTGACCCGTCCGTTTGCGCGGATTGCGGCGGATCTGGGCGTGACCGAGGCCGGCGTGCTGTCCCGGCTGACCGGTCTGCGCGAGGGCGGTACGGTCAGCCGCGTGGGGCCGGTGTTTTCGCCGCGACGCATTGGCGCGAGCACCCTGGCTGCGCTGAAGGCGCCGCCGGATCACCTCGACGACATCGCCGCCGTGGTCAGCGCGCACCCGGAGATCAACCACAATTACGCACGCGAGCACGAGTGGAACCTGTGGTTCGTCGTGGCCGCGCCCGACGCCGTGGCGCTGGCGCGGGTGCTGCGCGAGATCCGTCGCGAGACGGGGTGCCCGGTGATCGCCCTGCCGCTGCGGGTGGAATACCACATCGACCTCGGCTTCGATCTGGCCGGCAAGGGGCGGACCCCCACGCAGGTGAGCTACGGCCCGGTCGAGCCCGAAGTGCTGACCGACACCGAGGTGGCGGTGATGCAGGTGTTGCAGGCCGGGCTGCCGCTGGTGAGCCGGCCGTTTGCCAGTGTGGGCAACAGCGCCGGGGTGAGCGAGTCGGTGGTGCTCGCCACGGTGCGCGACTGGATCGCCCGCGGCATCGTCAAGCGTTTCGGCGTGGTGGTGCGCCACCATGAGCTGGGCTACCGGGCGAATGCGATGTGTGTCTGGAATGTGCCGGACGACCAGGTCGACGCGCTGGGCGAGCGCCTCGCGGCGGCCGACGGGGTGAACCTGTGCTATCGCCGGGCGCGTGCCGAGGCCTGGCCCTTCAACCTGTATTGCATGATCCACGGCCATGACCAGGCGGCGGTGCGCGCACAGCTGGCGACCATTGTGGCGCAGTGCGGGCTGGCGCCGTTCCCGGCCGAAGTGCTGTTTTCCACCCAGCGTTTCAAGCAGTGTGGTGCGCGCTATGCCGCGGACCCGGCGCGCAATGACTGAGCGCCAGGCACCGGTGACGCTGTCCGATCTGGACCGGCAGATCATCAACGCCCTGCAAGGGGGCTTTCCGCTGACCGACACGCCGTATGCCGATGTCGCCGCGACGCTGGGCATCAGCGAGTCGGCGCTGCTCGATCGCCTGCGCGCGATGCTCGACACCCGCGTGCTGACCCGCTTCGGCCCGATGTTCCAGGTCGAGCGCATGGGCGGGCGTTTCGTGCTGGCCGCCATGGCGGTGCCGGAGGCGCAGTTCGACGTGGTCAATGCCCAGGTCAATGCCTTGCCGGAAGTGGCGCACAACTATCGTCGGGAGCATGCCTTCAACATGTGGTTCGTGCTGGCGACGGAAACACCGGGCGGCATCGATGCCGCCGTGGCCCGGATCGAAGCCGATACCGGTTTGCCGGTGTACCCCTTCCCGAAGTTGAAGGAGTACTTTGTTGAAATGAAGCTCAAGGCCTGATGACGATGGAAACCATCGATGCCATTGACCGTGCGCTGATCGTCGCCACCCAAGGCGGCTTGCCGCTGGTGAGCCGGCCGTACGAGGCGCTGGGCGAGACGCTGGGGTTGCCGGCGGCCGAGGTGCAGCGCCGGATGGCGCGCCTGCTCGAACGCGGCGTCATCCGCCGCATCGGGGCGGTGCCCAATCACTATGCGCTGGGCTATGTGGCCAACGGCATGACGGTGTGGGATGTGGACGACGCGCAGATCGACGCCCTCGGCGAAGCGGTGGGGCAGATGCCCTGCGTGACGCACTGCTACCAGCGCCCGCGCCACCTGCCCGACTGGCCCTACAACCTGTTTGCCATGGTCCATGGCCATGACCGCGACGAGGTGCTGGCACAGGCCGAACTGATCGCGCAGCGCCTCGGCGATGCCGTGCGTGCCCGCGATGTGTTGTTCAGTTCCAGAATCCTGAAGAAAACCGGCTTGCGCCTGGTCGGCTGAGCGCGCCTGGCGTGTTCGGTGGCGCCGGGCCGTGAGGTCTGTGGGCCGGCGCGGGATTACGCGCCGTTGGCGGCGTAGTGCTGCCAGATCTCGGTGATCTGCTTGCGCTCGCTGATGAAGGCCAGCACGCATTCCTTGTCCAGTTGCGTGCCGGCCATCGAGCGGAGCAGATCGAACGCTTCGTCGAGTGACCAGCGCTGCTTGTAGGCGCGGACATTGGTCAGTGCGTCGAAGATGTCCGATACCGTGATGACCCGTGTTTCGAGGGGGATGTCGTCGCCGGCACGCCCTTCAGGGTAGCCGCTGCCGTCGAGATACTCATGGTGCCAGGCCACCACCGCGCGCAAGGCCTTGATGCGCGGGTTGTGCTCGAGGCGGAAATCTTCCACCAGCCGGTCGATCAGCGCCGCGCCATTGGTGACATGCATCTTCATCCGCTCGCGTTCGGCGTCGTCGAACTTGCCCGGCTTGAGCAGGATCTCGTCGGGGATGCCGATCTTGCCGATGTCATGCAGCGGGGCGTAGAGCGCGATCTCCTGCGAGAAGCTCTCGTCCAGCCCGTGCGCCTGCCCCATCACCTGGGCCAGCAGGCCGGCATAGCCGCCGAGGCGCAGCTGGTGCTGGCCGGTTTCGGTGTCGCGCATCAGGGTGAAATCGCGGGCGAAGCGGACGGCGCCGAACAGGCCGTGGATGGCGTCGATCTCATGGACCAGCACCTCGGCCATCAAGGGCGCCCAGCAGGCCAGCTCGGTGAGCCGGGCCGGCGGCGTGTCGAACCCGGCGCGCTGCATGACGAGCAAGGCGCCCAAGGGCTCGCCGCTGCGTGTCAGCGGCAGGCACAGCAGCGGCTCGCAGGTGTCTTCGGCCACCCAGCGGATGAGCGGGTCGCCCAGGGGCGGCATGCGCTGCAGGCAGCCCGTGGCCAGGCACTGGCGCAGGGTGGGGCTGTCGGCCACATGGGTGGTGTCGTTGTCGCCGGGCGTCTTGCGCCGGCCCATCGAGTCGATGCTTGCGGCGATGCGCGTGCCGTCGTCATCAAGCCAGATGACCGCCAGCCGGCACGGGTGCGGCAGGCGTTCAATCAGCTTGCGCTGCAGCGGCTCGAGCAAGTCCGGCAGTGCGTTCTGCACGAACGCGTCGAGCAGGGCGTGATCGATGTGGTCGATGGGCGACAGACGCCGTGGGTCCATGGTGGGGCGAGGGTCCGGTATTGCGAATGCGTCTTGTTGGAGTGCTTGCACGGTAGCACCAATACCGGCTTCTGACCATGCGGTTGACCGCAATCAACGCGGGGGGCAGGGGGGCGGGCAAGAATGCCCGAAGCCCGAATCTGGAGTCGTACCGATGTTCCGACTGTCGCAGTACATGCATGAACTTGAGCACCCCACCGCCGTGGGCCCCCGCCGTGACCTGCCCGGCCCGGTGGTGATCTGGAACCTGATCCGGCGCTGCAATCTGACCTGCAAGCACTGTTATTCGATCTCGGCCGACACCCACTTTCCCGGCGAACTCGATACGCCGGAGGTGTTCTCGGTGATGGACAACCTCAAGGCTTACCGGGTGCCGGTGCTGATCCTCTCCGGCGGCGAGCCGCTGCTGCGGCCCGACATCTTCGAGATCTCCCGCCGCGCGAAGTCGATGGGGTTCTACACCGCGCTGTCCTCGAACGGCACGCTGATCACCAAAGACAATATCGACCAGATCGCCGAGATCGACTATGACTATGTCGGCGTCAGCCTCGACGGTATCCGCGAGACGCACGATGAATTCCGCCGCATGAAGGGCGCCTTCGAGGCCTCGCTCGACGGCATCCGGCTGTGCCGCGACCGTGGGCTCAAGGTGGGCGTGCGC
This sequence comes from Pseudomonadota bacterium, assembly GCA_008501585.1. Classification (GTDB taxonomy): domain Bacteria; phylum Pseudomonadota; class Gammaproteobacteria; order Burkholderiales; family Rhodocyclaceae; genus Nitrogeniibacter. The sequence goes on along the minus strand of QQUN01000044.1, from coordinate 6,238 downwards.
TTCACCATGACCCAGGACAATGCCGCCGACCTGCCCGCCTTGCTGCAACTGGTGGCCGACGAGGGTATCGACCGCTTCTACTTCTCGCACCTGAACTACGCGGGCCGGGGCAACAAGAACCGCAAGGACGACGCCCAGCACCAGCTCACCCGCTGGGCCATGGACCTGCTCTTCGAGACCTGTCTGGATGACCTGAAAACCGGCCGGGTGCGCGAGTTCACCACTGGCAACAACGATGCCGACGGCGTGTACTTCTACCAGTGGGTGGCGCGCCGCTTCCCCGACCAGGCCGAGCACATCCGCGCCAAGCTGGTGCAGTGGGGCGGCAACGCCAGCGGCGTCAATGTGGCCAACATCGACAACCTCGGCAATGTGCACCCCGACACCATGTGGTGGCACCACACCATCGGCAACGTGCGCAAGCGCCCGTTCTCCGAGATCTGGTCGGACACCTCCGATCCGCTGATGGCCGGGCTCAAGGCGCGGCCGCGTCAGGTCAAGGGGCGTTGCGGCGCCTGTGCGCATTTCGACATCTGTGGCGGCAACACGCGCGTGCGCGCCCAGCAGACCAGCGGCGATGCCTGGGAAGAGGATCCCGCCTGTTATCTGGACGACGCCGAGATCGGCCTCAACCCGGACGAGGCCATCCGCCCCCGCCTGACCGTGACCCCTTTCGCGCGCCGTCGCGCCTGAGTTTGCCATGCACACACTGATCCACGTTGCCATCCTGCTCGCGGTGTCGCTGTTCGTCAGCCATGCCTCGGCCGCCGCCCCCGCACCCGCCGATGCCGCCACCCTGTTCGGCCAGCATTGCGCCAGCTGTCATGGCGCGGACCGGCTTGGCGCCATGGGGCCGGCCTTGCTGCCCGACAACCTCTCCCGCCTGCGCAAGAAGGCCGCGCGCGAGGTGGTGGTCAATGGCCGGGCGGCCACGCAGATGCCGGCCTTTGGCACCACCCTGGACGATGCGCAGATCGACGCGCTGGTGGCCTGGATCTACCAGCCGACGGCCACGCCGCCGACATGGGGTGCCGAGCAGATCAACGCCTCGCGCATCGTTCATGCCGATGTGGCGGCCTTGCCGGCCAAGCCGGTGTTTGACGCCGACCTGATGAACCTGTTCATCGTGGTCGAGGCGGGCGACCATCATGTCTCCATCCTCGATGGCGACAAGCTCGAGCGCATCCACCGCTTCCCCTCACGCTTTGCGCTGCATGGCGGGCCCAAGTTCAGCCCGGATGGGCGTTTCGTGTATTTCGCTTCGCGCGACGGCTGGGTCACCAAGTACGACATCTGGAACCTCACCCCGGTGGCCGAAGTGCGCGCCGGCATCAACACCCGCAACCTGGCCGTGTCGTCCGACGGCGCCGTGGTGGCCGTGGCCAACTATCTGCCGCATTCGCTGGTCCTGCTCGATGGCGACCTGAACCTGATCAAGGTGATGGACGTGACCGACAAGGAAGGCAAGCAGTCCTCGCGGGTGTCCGCGGTGTACGACGCGGCGCCGCGCAAGAGCTTTGTCGCGGCGCTCAAGGATGTGCCCGAGGTGTGGGAGATCAGCTACGACCCGACCGTCGAGGACATCCCCGTGGGGCTGATTCACGACTTCAAGTACAAGGAGGGCGCCTTCATCCGCGGCTACCTCAACCCGCGCCGCACCCCGCTGGCCGATGTACTGGACGACTTCTTCTTTACCCAGGACTACTCGGAGCTGATCGGGGCCACCCGGGCCGACAAGAAAGGCCAGGTCGTGCATCTCGATGTGCGCAAGAAGATTGCGGATCTGGACCTCGGCGGCATGCCGCACCTGGGCTCCGGCATCACCTGGGAGTGGCGGGGACGGACCGTCATGGCCTCACCCAATCTCGAAGAGGGCAAGATCACGGTCATCGACGTCAAGGACTGGTCGGTGGTCAAGGAAATCAAGACCCTCGGGCCGGGCTTCTTCATGCGCAGCCACGAGAACTCGCGCTATGCCTGGACCGACTCGATGATGAGCCCCACGGCGCGCGATACCTTGCAGGTCATCGACAAGGACAGCCTGGAGGTGGTTGCCCAACTGACGCCCGAGCCCGGCAAGACGCTGGCCCACATCGAGTTCACCCGCGACGGGCGCTATGCCCTGGCCAGTCTGTGGGAAGATGATGGCGCGCTGATCGTCTATGACGCCGTCACGCTCAAGGAGGTCAAGCGCCTGCCCGCGCGGCGCCCGGTCGGCAAGTACAATCTGCACAACAAAATCACACGTTCGTCGGGAACGAGTCACTGACGGGGTGTGACTGCAAGTTATTGATTGAACGTTGAAAAGTGTGATTTTCTGACGCCTTTGCCGTGCGCCGCCCGGCCATGACAATCCGGTGCGTGATCTGGTTCACGCACCGCAGAATCGCGCTCGGGTATTGTTCGTCCATATCAGGTTGGTTCCCGTGTCGCGACATGTCGGCGCACAATGGGCCGGCGAGGACGAATCATGCTCAAAGTGTTCAGTCACTACTTTCCTGCCACGACGCTGTACCAGATCATTTTTGACGCCATCGTGCTGTTCGCCGGCGTGGTCGTCGCGATCGTGCTGCAGCCGGATGTCGGTATCGAGGACTGGCGGACGATTGTGCCGTCAGCCTTGTTCTTTGCCATCGCCATGATCGTGCTGAACACGCTGACCGGCTTCTATCGCCCGGTGGCCGGGCGACAGACAAAGGACGTGGTGGCGCGCGTGCTGGTCGGCATCGTTGTCAGTATTCCGGTAGCCTACGGCGTGTTCCGGGTGCTTCCGTGGGGCGAATTCGCTTCGGAAGCGGTCGAAGTCTCGGTGATCCTCTTGCTGGGGTTGATCTTGCTGATGCGCGGATTTGCCAATCGTGGGCGCCTCGGCGCACTCCTGTCGCGGCGGGTGCTGGTGCTGGGCACCGGTGCCGAGGCGGAGTCGGTCGAGCGGGTGCTGCGCGATCCGGACGCCCGTGGCCTGAAATTCGTCGGTTTCCTGCCCACCGGCGATGAGGACGCGCCCTCGGTGGCCGCCGATCAGATCCTGACCCAGCGCGGTGCGGTGGTCGACGTGGTCGACGAACTGGGCGTGAATGAAGTCATCGTTGCCGTGCGCGAGCGCCGCGGCGGCGTGCTGCCGCTGCGCGAGTTGCTCGACTGCAAGATGCGCGGGGTCAAGGTCTACGACTTGTCGACCTTCTACGAGCGCGTGCGCGGCCAGGTGCGCATCGATGCGCTGAAAGCCAGCTGGTTGATCTTCGGCGACGGTTTCCGCCAGGGCTTCTGGCGCAGCCTGGTCAAGCGCTGCTTCGACCTGCTCGCCTCGCTGGTGCTGCTGGTGCTGGCCTTGCCGGTGATGCTGCTGACCGCACTGCTCATCCTGCTCGAAGACGGCGGGCCGGTGTTCTACCGGCAGTTGCGGGTTGGCCAGAACGGGCGTCAGTTCAAGGTCATCAAGTTCCGCAGCATGGGGACCGACGCGGAGAAGGACGGCAAGCCCCGCTGGGCGCAGTCCAACGACAACCGGGTCACCCGTGTCGGCCGCATCATCCGCAAGCTGCGCATCGACGAACTGCCGCAGCTGTTCAACGTGTTCATGGGCGAGATGAGCCTGGTGGGGCCACGGCCCGAGCGGCCGTTCTTTGTCGATCAGCTCACCGCCGAAATCCCCTTCTATGCGGTGCGCCACTGCGTCAAGCCGGGCGTGACCGGCTGGGCGCAGGTGCGCTACCAGTACGGCGCCTCCGTGGATGATGCCGTGCAGAAACTCCAGTACGATCTGTACTACGTCAAGAATCACACCCTGCTGCTGGACATCGTCGTCCTGGCCGAAACCGTGCGCGTGGTGCTGACCGGCGAGGGTGCGCAGTAAATCGGCCCTTTTCATGCTGACTGGACTTCCGGTCAAGGTGATGCGAGATGGTTGAACTGACGAGCGTGGCCGTCTGGGGCTATGTCCTGGCTGCCGCGGCGTTCGGGCTGTTCGGCGTGTATCTCGCGGCAGCCTGGCGCGGCAAGGGCGCGGGCGGGCGCTTGCTGGTCGCCGTGGGGGCCAGCGCACTCTGGTGTGTAGCCTGTGCGGCGATGATCTCGGGCCTGGCCTATGCCGACATGCTGGCGAACGTGCTGTCGGTGGTGCGCGATGCCGCTTGGCTGGCCTTCGTGGTCGGCCTGATCCGGCAAATCGACGGTAGCCGGCGCACCTGGCCCCTGCGCGTGGCGGTCGGGGTGGTGGCCTTGCGCGTCGCCACGGCGCTCATGGCCATGCTGGACATGGCCTGGCCGGTCGATCCGCAACGCGCGGCGATCTTCCTGCATCTGGTGGCGGCGGTGTATGCCCTGGTGCTGGTCGAGCAGCTCTACCGGCTGCTGCCCTCGGAGTCGCGCTGGGGGCTCAAGCCCTTCTGCCTGGCCATGGCCGCATCGGCGGTCTTTGATCTCTACCTGTATGCCGATGCCTTCCTGTTTGGCGCCATCGACCGCGATATCTGGAGCATCCGTGGCCTGGCTCACGCGCTGGTGTTGCCGCTGATCGCCATTTCGGCCTCCCGCGTGCCCGGATGGGCGATCCGCCTGTCGGTGTCGCGCGAGATGGTCTTTCATTCCACCGCATTGGCCGCCTCGGGGCTGTACCTGCTGCTGGTGGCCGCGGCGGGCTACTACGTGCGCTACTTCGGCGGCGACTGGGGGCGGGCGCTGCAGGTGACCCTGTTCTTTGCCGCGCTGCTGCTGCTGGGTGTGGTGGCCGTGTCGGGAACGCAACGGGCGCGGCTGCGGGTATGGCTCAACAAGCACCTGTTTCCGTATCGCTACGACTACCGCATTGAGTGGCTCAAGTTCACCCGCGCGCTGTCGGCCAGTGGCGATCATCAGGATCTTGGCCAGACGACCATCGGTGCACTGGCGGATCTGGTGGAAAGTGCCGGCGGCGGGTTGTGGCTGGACGATGGCCACGGGCGCTTCGTGATGCGGGCGCGGCTGAACATGCCGGAGTCGACGATCGAGGAGTCGGCCGATGACCCGCTATGCCGGTTTCTGGCGGAGGAGGGCTGGGTCTTCAATCTGGAAGAGTACCGGATGCGACCCAAGACCTACGGTCAGCTCACGCCGCCCCGGTGGTTGTCGGAAATGGAGGATGCCTGGCTCGTCGTGCCGCTGACCGCGGGCGAGACGCTGATCGGCTTTGTCGTGCTGCTGGCGCCGCGGACGCCGGTCGACATCAACTGGGAGGTGCTCGACCTGCTCAAGAGCGCCCAGCGCCAGGCGGCGAGCTACCTGGCGCGCATGCAGGCGGCCGAGGCCTTGATCGAGGCGCGCAAGTTCGACGCCTTCAATCGCATGTCGGCCTTTGTGGTGCACGACTTGAAGAACCTCGTCGCCCAGCTGTCGCTGATGCTGAAGAACGCCGAACGCCACAAGGACAACCCGGACTTTCAGGCCGACATGCTCGACACGGTGGCGCATGTCGAGCAGAAGATGCGAGACCTGATGCAGCAGCTGCAGAAAAAGACCGCCATCGAGCGAGACCGTCCGGTGGAGCTGGGGCAGCTGCTCGAGCGTATCCGTAAGCAGCGCGCACAGCTCAAGCCGGCCGTGTCCGTCGTGCTCGAAGCCTCGCCCGTCATGGTGCAGGCCAACGCCGAGCGGCTCGAACGCGTGGTGGGGCATATCGTGCAAAATGCCCTCGACGCGACGGCGGACGATGGTATGGTGACGGCATGCCTTCGCCGTCTCGACGACACCCGCGCACTGGTCGAAGTCAGGGATACCGGATGCGGCATGTCGCCCGAGTTCATGCGTGATCAGCTGTTCCGACCGTTCCAGACAACCAAGGCCAGCGGCATGGGGATCGGCGTCTTCGAGGCGCGACAGTACCTGCGCGAGCTGGGCGGCGACATCCGGGTCGAGAGCACGCCCGATGTCGGCACCACCATGCAGCTCGTGCTGCCGATGTCACAACGGGCCGCCAGCGATGCGGCGGCCGTCGCACACACAGATTCATGACCATGACCGAGAAGCAACGCACCTTGATGGTGGTGGAAGACGACCCCGCGCTGCAAAAGCAGATGCGCTGGGCGTTTGGCGATTTTGAAACCGTCCTGGCCAGTGACCGGGAGAGCGCCATCGCGCAGTTGCGCCGTCACGAGCCGCCCGTGGTGACCATGGATCTCGGCCTGCCGCCCGAGCCCGATGGCGTCGGCGAGGGCTTTGCGCTGCTGCAGGAAATGCTGGCCCTGGCCCCCGACACCAAGAT
>QQUN01000001.1 GCA_008501585.1 Pseudomonadota bacterium | reverse complement strand
GCCGCGCGCTGGCGGCGTCGGCGCAGTCGAGCAGCAGGTCCACATCGCTGTCGGCACGCAGGCAGGGGGCACCGGTGAGCCACTGGTTGACCAACGAGCCATAGCTGCGGGCCGTGACACCGGCGGCGGCCAGCGCCTCGGCCAGCGCCGCCAGCGGCGCCTGCCAGGACGCGGGGGCGGTGCTCAGCAGCTCGGTGAGCGGCGGCGCCGGTGCCTGGGCGCGGATGGCCTCGACCGGGGCGAGCACGCCGACACGCACGCGCGCCCCGGTGCCCGGCAGCGTGAAGCCCAGCGGCAGCAACGCCTGGCCCGGCATGCGCCGGGCCGCCACCAGCGGCCGGTCGTGGCCCAACCAGTCGACCAGCGCGGCACGCCAGGGCTGGCTCACCACCAGCCGGTCGATGGCCGCCGGGTCGAGCCACACCCGGTCATGGCGGCGCGGCAGCGTCTCAGCCACCGGCCACCTCATTGGCCACCTCTCGGGCCACCGCCGCGGCCAGGGTACGACCTCCACGCTCGGCGCCCAGCGCGGCGCGGCCATCATGCCCGGCCGCATCCACCGCTTCGGCCAGCGCCATGGCGAGCGGCGCGCGCCAGTCGGCACCGGCGTCATGCCACAGGGCATGCACCGCTCCCATGCGCCAGTAGTTGTCGGCGCCGGGGGCGAATACCGGCGAGTGCTGCGCCAGCGTCTGCAGGCGGTCGAACTCGATCTTGGTGACCCGCGACATGGCGCGCAGGTCCATGACGCGCACCTGGGCGCCGGGTAGGGCCACCACCCGGTCGGCCAACATGCCGAAGGCCAGGAAGCCGCCGGAGACCGCCTCGCCATGGATCAGCGCCACGGTCGGATGGCCCGAGCGGCGGGCCAGATCCACACAGCGGGCCACATGGGCGAAGGCGCCGTTGAGGCCGAGCAGCTCTTCGCGCCGGGACAGGGCCTGGCCCTGAGTGTCGGCGACGAAGACGATGGGTCGGGGCGTGGCGCCGGCATCGGCCTCGACCACGCGCAGAATCTCGCCAGCGATGGCCAGGGCCAGATCGCCGTCCACGGCGGCAGCGTCCCAGCTGCCAATGACGGCCACCGGGGTGTCGCCCAGCCGCGCAGGGCCGGCGACGAAGTGGCCGTCGATGACGACGGTGTGGTTGCCGGCGCCGAAGAGGGCATCGAAGAGGCTTGGGTCGGACATGCTCATACCTCCGTCGCCAGGGCGTCGAGCTGGCGGTTGAATTCATCGGATGCCAGCATGGGCACCGCTTCGGGTTGGGCCAGGCCGAGGGTGCGCCAGACCTCGAGCCCGTCGCGGGTGTCGGGATGGGTGGCGCGACGCTCGGTGAGTGCGGCCTGCGCTGCCTTGAGGGACGCCAGGTCGGCCGGCGCGTTGCGGTGATGCGTCAGCGCCGCGACGGCGGCCGCGCGGAAAGCCGATGCGTCGTCATCCACCAGTCGGGTCGCCTCGCCCAGCCCACGGCGCAGCTTGCCGCCGGTGACCCGCCACACCAGCGAACGGTCGCGCGAGTCGAATTCGCCCACGCCCTTCACCGTCTCGATCACTTCCGGGCCGGACAGGCCGAGGCGGCCTTCCTCGGACATGATCACTTCATCGCACAGGCGGGTGACGATCCCCATGCCACCGAAGGCGCCGCAGGCGCCGCCGACGAGGGCGAACACCGGCACGCCGGCGGCCTGCGCCGCCATGAGCGCACGCATGATCTCGGAGATGGCGATCAGGCCGGCGTTGGCCTCGTGCAGGCGCACGCCGCCGGAATCGACCAGCAGCAGCACGGCCGCGGGCCTTTCGCGCGCCGCGCGTTCGAGCAGGCCGCGGATCTTGGCGCCGTGCACCTCGCCCACCGCGCCGCCGTTGAACTGGCCTTCCTGCGCAGCGATGAGCACGGGTTTTCCGTCCACGGTGGCCGCGCCGACCACCACGCCGTCATCGAAGGCGACCGGGGCGTCGAGCTGCGCCAGGTGCGGGCTGGTGCGCCGCTGTGCCGGCGGGCAGAACTCGGTGAAGCTGCCGGGGTCGACCAGCGCGGCCACGCGGGCGCGGGCGCTGGCCTCGAAATAGCTCACGCGTTTGGCGCTCATGCCGCACCTCCCGCGCTGTCTTCGAAGGCCTGGGCCAAGCGCAGGCTCACCACCGCCGGGGTGGCGCCAGCATCGTTGATGCTGATGCGCAGGCCGCCGGCCGGGTGGCGCTCGGCGAAATCCGCCAGCACGGCCTCCCAGATGTCGCGAAAGCCGTCGGCAGAGGTGCTGACCTCCACCGTGCAGGCGGCCGGGTCCTGCCCCAGCTCCACCAGCACCTCCAGGTTGCCCGAGGCGACCACGCCACACAGGGTGCTCCGCCGGGCGGCGCCCGCGGGGCGGGCGTCCAGGGTGATCTCGAATCGTTCCATCGGGCCCTCCTACCAGTTGCGGAACTTCTTGGGCGGGTCGTAGAGCCCGCCGGAGGCGTGCACCAGATCCTTGACGTTGCGAGCGGCCAGCAGGTCGCGGGTGGCCAGGCGTGGGTCGATGCCCAGGTCTTCCGGTCGCTGGACGATGCCGCGGTCGCGCAGATTCTCCACCGCGCGCTTGTCGCGGCCCATGCCCACCGGGGTGTAGCCGGCCACGCCGCGGATGGCCTGCTCACGCTCTTCCGGGCTGCGGCAGCGCACCAGGTGGGCGATGCCTTCCTCGGTGATGATGTGGGTCAGGTCTTCGCTGTAGATCATCACCGGCGGCAGATCCATGCCCGCCGCCTCGGCCAGATCCCAGGCGTCGAGACGCTCGACGAAGGCCGGCGCCATGTGCTCGCGGAAGGTTTCCACCACCTGGGCGACCAGCTTCTGGCCACGCGGCATGGCGATGTCGCCCCGCCCTTCCCGGCCGGCCTTGAGCCAGGCCGGCGAGGCATGGCGACGGCCGCGGGCGTCGGCGCCCATGTTGGGCGCGCCGCCAAAGCCGGCGATGCGCCCGCGGGTGGCGGTGGAGCTGTTGCCATGCAGGTCGATCTGCAGGGTGGAGCCGATGAACAGGTCGCAGGCGTAATGGCCGGCGGCCTGGCAGAAGGCGCGGTTGGAGCGCATGGAGCCGTCGGCGCCGATGAAGAAGATGTCGGGCCGGGCGGCCACGTACTTCTCCATGCCCACCTCGGAACCGAAGGAATGCACCGACTGCACGAAACCGGCCTCGATGGCGGGGATCAGCGTCGGGTGCGGGTTGAGCGCCCAGTGCGTGCAGATCTTGCCCTTGAGGCCGAGCTCGGTGGCGTAGGTGGGCAGCAGCAGCTCGATGGCGGCGGTGTCGAAACCGATGCCGTGGTTGAGCCGGGTGATACCGTACTCCGCATACAGGCCCTTGATGGCGATCATCGCGGTGAGCACCTGGGTCTCGGTGATGAGTGCCGGGTCGCGGGTGAACAGCGGCTCCACATAGTGCGGCGTGGGCGCCTGGACGGTGAAGTCCACCCAGTCGGCGGGGATGTCCACCCGCGGCAGGGTGTCGACGATCTCGTTGACCTGCGCAATGACGATGCCGCCCTTGAAGGCGGTGGCCTCGACGATGGCTGGGGTGTCCTCGGTGTTGGGGCCGGTGTACAGGTTGCCCTGGCGGTCGGCCATCTGCGCGGCCACCAGCGACACCTGCGGGGTCAGGTCCACGAAGTAGCGGCCGAACAGTTCCAGATAGGTGTGGATGGCGCCGATGGTGATGCGGCCCGACTCCACCAGCCGCGCCAGACGGCCCGACTGGGGCCCGGCGAAGGAGAAGTCGATGCGGCTGACCTGCCCGCGCTCGATGATGTCCACATGCTCGGGCAGGGACAGCACCGACTGCACCAGGTGCAGCTCGCGCACCCGCGCCGGGTCGGTCTGCACCATGGCGCGGGCGAGGAAGTCCGCCTGCTTCTGGTTGTTGCCCTCGATGCAGATGCGGTCACCGGGTTCGATGATCGCTTCGAGCAGCGCGACCACCTGGTCGGCCTCGACCCGCTTGCCCTGGGCCAGGGCGGCAGCCCGCTCCAGCCGGCGCGTGCGCCCTTGTTGCAGGGTGTTCCATTGTTGAGAGGCAGTCATCTTGGCTCAGCCCCCTTGGTAGAAGTGATTCGGCAGCCAGGTCGCGATACCCGGCACCAGGCACAGGATGACGATGGCCAGCAGCATCAGGCCGATGAAGGGCAGGCTGCCCAGCAGGATATTCTTGAGCTTGATCTCGGGCGAGATGCCGTTGATCACGAACAGGTTCAGGCCCACCGGCGGGGTGATCAGGCCCAGTTCCATGAGGATGGTCATGACGATGCCGAACCAGATCAGGTCGATGTTCAGCGCGTTGAGCGCCGGCAGCAGGATGGGCGTCACCATGAGGATGATGGCCACCGGCGGCAGGAAGAAGCCCAGCACGATGATGAACACGTTCACCCAGAAGAAGAACACCCACTTGGACAGCTCCAGCTCCACCAGCCAGCTGGCGGCCTTCTGGGTCACCCCCAGGTAGCTCATCACATAGGTGAAGAGGAAGGAGGTGGCGATGATCATCATGATCATCGTGCTCTCGCGGATGGTGCCCGACAGGATGGTCTTGATGTCGTCCGGCCGGTAGCACTGGTAGAGCAGGATCACCATCACCGTAGCACCCACGGCGCCGATGCCGGCCACCTCCGAAGGCGTCGCCCAGCCGCCGTACATGGCGACCATGATCACGGCGATGAGGATGCCGAAGGGCAGCAGGCGCGGCAGGGCCGAGAGGCGGTCATGCCAGGTGATCTGCTCGTCTTCGAGGATGGCCTGGGCGGCGACATCGTCACGGCCGGCGGCCATCTGGCGCTCGAGCTTGTACTTGAACATCACCCACAGGGCGAAGAGCACGATCAGCAGGGTGCCCGGGCCGATGCCGGCCATGAACAGGCGGCCGATGGACTGCTCGGACGCGAGTCCATACAGAATCAGCGTGAGCGAGGGCGGAATCAGGATGCCCAGGGTGCCGCCCGCGGCGATGATGCCGGTGGCCAGGCCTTCTGAATACCCACGCTTGACCAGCTGCGGGATGCCGGAGGAGCCGATGGCCGAGCAGGTGGCCGGGCTGGAGCCGCACATGGCGGCGAACACCGCGCAGGCGAACACGTTGGCCAGACCCAGTCCGCCGGGGATCTTGTGCAGCCAGGCGTTGAGCGAGTTGTAGATGTCCGCGCCGGCCCGCGTCTTGCCGATGGCCGCGCCCATGAGCACGAACAGCGGAATGGTCAGCAGGGTGAAGTTGTCCAGCTCGGAGAAGATCGTCTCGGCCACCGAACCCAGATGGGCCGAGGGCATGAAGACCGCCATGAAACCCAGGGCGGACAGGCCCAGGGCAAAGGCGATGGGCATGCCGGAGAACAGCAGCACCAGCGTGACGCCCGAGTACAGCAAACCGATGGTGGTCGTATCCATCATTCCCTCCATTCCGGGCCGGTCACATGCGTACGGCCTTTCCAGCCGACCAGCACGTCAACGATCTGGACCAGCAGCTGCAGCGACAGGGCGGTGCTGCCGATGGCCATGAACAGGTAGGGCACCCACAGCTTCGGGCCCCAGGTGCTTTCGGTGATGCGGCCGTCCTCGAAGGCTTCGAGGAAGAACTCCCAGGCGTTGAAGGCCAGGAAGCCGCAGAACACCAGCGACAGCGCGTCGCCGACCAGGTAGCGCACCCGGTTGGCGCCGGGGGAGAGGATGTGCTCGAGGACCTCGATGTTCACATGGCCGCGCTGCAACTGGGTGTAGGCGGCGCTCATGAAGGTGGCGATGATGAGCAGGAAGATCGACAGCTCCAGGCCCCAGTCGATGGGCGAGTCCATGAAGTAGCGCATGAACACGCCGTAGCAGACGATGAGCGAGGTGATGACGACGACGACGGCGGACAGGTAGCCGGTCAGGACGTTGAAGCCCTTCACGGACTGGGCGAACACGCGCCAGACCGACCGACCACCCGGCTCCGCCGGCTGCCGCGCAGCCGTGGAGTGGGTGGCTTGGCTCATTTAACTACCCTCCTGTCGCTGGAGCGACTTCCTCCCCGGGGGAGGTTCGCGCGCCCTTCGGGCGGCCGTGCGGTTGCGCTCATGTCACTTCACCGACTGGGCCATGTCCAGCAGCGCCTGACCGTTCTTCACGCTCTCGGCAAAATGCTTGTAGGCGGTTTCCTTGGCAATGGCCACCCATTGGGCGAAGGCGGCGTCGTCCATGTCCACCACGGTGTCGCCGGAGGCGGCATAGACCTCGGCCAGGCGCGCATCGTCACGCTTGGCGCCTTCCATGGCGAAGGGCTCGAGCGAGGCGCCGACCTCGGTCACCACCTTCTGCTGCTCGGGGGTGAGGCGGTTCCAGGCTTCCATGGAGATGAGCAGCGGCTCGAACATGAACCAGAAGGTCTTGCCGCGGGCGGTGGTCACCGACTTGGCCACTTCGTTGAGGCGGTAGCTGATCAGCGAGGTGCTGGAGGTCAGGGCCGCGTCGAGCACGCCGGTGGACATGGCGCTGTAGATCTCGCTCGAGGGCAGGTTGGTGGCCGCGCCGCCGGCGCCGTTGATGAGCAGGTCCATGCTGCGGTCGCCGCCGCGCACCTTCAGGCCCTTCATGTGCTCGGGGAGGGTGATCGGCTTGTCGCGGCTGGCGATGCCGCCGGCCTGCCACACCCAGGTGAGGATCTTCATGCCCTTGGCTTCGAGGATCTTTTCCAGCTCGGTGCCGATGGGGGCGGTCTTCCAGCGCAGGCCCTGCTCGTAGCTTTGCACCAGGGCCGGCATCAGGGTGAGGGTGACTTCGGGTACCTCGCCACCGCCATACGCCAGCGGCAGCACCGACAGATCCAGCGTGCCCTTGCGCAGGGCGCTAAACTGGCTCTTGGTCTTCATCAGCGAGCTGCCGGGATAGATTTCGATCTTCAGCGAGCCGCCGGTCTTCTGCGCCACCTCGGCGGCAAACTTCTGCGCCAGCTGGTCGCGGAAGTCGCCGTCGGGGCCGTTCGAGGCCGGGAACTGGTGCGAGAGCTTCAGCACCGTGGTGTCGGCAGCCTGGACCGTGGCCGGTGCCATGGCCACGAAGGTGGCGCTGATCAGGGCGGACACGAGCGCCCGAATCGGTTGCTTCGTCATGTGAGTCTCCTTCTGTGGTTGTAATTCATGTCCGGGGCGCCCCTCTGACGCCAGAACCCGTTCATGCATGCAATCGTTTTTATTTTGTATACAAGCTAGGCAGATGTGTATTCGATGTCAAGTGTCACGTATAATAAAAGCGTCACGTCCAACCACCGGGGGAATGTATGAGTGAGATTGCGGCACCCTTGCGGCGCTCGGAACAACTGGGCGAGGAAATCGAGGAGCGCATCGTCACCGGGCAGTACCGTCCGGGCATGCGTCTGGATGAACAGGATCTGGCCGACGAGTTCGGCGTGTCGCGCACGCCCGTGCGCGAGGCGCTGATCCACCTGGCCTCCGCCGGCATGATCGAGATGCGCCCACGCCGTGGCGCCATCGTGGCCAAGGCCAGCCCGACCCGCTTGTGCGAGATGTTCGAGGTCATGGCCGAGCTTGAGGCCATGTGCGGCCGGCTCGCCGCCCGGCGCATCACGCCCGCGGAGCAGGCTAACCTGCTCGAGGCCCATCGGGCGTGCGAGAGCGCCCGCGACGCCGACGATCCGGACGCCTACTACCGACTCAACGAGGTCTTCCACCAGCGCATCTACCAGGCCAGCCACAACAGCTTCCTGGCCGAGCAGGCCGATGCGCTGCACCGCCGGCTGCGCCCCTATCGGCGCTTGCAGCTGCGGGTCCGGAACCGCATGCGCACGTCTTATTCAGAACACCAGGCGATCGTCGACAGCATCCTCAACGGCGACGGCGAGGCGGCGGCCGATACGCTGCAGCGGCATGTGGTGGTGCAGGGCGAGCGCTTTGCCGACCTGGTGGCCTCGCTGTCGGCGTTGCAGGCGGCGGACCCGGCGTAGGCACCGGGCGTGAGCCGCCTTGCCCCGGTGCCGCTCAGGCAGGGGCACGGCCGGTGCGTGCGCGAGGGCGGCCGGGCGTCTATTTTTGTGGCACCTCGATGCCGTGTTCGCCAAGCCGGCGATACAGGGTGGAGCGTGACACGCCAAGAAACCGGCTGGCCGCGCTGACACACCACTGGGTGCGCTTCAGGGCGCTCAGGATGATGTCACGCTCCGACGGCTGCCCGCTGCCGCCGCTGCCGGGGAAATGGGCGCGGCGACGGTCGCTGACGGCTTCGGGCACCTGGTCGCGAAAGGTCTCCGGCAGGTCGGCCCAGCCCACCGTTTCGGACGGGCAGACCGCAATGGCGTAGCGGAGGACATTGCGCAACTCGCGGATGTTGCCGGGCCAGGGATACACCATCAGGCCGTCTTCCACATGCGGCGAGAGGCTCAGCGCCCGTTCGGCGCTCTTGCACTCTTCGGCAAAAACGCTGCGGATCAGGTCGACCACGTCGTCGCGCTCGCGCAGGGGCGGCAGGCGGACCGTGGCGGCATTGAGCCGATAGAAGAGATCCTCGCGGAAACGCCCGTCGCGGACCATGGCGCCAAGGTCGCGGTGGGTGGCGCAGATGATGCACAGATCCACCGTTGTCGGCCGCTCGGCGCCAAGCGCCAGCACCTCGCCTTCGGCCAGCACGCGCAGCAGGCGGGTCTGCAGGCCCAGGGGCATGTCGCCGATCTCGTCGAGAAACAGGGTGCCGCCGTCGGCCTGGGCGATCTTGCCGATGCTGCCCTTGGCGCGTGCACCGGTAAATGCGCCTTCGCGATAACCGAACAGCTCACTCTCGATCAGCGTCTCCGGAATCGCCGCACAGTTGATGGCGACGAAGGACTGGTCGCGCCGGCGGCTGCGGGCGTGGATCATCTTCGCCATGTATTCCTTGCCCGAGCCGGTCTCGCCAAGCAGCAAGATGGGGACTTTTGCATTGATGAGCCGTTCCAGGCGGCGGATGTCATCCCCCGGTGGCTGATCGCGGGCGGCGCTCGGTCGTGTGCTCGGGGGGGCGGGCAGGGTGGCGGGGCGCCCCGGTGCCCGCCGGGGGGCGCTGATCTGGGCAAAGAGCGCGCCGGCGTTGTCGCGGGTGGCGATGCGCAGGGGGGTGCCCGGGTGGGTGCAGGCAAAGTCGATCAGTCCGCCGACGGCGTGGTCGAGAATGTCTTCGATGCCCCAGGCCTGGTCACCGAGGCGCTGTTGCAGGCGCCAGCTGCTGCCGACAACCCGTCCGGCTTCGTCAAAGGCAATCAGCTCGTCGGGCTCGGTCTCCCAGTCACTGGCTTGACGCTTGATGCGGGCGATCCAGTGGTCGGCAAAGTGCGACAGGAAAATGGATTGCTCGATCCTGGCCGCGGTCTGCAAGGTGAGCCGATAGGCCAGCGCCTGGCCGAATTTCTGGGCGTCTTGCGTGCAGGCCGTGGCGTTGAGCACGCCAAGCAGTTGCTGTGCCGGGCCGAACAGCGGAACGGCGGCGCAGCTGATGCCATGGTTGCGGATGAGGTAGTGCTGGTCGCCGTGAACCAGGACCGGGGCCTTCTCGGCAATGGCGGTGCCAATGCCGCAGGTGCCCTGTGCCGGCTCTGACCAGCACGCCCCCTCGCGCAGGCCGGCGGAGGAGAAGTCGCCCAGCCGCTGCCGGCTGGCGCGCATTTCAAGGGTTGCGCCACTGTGATCGGCGAGCAAGAGGCAGTAGCCCAGGTCGCCCAGTTGCTGGTGGAGCCAGTCGATGCCGGGGACCGCCGCCTGCAGCAGGTGTTCGTTGGCGTCTTTCAAGTGGCACAGCTCGGCCTGCGACAACACCTGCTCGGCGCTGCGGCCCCCGGCGTCAAGACAGTAGTCGCGGGTGGAGCGCCGTCGCGACCGGGCCAGTCGTTCAGCCATGCTTCGCGCGGCGCTCGTGATTCTCTCTCGGCCATGATGCGCCGTATCGAACAGCGAATTCATCATTGTGGTCTCCCCACGTCGGGACATTGGCGATGACCATGCCCCTTATAGTTCTTTCGGTGTATCGGTGAATAGTAGGTGCCGTGCGGGACGGCATCAAGGCAGGCCGGGCTTCTTTCTGTGCGCGCGGACGCAGCCGGTGAAAAAAAGGCGGCTACGCGGGCGTAGCCGGCCAAAGGAGGAGGCGGGTGTCGGGGCGGTGCGCCCCGGTGCTCAGCCGTGCTGCAGGTACACCACCTGTGTTTCGGTGTACTCGAGCAGGCCGTGCTTGCCGTCGGCGCCGCCAATGCCGGAGTGCCGCCGGCCGGCATGGAAGCCCTGCATGGCTTCGAAGTGCTCGCGGTTGACGTAGGTCTCGCCGAACTTCAGCGCGTTGCAGGCGTGCATCGCTTCTTTCAGGTCGCGGGTGAAGATCGACGAGGTCAGGCCGTAGTCGGAGTCGTTGGCGCAGGCGATGGCTTCGTCGAGGCTGTCGACCACCTGGATCGGCAATACCGGCCCGAAGATTTCGGCGCGCATGATCTCCATGTCGTGCCGGCAGTTGACCAGCACCGTCGGCAGATAGTGATAGCCGGTGTCACCCGGGGCCACGCTGCCGCCCAGCACCGCCTCGGCACCGTCGGCGCGGGCACGGTCGACCATGGCGGCGACTTTGTCCAGCCCGGTCTTGTTGACCAGCGGCCCCATGTGCACCGACGGGTCGGCGATGGGGTCGCCAAAGCGCACATCGGCCATCCGCCGCGTGACCTTGTCGGTGAACTCCCGGGCGACGGCCCGCTCGACATAGACCCGCTCGGCGCAGTTGCACACTTGCCCGGTGTTGATCACCCGCGAGTCGCAGATGGCCTTGGCGGCCAGGTCGAGGTCGGCCTGGGCGGTGACGATGGCCGGTGCCTTGCCGCCGAGCTCGAGGTTGACACGGGTCAGGTTGGGGGCGGCGGCGGCCATGATGCGCTTGCCGGTGGCCACGCTGCCGGTGAAGCTGACCAGATTGACCGCAGGGGAGCCGGCCAGTTGCGCGCCGGCACCGGCGCCATTGCCGCCGACCACGTTGAACACCCCCGGCGGCAATTCGGCCTGGTCGACCAGGCGGGCGAAGTCGAAGGCGTTGATCGGCGTCTCTTCGCTGGGCTTGATGACGATGGTGTTGCCGGTGACCAGCGCCGGGGCCATCTTCCGCGCGATGAGGAAGAACGGGAAGTTCCACGGCAGGATGCCGACGGTGACGCCGATGGGGCGGCGCATCAGGAAGATGCTCTCGCCGACGCGGTCGCTGGGGATCACCTCGCCTTCGATCCGGCGGGCCCACTCGGCCATGTAGTCGATGTAGTCGGCGGTGAAGTCGACCTCCACCCGGGCCAGGCCGAGCACCTTGCCCTGCTCGCGGGTGATGGTGTCGGCCAGCGCCTCGGCGTTGCTGCGGATACGGCTGGCGATCTTGCGCAGATAGCCGGCCCGCTGGATCGCCGGCAGTGCTTCCCAGGCCGGCTGAGCGCGCCGCGCGGCGTGCAAGGCCTCGTCAACCACGGCCTGGTTGGATAGCGGGAAGTGGGCGAGCAGCTCACCGTTGGCGGGGTTGCGGACCTCGATGTGTTCGAGGCCGTCGCCGCTGACAAAGCGGCCGTTGATGAAGTTTTCCAGTTTCCTCGTCATGGTATTTCTCCAGGGGATGGGGGTTGCAACGTTGGGGTTGGCGGGGCGTTGGCCGGTCAGGCCGGGCGGGCGAGGCGTTTGCCGATGTGTTCGGAGAGCAGGCCGAAGAGCACGCCGAGACACCAGGTCACGCAGACGAACAGGGCGCTGGCGTCGAGCTTGGCGCCCGAGCCGAAGAAGCAGGCGGCGCCCAGGAAGGCAGCGGGGGTGTAGGCCAGCGCCGGGATGTCGGCCATGGCGACGAGCACGAAGGCGAGGACCGCGACCAGACCGATCAAGGCCACCAGGCTGCCGCCGAGCGCCTGGACGCCGTACAGCGTGACGGCGGTGAGCAGCGCACCGGCCAGCCCGGCGGCGATCGACTTGCGTACGCCGTCCGCGCCGCCGCCGGCGGCGAAGTAGGCGGCCCAGGCGACGAAGCCGATCCAGGGGGTGAAGCGGAAGTCCGGGTTGCCGACGCTCAGGTAGACCCAAAGCGCGACCAGCAGGGCGATGCTCAAAGCAAGGGCGTGAAGGAATTTCATGGGTGTCTCCTTGGAATTTTTTCAGGTGCCACGGCCGGCCGGGCCGGCCATGGCGTCACCACACGTAGGCGTACTTGAGGTTGAAGCTGTTGTTGGCGGCGTGGTTCTCACCGCTGACGCTCTTGGAATAGCGCAGGGTGATGGACTGGTTGTCGAAGGTATGCAGCATCAGCCCCAGGCCGGCGTCGAGGACGTGGCTGCCGGCCACCGTCGACGTCTTGGCCGAGCGCTCGTAGTCCACCGCCACGAAGGGCTCGAGCAAGGGGGTGGCGCGGTAGCCCAGGCGCTGGTTGGTGTGGAAGGAGGTGCCCGGCCGGGTGCCGTCGGTCTTCTCGCCCTGGAAGACGAACCCGGCGTCGGCCGTCCAGCCGAGGCGGTCGGTCAGGCGCACATCCCACAGCACGCTGGAGAGGTTCTTCCAGTTGGTGTCGCTGACATCGGAGCCGCCGGCCGGGATCTGGATGAAGGACTGGAAGCCGAGCGTGCTGTCGGGCGTGGGCTTGTACCAGATGGCGAAGCCGGTGAGCGGATCGCCGATGCCGCTGGCCTGGGTGTTGGCGCGGTGGTCGCGCACGCTGATTTCCGGGACGATGACTTCGTAGGCGAGGCCGATGTTGGGGTTCGACTCCGGCGTCCAGAAGCGGACGTACTTCGACAGGCCGACGATGGTGGTGCTGCCCGAGCCCTTGACGCGGTCGCCGTCGGTGTCGAACTTCCGGTTGTTGCGCTGGACGTAGGCGTACTGCACGAAGACGTTGAACGGCTCGAAGCCCACCGGCAGCTCGTATTCGTGCGGGCCGATGACGTCGAAGGTGGTCTGTGCCTGGGCGAGGCTCGACAGGAGCAGGGCGCTGCCGAGCAGCAGGCGGCGCAGGTGCGATGAAGCTTGGGTCATGATGGGTTTCCTTGGTCGGATTCGGTTTTTCTGGGCGACAGCGATCCCGCGATCCGCCCGGTGGCGGATCGGGAATGCGTCACGAAACGGTGTGCGGGTTTAGCGGGAGAGCTTGAACACCATCAGCGTGCCGCCCTGCGGGACGACGGTCTTGTGCGGCAGCACGGCATCGAAGGCGCCTTGCATGCGCTGGGCATCGACCCCCCAGCCCGACTGAACGGCGATGTACTGCTCGCCGTCGATCTCGAAGCTCGAGGGCACGCCGGTGACGCCGGACGGTGCCGGGAACTGCCACAGCAGCTTGCCGCTGGTGGCATCAAAGGCGCGGAACTCCCGGTCGTTGGTGCCGCCGCCGAAGAGCAGGTTGCCGCCGGTGGTCAGCAGCGGGCCCCAGTTCATCTCGGGGTAGGTGTGGGTCCACACCTGCTTGCCGGTCTTGATGTCCCAGGCCTGAACCTCGCCCACGGATGTTTTGGCTTTCTCGCCGATGCGCACGTTGGTGAGAATGTTCTGCAGCGCGACGCCGATATAGAGCTGGCCTTCCTGATACTTGGTCGGTTCGCCGGTGAGTTCGGAGCACAGGTGGTTGTTGGCCGGGATGTAGAGCAGGCCGGTCTTCGGGTTGTAGGCCTCGGGCGGCCAGTCCTTGCCGCCCCACAGCGAGGGGCAGAACTGCACGGTCTTGCCGGTGCCGGGGATGCGGTCCTCGGCATAGGTCGGCCGGCCGGTCTTCGGATCGATGTGCTTGAACACGTTCTGCTCGACGAACGGCCAGGCGTCCACGAAGCCGATCTTGCCGCCCTTCTCGCGGTCGAGCAGCCACAGGTAACCGTTGCGGCCGGCATGCACCAGGGACTTGATGTTGCGGCCCTTGTACGGCATGTCGATCAGCAGCGGCGCGGACACCTCGTCCCAGTCCCAGGCGTCGTTGTGGTGGTACTGGTGGTAGCCCTTGAGCTTGCCGGTGTCGACATCGAGCGCGATGGTCGAGTTGGCATACAGGTTGTCGCCGGCGCGGGTGTCGGGCATCCACGGGCCGGCGTTGCCGACGCCCCAGTAGGCAATGTTGGTGTCCGCGTCATAGGTGCCGGTGATCCACACCGAACCGCCGCCGCGCTTGTAGGTGTCGCCCGGCCAGGTGTCGCCGCCGGGCTCGCCCGGCGCGGGGATGGTATAGGTCCGCCAGGCTTCCTTGCCGGTCTCGGCGTCGAAGGCCGCCACAAAGCCGCGGATACCGTATTCGCCGCCCGAGGAGCCGATCATGATCTTGCCCTTGGCGGCCAGCGGCGCGAGCGTCATGTAGTAGCCCTTGCGCCAGTCGGCCACCTGGGTGCGCCACAACTCCTTGCCGGTGGTCGCGTCCAGCGCCACCAGGTTGGCGTCGGTGGTGGCCAGATAGACGCGATTGCCATACAGCGCCACGCCGCGGTTGGTCGGGTGCAGCTGCTGCAGTTCCTCGGGGATGGCCTTCTTGTAGCGCCACAGCTCCTTGCCGGTGGCCGCTTCCAGCGCGATCACCTGGTTGTTCGGCGTGGTGATGTACATGTAGCCGTTGTTGACGATCGGCGGCGACTGGTGACCCTCGGTCATCCCGGTGGCGTAAGACCAGGCCAGCGTCAGCTTGCCGACGTTGTCCGAGTTGATCTGGCTCAGCGGGCTGTAGCCCCAGCCGGCGTAGTTGCCCCGGTAGGACAACCAGTTGTGCGGCTCGGGCTTGTCGAGCCGCTGGTCGGTCACCGGGGCATAGGGGGGCAGTGCCGCCGTGGCGAGCATGGGTGCCAGCAACAGCGCGGCGACGAGTGGTTTCAGATTCTTGTTCATGGATGTCTCCTGCGGTCCTCTTGGTGGGTCGAGCAAAAAACGGCGACGCCCCTTACAGGGTGGCGCCGGGTCGGGAAGTGAAGGTGTCGGCGACGACCAGCTGGCCGCCCTCGATGCGCAGCGGCAGCATCGGCAGGTTGCGCGGTGCCGGCCCCTCAACCACCTCCCCGCCGTGCGCCGGCTTGAATTTCGAGAAGTGGCAAAAGCAGAACAGGACGTTCTCGGTCGGGTTGTATTCGGTGACGTCACAGCCCTGATGCGTGCACACCGCCGAATAGGCGAGGACGCCGTCGGCGGCGCGGGCGCGGGTGCGCTCATCGAGCGCGGCCGGATCCAGTCGGATCAGCACCACGCGGTTGAGCCGGGAGCCATCGCGCACGGTGCCGGTGGCCGGGTCGACCGGATAGGCGAACACCGGTTTGTCGCCCACCGAGACGCTGTCGAGGCCCAGCGGCGTGGTGCCCACCGGGCTGCCATCGGCCAGCACCAGGCGGTCGCCGGGCTGGGGGCGTGCGTGGTTGGGTTCGTTGGCGAAGGCACTGTCCTTCGGCGCGGCGACCAGTCCGATCACCGTTCCCGCGCACAGCTTCAGCGCCGCCCGCCGCCCCTCGTTGCATTGGGCGCCGCACCCTGCCGCGCCGCCGCTTTGGTCACGCTTCATTCATGTCTCCTGCTGCGTTGAAATTTTTCTTTCCCCCGCCTTCGCAACAAGCGGGCCACTCTGCAGAGATATGCCGATGTGATTTTGGCTGCATTCGCAACAGCCTTTGGTGGCGGGCGTTTCAGGCCGGTTTGATTTCCGCTGACATGGGCGGGCAGCGGGTGGCGTGCCGTGCGCAAAGGCGGCCGGCCAGATGGTTTAGGACAGCACTGAAACAGATGTGAAACAGACGCCGACGAAAAGCCTTGATTTTCTAGACGACTGGTCTAATATTCGCTGCATGAGCGAAACCCACATCGAGCCGCGCCGTCGCGGACGTCCGCCGAAGCGCCAGAATGAGCCGTTCGACACCCGCGATGCGCTGGTGCGCTGTGGCATGGCGACGCTGACCGAGAAAGGTTTTTCGGCGACGGGGATCGAGGAGGTGTTGAAGAAGGTGGGCGTGCCGAAGGGCTCCTTCTATCACTACTTCGAGAGCAAGGAAGCCTTCGGCCACGCGGTGATCGCGGCCTACGCCGGTTACTTTGCGCGCAAGCTGGACCGCTGGTTCCTGGCCACTGACCGGCCGGCCTTGCAACGGATCGAGGATTTCGTCGATGACGCAGCGGCGGGCATTGCGCGGCATGAATTCCGCCGCGGCTGCCTGATCGGCAACCTGGGGCAGGAGATGAGCGCCTTGCCGGAGTCCTACCGCGACCGGCTGGAGGCGGTGTTTGCCGACTGGCAGGCGCGCTTGGCACAGTGCCTGCGCGCGGCGCAGGCTGAGGGCGCGCTGTCGGCCGACCTCGATTGCGCGCACTGGGCGGCATTCTTCTGGGTGGGCTGGGAAGGGGCGGTGTTGCGTGCGCGCCTGATGCGCAGCGACGCGCCGCTGCGCTGTTTTACGGACGGATTCTTTACAGCGATCCGACGCTGACGTTTTTTTGACCGGAACTAGACGATCGGTCTAATTGGTTTGGCCCCAAGCATGGGGCCACGAGGAGAGAGGAGAACACCATGTACAAAGCCATCGTGATCAACAAGACCGAGGCGGAGGGCTACACCGCCCACCTGATGGACCTGGACGACGGCGATCTGCCCGAGGGCGACGTGACCGTGAAGGTGGCCTACTCCACCCTCAACTACAAGGACGGCCTGGCGATCACCGGCAAGGGGCCGGTGGTGCGCAAGTTCCCGATGGTGCCGGGCATCGACCTGGCCGGCACGGTGATGGCCAGCACGCATGCCGACTTCAAGGTCGGTGACGCGGTGGTGCTCAACGGCTGGGGCGTGGGCGAAGGCCACCCTGGCGGGCTGGCGCAGAAGGCGCGGCTCAAGGGCGACTGGCTGGTGCCGCTGCCCGCTGCCTTCAAGCCCGAGCAGGCGATGGCCATCGGCACCGCCGGCTACACCGCCATGTTGTGCGTGATGGCGCTGGAGCGCCATGGCGTGACGCCGGACAAGGGCGAGATCCTGGTCACCGGCGCGGCCGGTGGCGTGGGCAGCGTGGCGGTGGCGATCCTCGCCAAGCTGGGTTACACCGTGGTGGCCTCGACCGGCCGGCCGTCCGAGGGCGAATATCTCAAGACACTGGGCGCGGCCGAGATCGTGGACCGTGCGCAGTTCTCCGAGCCGGGCCGCCCGCTGGGCAAGGAGCGCTGGGCCGGCGCGGTGGATACCGTGGGCAGCCACACCCTGGCCAACGTCTGCGCCACCACCCGGTACCGCGGCGTGGTCACCTGCTGCGGCCTGGCGCAGGGCATGGATTTTCCGTCCACGGTGGCGCCCTTCATCCTGCGCGGCGTGACGCTGGCGGGCATCGACAGCGTGATGGCGCCCAAGGCCGACCGCCTGGAGGCGTGGTCGCGCCTGGCGACCGACCTGGATGTGCGCAAGCTCGACCTCATCACTCACCAGATCGGCCTGTCCGAAGCCATCGACGCCGCCGGCGAGCTGATGGCGGGCAAGATCCGCGGCCGCGTCGTGGTGGATGTGAACCGCTGACCCGTTTCGCCGGGCGGGACTGGCCCGCCCGGTTCTTTCATGCCTTTTCCGGAGTGCTTCCATGACTGACCGTATCAGCCGTTTTGCCGTGCCTGAATTGACCGACCTGCCCGAGGACGTGCGCGCGCGCATCCTTGGTGTGCAGGAAAAGGCCGGCTTCGTGCCCAACGTATTCCTCATGCTGGCCCACCGGCCGGCCGAATTCCGCGCCTTCTTCGACTACCACGACGCCCTCATGGAAAAGGACGTTGGCCTCACCAAGGCCGAGCGCGAGATGATCGTGGTGGCCACCTCGGGCGCCGGCCACTGCCTGTATTGCGTGGTGGCGCACGGCGCGGTGCTGCGCATCCGCGCCAAGAACGCGCGTGTGGCCGACCAGCTGGCCACCAACTACCGCAAGGCGGAAATCACCGAGCGCCAGCGTGCCATGCTCGACTTCGCCATGAAGCTGTCGGTGCGGGGCGGCGAGATGGAAGAAGCCGACTTCGACACCCTGCGCGCCCATGGCTTCGATGACGAGGCGATCTGGGACATCGGCGCCATCACCGCCTTCTTCGCCATGAGCAACCGGCTGGTGCACCTCACCGGCACGCCGCCCAACGAGCCCTTCTACCTCATGGGACGCGTCCCCAAGGCGAAGTGATCGGGCGCCGCGCGGCGCGAAATGTGGTGCAATGGGCGGGTTTCCAGACTGGAGCCCGTCCTTGAGCACCGAACCGCTGTCGCGCCGCGTCCCGCCGATGCATGCCCTGGCCGCCTTCGAGGCGGCCGCGCGCCTGGGCGGCTTCGCGCAGGCCGCCGAAGAGTTGTGCGTCACGCCCAGCGCGGTGAGTCACCGCATCCGCCAGCTCGAGCAGCAGCTCGGCATGCAGTTGTTCGAGCGCGCGCCCACCGGCGTGCGCCTGACCACCGGCGGACGACTCTACCTGGTGCGGGTGCGCGAGGCCTTCGTGGCACTGGCGGGTGCCGGGCGCAGCGATGCCGCGGGCCGGGTGCGGCTGCGGGTCTCGGCGCCGCCCACCTTCGCCCGCCAGATCCTCATGCCGCGCCTGCCGGCCTTCCTGCAGGAGCGCCCCGAGATCGACCTCGAGGTGCACGTGGGCAATTCCCTGCTCGCCGAGGTCACCGAACCGGCCGACGTGGCCATCCGCTGGAGTGACGGCAAGGCGCTGGAGGGGGTGTTTCACCGCCTCTTCGACGACCGCATCGGTCCGCTGGCCGCGCCGCAGTACATCGCCGCCCACGGCCTGCGCACCGTCGAGGATGTGGTGGCCGCACCGCTGCTGCGCTCGCCGCTGCTGCCCTGGAGGCCGTGGTTCCAGGCCGCCGGCCTGACCCGCCCCGAGCCCGAGCGCGGTGCCGCGTTCAACGACCTGGGCATGCTGCTCGAAGCGGCCTGTGCCGGCCTCGGCGTGGCGCTGTCCACCCGCCGCCTCGCCGCCGCCTGGCTGGATTCCGGCCGGCTCGTGCCGCTCACCGACATCACCGCCGCCTCGCCCAACAGCTATTACGTGACCTGCGCCAGCGCCGACCAGGACCGCCCCGAAGTGGCCGAATTCATGGACTGGCTGCGCGAGGGCCTGGCCGGGTGAACTTCCTCGCCCACCTGTGGCTGGCCGGGCCTGACGAGGGGCTGCGCCTCGGTGCGGTGGCCGGCGACTTCATCAAGGGGCCGCTACCCGGCACCGTGCCGGCGGACATGCTCGCCGGGGTCGCGCTGCATCGTGCCATCGACAGCTTTTCCGATGCCCACCCCGCCTTCCAGCGCGCCCGCGCACGTGTGCCGGCGCCACACCGCCGCTTTGCGGGGGTGATGGTGGACATGTTCTTCGACCATTTCCTGGCGGCCGATTGGGACGCGCATCACCCGGCTGCGTCGCTTGCCGGCTTTGCCGCGGCCCAGTACGCGCTGCTCGGCGCCCACGCCCACCGCTTCCCCGAACGCGCGCAGCGCATGATCGCGCGGATGCGCGAGGGCGACTGGCTGTCGTCCTATGCCGAGGTGGCGACCATCGAATACGCGCTCGATCGCATCGCGACCCGCCTGAGCCGGCCGGAGCGCTTTCTCGGCTGCGGTCAGGCCTTGCGGGCGGACTACGATGGCTTTGGCGAGGATGCCGCCGAGTTTCTGACGGAGGTTCGCGCCTTTGCCGAGGCAGAGAGGGCGCGCTTGGCGCGCCGCTCCGGGTCGGGCGGATAAGCGCCGCGTATCCGCCCTGCGAGGATGGCGCCGATCCGGGGGCATCTTCGCCCGCGACAAAGACGGTGCGTCGGCGCCCATGCCCACCGTACGCCGTTATCCCACGATCAGCACATGCATCCGCCGCGGGCCGTGGGCGCCCAGTTCGATGGTCTGTTCGACGTCGCCGGTGCGCGAGGGGCCGGAGATGAAGTTCATGGCGCGCGGGGCGCCCTGGCCGCGTTCGCGCAGCGCCACCCAGCAGTCTTCGTAGTGACGCACGATGTGTTCGACCGGCAGCACGACGACATGGGTTTCGGGCACGAAGTTGTGGGTGATCGGGCGCTCGGGGCCGGAGAGCATGAGGATGCTGCCGGTCTCGGCGATGCCGCGCCAGGCCAGTGAGACGCCGAGCATGACCTCGATGCCGGCGGCGCCGTGGTCGATCTGCCAGCCCTCGGGCCAGGTCAGTTCGCCCAGGGCGCTGCCGACCACCGCCGACGGTGCGATGCCGTAGCGCTCGGCCAGCGCCGTGACCGACGTGGGCACGTCGGCCAGACTATGGATGCGCTCGGTGGTGCCGGCGCGCGATTCGAAGCGCTGGGTGAAGCGCGCGACCAGGTCGGCGTCGTCCACCGTGGCGCGGATGTGCTGCGGCGGGGTGGCGATGCGCGCGTCGAGTTTGCTGCGGGCGGCCTCGTCGAGCGGGCCGCGGCCGAGGGCCTTGCGGATAGCGGAAAGGGTGGTGTCGCGGCTGCTCATTGGTCGCCTCGCTTGGCTTGCCACAGTTCGAGGAAGGTGCGTCCGGTGGGGGCGGGCAGGTCGCGCGCGCCGGTCCAGCCCGGGTCGAAGGGGAGGCTGCGCAGCTTGCCCTTGCCGCCGGCCATGCTGGCCAGGATGCGCACGCCGATGCGTTCGGCAAAGTGGTAGAGCTTGGGCCGCTCGGCCACATACCGCCACAGCTTGAGCGCCTGTTTCTGGCGCTTGGGCGTCATGTCCTTGCGGAACTGGTTGTGGCGGATCTCGCGCAGCAGGTCGGGCAGCGGGATGCGCACCGGGCACACCGACTTGCAGCGGCCGTTGAGCGTGCAGGCGTTGGGCAGGTCGTAGGTGCCGTCCATGCCCTTGATCAGCGGGGTGAGCACCGAGCCCATCGGGCCGGGATACACCCAGCCGTAGGCGTGGCCGCCGATGGAACCATACACCGGGCAGTGGTTCATGCAGGCGCCGCAGCGGATGCAGCGCAGCATGTCCTGGAAGCGGCTGCCAAGCATCTTGGAGCGGCCGTTGTCGAGCAGCACCACGTGGTATTCCTCTGGGCCGTCGACATCGCCTTCACGGCGCGGGCCGGTGGAAAAGGTGGTGTAGCTCTCGGTCTCCTGGCCGGTGGCGCTGCGCGCCAGGATGCGCAGGAACACCGACAGGTCGTCCAGCGTGGGGATGACGCGCTCGATGCCGCTGGTGACGATGTGCACCTTGGCCAGCGTCTGGGTCAGGTCGCCGTTGCCTTCGTTGGTGACGATGACCGAGGAGCCGGTTTCGGCCACCAGGAAGTTGCCGCCGGTGATGCCCACTTCGGCGGTGAAGTATTTCTCGCGCAGCACCTCGCGCGCTTCGGCCACCAGCTCGGCGCGGTCGGTCTTGCGCGGCTTGTGGTGGGCGGCGGCGAAAAGGTCGGCGACCTGGTCCTTGGTCTTGTGGATGGCCGGGGCGATGATGTGCGAGGGCGGCTCGTCGGCGAGCTGGATGATGTACTCGCCCAGGTCGGTCTCGACCACCTCGTAGCCGTCGGCGATCAGCGCCTCGTTGAGGCCCATCTCCTCGGACACCATCGACTTGCCCTTGGTGATGCGGCGGGCTCCGGCCTTCTTGCAGATGCCCAGGATGATGCGGCGTGCGTCTTCGGCGTCGGTGGCGTAGTGCACATGGCCGCCGGCCGCGGTGACCGCCGCTTCGTACTTCTCGAGGTAATGGTCGAGGTTGTTGAGGACGTGGTTCTTGATCTCGGCGGCGGTGTCGCGCAGCGCCTCGAACTCGGGCATGGCCTCGGCGGCCTGGGCGCGCTTGACCACGAAACCGGCCTTGGTGTTGCTCAGCGCCTTCTGCAGGTTGGCGTCATGCAGGGCATGGACGGCGCGGGTCTTGAATTCGGGGGAGCGGAATTCCATCAGCGGTTCTCCTCGCCCAGGCTCGGGCCATCGGCCAGGCCGGCCAGCACCTCGGCGGTGTGATAGACACGCACTGGCGAGCCCTTGCGGCGCAGCCGCCCGGCCAGGTGCAACAGGCAGCCGAGGTCGCCGCCGAGCAGCGTGTCGGCGCCGGTTTCGGCAGCGTTGCGCAGTTTGTCGTCAGCCATCTTTTCGGAGATCTCGGGATACTTGACGCAGAAGGTGCCGCCGAAACCGCAGCACACGTCGGTGTCTTCCATCTCCTTGATCGTCAGCCCCTTCACGCTGCCCAGCAGCTGGCGCGGCTGGCCCTTGACGCCCAGGCTGCGCAGCCCGCTACAGGAGTCGTGGTAGGTGATGGTGCCGTGGTATTCGGCATCGACTTCGGTCACGCCCATGACGTCGGTGAGGAAGGACAGCAGCTCGTAGCTCTTGGCC
Source organism: Pseudomonadota bacterium (assembly GCA_008501585.1). Lineage (GTDB taxonomy): Bacteria > Pseudomonadota > Gammaproteobacteria > Burkholderiales > Rhodocyclaceae > Nitrogeniibacter. The sequence continues at coordinate 39,552 of QQUN01000001.1, read as the reverse complement.
GCCAGCGCCTCGGCACGCTTGCGCCAGTCGGCCATATCGGCGAACAGGCCGGGGTAGTCGTGGCGGATGGTCGCCATGCACGAGCCGGAGGGGCCGACCACGTAGTCGAAATCTTCAAAGGCTTCGATGAGCTGCTTGGCCAGCGCACGGGCGCCGTCTTCGTCGCCGCTGTTGAGGCCGGGCTGGCCGCAGCAGGTTTGTGCGGCGGGCACGCTGACATGGCAGCCGGCGTCTTCGAGCAGCTTGGCGCTGGCGAAGCCGATGCTCGGCCGCATGGCGTTCATCAGGCAGGTGGCGAACAGGCCGACGCGGGGGCGCGGCTTGACGGGGGTGTCGGTCATCGGAAGCCTCCAGAGTGCGCGACGCGCGCGGGGCGGTCGCATCGTGCTTGGATAGTAGTCAGTGCGCGGGGCCGGCCACAAGCGAAAGCTTTTCAGGGCGGGGATGAGGCAGATTCACCGCGCGCTGATGCGCCCGCCGCGCCGGCGCATGCCGGCCGTGGCCAGCGCGCCCAGCCCCAGCCCGCCATGCGCATGGCAGATGGCGCAGGCCAGCGCGTCGGCGGCATCGGCCTGCGGCGCGGCGGACAGCGCGAGCAGGCGTTGGACCATGTGTTGCACCTGGTCCTTGTGCGCCTTGCCGTGACCGACCACGGCCTGCTTGACCTGCAGCGCGGTGTATTCGAGTACTGGCAGATCGCAGGACACCGCGCCGCAGATCACGGCGCCGCGCGCCTGGCCGAGCAGCAGGGTGGACTGCGGGTTCACGTTCACAAAGACCTTCTCGACCGCGACCTGGTCGGGCTGGTAGGTGGTGATGACTTCGCGCACGCCGTCGAGCAGGGTCTTGAGCCGGCCGGGCAGCTCGCCATCCTGAGTCTTGATGCAGCCGCTGGCCACATAGCGCAGTTGCTGGCCGAGGGTGTCGATGACACCGAAGCCGGTCACCCGCAGGCCCGGGTCGAGCCCGAGGATGCGGGTGGCGGTGATGGCGGAGGCGGTGCCGCTCACGGGGTGGCGACGGGTGGGTCGGTGAGGTCGGGGATCTGCAGCAACAGATCGGTGGCGCCCATGTCGACGCCGGACTGCGACAGCAAGGTGGTGGCCTGGCCGCGGTGGTGCGTCTGGTGGTTGAAGAAGTGCATCAGCAGGGCAAAGACATTGCGCGTGGCCGGAATGCCACGCATGTTGTGGTAGGGCAGCGCCGCGTCGAGGTCGGCGTCGGCGAGCGTGCCGGTCCAGTCGACAATGAGGGCGTCGAGCCGGGCGCGGTGTTCGGTCAGCGCCGGCAGGTCGGGGCAGCGCGGGGCGTCGAGCGCGGCAGGCATCGGCTCGTCGCGCAGCGGCGCCAGCGCGGTCAGGCAGGCCGGATGCGTGGCGAAGCGCTTGAGCCAGATGGTGTCGGCGACCACGAGGTGGTTGAGCGTGCCGAACAGCGAGCCGAAGAAGGCGCCGCGGTCGGCGTGCAGGGCCTCGTGATCGAGCGTGGCCGCCGCCGCGTAGAGGCGCTCGTTCATCCAGCGGTTGTAGTGCGCCATCAGGCGCACATGGGCGATGCGGTCCATCAGCGCACGACCACGGCGGTGCCGCTGACGCACACCATCAGCATGCCGTTGTCGGCGCCGAGCACTTCGTAGTCCACGTCGATGCCGACCACTGCGTTGGCGCCGAGTTTGGCTGCCGCTTCGGCCGCTTCCTCGAAGGCGATGTTGCGTGCGTCGGCCAGCGTGCGCTCGTAGGCCCCAGCGCGCCCGCCGACCACGTTGCGCACGGCGGCGAACATGTCCTTGAAGATGTTGGCGCCAATGATGGCCTCGCCGTTGACGACGCCCAGGTAGCGGGTGATGGTCTGGCCTTCGAGGGTGGGGGTGGTGCTCATCAGCATGGCGTGGGCTCCTTGGGGTGATGACGTGATTCTAACGCTGCGCTTTGGCGACGGGGGCTCAGGGGCGGGTGGCGGGGCGCAGGCGCCCCACGAGCTCGAGCCGGGGCGGGGCGTCGGCCACGGGCACGGGCCGCATCAGCACCAGTTCGCCGGGGGCGGGGAAGATGCTGCTCAGGGCGGTGATGTTGACCTGGTGCGTCACCCACACCCGGTTGCCGGCCAGTGGCGTCGCAAGCGCAGCCAGCGCGGCGGCGGTGGCTTCCGGCTCGCGATGCCGGGCGTCGAAGAAAGAGTCCAGCGGCGGCCACGGGGTCACCGTTGCCCGGTTTGCGAAGGCCAGTGTGGCGGTGTCGAGGCAGCGGCACCAGCGGCTGCTGCGCACGTCGGCGATCGGGATCTGTTGCGCGGCGAACCACGCGCCCAGGGCGCGGGATTGGGCGCGCCCCGCGGCGGACAGGTTGCGCTGGGTGGCGCAGTCGCCCAGCCGGAACTCGGGCGGGTCGCCGGTGCCGGGTTCGGTTGCGGCATGGCGGATCAGCACGACGAGGCCGCCGGCCTGAAGCGGTGCGATCAGGTGCGCGTCGCTTGCCCGGGCAAGACCGCTCGCCAGGGCAAGCGTCAGGGCAGCCATGACGATGCGCCAGAGGATGGTCCGGCCGGTATGGCGTCGGTGAGCGGGGTGGGGCATGGCGAGATCCTCCTCTCGGCCAGACCGTCGTGACGCCCGAAGGTTCAGGCGCGCCGCGCCAGCCACACCCCGCTGACGGCGACCCCCATGCCGACGATGGCCGCCAGCGAGAGCGTCTCGTCGAACAGCGCCCAGGCGATCAGCGCGGTGACCGGTGGCGTGAGGTAGAACAGGCTGGCCACGTTGGTGGCGCTGCCCTGGCGGATCAGCAGGTTGAGCAGGCTGATGGCGCCGACCGACAGCACCAGCACCAGCCACAGCAGGGCGAAGATGAAGCGGCCGTGCCATTCGATCTGCAGGGTTTCGGTCTGCGCGGCAAACAGGCCGGTGAGCAGCAGCGCGGGGACGAACTGGATGACGCTGCCGGTGCGCAGGTCGAAGCTGGGGCAAAAGCGTTTCTGGTACAGCGTGCCGACGGTGATGCCCAGCAGCGCGATCAGCGCCGGCCACAGCATGTGCCACAGGGTGTCGGCGGTGACCGTGTCGAGCCGGGCGCGGCCGCCGACGACCAGCGCCACGCCGACGAAGCCGAGGGCCAGGCCAAGCCACTGCCGGGCGGTGACCCGTTCGCCGAGGAACCCGCCGGCGCCGACGGCGGTGAGCAGCGGCTGCATGCCGACCACCAGGGCGGCCACGCCCGCCGGCAGGCCGTGCTTGATGGCGGCGAACACGCCGCCCAGGTAGAGGCCGTGGAGCAGCAGGCCGGTGGCGGCAATGTGGCCGGTCATGGCCCAGCTGGTCGGCCAGGGGGCGCGGCTGGCCAGGGCGACGAGCAGCATCACGGCGATGACCAGCACATAGCGCGTGCTCAGGAAGGTCAGCGGCTCGGCATAGGGCAGGCCCAGCTTGGCGCCGATGAAGCCGGTGCTCCAGAGCAGGACGAAGAGCAGGGGAAGGAGGGCTTGGGCGCGCGGGTTCATGGCGGCATTGTCGCGCAAATGCGGCGCGCTGACCCGGCACGCATCGCGGCGGGATGGCCGGGCCAGTCAACGAAAAACCCCGCCACGCGGGCGGGGTTCCAGGGGCCGGAGACGGCGGCGCTTACAGGCCGGCGTCGGCGCGCAGGGCGGCGGCCTTGTCGGTCGCTTCCCAGGTGAATTCCGGCTCGTCGCGGCCGAAGTGGCCGTAAGCGGCGGTCTTGCCGTAGATCGGGCGCAGCAGGTCGAGGGTCTGGATGATGCCCTTCGGACGCAGGTCGAAGTGGCGGCGCACCAGCGCTTCGATGTGGTCTTCGGCGATCTTGCCGGTGCCGAAGGTGTTGACCATCAGCGACACGGGCTGGGCCACGCCGATGGCGTAGGCCACCTGCACTTCGCACTTGTCGGCCAGGCCGGCGGCGACGATGTTCTTGGCCACGTAGCGGCCGGCGTAGGCGGCCGAGCGGTCGACCTTGGACGGGTCCTTGCCGGAGAACGCACCCCCCCCGTGGTGGGCGGCGCCGCCGTAGGTGTCGACGATGATCTTGCGGCCAGTCAGGCCGCAGTCGCCGTGCGGGCCGCCGACCACGAAGCGGCCGGTGGGGTTGATCAGGTAGCGGACTTTCTCGCCGACCATCTCGCTGGGCAGCACCGGCTTGATGATCTCTTCGATCACCGCTTCGGAGAGCTGGGCGTGGGAGATGTCCGGGTGATGCTGGGTGGACACCACCACGGTGTCGATGCCGACCGGCTTGCCGTCGACATACTTGACGGTGAGCTGGGCCTTGGCGTCCGGGCGCAGCCACGGCAGGCGGCCGTCTTTGCGCAGCTCGGCCTGGCGCTGCATGATGCGGTGCGCGTAGTAGATCGGCAGCGGCATCAGCGAGGGGGTTTCGTTGCAGGCGTAGCCGAACATCAGGCCCTGGTCGCCGGCGCCCTGGTCGAGGTCCAGGCCTTCGCCTTCGTTCACGCCCTGGGCGATGTCGGCCGACTGGCGGTTGATGGCGGTCAGGATGGCGCAGGACTTGTAGTCGAAGCCGGTCGACGAATCGTCATAGCCGATGCGGCGGATGGTGTCCTGGGCGACTTCGCGGTAGTTGATATGGGCGTTGGTGGTGATCTCGCCGGAGATCACGACGAGGCCGGTCGATACCAGCGTCTCGCAGGCCACGCGGCCGTGCGGGTCTTCCGCCAGGATGGCGTCGAGGATGGCGTCCGACACCTGGTCGGCGACTTTGTCGGGATGGCCTTCGGAAACGGATTCCGAAGTAAACAGGAAGGCATTGGCCATGAAGCGCGGCTCCAAAAACAAAAAATCCCCGAACATCGCTGGCGAGGCCAGCTCCGGGGATTTCTGTCGAGCGGCGACGCTTTAGCAGTATTTGGCTGCCTCGGCAGCCGACCGCCCTGCAAGTTGTCTTTAACTCGGCGGTAGCGGCGGATTATAGGACAACTCGCGGCGCATGCAAAATCACCCCCGCCAGCGCCCGCTGAACGGCGGAATCGGTTATAAACGCGCTCGTGCTTGCCCAGGTTTTGTTCCGCCTCCTTGCTGCCTTGCCGCTCTCGGTCGTGCATCGTCTCGGTGCGCTGGTCGGGTGGCTGGCCTATGCGCTGTCGCCCAAGTATCGCGCGCGGCTGCAGGGCAATCTGGCGCAGGCAATGGGACCCGCAGCCAGAGGGCTGCGCGCCGGCGTGATTGCCGAGTCGGGCAAGCAAGCGCTGGAGCTGCCGTGGATCCTGCTGCGCCCGCAGCGCGAGGTGGTGGCCAAGGTGGTGCAGGTGAGCGGCTGGGCGGTGGTCGAGGCGGCCGAAGCCGACGGTGCCGGCATCCTGTTCCTGGTGCCGCATCTGGGCGGCTTCGAGGTCACGGCCCAGTACTATGCATCGCGCGGCAAGGTGACGGTGCTCTACCGCCCCCCCAATTTTGCCGAGTTGATGCCCCTGATTGCCGGCGGACGGCAGCGCGGCGGCATGAGCATTGCGCCGGCCGAGCTGCGTGGCGTGCGCAAGCTGATCAAGGCGCTGCGCAGCGGCGAGGCGATCGGCATGTTGCCCGACCAGACGCCGGATGTGGGTGAGGGCATGTGGGCGCCGTTTTTCGACCGTCCGGCATGGACCATGACCCTGGCGGCGCGGCTGACCGAGGTCAGGGGCGTGCGCGTGATCTGTTGCTGGGCCGAGCGGCTGCCGGGCGGGCGGGGCTACCACCTGCGCTTTCAGGCGCCGACGGAGCCGATCGAAGGCGACACGGCAGCGCGCGTGGGGATCATCAATCGCCAGATGGAAGCCATGATCCGAGCCTGCCCGACCCAGTATCTGTGGGGCTATCACCGTTACAAGCGGCCTTCCAACGTGCCGCCGCCGGAGGGTGGTGCATGAGCGCGCTTGCCGGGCTGCGCGACGGGCGGGCCACCTCGTGAGCCGGCTGCTGGTCGGCTTGCTGTGGCTGCTGCACTGGCTGCCGCTGGCGGTGCTGGCGCCGGTTGGCGAAGCCTTTGGCCTGTTGCTCTACGCGGTGGTGGCGGCGCGTCGCAAGGTCGTGCTGACCAACCTGAGGCGGTGTTTTCCGGAGTGGTCGGAAGCGCAGTGCCGGCAGCTGGCCCGTCGGCACTTCCGCCTGCTCGGGCGCAGCCTGTTCGAGCGTGGCCTGCTGTGGTGGGCGCCGCGCGAGCGGCTCGAACGCATCATCCGCATCTCGGGGGCCGAGCGCGTCCAGGCGCTGCGCGATGCCGGCACGCCGGTGATCCTCATGGCGCCGCATTTCGTCGGCCTCGACATGGGCGGGACGCGCGTCACCATGGCCTTCGACATCGTCAGCATCTACGCCCGTCAGCGCAACAAGGTGATCGACCGCTGGCTCTACCACGGCCGCAGCCGCTTCGGCGACCAGCACCTGCTGCCGCGCGACGAGAGCATCCGCAGCACGGTGCGGGCGATGAAGGCCGGCCGGCCGTTCTACTATCTGCCCGACATGGACCATGGCCGCAAGGAGTCGATCTTCGTCCCCTTCTTCGGCATTCCGACCGCCACCATCACCGGCCTGCCGCGCTTTGCCCGCATGGCCGGCGCGGTGGTGGTGCCCTGCCGGACCCGCATGCTGCCCGGCGGCGGTGGCTACGAGGTGACGCTGGGCGAGCCGTGGGCCGACTACCCCTCGGGCGATGTGACGGCCGACGTGGCGCGCATGAACGCCGAGATCGAGCGCATGGTGCGCGACGCGCCCGAGCAGTACTACTGGGTGCACCGTCGCTTCAAGACCCGCCCGGAAGGCGAGCCGCGCTTCTACTGACGCGTGTCGTCGTCGGCGGCGAGCCGTGCAAACACCAGCGGGAAGGCGCCGCTGCCGGCCAGCGCAATGCCCGACACCAGCAGCACGATGCCGGCGCCGTCGCTGGCCAGCACGGGATGCCAGCCGCCGCCGACGCCGGCCATCAGCGCCAGGCCAAAGACGATGCACACCGCGCCGGCCAGAATCATCAACCATGCCAGCAGCGACGAGGTGGCGGGGGATGGCGTGCTCATGTCAGGGACTCCGGCGGATGCGGTGTTTGCGCAGCTTGTTGGCAATCATGGTGTGCGAGGTGTTCAGGCGGGCGGCCAGGCGCCGGCTGGAGGGGTAGTGGGGGTACAGCCGGGTCAGCAGGTGGCGCTCGAAGTCGTCCACGGCGCTGGCCCAGTCGGTGACCTGTTCCGGCGGCAAGGCCTCGTCGCTCGGCCCCGCGGCGCCGGCCAGGTCGACATCGTCGGCGTCGAGCAAGGCGCGGTCCTGCATGGTCACCGCGCGGAAGATCACGTTCTGCAGCTGGCGTACGTTGCCCGGCCAGTCGCTGGCGGTGAGCTTGTCCAGCGCCGCGCCCGACAGGCGCACCGGCGGCCGGCCGGACTGGGTGCAGGCGCGGCGGATGAAATGGTGCGCCAGCAGCGGGATGTCCTCGCGCCGTTCGCGCAGCGGCGGCACCTGCAGGGTCAGCACATTGAGGCGGTAGTACAGGTCTTCGCGGAAATCGCCCTCGGCGACCATGCGCTCGAGGTTGCGGTGGGTGGCGCTGATGATGCGCACATCCACCCGGGTTTCGCGCGAGCCGCCCACCCGGCGGAAGCGTCCGTCGTTGAGGAAGCGCAGCAGCTTGGCCTGCAGGTAGGGCGACATCTCGCCGACCTCGTCGAGAAACACCGTGCCGCCGTCGGCCATCTCCAGCAAACCCGGTTTGCCGCCGCGCTGCGCGCCGCTGAAGGCGCCCGGGGCATAGCCGAACAGTTCGCTCTCGGCCAGGCTCTCGGGCAGGGCCGCGCAGTTGAGCGCCAGGAACGGCGCCTCGTGCCGGCCGCTGGCCTGGTGGCAGGCCAGGGCGATCAGCTCCTTGCCGGTGCCGGTTTCGCCCAGCAGCATCAGCGGGCTGTCGGTGCCGGCCATGCGCACCGCCCGCTCCTTGACCGCACGCAGCGCGGTCGAGCTGCCGAGGATGGCGTCGAAGCCATGGTCGTCCGGGTGCTGCAGGGCATGCAGGCGTTCGCCGATCCGCTGCGGGGCGTGGAGGGTGATCAGGCCGCCGGCGGGCGGCGCGTCGGCGCCGTGGGCCGGGTCGTGGATGGGGCGCACATCGAGCAGGAAAGGCTTGCCGCGCACGGTGATCTCCCGGGCCGGCACACGGAAGCCCTGGCGCAGCAGTTCGTCCGCCAGGGCCGGGTCGTCGAGCAACTGGTGCAAGGTCACCGTGGCGCCGGCGTGTCGGCGGCTGTCGGCCAGCGGGGTGGCGGCCGGGTTGGTGTTGACCAGCAGGCCGCCGGCATCGACCGCCAGCACCGGGTCGGCCATCGCCGCCAGCAGCGCTTCGAGATGCAGGCGCTGGCGCATGCCGGGGAGCATGTCGATGGCGTCGACGGCCACCACGCCGGCGACGCCCAGCAGCGCATTGCGGGTGTCGGGGAAGTCCGGTTCATGCAGGTCGGGGGCGTCGATATAGACATGCGACATGTCCACCTCGACGTTCACCACGCTCAGATGGCGCCGGGCCATCTGGGCGAGGATTTCCTGCGCGATTCCGACCCGATCCGTGAAGGTGACGACCAGGCGCATGATGGGGAGGCTCGGCGTAAACAATGCTGCACACTGTATCAAATTGTTTACGATGTAGCCAAGCCAATGATTTGCCGATACCTTTTTGCAGGTTGGGCGGGTTTGTGTCCAGTGGGCGTAAACCATTGTTTACGATTGTCGGCGGCCAGAGATCGTTCGGTTTCGCCAAAGCCCGCCAAATGCAAAGGATTTTGCCGATGGCACAGGGCTTGCATAGGCCGTACCCCTGCCACGCCGGAGCGCCGGTGTGCCCAGGGAGCCCCGCCATGAAGATCGACCGAGTGCAGCGCCAGCTGCTCAGCGAACTGCAACTGAATGCCCGCGTCAGCAACCAGGAGCTGGCCGACCGGGTCGGCCTGTCGGTGTCGCCGTGCTGGCGGCGGGTGCGCGACCTGGAAACCTCCGGCCTGATCAAGCGCTATGTGGCGGTGCTGGACCGGCGCAAGCTCGGCCTGGGCACCTGCGTGCTGGTCAATCTCCAGCTCAAGACCCATGATGCGCGGGTGACCGACCAGGTCGAGCGGCACATCCATTCGCGCCGCGAGATCGTCGAATGCTATGCGCTGTCGGGCGACAGCGACTACATGCTCAAGGTGTTCCTGCCGGACGTCGAAAGTTACGCCATGTTCATGCACAACTTCCTGCTCAAACTGCCCGAGGTGGCGACCGTGCGATCGGTCGTCGCGCTGCGCGAAGTCAAGCACGACACCGCCTTGCCGATCTGAGCGCCTGAGCGGGGCCGCCGCGCTGCAGTGAAGTGGACGCGCCCGCGCCGCTGCGGGACAATGCCATCCCAGTGACTTTGGGCGGGTGCGGCGATGCGACTGCGGTTTACGAAAATGCACGGGCTGGGCAACGATTTTGTGGTGGTCGATGCCACCCGGACGACCATTGATCTGACGCCCGCGCGCGTCCGCTTCCTGGCCGACCGCCATTTCGGTGTCGGCTGCGACCAACTCTTGGTGGTCGAAGCACCGACCCAGCCCGGGGTTGATTTCCGCTACCGGATCTTCAATTCCGATGGCGGCGAGGTCGAGCAGTGCGGCAACGGCGCCCGCTGCTTCGTGCGCTTCGTGCACGACCAGGGCCTGACCGACAAGACCCGCATCCGCGTCGAGACCCAGTCCGGCCTCATCGAACCGCGCCTGGAGGCCGACGGCCAAGTCACCGTCGACATGGGGGCGCCGCGCTTCGAGCCGGAGGACATTCCGTTCATCTCAGATAGCGATGCCGTGGTGCAGCCGCTGTCGCTGGGCGACGTGCAGGTGCCGATCACCGCTGTCAGCATGGGCAACCCGCATGCGGTGCAGGTGGTGGCCGATGTCGACACCGCACCGGTAACCTCGCTCGGCCCGGCCATCGAAACCCATGCGCGCTTCCCCGCGCGGGTCAACGCCGGCTTCATGCAGGTGGTCGATGAACATCATATCCGTCTGCGCGTGTGGGAACGCGGCGCTGGCGAGACCCTGGCCTGCGGCACCGGCGCCTGCGCCGCCGTGGTGGCCGGCATCCAGCGCGAATTGCTGGTCAGTCCGGTGCAGGTCGACACGCGCGGCGGGTCCCTGCGCATCGCCTGGGACGGACCCGGCAAGCCGGTGCTCATGACCGGTCCGGCGGAGACGGTGTTCGAGGCCGAGATCGAACTGGATTGAATGCGTCGCAGCCGGCGCGAGGAGACAGATGCAGATGAACACCGACGACATCGTCCGGTTCCTCAAGGACAACCCGGACTTCTTCGAACGCAACGGCGAGCTGCTCGACTCGCTCTCCGTTGCCCATCCGCACAATGGGCAGGCCATCTCGCTGGCCGAGCGGCAATTGCACGCCCTGCGCGAAAAAATCCGCCAGCTCGAGGTCAAGCTCACCGAACTGATCCGCTTCGGCGAAGAGAACGACGAGATCAGCGAGAAAGTGCACCGCATGGTGCTCGCCCTGCTCGATGCCGACAGCTTCGAGGCCGTGCGCGACGCCATCTTCAGCCACCTGCGCGAAGACTTCTCGGTGCCGCATGTGGCCATCCGTATCTGGAACAGCGTGCTCAGCCGCGACACCGCCGAGTTCGCCGCGGTGTCGGAAGACATCCGCTTCTTTGCCGGCGACATGCGCCGCCCCTTCTGCGGCGCCCCGGCGCATGTCGAAATCACCGACTGGTTCGGCGAGGCCGCGCCCCATGTGCGCTCCGTCGCCCTGGTACCGCTCAAGCGCGACGGCCGGGTGTTCGGCCTGCTCGCCATGGGCAGCGAAGATGCCGAGCGCTTCTACGCCGAAATGGGCACCTTGTACGTGAGCCGCATCGGCGAGATGGTCAGCGCCGCGGTGCAGCGCCGGCTCGGCTGAGATGGCCGAGGGGGCGGCCGCCTCGGCCCTCGATCCGCTGATCGAGGCCTACCTGGGCCACCTCGCCAGCCAGCGCCGGGCCAGCCCGCACACCCTCACCAGCTATCGCCGCGAGCTGCGCAAGCTGGCCGACCTGGCCGGTGCCGTGCCGCCCGACAGCATCACTTCGGCGCAGATCCGGCGCTTTGCCGCCCGCCTGCATGGCGACGGCCTGTCGCCGCGATCGGTCGCCCGGGCCTTGTCGGCCTGGCGCGGTTTCTTCCGCTGGCGGGTGCGCCACCATGGCGCCACCGACAACCCCGCCGAGTCGGTGCGACCGCCGCGTGCGCCGCGCACCCTGCCGAAAAACCTCAGCCCCGACGCGATGGTGGCGCTGCTCGATGCGCCGGCCGAAGACCCACTGGATGTGCGCGACCACGCCATGTTCGAGCTGCTCTACAGCGCCGGGCTGCGGCTGGCTGAATTGCTGTCGCTCGATGTCGACCGCGGTGTGGATGCGGCGAGCGGTGAGGTCACCGTGACCGGCAAGCGCGGCAAGACCCGCATCGTGCCGGTCGGCCGCGCCGCCCTGGCCGCGCTCGATGCCTGGCTGACCGTGCGTGGCACGCTGGCGCCAGCGCAGGAAAAGGCCCTGTTCGTCACCCGCCAGGGCAGCCGGCCGTCGCAGGCTGCCGTGCGCAGCCGGCTCGATCGCTGGGCCAAACTGCATGGTGACGGCACCCATGTGCATCCGCACATGCTGCGCCACAGCTTTGCCAGCCATGTGCTGCAATCGAGTGGCGACTTGCGGGCGGTGCAGGAAATGCTTGGCCACGCCAGCATCCGCAGCACGCAGGTCTACACGCATCTGGACTTCCAGCACCTGGCCAAGGTGTATGACGCGGCGCACCCGCGGGCGAAGAAGCCGGCCAAGGACTGAGGCCGTCTGGTTGGCGCTTTTCGGTTGGTGCTGCTTCGACGATTCGTTGGCCGGGTCTCGCCCCGGCGGGCGAGTAACTTTCTTGTAGCGACAAGAGAGTCACCAAAGAAGCGCCCCCGCTGTACCGCCGGCTTCGCCGGTGCCCTCTCTACGCCCGCGCCCGGCGGGTCGTGTCGCAAACTCGCCCTGCGGGCTCAAACAGGCGACACGACAATTCCCGCCGGTCACGTTCTCCGTTCGGCGGCACAGAAGGGGAGGGGTTCGCGGGCTCGGCTTCGCCATCGCCCGTGCGTAAAAGCGCCACCCCGTAGGGCGGGTTTTAATTGTCATCAGCGTTTTTGGTAGGCCATTGGTGAGGTGAAACCAGCCTCAGGAGAGGCTGTGGCCCCGCTGTTTCAGGCTGGCACCTCTTCTCCCCTCTGTCGTGCCGAGTGCAGCAAGTGTGGGGCGGAAAGAGCGGCTTCGCTGTTTGAGCCCGCAGGGCGAGTTTGCGAAGCTGCCCGCCCCGGGCTTGCGGAGGGAGGGGAGCCCGAAGGGCCACGACAGCGGGGTGTGCTTCTTTGCTTACCTTTCTTGCACAAGCAAGAAAGTAAGTCGCCCGCCGGGGCGAAACCCGGCCAACGAATCCTCGAAGCACGCACCACCGTTGCCAAACGACCAACTGGTCACAACCCGCCCTGCCGCGTACACTCGCAGGCTTTCGAATCTCAAGACCGACTCATGGCCCAGCTCATTCTCAAAGCCGGCAAGGATCGCGCCCTGCTGCGCCGCCACCCGTGGATCTACGACTCTGCAGTGGCGCAGCTCGATGGCCGCGCCCGGCCGGGTGATACCGTTACGGTCCTGGCCGATAGCGGCAAGGTGCTGGGCAAGGCGGCGTGGTCGCCGGAATCCAAGATCCGCGCGCGGATGTGGACCTTCGACCCCGACGAGACGGTGGATCACGCCTTTTTCAAGCGTGCGGTTGCCGCCTCGGTGGCGCGCCGGCAGACCCATCCGGCGCTGGCCGGGCAGGATGGGGTGCGCCTGATCCATGGCGAGTCCGACGGCCTGCCGGGCGTGGTGGTGGATCGCTACGGGCCGGTGGTGGTGATGCAGCTGACCAGCGCCGGCGCCGACAAGTGGCGCGATGCGATCGTCGCCGCGCTGGTGCAGGCCACCGGCTGTGTGGCGGTGTATGAGCGCTCCGATTCCGACGTGCGCGGGCGCGAGGGCCTGGCCGCGGTGACCGGCTGCGTGTATGGCGAACTGCCGGCGGACCTGTCGATTGTCGAAAACGGCGTGCGCATGGCGGTGGACGTGGTCGGCGGCCACAAGACCGGTTTCTATCTCGATCAGCGCGACAACCGCCGCCTGACCGGCGAACTGGCGGCCGGGCGGCGGGTGCTCAACTGCTTTTGCTACACCGGGGGCTTCTCGTTGCAGGCGCTGGCGGGCGGCGCAACATCGACGCTGTCGATCGACTCCTCCGGCCCGGCGCTGGCCACCGCCGCGGCCAACCTGGCGATGAACCCGCAGCTCGACGCCAGCCGCGCCGAATGGCGCGAGGCCGACGTGTTTGCCGCGCTGCGCGAACTGCGCGATGCCGGCGAGCGCTTCGACATGATTATCCTCGATCCGCCCAAGTTCGCCCCCTCGGCGGCCCATGCCGACCGGGCGGCGCGCGCTTACAAGGACATCAACATGCTCGGCTTCCGCCTGCTCAATCCGGGCGGGCTGCTGATGACCTACTCGTGCTCCGGCGGCATCGGCATCGAGCTGTTCCACAAGATCATCGCCGGCGCGGCGGCCGATGCCGGGGTGGATGGACGCATCCTGCATCGCCTCTCGGCCGCGCCGGATCATCCGGTGGGGCTGTCGGTGCCCGAGGGCGAATACCTCAAGGGGCTGACCTGCCAGGTCGGCTGAGCGCCGGCCGTGACGTCCTGGCACAGCGTGCCGCAGAGGGGCCGTTATACTGAACGCAACGGGTCGGGAGCGCCGACCGCTGGACATGACAAAGGGGGAATGTGATGGATCAGGAAGCGTGGATGGTGGTGGCGGGGGTTGCCCTGGTGATGCTCGTGCTGGGCTTTCTGCTCGGGCGCATCTTCGGGGGCGCGAAAAGCCGGGTGGTCGAACTCGAGATGGAGCTGGCGCGCCAGCAGACCGAGTTGTCGGACTACAAGCAGGAGGTCGAAGCCCATTTCGACAAGACCGCCTCGCTGTTCGTGTCGATGGCCGGCTCGTACAAGGACTTGTTCGATCACCTGTCCTCGGGCTCCGAGCGCATCTCGGCCGGGCCGGCGCGCAAGCGCTTCCGTGAGCGGGTCGACGCGCTGCTGATCGGCGAGGCCGCGGAGCGTATGCAGTTGGCCGACGGGGCGGCGGTTGCTGCCGCCGGTGCTGCCGGTGCCGTCACTGCTGCCGCAATGGACGACACCGACGACAACGCCGGCACGGCGGAGGCAGCGTCGGCCGAGCCGGCAGAGGCCCGGCCCGTGGCGGCTGCGGCACCGAGCGCCGCCGACGTCGAGGCGCCGACCGAGGTATCGACCGACGCCGAGGAGACCGCCACTGCGACCGATGCAAGCGTCGCGGATACCACGACGCCCGACGACGACAAGAAGCCTGCCTGAAACACCGGCAACGGCCAGCCCGGCCGGGCCCCGAGGAGCGGAGCGAATGGCCTTCGTCTTTGAAGAACTGGATTTCCAGACCACCCCGCTGGGCGACATCAGCCTGCGCCGGCGTGCCGAGCCGCGGCTGGCCGGGCGGATCGTCTATGAGGTGAAGCTCAACGACGACTTCCTCATGTCGAGCCTGTTTACCGAGTCCGAAGTGCAACTCGCCCGGCTGGGGCTGGCCCCGCTCGAGGGCGATGCGCTGGACGTGGTGGTCGGTGGCCTCGGCCTGGGCCATACCGCGGTCACGGCGCTGGACAACCCCGCGGTGCGCTCGCTGCGTGTGGTCGAGGTGATGCAGCCGGTGATCGACTGGCATCGCAGCGGCCGGGTGCCGCTGGGCGAGGCGCTGGTGTCCGACGCGCGTACCACGCTGACGCGGGCCGACTTCTTCGCCGTGGCCGCGGCACCGACCGGCAGCTTCGACCCGGCCGACCCGTCGGCGCGGGTGCACGCGGTGCTGCTCGACATCGACCACTCGCCCACCCACTGGCTCAACCCCGGCAACCAGGCCTTTTACTGCGAAGCCGGCTTCCGGCACCTGGCGGCCAAGATCCACCCCGGCGGCGTGTTCGCGGTATGGTCGAACGATCCGCCCGACGCGGCATTCAGTGCGCTGCTGGGTACGGTGTTTGCCGATCCGCAGGCCCATGTGGTGCGCTTTCCCAACCCCTACACTGGCGGCGAGTCGGCGTGCACGGTGTATGTGGCGCGCGTGGCGATGGCCTGATTGCCGTTCGTCGGCGCGGCTGAAATTTGCTTCATCTCAAGGCGGGTGGCGCGGCAAGTCCGGATCATCGCCGGACGTGGTCAGCATCGTGCTGGCTGAGTACGCAACCCCCGAGAGAGAACCGATCATGAACAACAGCAACGTCTATCCGTTCGACGCCCGCGGCGTGGCCAAGCGCTTCCGCCATGCGTCGATCTTCGGTGCGCTGGAATCCCTCGCCGACGGCGAGACCATGCGCTTCGTGAACGACCACGACCCGCTGCCCCTGCTGGGCCAGATCCAGCAGCGTTACGGCAACCAGGTCGGCATCAACTATGTGACCCGCGAAGCCGGCGAGATCGTCATCGACTTCACCATCCAGCTCGGCGCGCAGAATGGCGCCCCGGCCGAGTCGGCACCGGCCGAAGGTGGCGGTTGTGGTGGCGGCGGCGGTGGCTGCGGCTGCTCGGGCGGCTGATACGCCCCGGCCATACAAAAAGCGCGCCTCGATGGGCGCGCTTTTTCGTTGACCGCAGCCAATCAGTACGGCGTGAGATGACTCTGCGGTGCCGTCTGCGGCTGGGCCTGGCCGTAGTAGCCTTCGGTGTGGATCATCGCGTCGGTGGCGCCGAGCGCCTTGGCGGCGGCCACGCAGTCGGCGACGAAATCCGGGCTGCCGGCGACGAAGACGCTGTGTTGGCTCAGGTCCGGGAACTGCTTGCCCAGCACCTCGGGGATCCGGCCATGCAGCAGGCCCTCGCAGGTCTCGCGGGTCAGCGTGGGGCGGTAGGTGAAGTTGCGGTGCTTGGTTTCCCAGTACTTCATCAGGCCACCGTCGTAGAGGTCGCTGCGCTCGCGGGCGGAGAACACCAGGTCCACCGGTTTGCGGTAGCCGCGGCGCAGTGCCGCCTCGGTCAGCGACAGGATCGGCGCCAGGCCCGAGCCTGCGGCCAGGCACAGCACCGGCGACTCCACCGCCGGGTCGCCGATGAAGGTGCCGTAAGCGCCGGAGATCTTCACCACATCGCCGATGGCGAGCCTGTCGTGCACCCACAGGCTGGTCTGCCCTTCATCCACGCGGGTGACCTGCAGCACGACCTCGCCGTCGGGGCGCGGCGCGTTGGCGATCGAGTAGCAGCGCGGCGGGGCGCCGTCGCGCTCGCTGCCGAGCGTCACATACTGGCCGGGCCAGAAACGCATCGGCGGGCCGACCGGACGCAGGCGCAGTTCGACGATGCGCGGGGTGCGCGGGATGCGGTCGGTGACCACGAAGCGCTGGTTCTCGCGCGGTGGAAACAGCTTGGGCTTGGCGTCCTCGGTGCCCCATTCGATGACCATCTCCTCGGACAGCGGCTTGGCCATGCACATCAGGCCGAAGCCCTGTTTGCGCTCGTCCTGCGACAGCGCCATGTCGAGCACCATGCCCTGGTCGAAGTTGCCCGACACGACCTTGACCTTGCATTCGCCACAGGCGCCGGCGCGGCAGTTGTTGGGCAGGGCGTAGCCGGCCTTTTCGAGGGCGCCGAGCACGGTGTCGCCGCTGGCACACGCCACTTCCCGGCCGGAGGGGTGCAGGCGGATTCGACTCATTATCGTTCTCCTGGTGAAGCGGAAGGGGCC
Source organism: Pseudomonadota bacterium (assembly GCA_008501585.1). Taxonomy (GTDB): domain Bacteria; phylum Pseudomonadota; class Gammaproteobacteria; order Burkholderiales; family Rhodocyclaceae; genus Nitrogeniibacter. The sequence continues at coordinate 22,735 of QQUN01000001.1, read as the reverse complement.
GCCGCGCGGCGGCCCGGATGCAGCGAAGGCGTCGTCAGAACACCGGGATGATCTCGTCCATGTCGACCTGCGAGATCTCCTGGCCCGAGATGCCCACTTCCGGAATCGCCGGGAAGGGGATGTCGTAGCGGTCGAGTACGCCCTTGAGGTTGAGCATGGCGTTCTTCCAGTTCTCCTTCTTGGCCTCGTAGGTCGGGATGCCGAAACCGGCGCCGCGGGCCACTTCCTCGGCCTCGCGCTGCACCTCGATGAAGTCGGCGGGCAGGTCCCAGAACTCCATCGGCGGCTCGAACAGCACGGCCGACAGGAACAGATAGCCGGCGCGGATCTGCTTGGTGACGATGGCGCGGTCCTCGTCGGGCAGCTTCGGATAGTCGCGCTCCATCAGCGCCATGCAGATGGCCATGTGGCGGCCCTCGTCGCGGCCGATGTTGCGGAAGGCCTCCTTGAACACCAGCTCGCGGGTGTTGTCATGCATCTGCTTGAAGATGGTCGCCGCGGCGATCTCGCCCATCAGGAAGGAGCTGAACAGCACGGCCAGGCTGTACTTGGGCACGGCCTTCTTGTAGCCCGTCCAGTAGCGGCCGCCGTTGAAGTACAGCCAGTGGGCGTTCTTCTGCAGCTTCTTGCCCAGCTCGGTCTTCGGCGTGTAGGTGAGCGGGTCCGGGTGCTCAAGGAGGCGGGTGATGGCCAGGCCGCACATCTGCTCGTGGTTCTGCTCGTCGCGGGTCACCGAGAAGAAGCAGCGGCGCACCGGGTCTTCTTCATGGTCTTCATAGCACTTGATCAGTGCCTCGGCGAAGACCGGGGGCGCCGAGGCGTCGAAACAGGACAGCAGCGTCCACCAGTAGGCAATGGCCTCGCGCTCTTCCCAGCTGTAGCTGTCGACATCGAAGGTGTCCCAGGCCAGCTGCTTGGGATCCCAGTTCTCGCGCTGGGCGGCGTCCCAGACTTCTTCCATCTTGGCGGTGTGCGCGTTCCACGACAGCGGGAACACGTTCGGCTGCTCGGTGGCCGGCGGCAGTTCCATGGTGTGGGCGATTTTTTCTTTATGCATGCTCTGTCTCCTCCTGAGTCTCCGGGCGCCGTCACCGACGGCGTCCAAACCAGTGCCGTCCGCGGAATGATTTTCGCGGGGCGGCGGAATGCGTTCTTGATGCAGGTCAAGAGGTTAAACATTAACCGACCGGTCGGTCAATGTTTAATTTCAGACGGGAGACGAACGGCGTCAGGGCCGCCGTGTCAGCGGGTGTCGGCGGTGCTGCGGCCGGGGGCGCGATAGTCGGGGTTGAGGCTCACTTCGGCCTTGATGAAGGCGGCGGTGAACAAGGCGATGCTCAAGGAGATGAGCACGAAATGGCGGATCTGCCAGCGCCGGTCGGCGCCGGCGCGGGTGCCTTGCGCCATGCGGTGCATGAAGCTCACGCCGGCGGCGCTGAGGCACAGCAGTGCTGCGGCGAGCAGGCGGGTGGCGGTGGCGCCGAAGTGGGTGGCCAGCGACAGGTCGAAGCGGTTGGGCAGAAAGAACTCGCCGCGCATCCACAACCAGGCGCCGGCCAGGCCGCTGAGCAGCACCACGAACAGCGACAGCGTGCGCATCATGGCGTGGCGGCGGCTCCGTTGGCCAGGGCGGCGGTGACCGGCGCCACCAGCGCGTCGCCGAGTTGCTCGTGCGCGTGGGCGTCCAGGTGCACGCCGTCGGCGGCGCTGCTGTGAATGACCGTGCCGGCGTCAAAGAAGGCGCAGCCGCTGTCGCGGGCGACCTGAGCCAGCGCCTGGGCCAGACCGGTGCATTTGACGTCACCATCGCGGAATTTTTCGGCCATGGTGCCGGCCGGGATGCCGATCGGCGGCGGCGCGACGATGAGGATCGGCGGCACCGGCATGCCCGGTTCGATCGGCGCCTGGCGGATGGTGTCGACCAGCGCGGCGACGCCCTGCGCGGCATGCCAGGCCTTGTGCGGATGCATGGACTGGAAATCGTTGTTGCCGAGCATCAGGATGACGAGATCGAGCGGGCTGTTGACCTCGATGCGCTGGGCCAGCCCGTCGATCCCCTTGCGGCCGGCCTTGAAGGGGTCGTCCCACACCGTGCGCCGGCCGTTGAGGCAGTCCTCGATGAGGCGCACTTCGTGGCCCGCGGCGCGCAGCGCGATTTCCAGCCGGCCGGGCCAGCGCACCGGAAACGGATGACGCTGCCGGGTGTTGGGGATGATGCCCCAGGACAAGGAATCGCCATAAACCAGGATCTGCTGCATGTCAGTGTCTCCGTGTGTCAATCGCCACCACAGCCACCACCGCAGCCGCCGTCGCCGCCCGAATCGCTGCCGCAGCCGCTGCATCCGCCGCCGCAGCCGATGTGTCCGGCACAGTATGCACCGGTCCCGGCCGCGCCGGCCTTCATGCAGTCGAGTTGATAGCGGAAGCCGTCGGCCAGGCCCAGCGCCGCGTCGATGGCGAACAGGCGTGGCAGATGCGTCGGCGCCTTCGGGTCGATGCCCTCATGGCCGCAGGCCAGCCGCCAGCTACGCTTGAGGCCGGTCTGCGCCTGGGTCGGGCTGCTCATCGCCTCGGCCGGCACATGATGCAGGAAGCGGCCCAGGCCGTGGCGGCAGAAGGCCTGATAGTTGCGGGTGAACAGGATGAACTCGTGCCAGGCGTCGTCCACCGCCTGCGAGGGCATGGCCAGCTTGCGCCGGCCGGCCGCGTGGTTGATCTGGAACCAGTCGCGCAGGCCGTCGAACACCGCGCGGCGTTGCGAGGCATCCAGCTCGGGCCGCCGGGCGGCGAGACGCTTGTCGAGCAGGCGCGAAAAATCGTACTGCGCGAGGAACTGGTCGCGCGCCTGTGCCATGTGTTTGCGCCAGATCACCGCGCCGAGGACGGCGGCCACGGCGCCGCCGAAGAGCAGGGGGACGGTGACGCCCGGCACCGCTCAGCCGCCGAACAGGTCGGCCGCCTTGCCCGGCGGCGTGAGGCCGAAATGCTGCCAGATGGCATGGGTGGCGACACGTCCGCGCGGGGTGCGCTGCAGGTAGCCCTGCTGGATCAGGTAGGGTTCGAGCACATCCTCGATGGTGTCGGGCGACTCGCCGATGGCGGCGGCGATGTTGTCCAGCCCCACCGGGCCGCCGCCGAATTTTTCGAGCACCGCGCCGAGTAGCTTGCGGTCCATCAGGTCGAGACCGAGCGCGTCCACATCCAGCATCGACAGCGCGGCGTCGGCCACCGGCGAGGAGATGTGGCCGTCGGCGCGCACCTCGGCATAGTCGCGCACCCGGCGCAGCAGGCGGTTGGCGATGCGTGGTGTGCCGCGGGCGCGACGGGCGATTTCGAGCGCGCCGGCGTCGTCGATGTCGACATTGAGCAGCCCGGACGAGCGGCTGACGATGGTGCGCAGCTCGTCGGCGGTGTAGAACTCCAGCCGCGAGACGATGCCGAAGCGATCGCGCAGCGGGTTGGTGAGCATGCCGGCGCGGGTGGTGGCGCCCACCAGCGTGAAGGGCGGCAGGTCGAGCTTGACCGAGCGCGCCGCCGGCCCCTCGCCGATCATGATGTCGATCTGGAAGTCTTCCAGCGCCGGGTAGAGGATTTCCTCCACCACCGGCGACAGGCGGTGGATCTCGTCGATGAACAGCACGTCGTGCGGCTCGAGGTTGGTCAGCAGCGCGGCCAGGTCGCCGGCGCGCTCGAGTACCGGGCCCGAGGTCTGGCGCAGACTCACGCCCATCTCGGCGGCCACGATGTGCGCCAGCGTGGTCTTGCCCAGCCCCGGCGGGCCGAACAGAAGCACATGGTCGAGCGCCTCCGAGCGCCGCCGCGCGGCCTGGATGAAGATCTCCAGCTGCTCGCGCACCTTCTGCTGCCCCACATAGTCGGCCAGCCGCTTGGGCCGCAGCGCGCGCTCGATGGCGTCTTCCTGCTTGCCGGCCGCCTGCGGGGCGATCAGCCGCTCGGTGCCGGCCTGGAGTTTGTCGGTTTCGATCATGGCGGGAGTTTAACGGATGGCGCTGCCGGCGGGGCCCCGCCGCATGTCAGGCGGCAGGCTTGGGGAGCGCCTTGCGGACATACACCGTCTTTTCCACCCGTGCGCACAGTTCGCCGTCGGCATCGACCACATCGACGGTGAACACCGGCAGATGCTTCTCGCCGCCGGCGGTGGCTGCACGTACCGACTCGACGGTGGCGTCGTCGAGCACGAAACGGGCGGTCACCGTGCCCTTGGCCGGGTGCAGGAAGTCGATCTTCGCGGCCCGGTCCCACACCACGTAGCCACGGCCGAGGCGGTGCATCAGCATCAGCATGTAGAACGGGTCGGTCATCGAGAACAGCGAGCCGCCGAAATGGGTGCCGACGTAGTTGCGGTTGAACAGCCCCATCTTGAGGGCGACGACGATCTCGCTGAAGTCGGGCGCGATGTGCTGCACCCGGATGCCGGCGCCGAGAAAGGGCGGCCACAGGCTGATGCCCCACTTGAGCAGGCGCGGGCCGACGCGCAGGTTGCGCAGGAAGCCCTGCCGGGGCCTGGCCGGGGCGGGGGCGTTCATCAGGGCTTGGCGAGCAGCTTGAGCGCCTGGCGGATGCCGTCGGAGACGCCCGCGTCGTCGGCCAGGCCCTTCATGGCGCCGAGGGCTTCCTTCTCGTTGTAGCCCAGTGCCATCAGGGCGTTGAGGATGTCGCTGCGGGCGTCGGGGGCGGCGCCTGCGCCGCTGCTGCCAAGGCTGGCGGCGACGGTGGGCAGGGCCTTGCCGAGCTTGTCCTTGAGTTCGAGCAGCAGGCGCTCGGCGGTTTTCTTGCCAATGCCGGGGATCTTCACCAGCCGGCCGGCTTCCTGCAGGGCGATGGCCTGGGCCAGGTCGGTGACCGACAGGCCGGAGAGCACGGCCAGCGCGGTACGCGCGCCGATGCCGGAGACCTTGATCAGCTGGCGGAAGGCGGCGCGCTCTTCGTCGCTGCCGAAGCCGTAGAGGAAGTGGCCGTCCTCGCGGATGGCCAGATGGGTGTGCAGGCTCACCTTCTGGCCGGTGGCGGGCAGATGGTAGAAGGTGCTCATCGGCACATCGACTTCATAGCCGACGCCGCCGGCGTCGACGAGGATCTGCGGCGGGTTCTTTTCGAGCAGGGTGCCCGTGAGGCGTCCGATCATGGTTCAGAAATCCGCCGCCTGGAAGGCCGGCAGGGCCTCGGCCGCGGCCGACAGGGCGACCAGGCGCGGGTAGGCGGCCGGATCGATGATGCCGGGCAGCTTGCTCTGGGTGAAGCGCCAGGCCACGGCGGTGCTGACATCGGCCTGGGTCATGTCATCGCCGCACAGCCAGGGGGTGTCGCCGAACTCGGCTTCGAGCAGGTCGTAGCTGGCTCGCAGCTGTTCGGTGATGCGGCCGGTCCAGTCGAGCCAGCGGTGGGCTTCGGGCCGCACGCTGGTTTCGTAGTAGCGCTGGACGGAGCGGTCACAGGCGGCCAGGGCGAGGCTGGTCAGGCGCAGGCAGCGCTGGCGGGCGGCCGGGTCGGTCGGGGTGAGGCGGTCCTTGGGGGCGGCGAGGGTTTCCAGGTACTGCAGGATGATCTGGGATTCGACCATCACCGTACCGTCGTCGAATACGAGGGTCGGCGCCTTGACCAGTGGATTGATGGCGCGGAATTGCTCGAACTGTCGGAAAACGGAGATCTGCTCGTGATCCAGCGACAGGTGCATCAGGTGTGCGGAGACGACGGTGCGGCGCACAAAGGGCGAGTCGAGCATGCCGATCAGTTTCATGGCGGGCCGGGGGTCAAAATCAAACGGGCGTTTATTGGCGCGTGAACCGGGTGGCGATGTCAAGCAGACTGTTCACGACCAGGATGTGGCTGGCGCGGACATCGTCGGCCGGGGTGAGCAGGTCGGGCACCATCACCACACGCATGCCGGCGTCGCGGGCGGCGCGCACGCCGGCGTTGGAGTCTTCCAGCGCGAGGCAGTGCGCGGGCGCCTGGCCGAGCCGTTCGGCGGCGGCCAGGAAGATGTCCGGCGCGGGCTTGCCGCGGGCCACTTCGTCGCCGGCCACCACGATCTGCACCCGGTCGAGCAGGCCGACGGCGTCGAGCTTGGGCAGGGCGCGGCTGCGGCGGGTGGAGGTGGCGACGGCGCGTGGCAGGCCGGCGGCTTCGAGCGCGTCGAACAATTCGTTGACGCCCGGCTTGAGCGGGATGGTGCCGGCGGCAATCACCGCTTCGTAGCGCCGGCCGAACTCGGCACGGTGGGTTTCGAGCGGGTAGTCCGCGCCAAAGGCGCCCTTGAGCAGGGCTTCGTGTTCGCGCGAGTTGAGGCCGATCATCTGCATGGCCACCTCGTGGGTCCACGGGATGCCCAGGTCGAGGCTGACCTGGCGGCCGATGTCGTAGGCGATGCGCTCGCTGTCGAGCAGCAGGCCGTCCATGTCGAAGACCACGGCGCGCAGGCCGGCGGTGTCGAGGGCGGTCATGCGCGGGGGCCGGGCCAGCTGGCGAAGACCAGCGCCGCGGCAAGCAGGGCGCCGTGGGCCAGGGCGGCGTAGCGGGTCAGGCGGGCGGCCAGCGCGAGCGCCGTGGGGTTGCCGGCATGGGCAAGCAGTTCGCGCCCGGCGCGGAAGGACAGCACCAGGGTGAAGGCGGCGATGGCCGCTTTCTGCGGAACCGCATCGCGTTCGATCAGGAACACCAGCACGCCCCCGCCAGCGATGGCGAGCAGCAGGTAGAGCCATTTGAGGCGTTCGGCCAGGGTTGCGCCCGCGCCCTTGCCAAGCCGCGCGACCAGCGCGACGTTGGACACCAGCCCGACGAAGGGCAGCAGCACCAGCCAGCGCCGTGCATCGCCCGGGGCGGTGGCGAGGATGGCGACCAGCCCGGTGGCGAGCAGTGCCAGGGCGGCCGGGGTGAGCCGCGCGAGGCGGGTGGGGCGCTGCGGTGGCGGCGTGTTCCGTTCGGCAGACATCGGCGGCACGATGCGGTCGGCGCGCTGTTCGCTGGTCTCTTCAGAGCAGAACAATGTCGTATTGCTCCTGGGTGTAGCTCGCTTCCGGGTGCAGGGAGATGGTCTTGTCGATGAAATCCGACAGCATGGCCAGCGCCTGGGACTCTTCGTCGAGGAACAGGTCGCAGACATTCGGCGCGGCGAGCACGCGGAACTCGCGGGCGTTGTACTGGCGCGCTTCACGCAGCAGTTCGCGCAGGATCTCGTAGCACACCGTGCGTGCGGTCTGCACCTCGCCGCGGCCGTCGCAGGTGGGGCAGGGCTCGCACAGGGTGTGGGCCAGCGACTCGCGGGTGCGCTTGCGAGTCATCTCCACCAGGCCGAGCGCGGTGAAGCCATTGACCGTCATCTTGGTGTGGTCGCGCTCGAGCGAGCGCTTGAACTCGCTGAGCACGGCCTCGCGGTGCTCGGGCGTCTCCATGTCGATGAAGTCGATGATGATGATGCCGCCGAGGTTGCGCAGGCGCAGCTGGCGGGCGATGGTCTGCGCCGCTTCGAGGTTGGTCTTGAAGATGGTGTCATCGAAGCTGCGCGCACCGACGAAGCCGCCGGTGTTCACATCGATGGTGGTCATCGCCTCGGTCTGGTCGATGATCAGGTAGCCGCCGCTCTTGAGGTCCACCCGCCGCGCCAGCGCCTTCTGGATCTCGTCCTCGACATTGTGCAGGTCGAACAGCGGACGCTCGCCGGTGTAGTGATGGATCAGCGGCAGCACCTTCGGCATGTATTCCTTGGCGAAGGCGGTGAGCTTGAGGTAGTTCTCGCGCGAGTCGACGATGATGCGCGAGGTCGAGTCGGTGACCAGGTCGCGCAGCACGCGCTGGCCGAGGGTCAGGTCCTGGTACAGCACCAGCGGCGGGCGGGCGCCGCCAGCGCGGCTGCCGATCTCCTGCCACAGCTTGCGCAGGTAGGCGATGTCGGCGGCCAGCTCGGCGTCGCTGGCCTGCTCGGCCATGGTGCGCACGATGAAGCCGCCGGTTTCGTTGTCGCCCATCAGGCGGGTCAGCCGCTCGCGCAGCGCCTCGCGGCCGGCTTCGTCCTCGATGCGCTGGGAGATGCCGATATGCTTTTCCTGCGGCAGGTACACCAGCAGCCGGCCGGCAATGCTGACCTGGGTCGACAGGCGCGCGCCCTTGGTGCCGATCGGATCCTTGAGCACCTGCACCATCAGGCTCTGGCCTTCGGCCAGGATCTTCTCGATCGGGCGGGCATGGTCACCGTTGTGGCGGTCGCTCCAGATGTCGGCCACATGCAGGAAGGCGGTGCGCTCCAGGCCGATGTCGACAAAGGCCGACTGCATGCCCGGCAGCACGCGCACCACCTTGCCCTGGTAGATGTTGCCGACGATACCGCGGCTGGCGGTGCGCTCGACATGCAGCTCCTGCACCACGCCTTGCTGCATGAGGGCGGCGCGGGTTTCCTGCGGCGTGAAATTGATGAGGAAGTCTTCGGTCATGGAAAGATCGGCAAAGGGAGAAATTCAGGGGGCGAGACCGAAGCGTTCGAGCAGCGCGGCGGTGTCGAACAGGGGCAGGCCCATGATGCCGGTGTAGCTGCCCTCGATGTGTTCGACGAACATCGCCGCGCGGCCCTGGATGCCGTAGGCGCCGGCCTTGTCCATGGGCTCGCCGGTGGCGATGTAGCGGCGGATGTCGGTCTCGCTCAGGGCGCGAAAGCGCACCTGGTTGGTATTGAGTCGGTGTTCGGTGCGCTGGCCGTCGGTCAGCGCGATGGCGGTGTGCACGACATGGTCGCGCCCCGACAGCTGGCGCAGGATTTCGGCGGCGTGTTCGGGGTCATCGGGCTTGCCGATGATCTGCCCATCGACTTCCAGCGTGGTGTCGGCCGAGAGCACCGGCCGCGGCGGCAGATGGCGCCACAGCACGCGCTGCATGCCGCCCTCGGCCTTGGCCAGCGCCACGCGCTGGACGTAGTCGGCCGGCGCCTCGCCCGGGTGCGGGGTTTCGTCCACATCGTGGTCGGCACGGCTGCCGCCGCGAAACAGCACCACGTCAAAGCGCACGCCGATCTGGCGCAGCAGTTCGCGCCGGCGGGGGCTGTTGGAGGCGAGGTAGATGGATGTGTGCATGGCGGGGCCGGGAAAGATCCCCGCCATTTTACGGGATTCGGCCCTCGCCCGGCCGATGGGCGATCGACCGGCTGCCTACTCGCGGTGATAGGGGTGGTTGCGGGTGAGGCTCCAGGCGCGGTAGAGCGCTTCGGCCAGCAGCGGGCGCACCAGGGCGTGCGGCAGCGTGAGGCCGGACAGGCGCACGGTGTCGTGGGCGGTGGCCTTGAGGGCGGGGTCGAGGCCGTCCGGGCCGCCGATGATGAAGGCCACGTCCTGGCCGTCGCCGAGCCAGCGCTCGAAGCGGTCGGCGAGCTTGCGGGTGGTCAGCTCCGTGCCGCGCTCGTCGAGGATGACGCGGTGGCAGCGCTCGGGCAGCGCGGCTTCGATGCGGGCGGCTTCGGCGGCCATCATGGCCGGCGCGGTCTTGCCGGTGGTGCGCGGCTCGGCCTTGACTTCGACGAGTTCGATCAATGCCTCGCGCGGCATGCGCTTGGCGTAGTCGTCGTAGCCCGCGCTGACCCAGTCGGGCATGCGCGTGCCGACGGCGACGATCAGCAGTTTCACGGCTTGGCGGCGGGCTTGGGCCGGCTCGGGGCGGCCTTCCAGAGTTCTTCGAGGTTGTAGTAGGCGCGCACGGCCGGCTGCATGATGTGCACCACGATGCTGCCCAGGTCGACCAGCACCCAGTCGCCGCTGTCTTCGCCTTCGACGCTGGTGACCTTGCCGCCGGCCTTCTTGACCTCGTCCTGCACGTTGCGCGCGAGGGCGCGCGTCTGGCGGCCCGAGTTGCCGCTGGCGATGATCATGCGATCGAACAGCGCGGTCAGCTTGGAGGTGTCGATCACCTCGATGTCGATGGCTTTGACGTCTTCGAGGGCGTTGACGACGGTCTGTTGGAGTTGGTCGAGTTCCATGGGGTCAGCTATAGAGGGAATGCGCGGCAATATAGTCGAGAACCGGAGCGGGGAGCAAATATCGGGCGCTGTGCCCCTGCGCCAGCAGTTCGCGGATGTGGGTGGCCGAAATGGCCAGCGGGGTCATGTCAAAAGGCAGCAGACCGCCGGCGGGTGCGGCGCGCAGCTGATCGGCGTGGCTCAGCCGCCGGCCGTGGCAGGCGGCGTCCAGCTCGGGTGACAGGACCGAGGGCCAGCGCCGGCCGTGCGGAGCGTAGCCGGGGCGGTTGGCCACCGCGATGTGGGCCAGGCGGAAGAGTTCGTGCCAGCGATGCCAGCCCGGCAGCCCCTCGAAGGCGTCGGCGCCGAGGATCAGCACCAGCGGCTGCGCGGGCCCGACCTGTGCGCGCAGGCGTTCGAGGGTGAGTACGGTGTAGCTCGGGCCGTCGGCGTGGACTTCGCTGTCGTCGACGGTCAGCAGCGGGTTGTCGGCCACTGCCAGCCGGGCCATGGCCAGGCGATGCTCGGCGGCGCAGCGCGGGGTGCCGCGGTGCGGCGGCTCGCCGGCCGGCACCAGGCGCAGCTCGGCCAGGCCGAGCGATTCGCGCGCTTCTTCGGCCAGGCGCAGGTGGCCGATGTGGATCGGGTCGAAGGTGCCGCCGAGCAGGCCGATCGGTCCGTCAGCCATGCGCGGCGGGCGGCAGGTCGTGGCCGAAGATGTCCAGCACGTTGGGCAGGAAGGAGGCGAACACGATGGGGATGGTGATCAGCGGCAGCGGCACGGTGAGCAGGCTGGCCAGGGCGGGCGAACTCTGCGCGATCACCGAGATGAGCAGCGCCGGGCCGCCCAGCACCAGGAAGAAGATGCCCAGCAGGTACATGCTGAAGGCGCCGAAGCTGCGCCAGCAGGCGATCAGGCTGAAGAACATGGCCTTCGGTGCCGACAGCCCGTGCCAGCCGACCAGCATGGCGGCAAACCAGTAGGCCATCATCAGCGGCGTGGTCAGCAAGGTGCCGAACAGCGAGGCGTTCATCAGGCCCGGCGTGGCCATGGCTTCTTCGTTGAGTGGGTGGTTGCCGACCATGATCTTGAGCAGCATGCCGCCGTCGATCAGCGCGGTGGCGCCCAGCGCCAGCAGGGTGCCGGTGAGGTACAGCCCGCCAACGGTGACCAGGCCGGCGACATTGCTCTTGAAGCCGGAGAGGAGGATGTCGGGCCCGACCTTGCGCCCCTCGTGCACGGCCAGCGTGCCGTTGAGCACGCCGAGCGAGATGATCGGCAGGATCAGCGAGGCCACGGCCTGGCCGATCAGCGGGATGACGCTGAGCAGCACCAGGATCAGCAGATAGCCGAAGGTCAGGTAGGTGATCAGCGCCGGGCTGCGCTTCCACAGGCGGAAGCCTTCGGTGATCCAGGCGAAGCCGCGGGTGGGGCTGCGTTTGTAGGCTTGCATGTCAGGCAGACTCAGCGGGGTCGGGCAGCGCGGGGCGCTGGCCGAAGGTGTCGAGGTAGGCGGCATGCTGCGCGCCGGCGACCACCGGCACGAGGACCAGCATGCCCAGGCCGGCAGGCAGCATGGCCAGCCAGCCGAGCACGTACAGGCACAGCGCGAGCACGAAGAACACCGGCAGGTTGCCGAGGCAGGCGCGGGCCGAGTGGCGCAGGGCGTCGAGCGGCTCGGCTTGGTGAAAGACGATCAGCGCCGGGGCATACCACAGCGCCATCATCAGCCCGATCCACAGTGCCATGAAGACGATACTGGCCAGCATCACGCCGCCGGCGGTGAGCCCGGCCGCGGCCAGCGGGCCGATCAGCGCGCCGGTGAGGGCGGCGCTGCCACCGATGGCGGCGGCCACGAAGGCGGCGAGCAGGCCGCCGACCAGGTAACAGATGCCGAGCATGACATGACGGGCGGCGTCGCGGCGCAGGCCGTCGAACAGGCCGTCGATGCGTACCGGGCGGCCGGCCGCGGTGTCGTCGGCGACCATCAGCAGGCCGGCGGTGAGCACCGGCAGGCCGACCAGGCTGATCGCCCAGCCGACCAGCGGCACGAAGCCCAGCGCGGCGAGGATGAGTACGAAGATCAGCGCAATCACCGCCCAGCGCGCCGGGTCGCGCAGGAACAGGCGCCAGCCGTGGGCCAGCCAGGCCAGGCAGGCGCCGGGGCGCAGGGGGCGGGCGGGGGGCAGGTCGGCGAGGTCGGTCATGGGGCGAGCCAGGGCAGGGTGTGGCCGGCGGCGATGCGCTGGCGCAGGATGTCGCGATATTCGTTGGGATCCTTGACCAGCACCATTTCGCCGTCGCGCGGCAGGTGGAAGTCTTCGGCGCGCGACAGCCAGAAGCGCAGCGCCGCAGCGCGCAGCATGGCCGGCCAGGCGGCGTGTTCGGCCTCGGTGAGCGGGCGCTCGGCATGGTAGCCGGCGAGCAGGGCGCGGGTGCGCGCCGGGTCGAGGGTGCCGTCGGCGTTGGCGCACCAGTCGTTGACCGTCACCGCCAGGTCGAACAGCAGGGCGTCGTTGCCGGCAAAGTAGAAGTCGATCACGCCGCCGACCTCGTCGCCATCCCACAGCAGGTTGTCGCGGAACAGGTCGGCATGGATGGCGCCATCGGGCAGCGCGGCGATGTCGATGCCGGCCTGGAAGGCGAGTTCGTCATCGAGCAGGGTTTGCTCGTCGATGGGCAGGTAGGGGCGCACCGCCTGCGCGGTGCGGCTGCGCCACTCGGGGCCGCGCGGGTTTTCCTGGCGGCGGCCGAAGCGCTGGCCAGCCAGGTGCAGGCCGGCCATCATGGTGCCGACCTTGCGGCAGCGGCCGGCGTCGGGCGCCATGTCGGAGGCGCCCGACAGGCGCCGCACCAGCGCGGCCGGCTTGCCCGAGAGGGTGCCGAGGTATTCGTTGTCGAGGTCGGCGATCGGGGCCGGCACCGGCAGGCCATGGCGCGCCAGGTGGGCCATCAGGTGCAGGTAGAAGGGCAGCTCGGCGTGCGACAGGGTCTCGAACAGGGTCAGCACATAGCGGCCGAGGCTGGTGGTGACGAAGAAGTTGCTGTTCTGCACCCCTTCGGAAATGCCGCGCAGCTCGATCAGGTGGCCGATGGCATAGTTGGACAGCCACTGGTCGAGGGCGTCGGGGGTGACGGGTGTGAAAACGGACATGGCGATATCACCGGCCGGACAGTGGCCCGGCCGGCGAGAGGGTTGAACTTACCAGGACTTGACGACCCACATCGGGACGGACAGCGGTTTTTCGCCGGTGATGTGCTCGAAGGTGCCATCACCGCGGCGGTCGATCAGGTAGTAGGGCGTGCCATGCGGCGGGGTGACCTTGACCATGTAGAGCTTGCCATGGGCGCGGTATTCCTCGACCACGTCCTCGCCGCGCTTGACGATGGTGACCTGCGGTTCGAAGTCTTCCTCGGTCACGCCGGCCGGAATCGGCGGCGGGGCGGGGACGTCTTCGAGGCGGGCGGGTGTGTCCTGCGCGCTGGCGGACAGGGTGAAGGCAAACAACGGGGCGGCAATCAGCAGTTTGACGAGCGGCGTGCGCATGGGGTTCTCCTTGATTGGCGCGATTCTAGCAGTTTGACCCCCGCGCCATCGGATGGTTTTGGTCTGTGCTGGCATTGGCGCCGTGCTACGGCTTGCGCACCCGCTGCACCTGCACGCCGAGCCCGTCGATGCCGGCCTCGACCACGTCACCCGGCTGCAGGTAGCGCGGCGGCGTGTGGCCCATGCCGACGCCGGGCGGGGTGCCGGTGATGATCAGGTCGCCGGGCTCGAGGGTCATCACCCGGCTGCATTCGGCGACGAGGCGGGCGCCGGAGAAGATCATCTTTGAGGTATGGCCGTCCTGCATGCGCTCGCCATTGACGCTCAGCCACAGGCCGAGGGCCTGGGGGTCGGGCACTTCGTCGGCGGTGACCAGCCACGGGCCGACCGGGCCGAAGGTGTCGAAGCCCTTGCCCTTGCCCCACTGGCCGCCGGAGCGGTCGAACTGGTAGGCGCGCTCGGAGATGTCGTTGGCCACGCAGTAGCCGGCCACGTGGTCGAGCGCCTCGGCCGCGCTCACCCGGCGCGCGGTGCGGCCGATGACGATGCCCAGCTCGACCTCCCAGTCCAGCCGGGTGAAGTCCGGCGGCGGGATGATGTCGTCGTTGGCGCCGCACAGGCAGCTGGTCCACTTGGGGAACATCACCGGCTCGGCCGGCTCGGGCAGCCCGGCCTCGGCGGCGTGGTCGGAGTAATTGAGGCCGATGGCGACGAACTTGCCGCAGCCGCTCCAGGGCACGCCGAGGCGCTGTGCGCCCGGCACCGCGGGCAGGCTGGCGGGGTCGATGGCGCGCAGCGCGGCCAGCGCGTCCGGCGTGAGCGTGGCCGGGGTGATGTCGCCGACCACGTCGGACAGGTCGCGCACCACGCCATGGGCATCGAGCAGGCCGGGGCGCTCTTCGCCCGCCGGGCCGAAACGCAGCAGTTTCATAGGTTGAGCATCAGTTCGTGTTCGTCGGGCAGCGGCAGGAAGCCGCGGGTTTCGTAGTGCTTGAAGATGGCTTCGACCACCTGGTCCGGCTCGTCGATGAGCTGGATCAGGTCGAGGTCTTCGGGGTTGATCATGCGCTCGCTCACCAGCCGGTCCTTGAACCACGCCAGCAGCCCCGCCCAGAAGGGTTTGTGCACCAGGATGATGGGGATGTTGCGGGTCTTGCCCGTCTGCATCAGCGTCATCGCCTCGAGCAACTCGTCCAGCGTGCCGAAGCCGCCGGGCATGACGACATAGGCCGAGGCGAACTTCACGAACATGAACTTGCGCGCGAAGAAGTGCTGGAAGGTCTGCGAGATGTCCTGGTAGGGGTTGGCCTGCTGCTCGTGCGGCAGCTGGATGTTGAGGCCGATCGACGGGCTCTTGCCGAAGAAGGCGCCCTTGTTGGCCGCCTCCATGATGCCCGGGCCGCCGCCGGAGATGACCGAAAAGCCGGCATCCGACAGCTTGCGCGCGATCTGCTCGGTGAGCACGTAGTAGGGGTGATCGGCCGGCGTGCGTGCGCTGCCGAAGATGGACACCGCCGGGCGGATCGCGTTGAGCCGTTCGGTGGCCTCCACGAACTCTGACATAATTCCGAAGATTCGCCAGGATTCGCGCGCGTTGTATTGCGGCACGGCGGCATTGGGCAGGTCGGCGGGGAGTTTGTCCTTGGCGTTCATGAAGCCTCGTGTTGCTGGCGCAGCGGCGGGTCCGTCCTCCGAACTCATTTGCCGGTGACATCCCCATGCCCACGCTGCTGCTCGTTGATGGATCGAGTTATCTGTTCCGCGCCTTCCATGCCATGCCCGACCTGCGAAATGCCGCAGGCGAGCCGACTGGCGCGGTTTACGGAGTGTTGAACATGCTACGTCGGCTCGATGCCGACTACAAGGCGGACTACCGCGCCTGCGTGTTCGACGCCAAGGGCAAGACCTTCCGCGACGACTGGTTCCCCGAATACAAATCGCATCGCCCGCCCATGCCCGAGGACCTCGCGGTGCAGATCGCGCCGCTGCACGAGGCGATCCGCGCGCGCGGCTGGCCGCTGCTGATGGTCGAGGGCGTCGAGGCCGACGACGTGATCGGCACGCTGGCGCGCCAGGCCAGCGAAGCGGGCATGGACGTGGTGATCTCCACCGGCGACAAGGACCTCACCCAGCTGGTCGACGAGCGGGTGCGCTGGGTCAACACCATGAGCAACGAAGTGCTCGACCCGGCCGGCGTGGAAGCCAAGTTCGGCGTGCCGCCCGAGCGCATCATCGACTACCTGGCGCTGGTCGGCGACAGCGTGGACAACATCCCCGGCGTCGAAAAATGCGGCCCCAAGACGGCCGTGAAATGGCTCACCCAGTTCGGCACGCTGGACGACATCGTCGCCCGCGCCGACGAGGTGGGCGGCAAGGTGGGCGAGAACCTGCGCAAGCATCTGGACTTCCTGCCGCTGGGGCGCAAGCTGGTGACCGTGGCCACCGACCTCGACCTCGGCCTCGGCCCCACCGATCTGACGCAGCGCGAGGAAGACCGCGAGAAGTTGGTCGAACTGTTCTCGCATCTCGAATTCAAGAGCTGGCTGCGCGAAGTGCAGCAGGCCGGCGACGCGCCCGCCCCGGCCGCGGCCAGCGCGCCGGCTGCCGTCGAGCATCCCGCTGACCCCACCAGCCACCGCCAGGGCTACGACACCGTGCTCGACGCCGAGGCGCTGGCCGCCTGGGTGGTCAAGTTGCGCAGCGCGCCGATCGCCGCCTTCGACACCGAAACCACCAGCCTCGACCCGATGGCCGCCACCCTGGTCGGCCTGTCCTTTGCCGTGCCCGGCGGCGGCGCGGCCTATGTGCCCATCAATCACCGCTATGCCGGCGCGCCCGACCAGCTCGGCCTCGACGCCGTGCTGCTCGCCCTGCGCCCCTGGCTGGAGAGCGACAAATACAAGAAGGCCGGCCAGAACCTCAAGTACGACAAGCATGTGCTGGCCAACCATGGCGTGCGCCTGCGCGGCATCGCCGACGATACCTTGCTGGCCTCCTATGTGCTGGAGAGTGACAAGTCGCACGACATGGACAGCCTCGCCAAACGACATCTGGGGCTGGAGACCATTCCCTACACCGCCCTGTGCGGCAAGGGCGCCAAGCAGATCGGCTTCGACGAAGTGGCCATCGACCAGGCCAGTGAATACGCCGCCGAGGATGCCGACATCACCCTGCGCCTGCAGCAATGCTTTGCCGGCCAGCTGGCCGCCGAGCCGCAACTCGCATCGGTCTATCGCGACATCGAACTCCCCACCATGGAAGTGCTGTTCGAGATGGAGCGCAACGGCGTGCTGATCGACGACTTCCTACTCGCCCAGCACAGCGAAGAACTCGGGCGCCGCCTGGTCGAGCTCGAAGCCGAGGCCCACAAGCTCGCCGGCCAGCCCTTCAACCTCAACTCCCCCAAGCAACTCGGCGAACTGCTGTTCGGCAAGCTTGAACTGCCGGTGGTCAAGAAAACCGCCACCGGGCAGCCCTCGACGGACGAAGAAGTGCTGCAGAAGCTGGCGGAGGATTACCCCCTGCCCAAGCTGCTGCTCGACTACCGGGGCCTGGCCAAGCTCAAGAACACCTACGCCGACAAGCTGCCGCTGATGGTCAATCGCCACACCGGCCGGGTGCACACCAGCTTCTCGCAGGCCGTGGCCGTCACCGGCCGCCTCGCCAGCTCCGACCCCAACCTGCAGAACATCCCCATCCGCACCGAAGAGGGCCGCCGCATCCGCGCCGCCTTCATCGCCCCCAAGGGGCATCGCCTGGTCAGTGCCGACTACTCGCAGATCGAGCTGCGCATCATGGCTCACCTGTCGGGCGACAAGCGCCTGCTGCAAGCCTTCGCCGACGGCGAGGATGTGCACCGCGCCACCGCTGCCGAGATCTTCGGCGTCAGTGCTGCGGAGGTGGACAAGGAACAGCGCCGCTACGCCAAGGTCATCAACTTCGGCCTCATCTACGGCATGAGCGCCCACGGCCTCGCCAAGAACCTCGGCATCGAACGCAGCGCCGCCGCCAGCTACATCGACCGCTACTTCGCCCGCTACCCCGGCGTGGCAGACTACATGGCCCGCACCCGCGCCGAAGTGGCCGACAAGGGCTACGTCGAAACCGCCTTCGGCCGCCGCCTCCACCTGCCCGACATCCACGCCAGCCAGGCCGGCCGCCGCCAGGGCGCCGAACGCGCCGCCATCAACGCCCCCATGCAAGGCACCGCCGCCGACCTCATCAAGAAAGCCATGATCGCCTGCTCGGCCTGGCTCAAGCGCGACAAGCTCGCCTCAAAGCTGATCCTGCAGGTGCATGACGAACTGGTGCTGGAAGTGCCGGACGAGGAGCTGGCGACGGTGCGCGAGCAGTTGCCGAAGCTGATGGCCGGTGTGGCCAAGCTGTCGGTGCCGCTGGTGGCCGAAGTGGGGGATGGGGCGAATTGGGATGAGGCGCATTGAGGGGGCTCACCAACTCAAGCTCAAAAGGGTGGGGGCGATACGTTGCGATGATCCTGTTCGCGGCGTTTCAACAAAGTGCGTTCGCAGGATGGACTGAGTATGTCTTGGTCGATTTTCGTCGATGTGAAGTGCTTACACTGACAAACGACGTTCCGTTTAATGGGTTTCCTCCTGGCGTTTCCGTGGACGGCTATCAAGAATGGGAAGTGGCGCAACGAAACGCAAAGCATCTCGATGGAAACTGGTCGGTGTGGGCATTAATTCGCCATCGAGACGTGGAAATCCGGGACTACTCAGGTCCGTCGGAGGCCGTGATGTGTAGAGGTGCATCGGTTGAGTGCGTACCGGTCCAGACGGCTGCGGTTCAATCGTTTGCATGCGACACTCCATCAGACGACGGGCGAGCTGTATGCAAGCAGGGACTCCGTGATGATGGAAACCGCCTATTTATCTACGGTGTTGATACAACCGAGTATGAAGAGGGTGGCGATTCAGTAAGGAACCTTGTGCTTGAACGCGATCTGGCCCGCTTTGCAGTCGATTGCGGAGCCCACGTAACTCGGAGGGTGGATTAGCGAAGCGCAATCCGCCGAATGCGCCCGCCGCAGACCCGACGCCGGGGAAAACGTGCCCGGCTGGCGAGGCTGATCCCGGCGTCGCTGCGCTCGGCCGGGCTACCGGTGGCGGCAGACGTCGTAGGGTGGGCGGCTCGCCGCCCACCAACAACGGCCGCCCCAATGCACCACCGCGACGCATCTCCCACCGATGGCGGGCAGGCGAGCTGCCCACCCTACGAGAGGGCGACGACGGTCGCCTCCTTCCGCACGTCCGTCCGGCCGAGGGCCGCCGGCCCGACGCCGGGGCTATCGTCTCCCACTGGCAAGGCTGATCCCGGCGTCGCTGCGCTCGGCCGGGCTACGGCGCTGGCATGCTGGGGGCCGAATGTGCAACAGTTGCTGCGTGTGGTCAGGCTCAGATCCATCCTTTTAGAGTGCTTGCGCGTGCACTACGAGCGTGTTCGATTCGACCGAGTGTTCGACATCTGCCGCAGCAATGCCGGTTGGGGGGCGTCTCGTCGAGTAACCACGCTGTTTTCGTTCGAAGCAGCGGGACAGCGGGCGCTCGGGCTGAGTGTCGACGGGGAGGTGCAGTTGCGAATCGGCGAAGACTATGTCGCTGCACTGGCGCGCGAGGGTGACTGGCAGTCGCTGGTCGCTCTCTATGATGTCGCGAATAGGCGCTACCACGGACCGGATGCAGTGCATGGGGCTTTTCTGTTTGCCGGGCTGATTCCGTTCTATCTCGCGGCGCCGCTGCATTTTGGTTCCGCAGGAACAAGGAACTGGCGCACTGTCATCATTTGCGCTGCCGTCTATGGGGTGTGGTCGAGCGTGCGGTTGCTTTTCATGCGCCGCAAACTCGCGAGGATGGCGCGGCAAGCGTAGCCCGGCCGAGGGCCGTAGGCCCGACGCCGGGAGCGATGTGCCGGGCTGGCGACGCTGATCCCGGCGTCGCTGCGCTCGGCCGGTCAACGGGGGGATGCGGTGCCTCGCGCTGCCACTATCCGGATGCCCGCGCCGTGCCGCTCACGGCGTATTGACCATCAAGGCCGCGCCGTTTGCGCCGTAGAACCTTCGTACTAGGCGACGCTGCCGTTGCGGGGCGTTGGGTGGCCGGGGGGCAAAGATGGCGTGGTGTCGGTGAGTGACGTGCGCGAATTCGGGGGGCGGCGGCTCTGGTTGCTGGTGACGGGGCTGGCGGCGGTGCTGTGCCTGGTGGCCGGGGCGTGGCTGGCGGCGGATGGTGCGTTGGCGGCGGGGGCGGGTCTGCTGGTGGTGGCGGCGTTGCTTGGCTGGCACGAGGTCCGCTACCTGCGGGCGACTTTCCGTGCGCACGGGCTGGCCATGCGCGGGGCGAACGACGGCCTGTGGTCGTGGGATCCGGTGAGCAAGCGCCTGCGCGTGGGCGACCGGTTGCTGGCCATCCTGGGGTATTCGAGCAATTTCCTGAGCGACACGCACGGCTGGCTGGCGCTTGTGCATCCGGATGACCGGGCCGGCTACAACCGGGCGGTGGCGCAGCACCTCAAGGGCGAGACGCCGTTCTTCTACTTTGAATACCGGGTTCGAGCGCGCGATGGTAGCTACCGCTGGATCGGCTCGCGCGGGGAGGCGGTGCGCAACCGGCGGGGTCGCGCGGTGTTGATGGCCGGTTCGGTGACCGATGTGACCGAGCGCAAGGAGGCGGAGGCACGGATCCGCCATCTGGCCTACCACGATCAGCTCACCGGCCTGGCCAATCGGGCCTTGCTGGACGACCGGCTGGCGCAGGCGATTGCGCAGGCGCAACGTCGCGGTCGCGGCGGCGTGGCGGTGTTGTTCATCGACATCGACCGCTTCAAGGATGTGAACGACGTGCACGGCCACGCCGTGGGCGATGTGTTACTGGTTGAGCTGGCACAGCGGCTGCAAGCCTGTGTGCGCGGCTCCGACACCCTGGTGCGCCAGGGCGGCGACGAGTTCATCATGGTGTTGCCGGAGGTCAGCTGGCCGGCCAGCGTGGCGCCGGTGGTGGCCAAGCTGCTCGAGGCGGTGCGCCAGCCCTTGATGGCGGGCGAGGTGGAGTTGTGCGTGAGCGCGAGCATCGGGGTGAGCCTGTTTCCGGACGATGGCGCCGATGCCCAGACGCTGTTGCGCAATGCCGACACGGCGATGTACGACGCCAAGCGCTCGGGGGGCAATGTGGTGCGTTATTTCACCCGCGAGATGAACGATGCGGTACGCGCGCGGGTGGCGATCGAGAGCGGGCTGCGCCAGGCGATTGCGCGCGATGAGCTGTCGCTGCACTTTCAGCCGCAATTGAATATTGCCAGCGGGGCGCTGGTCGGGTGTGAGGCCTTGCTGCGCTGGCGCCAGGGCGACGGGCGCTTTGTGCGGCCGGACCACTTCATTCCGGTGGCCGAGGCCTCGGGCCAGATCGTGGCGATCGGCGACTGGGTGGTGGGCCGTGCGCTTGACCACATCGTCGGCTGGCGGGCGGCCGGGCTGGCACCGCCCCGGGTGGCGATCAACGTGTCGGCGCGGCAGCTGGCGCAGCCGGGGTTTGCCGCCCGGCTGCTGGCGGCGCTGGCCGAGCGCGCGCTGCCGGCCGAGGTGCTGGAGGTGGAGGTGACGGAGTCGGTGTTCCTGCATCCGGAGAGTTCGGCGCTGGATGAGTTGCGCCAACTGCGCCGGCGCGGTGTCCGCCTGGCGCTGGATGATTTCGGCACGGGCTACTCGTCGCTGTCTTACCTGGGGGTGCTGCCCTTCGACGCCTTGAAGGTCGACCGCAGCTTTGTCCGCTCCATCGATGCGCCGGCGGACGCCCGCGGCGACGCCATCCTGAAGGCAACCCTCGCCATGTCGCGGGCCTTCGAGATGCAGGTGGTGGCCGAAGGCGTGGAACGGCCGGCCCAACTGGCGGCCTTGCGCGCGCTGGCCTGCGATGTGTGCCAGGGCTATCTGTTCAGCCCGCCGGTGCCCGCGGCGGCGTTTGCCGACCGATTTCTCGGTGCCGGACCGGTGCGGGCGCGAGGATGATGCCGCCGGCCGCGCGGAGTGACGGCGGACACGGCGGTGGCGCGGTGTCTGCGCTATTGTGGATGCGTTGCCCGGGTCCGCCGCTGCGCGCCCGCCTTTTTCTGCCCAGTGTTCCGGACCTTGCCTCATGACCCAAGCCGCCGATCCTTCTCAGGCCGACAGCACGGTGTACAAGACCCTGCTCGAGTCGACCAAGGCCATTCCCTGGCAGATCGACTGGGCCTCGGCGCGTTTCACCTACATTGGTCCGCAGATCGAGGCGCTGCTGGGCTGGTCGCCGTCGAGCTGGGTGACGGTGCAGGACTGGGCCGAGCGCATGCATCCGGAGGATCGCGAGCGGGTGGTGGCGTTCTGCGTGGCGCAATCCCAGGCGGGGACGGACCACGAGGCCGACTACCGGGCACTGACCAAGGACGGTGAGCATGTCTGGATCCGTGACGTGGTGCATGTGGTGCGAAACGAGGCGGGGGATGTCGAATCGCTGATCGGCTTCATGTTCGATATCAGCGAGCGCAAGCGCACCGAGCAGAAATTGCTGGCGCTGCAAAGAGAGCTCGAGTCGCTGTCGTTCAAGGATGGGCTGACCGGCGTCTCGAACCGGCGCATGTTCGATTCGGCGCTGGAGGCCGAGTGGGAGGAGGCGCGCCGCACCGCGCAGCCCTTGTCGCTGATCCTGATCGATATTGACTACTTCAAGCAGTACAACGACTGCTACGGGCATATCCAGGGCGATGCCTGCCTCAAGCGGGTGGCCCAGGTGCTGGCCGGCGCAGCGACCCGCAGTCGCGATGGCCTCGCCCGTTTTGGCGGCGAGGAGTTCGTGCTGATCCTGCCCGGCACCGACGCGGCTGCGGCAGCCAAGGTGGCCGAGCGGTGTCGCAGCCTGATTCTCAAGGAGCAGATTCCGCATGCCTGCTCGCCCGCGGGCCAGCAGCTGACGATCAGCCTCGGTGTCGGCACCCTCGTGCCGACACACACGGACGCGGCCCTCGATTTCGTGGCGCGGGTCGATCAGTGCCTCTACCAGGCCAAGCAGGGTGGCCGTAACCGCATCGTGCGGGCAGATTCGCCCTGGGCTGCGCGCTAGGTGTGATGTTTCAATAGGTTGTTCATCCGGAAGGATCTGGGAGACTGGAGTTCTCGACGCTTCAGTAACCCAAGGAGTCCAACCGGATGAACAGCCATAAGAATGCCAGAACGACCTTTGCCGGGCGC
>QQUN01000037.1 GCA_008501585.1 Pseudomonadota bacterium | reverse complement strand
CAGGTGCTGCTCGACCTGGACGACGCCCGTTTCCCCTGGCTGAGCTGGTCGCCCTGGCTGGCCGCCAATGGCCTCGACGACGTGCGCCCGCGCGGGCGCATCCGCTTCAACCACTACGACCAGCTCATCCATGCCGCCGCCTCCGGGCAGGGGCTGGCCATCGGCCGCAAGGAGATGATGAGCACGCTGTTCCGCGAAGGCCGGCTGATGCCGCTCGGCGGCGACCGCCACCCCATGACCGGGCGCGGCTTCTGGCTGGTCGCGGCACCGGGCGCCCCGCGGCCCGAGGCCGAGGTGTTCGCCCGCTGGATCCGCCGCGTGGCCACCCCGGACCGCAGCCCGGAAGCGCCGCAGGACGGGTGACACCGCCCCGGTGGCCGACCGCATCCGGATCGGGTAGCATGGCCGCTTGAGCCGTCGCTGCGGGAGGGACCCACGTTGATGATTGCTCAAGCCAGCGCGCCGTGCGCCCTGGCCGCCATGCTCTGCCTGCTCGTCAGTGTGCCGGCGCTCGCCCGCGTGCCGGTCAGTGTCAGCCAGCTGGGCTACCCGGTCGACCTGGCCGACGCCACCGATCTGCAAGCGGCGCTCACCGCCGCCTCGCCGGTGCGCGTCCACGGCAACCACAGCCAAACCCGCTGGTTCATCCGCTGGCGCACCTTCTGGCGCGCCGACAACGGCCTGTGCCGCATGCAGCGGGTGAGCACCGAGGTCGACATCGAATTCACCCTGCCCGACGCCATCCGCCTGCCACGCCGCACCGAGCTGCGCCAGCGCTACGCCGAGTACCTGGCCGCCCTGCGCACCCATGAGCAAGGCCATGCCGACCTCGCCGTCCAGGCCGCCCGCGAGATCGAACAGGCCCTGATGGCCGTGCCGCCGCATCCCGACTGCGACGGCCTGTCTGCGGCGGCCAATCGCCGCGGCAATGCCATCATCGACCAGACCCGGGCGCGCGAACTCGCCTACGACGAGGCCACCGGCCGCGGCCGCACCCAAGGCGCATCGCTCGACTGATCCGGTGTGGCAGCGGCCCCGCCCGAAAAACGCGCAGGCGCTCAGCCCGCAACCGGCTTGCGCAGCGCCAGCGTCAGCCCGCCCAGCACCAGGCCCCAGAACGCCGAACCGATGCCGAACAAGGCCATCCCCGAGGCCGTGGCCAGAAAGGTGACCAGCGCCGCCTCGCGGGTCTCGTCGGCCTTCATGGCCAGGCTCAGTGCGTTGCCGATGGTCCCGAGCAGGGCCAGCCCGGCGATGGCGAACACCAGCTCGCGCGGGAAGGCCGCGAACAGCGCGCCGATGGTGGCGCCGAACACCCCCAGCAGCAAGGAGAAGCCCCCGGCGAACAGCGCTGCCACATAGCGCCGCGCCGGATCCTCATCCGCCTCCGGCCCCATGCAGATCGCCGCGGTGATGGCCGCCAGGTTGAGCGCAAAGCCGCCAAACGGCGCCAGCAACAACGTGGCGACACCGGTGGTGGTGATCACCGGCGAGATCGGGGCGTGGTAGCCGGCCGCCCGCATCACCGCCACGCCGGGAATGTTCTGCGAGGCCATGGTGACGATGAACAAGGGCAGGCCGACGCCGATCAGCGTCTGCCAGTTGAACACCGGCGTGACCCACACCGGCGTGGTCACCGCCAGCGCCACGGTGTCCAGATGCAGCGTGCCGGTGAGCGCCGCCACCGCGGTACCGATCACCAGCACCATCAGGATCACGTAGCGCGGCCACAGGCGCTTGAACACCAGGTAGGCGACGAACATCGCCATCACCAGCCAGAAGCGCGTGCTCAGCGACACGAACACATCCATGCCGAAGCGCAGCAACACCCCGGCCAGCATGGCCGCGGCGAGGGCGATCGGCAGGCGGTGCATGGCGCGTTCGAACCAGCCGGTGACGCCCACCAGGGTGATCAGTGCGCCGCAAAACACAAAGGCGCCGATCGCTTCCGCCATCGGCACGCCGCTCAGGCTCCCCACCAGCAGGGCCGCACCGGGGGTGGACCAGGCGGTCACCACCGGCACCCGGTAGCGCCACGACAAGAAGATTGTGGTCAGCCCCATGCCAACCGCCAGCGCACCGATCCAGGATGACACCTGGGCCGGCGTGGCACCGGCGCACTCGGCCGCCTGGAAGATCAGCACGGCCGAACTGGTGAAGCCGATCAGCACGGTGACAAAGCCGGTGACCAGCGCCGACAGGGGGAGGACGGGGCGAGAGGCGGTGGGCATGCGTCGGGCCAGAAAAATATCCCCGCTAGCATACGACAGGCGCCGGCCACACCCCAGGACACTTTCTCGAGCGGCCAGCGGGCCACCCATCGGCGCCACAGGCGATTAAAATCCGGCCACGCCCAGCCGTAGACCCTAGACATGTTTTCACCCCAACCCCCTGCCGCCGCCCCCTGTCGCCGCACGCTCGCACTGCTGGCGGTGCTCGCGCTCAGCGGCTGTGCCTCGCTGCAGGAGGCGGTCGATTCGGTCAAGGCCAGGCTACCGGCAACGGCCGAGCCCACCCCCCAACCCGACACCGTCGCCGACACACCGCCCGCCCCAGCCCGGCCTGCCGTCAAGGCGGCACGCAAACCGCCCGCCGCCCCGCCCGCGGCACCACCGCCTGTCGCGCCGCCACCGGCGGCCACACCGACACCCGCCGCCCCGGCCGCCCGCATTGCGCCACTGCCCCGCTCGGGCCCCGCCTGGCTCGCCCAGTGCACCGAGGTGCAGGTGGCCGGTGGCGTGGCGCGCTGCGATGCCGACCGCCTGCTCGCCCGGCCCTCGGCCACCGTGCAGGTGTTCACCCGCGACCCGGCGCTGGCGGTCAAGACCGGCGACGGCGACATCACCCTGCGCCCGGGCCTGCCGCAACGCTACCGCTTCTTCGTGCTGCCCTGAACACGCCCCGGTTCGGCGTCACGGCCATCCGGGCTAGAATGAGGCTTTGCATCCACGCCCTGCAGCGGAGCACTGCCATGACTTACAAGGTATTCATCGACGGCCGTCACGGCACCACCGGCCTGAAAATCGACGAGCGCCTCGCCCTGCGCGACGACGTCGAGGTGCTGACCATCCCCGACGCCCAGCGCAAGGACGCCGCCGTCAAGGCCGAGTACATCAACCGCGCCGACGTGGTCTTCCTGTGCCTGCCCGATGCCGCCTCGAAAGAATCGGTGTCGCTGCTCGCGCCGGGCAACACCCGCACCCGCTTCCTCGACGCCAGCACCGCCCACCGCACGCATCCGGACTGGGTGTACGGCCTGCCCGAACTCAACCCCGGCCACCGCGAGCGCGTGCGCACGGCGCAGAAGGTGGCCGTGCCCGGCTGCCACGCCAGCGGCTTCATCATGCTGATGCATCCGCTGATCGCCGCCGGCATCGTGCCCGCCGATTATCCGGCCACCACCTACTCCATCACCGGCTACAGCGGCGGCGGCAAGGAGATGATCGCCAGCTACGAAGAGGCCGGCGAACTGGGTGATGCCATGAAGAGCCCGCGCTTCTATGCGCTCGGCCTGGCGCACAAGCACCTGCCCGAGATGCAGGCCCTCACCGGCCTGGCCAACAAGCCGCTGTTCACCCCCATCGTCGGCAACTTCGCCCAGGGCATGGTGGTGGCCGTACCGCTGCTGCCGCGCCTGCTCACCAAACCGGTGGCCGCGGCTGACCTGCAGCACTATTTCGCCGAGTACTACGCGGGCGAGACCTTCATCAAGGTCATGCCGGCCGACGCCACGCCGCTGCTCGACAACGGCTTCCTGCCGGCCACCGCCTGCAACGACACCAACCGCGCCGAGATCTTCGTCTTCGGCCATGGCGAGCAGATCCTGCTGGCGGCACGCTTCGACAACCTCGGCAAGGGCGCCTCGGGCGCCGCCATCCAGTGCATGAACGTGATGCTCGGGGTGGACGAGGCGACCGGGCTGGCGGTGTAGGCGAACCGCCCTCCAAGCACGAACCCGGCCGCGCGCCGGGTTCTTTTTTGCCCGCCGCCACTCACTCCTTGTTGCTGCGCCGGATCGACACCAACAGCCACACGCCACCGACGACCGCGCCGATGAAACCGAGCAGCGCGTAGGTCGACAGCCCGGCCAGCAGGCCTTCGCCGGCCACGGTCATGACGATCGAGGTGCCGATGATCAATGCCGCGGTGACGATGCCAACGGTCAGCCGGCTCACCGCGCGGTCGATGCGGTCGCCGAAGTGTTTGAGCGGCAGCACCTCGACCTCCACCCGCAGCTTGCCGCGCTTGGCGGCACGCAGCAGCGCGCTGAGGTCTTGCGGCAGGCCGGCGATCAGCTCGGCCGCGCCGCGCGCCGCGCGCCAGCCGCGCCGGGCCAGCGCCGCCGGCGACTGGTGGGCGATCATGGTGCGTTCGAGGTAGGGCGCCGCCTCGCCGGCCATGTCGAAGTCCGGGTCGAGCTGCCGGCCCATGCCTTCGAGCGAGATGAAGGCCTTGATCAGCAGGGCCAGGTCGGCCGGCAGGGTCAGCCGGTTGTCGCGCAGGATGGCCACCAGGTCGGCCAGCATGCCGCTGAGGCTGAGGCGCTTGAGCGGCACGCCCTTGTACTGGTCGACGAAGGCGTCGATTTCGTTGCGCAGCCGTGCCGGATCGGTGTCGGCGCCCAGGTCCTCGCCATCGCGCCAGTCGAGCAGGATGTGGGCGACGGTCTCCGAGTCGCCGCTCACCAGGCCGTGCATCAGCGCCGCCACATCGTAGCGGCGCGCTTCGGAGAGGCGCCCGACCATGCCGAAATCAATGAAGGCGATGCGGTTGCCCGGCAGATAGAACACATTGCCGGGGTGCGGGTCGGCATGGAAGAAGCCGTCCTCCAGCGTCATCTTCAGCACCGCCATGGCCCCCCGGCGGGCCAGTCGGCGGCGGTCCAGTCCGCTCGCGTCGGCCGCCGCCAGATTGCGCCCGGGGATGCCGGCGATATAGTCCTGCACATTGAGCCGCTCACCGCTCCACTGCCAGTGGATGGCCGGGATCACGATGTCTTCGTGCCCGGCGAAATGGGCGCGGATGCGCTCGGCGCTGCGCCCCTCGGCGGCAAAGTCGAGCTCGCGGCGCAGCGACACCGCGAACTCGCGCACCACGGCCTGCGGGTGGTAGCGGTGCAGCTCGGGCATGTCGGCGTCGATGATCTCCGCCAGCCGGGTCAGCAGGCGCAGGTCGGCCTCGACGGTCGGGCGGATGCCCGGGCGGCGCACCTTGAGCACCACCTCGCGGCCGTCATGCAGAGTGGCGCGATAGACCTGCGCCAGCGAGGCGGCGGCCAGCGGTTCGGTGTGGACGACGGCAAAGGCCGCTTCGGGCGGCTCGCCGAGGTCTTCGGTGAGCTGGGCGCGCACCGCCTCGAAGGGCACGGCCGGGGCGGCGTCCTGCAGCTTGCTCAGCTCGTCGATCCACTCCGGGGCGAAGAGGTCCACCCGGGTGGCGAGGATCTGGCCGAGCTTGACGAAGGTCGGGCCGAGGTCTTCGAGCGCACGGCGGGCCCGCGCCGGGGGCTCGAGGCGCGCCAGCTCGTCGGGCACCTGCCAGTGCAACACCTTGCCGGCCTTGCTCAGCGCATCGGCCATGCCGAGCCGGCGCACCAGGTCGCCGAAGCCGTAGCGGATCAGCACCCCGGCAATGTCCTGCGCGCGCGACAGGTCGCGCGCCGCGCCCACCGCCTGCCAGAACATCAGGCGTCGCGATCCGGCGCGTCGGGCGGCTGCAGGCGGTCGGCCACGCCCTTCAGGAAGCCGGCGGCGATACCGGCCAGCAGCGCACCCTGCTGGCGCAGCGTGTGCGCACCGGCCTGCACCTGCTCCTGCGTGATGTCCAACAGCGCCCGGGCCAGCTGCGACACCGCCTGCTGTACCTGATGCCCCACCGCGGTGCCGCTGTTGCGGCCGTGCTCGGCGAGGCTGAGCAAGGTCTCGCGGACATGGCCGGAGGACTGCCGCGCCGCATCGCCGAGGGTTTCGATGAACAGCGTCTCGAGCGAGCCGAGGTCGTCCAGCGACTGCTTGAGGCTCTGCCGGGAAAACTCGCCGCTGCGGCTGGCCGCCTCCTGCACCGCCAGCCCGGTGGCCTCGGCCGCGGAAGACAGCGCCTGGTCGAGGCCGTGCATGGCTTCGCGCAAGGCGTCGGTGTTGCGCGGGTCCGGGCGTTCGACGCCCGTCTTCGCCCCGCGCACCACCGCGTCCATCACCGATTTGAGGGCCGCGCTGTCGAGCTGCCCCTCCGACAGCACCTTGAGCGTGATCTGCCGCACCCGGGCCGACACGCCGGCCACATCCGCGGCCACGGCGTCTTCGACTTCACGTGCAATTCTGTCCGTATCTTGCGTCATGACTCCCCCTGCCACTGGTCGAAATGCGTGATCCCAACAGACGCGCCGGCGATCCCCGGCACACGCTTCAGCATATCAGCGCTGGCCGCTGGCGTGTCGAACGGCCGCCCGGCCGCTACAGCGCCGCCAGCCGCGGCATCAGAAACGCCCGCAGCTGCTGCACCGCCGGACTCAGCTGGCGACGATCGGCGCAGAGCAGGTTGAGCGGCGCCGGCTCGCCCAGCCAGTCCTGGCACACGGCCACCAGCCGGCCGGCACGCAGGTCGGCGTGCACATCGAGACGGGACTTGTAGGCCAGGCCATGGCCGGCCAGTGCCCAGCGCCGAACCACGTCGCCGTCGTCCGACACCCGGTCGCCGCGCACCGCCACCGAGGTTTCCTGCCCGTCGCGAAAGAAGCGCCAGCGGTCGTGCACCGCCTCGCTCAGCATGAAGCACAGGCAGTTGTGGCCCACCAGCTCGGCGGGCGAAGCCGGCGCCCCGGCCCGCGCCAGGTAGTCCGGCGAAGCACACAACACGCGCCGGTTGCCGGGCACCAGCGGCAGCGCGACCAGGCTGGAGTCGGGCAGGGTGCCGTAGCGAATGGTCAGGTCGACCGGCTGGCGATAGACATCGGCCAGGCGGTCCGACATCTGCAGGCGCAAGGTCAGCGCCGGGTGGCGTCGCTGGAAGGCGTCGAGCCAGGGCAGCAGCACGTTGCGACCGAGGTCGGAGGGCAGCGACAGCTGCAAGGCCCCGCGCACCACGCTGCGCCCCGAGGCCACGGCAGCGCGCCCGTCGGCGAGCAAGTCCAGCGCCTGGCGACAGTGCTGCAGGAAGACCTCGCCCTCGGCAGTCAGCCGCAGGCTGCGGGTCGAGCGCACGAACAGGGGCGCCTGCAGGCTCGTCTCCAGCCGCTTGAGCGCCGCGCTGGCCGCCGCCGGGGTGAGCTCGAGCCGGCGCGCGGCGGCCGACAGGCTGCCGAGGTCCGCCGTGTGGACGAAGATTTCCAGGTCTTGCAGCGTGTTCATTTTCAAATTCTGCTATCAGGTCGATCAATCGCCAGCCGCTTTTTCAAATACAACAAAAATCCAATGATAGCGACTCCGCAGTGCCCGGCGGCACCCGGCACTGACCTGGCAGCCCCGTACGGCGTGCCCACACCACAGGATCGCGACATGAAAGCCATTGCCTACCAACACTCACTGCCCATCGACCACGCCGACGCGCTGCAGGACATCAGCCTGCCCGACCCGGTGGCCACCGGTCGCGACCTGCTGGTCGAGATCAAGGCCATCTCGGTCAACCCGGTCGACACCAAGATCCGCCAGAACGTGGCACCCGAGGCCGGCCAGTGGAAGGTGCTGGGCTGGGATGCGGCCGGCGTGGTCCGTGCGGTCGGCCCGGAGGTGGCGCACTTCAAGGTCGGCGACCGGGTGTGGTACGCCGGCGACCTGACCCGCGCCGGCACCAACGCCGAGCTGCACCTGGTCGATGAGCGCATCGTCGGCCACATGCCGGCTAGCCTCGATTTCGCCCAGGCCGCCGCCCTGCCGCTGACCGCCATCACCGCCTGGGAGATGCTCTTCGACCGCCTGCAGCTGGTGCCGGGCAAGCAGGCGACCGGCCAGCAACTGCTGATCATCGGCGCCTCGGGTGGGGTGGGCTCGATCATGACCCAGCTGGCCCGTCGGCTCACCGGCGTCACGGTCATCGGCACGGCGTCGCGCCCCGAGACCCAGGCCTGGGTGCGTGAGCTGGGCGCTCATCATGTGGTGGACCACAGCCGGCCGCTGGCCGCGGAAGTGGCCCGGCTCGGCCCGATCACCCATGTGGTGAGCCTGAACCAGACCGACACTCACTTTGCGCAGATCGTCGAGCTGATCGCACCGCAGGGCCGCTTTGGCCTGATCGACGACCCCGCCGCACTCGACGTACGGGCGCTCAAGCGCAAGAGCCTGTCGCTGCACTGGGAGTTCATGTACACCCGTTCGATGTTCGGCACCGCCGACATGATCGCCCAGCACCAGCTGCTCGAAGAGATCGCCGCGCTGGTCGATCCCGGCCTGATCCGCACCACCGTGGGCGATCACTTCGGGCGCATCAACGCCGCCAACCTCAAGCGGGCCCATGCCAAGCTCGAGAGCAACACGGCCCGCGGCAAGATCGTGCTCGAAGGGTTCTAGGTGTTGAGTTGCAATAGGTTGTTCCCGGGGATTCGGGAAGCTGGAGGCTGGTATCCAAGAGCGGAGTGAGGCCGTCGGGCATTGTAGTAGGCCAGGAACGCTGGCAACCATGCAGTGCGCTGGTCGCT
>QQUN01000049.1 GCA_008501585.1 Pseudomonadota bacterium | reverse complement strand
GCCGGGAGACCGCCCGTGCGCTCTTTGGCCACCATGGCGATCGGGTGCACTCGGTGTATCTGCCCTACGACCTGCCTTGGCTGCAACGCCGCTTCCTGCGCCATTTCCAGCCCCGGCTTGGCGTCGTCATGGAGACCGAGGTCTGGCCCAATCTGATGGCGGCCTGCAACGCGCTCGACGTGCCCTGCGCCCTGGTCAATGCCCGCCTCTCCGAGCGCTCCGCGCGGCGCTATCTGCGCCTCTCCAGGCTGGCGCGCGAGACCTTTGCCCGCTTCCGCCTCGTGGCGGCGCAAAGCGCGGCCGATGCGGCGCGGCTCAAACGGATCGGCGCCAGCGCCCCGGTCGTCACCGGCAACATCAAGTTCGACATGGCCTTGCCCGCTGCCGCCGTGGCGCTGGGGCGCGAATGGCGGGCCACCATTGGCGCGCGGCCGGTGATTCTCGCCGCCAGCACGCGCGAGGGCGAAGAGGCGCCAATGCTCGACGCCTTCACGGCCCACCCGGCCCACGACACCGCCTTGCTGGTCATCGTCCCGCGCCATCCGCAGCGCTTTGACGCCGTCGCCGCACAGGTCGGCGCAACCGGCTTGCGCCTCGGCCGGCGCAGCGCCGCCGCGCCGCCGTCGCCGGACGTGGCAGTGTGGCTGGGTGATTCGATGGGGGAAATGGCGGCCTACTACACCGTGGCCGACGTGGTGCTGATGGGCGGCACCTGGCTACCCTTTGGCGGGCAGAACCTGATCGAGAGCTGCGCCGCCGCCCGCCCGGTGCTGCTGGGGCCGCACACCTACAATTTCAGCGAGGCCAGCGAGGCGGCGCTGACCGCGCAGGCCGCCCTGCGCTTCGAGACCGTAGACGAGGCCATGCGCGCCGCCTTCGACCTGCTCGGCGACGCACCACGGCGACAAGCGATGGGCGCGGCCGGTCAGCACTTTGCGCAGCAACATGGCGGCGCAACGGCGCGCACGCTCGACCTGCTCAAGCCCTTGATCAAGGGCTGACTCGCGCCCTCAGGGCGTGCCGGTCAGCAGCGCGTTGAGGCGCGCCACGTCTTCTTCATTCAACGCCCCGGCAGCAGCCGACAGGCGCAACTGCGCGATCAGCGTGTCGTAGCGCGCCTTGGCCAATTGCTGCTGGGTGTCGGCCAGCTGGCTTTGTGCGTTGAGCACATCGATGTTGATCCGCACGCCCACTTCATAGCCCAGCCGGTTGGCCTCCAGCGCCGAACGCGACGACACCTCGGCCGCCTCCAGCGCCTTTACCTGGGCCAGACCGCTGGTCACCCCGAGGTAGGCCTGGCGGGCCGCCAGCGCGGCCGTGCGACGGGCGTCATCAAGATCGGCCTCCGCCTTGGTCAACAAGGCGGCTGCCTCCCGCGTGCGGGACGACACCACGCCACCTTGGTAGATCGGCACATTCAGCTCGAGTCCGATGGTGCGCAGCGTGTTCTCGCTGCGACCGCTGCCGAAGCTGCTGCCACCGGCGTCGGACTGGTTGTAGCGGGCAACCACATCCAGCGTGGGCAGGTGGCCCGACTCATTGCGCGTGACCTCGCGGTCCGCGATGCGGGTGGCAATCTGCTGGATCTGCACGCCAAAACCATCTGTTTCGGCGGCGCCGACCCACTGGCGCATGTCGTCCGGCTGCGGACGGCCAAGCTCGGCCCCCGGACGCAGCCCCGCCACACCCTCCGGCGCCTTGCCGATGATCTGCGCCAGGCTCTGGCGGGCGACTTCAAGCGCGTTCTCGGCGGCAATCAGGCGCGCCGACGCCAGGTCGAAGCGGGACTGCGCTTCGTGCACATCGGTCACCGTCACGGTGCCCACCTCAAAGCTCTTTTTCGCCAGCTCAAGCTGCTGTACGGCCGCCTCACGCAGGCTGCGCAACGCGGTGGTGGCATCTTGCGCGTTGAGCACCGCAAAATAGGCTTCCGACACCCGGATGATCAGATCCTGGCGCGCCTGTTCAAACTGGGTATTGGCCAGCGCGGTCTGCAACTGCCCTTGTTCATATTGCGTCCACACCGCGCGGTTGAACACCGGCTGGCGCAGCTCGGCGCCATAGGCATTGCTGTTGAAGCTGCGATCGACGCCCGAGTAGGTGTTGTCGTTCCAGGTCGTGCTGGCCGACAGGCCAATGCCCGGCAGGATGCCGGCGCGCCCCTGGAGGGTTTTTTCCTGCCCCGCCTCGCGTTGCGCTTTCGCTGCGGCAAAGCGCGCATCGTTCTGCAAGGCGTCGCGATACACCGACATCAGGTCTGCCCCCCAGGCGGAGGCGGATGCCAGGCTGACCAACAGGACACTCAGGGTGCGCTTCATGCAATTCTCCGCGTTGATGCGTGTTCAGTACTGCGGCATGGCCGGGTCGACCTGCGCGGCCCAGCCGGCAACCCCGCCGGCCAGGTTGATGACCTGCCCGAAGCCACGCTGCGCCAGAAACATGGCTACCTGCATGCTGCGCCCGCCGTGGTGGCAGATCACCACGATCTCGGCAGCCGGGTCGAGTTCGTCGATCCGCGCCGGCACGCTGGCCATCGGCATCAGTTGCGAACCGGCCAGATGGCACAGCTCGAACTCCCACGGCTCGCGCACATCGAGCAAGACCGGCGCTTCGCGCGCCGGGTCATCGAGCCAGGCCTTGAGTTCGGTCGGACGCATCTGGCGCATGGGACAGCCTCAGAAACGGAACGGGTCGGCCCGGCGCGCATTGCGCAGCGGGGGCACCACGGTTTCAAACAGATCGACCGACTCGTAGCGGCCTTCGCCGATACAGGTCACCAGCCGACCCACCATCATCGGCGCCTCGCCGATGAAGGCAAACAGGCGGCCGCCGACATTCAGTTGCGTCTTGAGCGCCGCGGGCAGTTCGGGCATGCCGCCGGAGACCACGATCACGTCGTAGGGCCCACGCGCGGGCCAACCCTCGCTGCCATCGCCTTCTTCGACGATCACGTTCTCGACGCCGGCCGCCTTGAGATTGGCCGCGGCCAGCGCAGCCAGTTCGGGCTCGATCTCGATGCTGCGCACCCAGTCAGCACGCGCAGCCATCAGCGCGGC
The DNA here is from genome assembly GCA_008501585.1 of Pseudomonadota bacterium. Classification (GTDB taxonomy): domain Bacteria; phylum Pseudomonadota; class Gammaproteobacteria; order Burkholderiales; family Rhodocyclaceae; genus Nitrogeniibacter. The sequence goes on along the minus strand of QQUN01000049.1, from coordinate 5,901 downwards.
AAAGTAACCGGAGCCGGCACCGATCTCCAGCACCGAGTCGGTCGGCTTGATCTGCAACGCCTGCAGCACCTTGCCCTCGATGACCGGCGACAGCATGATCTGGCCGCAACCGACAGGGATCTCCGCCTCGGAGAACGCCAGCGCCTTGTGGGCGGCAGGCACGAATTCCTCGCGCTTGACGGTCATCATCGACTCAAGCACATCCTGATCCAGCACATCCCACGGGCGGACTTGCTGCTCAACCATGTTGAAGCGCGCGCGTTCAAAATCCATCATCGGCTCCCTGTGCAAATATTAGCACATACTAATTTATGAGATAGGCGCAAACGTCGGCATTTTAGCGCAGTTGCTGCACCGCCGCGCGGCTTCAGTCGGGCCGATGTCATGCCGGCGTCTCGGGTTTGACGCGGTACCACGCGGCATACAGCGCGGGCAGGAAGATCAGCGTCAGCACCGTCGCCACCGTCAGCCCGCCCATGATCGCCACTGCCATCGGGCCGAAAAAGGCGCTGCGGGTGAGCGGGATCATCGCCAGGATGGCCGCGGCGGCCGTCAGCATGATCGGCCGGAAGCGGCGCACGGTGGATTCGACAATGGCGTCCCAGGCCGTCCGCCCCTCCTCGCGGTCCTGCCGGATCTGGTCGACCAGGATCACCGAGTTGCGCATGATCATGCCCGACAGTGCGATCGTGCCGAGCATGGCCACGAAGCCGAAGGGCTTGTTGAACAGCAGCAAGGAAGCGGTCACGCCGATCAGCCCGAGCGGAGCGGTGAGCAACACCATGGCCACACGCGAAAAGCTCTGCAGCTGGATCATCAGCACAGTCACCACCACCACCAGGAACAGGGGCATGCCGGCAGCCACCGACGCGCCCCCCTTGGCGCTCTCTTCCACCGCGCCACCGACGGCAATGCGGTAGCCCAGCGGCAGCGTGGCTTCGATCTCGCCGACGGCCGGCGCCAGCGCGGCCACCACTTGCGCCGGCTGGGTGGTGCCGTACAAGGTGGCACGCACCGTCACCGTCGGCACCCGGTCGCGCCGCCAGATCACGCCATCTTCAAAGCCGTATTCCGGCGTCACCACCTGCGACAGCGGCACCGAGCGGCCACCGGCCACGGGGATGGCCAGATCCGGCAGCAGGGACAGGTGCGTCCGCTCGGCCGCGGCGCCGCGCAAGCGCACCTGAATGGTCTCGGTGCCCTCGCGGAACTCGGTCACCGGCATGCCATGCAGCGAGGTGCTCAGAAACGCGGCGATCTGCGACGACGACAGCCCGAGCAAGCGCGCCTTCTCCTGGTCGATACGCAGGCGCACCACTTTCGACGGCGCCTCCCAGTCCAGATGCACATTCGACAGCGCCGGCTGTGCCCGCAACTGGTCGGCCACCTGATGGCTGACCGCCCGCAGCGTCTCGAAATCCGGACCGCTGACCCGGTACTGCACCGGGAAGCCGACCGGCGGCCCGTTCTCCAGGCGCTTGACCACCGCCACCATGCCCGACGGGTCCTTGGCAAAATGCGCAATCAGCTGGCTGCGCAGCGCCTCGCGTGCTTCGGGGCCCGTTGTCAGGATGACGAACTGGGCAAAGTTGGTCTGACTCAGTTTCTGGTCCAGCGGCAGGTAGAAGCGCGGGCTACCGGCGCCCACATAGGCCACGTAGTTCTCGATGCCCTCCGCCTTGTCGAGCAGCGCTTCCAGCTCATGCACCACGACATCGGTGGCTTGGTGAGAGACGCCCTCGCGCAGTTCGAGGTCAACCAGCAACTCCGGCCGCGTCGAGTCGGGGAAGAACTGTTGCGGCACATGGCGGAACACACCGATCGAACCGGCGAAAATCGCCAGCGTGGCGACGATCACCCACCAGCGGTGGCGCACGCAGGCGGTCACCACGGCGCGGAATCGGTTGTAGAACGCGGTGTGGTAGATGGCGTACTCGTCGTGCTGCGCCGGCACCGCCGCCGCACGCGCCGCCAGCCAGCGGCCTGCGGCGGGCGATACCCGGCCGACAACCCGCGCCAGCCGCCCCTGGCCGGCCTTTTTCTTCTTCGAAAAATCCGGCAGCAGGTGATAGCCAAGATAAGGCACAAACACCACCGCCGCCACCCAGGAAATGAGCAGCGCGATCACCGTCACCTGGAAGATCGAGCGGGTGTACTCCCCCGTGCTCGACGCCGCCGTGGCAATCGGCAAAAAGCCCGCCGCCGTCACCAGCGTGCCCGACAGCATCGGCTTGGCGGTCGAGGTATAGGCGTAGCTGGCCGCGCGCACACGATCCCAGCCCTGCTCCATCTTGGTCGCCATCATCTCGACCGCGATGATCGCGTCGTCCACCAGCAGGCCGAGCGACAGGATCAGCGCGCCGAGCGAGATCTTGTGCAGGCCAATGTCGAACTCGCGCATGCACAGGAAGGTGATCGCCAGCACCACCGGGATCGTCACCACCACCACGATGCCGGTGCGCAGCCCGAGGCTGACCAGACTGACCACCAGCACGATGATCACCGCCTCGGCCAGCGCCTTGACGAACTCATTGACCGAGCGCTGCACCGCCCGCGGCTGGTCCGCCACCCGCGCCAACTCAACACCCACCGGCAACTGCGACTCGATGCGCGCCACCGCCTCGTCCAGGTGGCGCCCCAGCGCAATGATGTCGCCGCCGGCGCGCATCGACACCCCGATACCCAGCGCCTGCTGGCCCATGAAGCGCATGCGGTCGCCCGGCGGGTCCTGGAAGCCGCGGCGCACCTCGGCCACGTCGCCGAGGCGGAAACTGCGGCCGCCGGCGTGGATGAGCGTCGCCCGGATCGCATCCAGGTCAGCAAAGTCGCCATCGGGGCGCAGGTAGATGCGCTCCTCATCGGTCTCGAAGAAACCGGCACCAGTCTTTGCGTTTTGCTGCGCAAGGGCGCCGGTCACATCGTTCAGGCTGAGGCCGAAGGTGGCCAGCTTGGTGTTCGACAGCTCGATGAACACCCGCTCCGACTGCTCGCCGATGAAGCTCACCTTGGCCACGTCCGGCACCTGCAGCAGCTCCGCACGCACCGCCTCGGCATAGCGCTTGAGCTCGCCATAGCCGAGGCCGTCGCCAAGCAGCGCAAACACATTGCCGAAGGTGTCCCCGAACTCGTCGTTGAAGCTCGGCCCCACCACCCCCGCCGGCAGCGTGTGGCGCATGTCGCCGATCTTCTTGCGCACCTGGTACCAGATGTCGGCCATCTCGTCCGGCGGCGTCGAATCCTTTGCGGTGAAGAAGATCAGCGCCTCACCCGGCTTGGAGTAGCTGCGGATGAAGTGCACCTGGGTGATCTCCTGCAGCTTCTTCTCCAGCCGGTCGGTCACCTGCTCGGCCACCTCCTCGGCCGTCGCCCCCGGCCACTCGGCCCGCACCACCATCACCTTGAAGGTGAATGGCGGATCTTCCGACTGGCCCAGCCCCTTGTAGGCCAGCATGCCGATCAAGGTCAGCATGAGCATGAAATACAGCACCATCGTCTGGTGCCGCAGACCCCATTCGGAGAGATTGAAGTGCCTCATCGCTTGGCATCCAGCGTCACGGCGGCCGACATCTCCCGGGCGCGCACCGTCTGCCCCGGGCGCAGCAAATGAATGCCCGCCACCACCACCTGCGCCCCCGGCGCGACCCCCGCAGCCACGTGGGCGCCCCGCTCGTCGAAGCGGGCAACACTCACCGGCACCGGCGCCACCGACTCGGCCGCGGGGTCGAACACCCACACCACCGGCTGGCCATCCCGCTCGCCCACGGCGCGCAGCGGCAACACCACCCCCGCCCCGCCATCGCCGGCCAGCGCCACCGTGGCCGTCGCCCCCAGCGGCAGCGCCGCCGCATCGGCATCGACCTGCACCTTCACCTGATAGGTCCGCGTCTGCGGATCGGCAGCCGGCGACACCTCGCGCACCGACGCGGGCAAGGCCACATCCTGGGCCGACCACAGCGCCACCTGCGCCGGCGCACCCACCGGCAACTGCGCCACATGGCCTTCGGGCACCGCGATCTTCACTTCCCGCGCACCGTCATGGGCCAGCGTCAGCACCGGCTGACCGGCCGACACCACCTGGCCGAGCTCGGCGACCACACGGGTCACCACACCGTCGGCATCGGCCACCAGGGTGGTGTACTCGTTCTGGTTCTCGGCCAGCACCGCCTGCGCGCGCGCCTGCTTGACCCGCGCCGCCGCCGCGGCCTGGCTGGTGCGGCGGGTATCGACCGCCGAATCACTGACGAAATTCTGCGCCCGCAGGGCCTTCACCCGCGCCAGTTCAGCCTCCGCCAGCGACAGCTCGGACTGCGCCGCCGCCAGCTGCGCCTGTGCCGCGCTGGCGCCCAGGCGCATGTCCTCGGCATCGAGCCGGGCCAGCACCTGCCCCTTTTTGACCACACTCCCCACATCGACCGCCCGCGCGACCAGTTTGCCGCCCACCCGGAAGCCCAGTTCGGTGGCATGGCGCGGCACGACCTCGCCGGTAAAAAAGCGCCCGGCCGGCACCGCCTCGGCCGCGACCGGCTGGACCAGCACGGTGGGCGGCGGCAACACCTCGGTCTCCGGGGCCGAGCACGCCACGGCCAGCACCGCGGCCAGAGAAGAAATCATTCCCGTGCGTCGCATCACACGCCTCCTTCCGGTGCGGCCGCGAGGCCCTTCAACACCAGGTCAAAATAGGTTTCGAGATAGGCCTGCGGATCCATGTCCGGCACCTGGCAGCACACCGCGAACGAATGCCGCCACAAGGCCAGATGCAGCAGCGGCGCCATCAGAATGTGGGTGACCAGCGCGCTGTCGGTCGGGCGAAACACGCCCTTGGCCACGCCGCGATCCAGCACCGCCTGCATCAAGGCCTTGCCGGGCTGGATCACCTCGCGCAGGTAGTACTGCGCCACCTCCGGAAAATTCTGCGCTTCGGAGGTCATCAACTTGGGCACGCCACCCAGCTCGGTCGCGCCGAACAGCGACCACCAGCCGAACAGGTACTCGCGCAGCATGCGCACCGGGTCGTCCGCATGCGCCACCAGCAGCTTGCGCCCCTCGTCGATGATCGGCACGATGCCTTCGCGAATGACCGCGAGAAACAAGGCTTCCTTGCTGTCGAAGTACAGATAGAGCGTGCCTTTGGAGACGCCGGCGCGCGCCGCCACCTCGTCCAGGCGGGTGGCCGCGAAGCCCTTCTCCACAAACAGCGACAAGGCCGCGGCGGTCAGCTCTTGCGGCCGCGCCTCCTTGCGCCGGCGTACGGGCGCCTTCTTTTTCACTTGCTCGGTCACTCTCCGCGTCCTCATACCATCGGGTTCGCCGTCCGCGCCGCGGCGGCACCCCACAACAAACTCACCACCCGCCTGCCGACACCTTGCCGGCGTCACGCCTGCGCCCCACACACCTGCGGCGCCTCGGGGTGATCAAGACATCATTTTGTCGCCAGTTAATAACTGACCAGTCAGTTATTTATCAAAACCTCTCTGGCAATGCAAGCGAACTTTGGATGACGCGACGGGCGGCGCCCGGTCGCACCGACGCTGAACAGCGTCATGCCTTGGCGTGGGTCGGACGGGTTGGGTCGGACGGGTTGGGTCGGACGGGTTGGGTCGGACGGGTTGGGTCGGACGGGTTGGGTCGGACGGGTTGGGTCGGGCTACGCGGGTTTGGCCAAGTACGACCGCCACGACCACCGGGCCATGGTCGGGGGTTCAGGCGGGCGCGGCGCCTGGCGCGCCGGGGCCCGGCAACGCCACATCCGACGGCGCCTCCACTGAGGCCTGCGGGCGGGCGGCGCCGGCCAGCATGGCCTGCAGAGCGTCGGGTGGCAGCGGCCGGCTGAAGTAGTAACCCTGGATGAGATCACACTCGAAACCCCGCAGGATGGCCAGTTGCTCGGCCGTCTCCACGCCC
>QQUN01000055.1 GCA_008501585.1 Pseudomonadota bacterium | reverse complement strand
TGCAGGGCGCGGTCTCCCGCTTTACCGTCTAAGCCCCTAAGCCCCTGAGCCCATCGGCGGGGGCCGGCGTTGCCGGCCTGGCAGGGGGGCGGTCGCTCCACTAGAGTTAGGAGGAGCGACCGCGCTGCCGACCGATGAGCCAGATCTTCATCTCCTACCGCCGCGACGACAGCGCCGGCCATGCCGGCCGGCTGGAGGAAGCGCTCGAGCGGCATTTCGGCACCCGCAACGTGTTTCGCGACGTCGACGACCTGCCGCCCGGCCAGCCGTTTCCGGCCGCATTGCAGGCCCGCCTGCGCGGCGCGAATCTGGTGCTCGTGCTCATCGGCCCGCGCTGGCTCGAGGCCGAGCGCGACGGTGTGCGGCGGCTGAGCTTGCCGGACGACTATGTGCGCATGGAGGTAGCGCATGCGCTGGGGCAGGGGATTCCGGTGGTGCCTGTGTTGCTCGACGACGCAGCCATGCCGCCGGCCAACGCCTTGCCGGCCGACCTGCGACCGCTGGTGCATCGCCACGCGGTGCGGGTCTCCGATGCCGGCTGGAGCGATGACGTGGCACGGCTGGTCGGTGCCTTGCAGGCTGAACTCGGCCCCCGTCGCGGGCATCTCGTGGTGCGCCGCGTGCTGCTCGGTGCCCTGCTTGCCGGTGGCGCGGCGCTCGTGGCGTGGTGGGCGCTGACGCCGCAGCTGCCGCCGTTTCCCGCCGGGCGATGGCAGGCCGAGGTGCGCTATGACTGGGGCGACACCTACCAGGAGCGGTTCGAATTTACGCGTACCGGCCACACCATCATCGGCAGTGCCAGTTTTCTGGGGCGGGCGCGGGACATCGAGGCCGTGCGCTGGGCCGATGGCCTGCTGAGCTTCGAAACCCACTCTGAATCGGTCATGGGCAGCGAGCATCGGGTCAGCACCCACCGCTATGTCATCGCCCCCGAAGGGGATGCGCTGCGGGTGCGCTACAGCACGGCCGGCGGCTTTGGTGCGCCGCCGCCGATGGTGTTCATGGCGACGCCGCTCAAGTAGCGTTCAGCCGCCCGCCACCCGGCGCAAGCCGGCCGCATCGACGATCTCGATCTGTTCGCGCGACAGCTTCACCAGGCCCTGCGCGGCAAAGCCCTTGAGCAGCCGGCTGACGATCTCGCGCACGCTGCCCAGTTCGTCCGCCAGGTGCTGGTGGGTGGTGTGCAGCAGCCGGCCCTTGCCCAGCAGCAGGGCGGCGAGGCGCTGGTCGAGCTTGTGGAAGGCCACCTCCTCGATCAGGTGCATCAGGTCGGCAATACGCTCGGCGAACAGGTGAAAGACGAAGCCGCGGAAGGCCGGTTCGGCCAGCAGTTCGTCAAACACGGCCTTGGGGAGCAGTACCAGTTCGGTGTCGGTTTCGGCCACGCCGCGGGCGTTGTAGTCCTCGTGGCCGAGCAGGCAGGACGAGGAGATGACGCAGGTTTCGCCCGGCGTTACCCGGTACAGCGGCAGCTCGCGGCCGCTGGCCGAGGCCTTGATGACGCGGATCGAGCCATGCACCACGAAAGGAAAACCTTCGCAGGCCTGGTGGTCGTCGAACAGCACGGTGCCGGCCGGCACCTTCAGCCAGTGCAGTCGGGGAAGGACGGCATCGCGCACCGCGGCGGGGAGTTCGCTGAGGATGGGGTAGCGGTCGGCAAGCGCGGCAGTGGCGGTCATGAGGCGAATCACCAGTCCAGTTGGGTCAGCCAGTCGATCACGATGGCGGTCGAGCTGGCGGGCGTGTCGTGATGCGTGGCGGTGACGCGGCGCCATTGGCTGGCGGGATGCGGCGGCACCTGCCGGAAAGCATAATCGATTCCGGGCGCTGCGGTGCCCGGGGCGTCTTCAACCAGCCACAGCATCGGCAGTGCGGTGCTCAGGCGCTGGCAGTTGCCCGGCCACGCGGCCGGCCCGTCGGGCGCGAAGTAGCCGAGGTAGTGGTCGGGCCGGATGCGTAGTCTACGCGGCTGGCCCTGATGCACATCAACGAGGGGGACGCGCGCCTGGCCACGCCCATTGGCGACCGCGTGCGCGGCGTTGGCGAGCGAGGCGGTGGTGTGGCCGTCGGCGGCAAGGCGTTCCGGGAAGTGGCCGGGGGCGAGCAGGACCAGGCCGTCGACATGGCCGCGACGCGCCGCAGTGGCCAGTGCCGCCCCGGCGCCGAGGCTGTGCCCGCACAGGACGATACGCCGGCATCCGGCCTCGCGCAGGGCGAGCACTTCGCCCGCAATCTGGTCGAGCGCGGCGTCAAAGGGGGCGTCGTACCGCCGGCGCAGGGCCCATGGCAGCATGGGCTGGCGTACCAGGTAGCCGGCCTCGGCCAGCGGATCGGCCAGTGCGGCGATGGCAAAGGGCGGCGCGTCCCACTTGCCGTGGAGCAACACCACCCCGCAGCTCATGGCTGCAGGTCGATCAACACCGGGGCGTGGTCGGAGGGGCGCTCCAGCTGGCGCGGCGCGGTGTCGACCCAACAGCGCCGGCACTCGGCCACCAGCGGGTCAGAGATGAGCAGGTGGTCGATGCGCAGGCCGAAGTTCCGCTCGAAGGCGTTCATGCGGTAGTCCCACCACGAGAAGGCCTTGTCAGCCTGGTCGAACAGGCGGAAGGCGTCGGTGAGGCCGAGCAGTTCGAGGGCGACAAAAGCCGCGCGCTCGGGCGCCGAGACATGGATCTCGTCCTTCCAGGCCGGGTGGGCATCCCGGTTTTCCGGCGCAATGTTGAAGTCGCCGGCCAGCACCAGCCGCGGGTGCTGGCGCAGTTCGCCGCGCACCCACTCGGTGAGCGCTGCGAGCCAGTCGAGTTTGTAGGCAAACTTGTCCGAGCCGACGGCCTGGCCGTTGGGAAAATAGCCACAGATGACGCGAACGTCGCCGATCGTGGCGGCAATGATGCGCTTTTGCGGGTCGTCAAAGCCCGGGATGTTCTTGATGACGTCGCCCGGGGCCTGACGGCTGAGAATGGCCACGCCATTGTAGGTCTTCTGACCATTGAACACGGCCTGGTAGCCGGCCGCTTCTATGTCAGCGCGCGGGAAAGCCCCGTCTTCCATCTTCAGTTCCTGAAGGCACAGCACGTCTGGCTGCTCGGCGGCCAGCCAGTCGAGCACGTGCGGCAGACGGACCTTGAGGGAGTTGACGTTCCAGGTGGCGATTTTCATGGCGGCGCAGCAGGAGAGCGGGCCGGCTATTGTGCCAGCGACACGCGAGCGGGGCCAGACAGCGCGCTCAGGCCGGGGGGGTGGTCGTGGCCAGGTCCGTGTCGTCGGCAAAGGCCACGCAGTTTCTGCCCTTGGCCTTGGCCCGATAGAGTGCAGCGTCGGCGCGGGCAAAGAGGGCCCGGCCGGTGTCGCCCGGTCGGCGGCGGGCGACGCCGAAGCTGGCAGTGATGCGGCCGAGCGGGGGCTGTTCGAGCGCTGCCACCAGCTTGCGCAGCCGTTCGGCGTAGGTCGCCACCGCCTCGCGGGTGAGGGCGGGGGCGAGAATGACGAACTCTTCGCCGCCAAAGCGTGCGACGAAGTCGCCGTCGCGGCAGTGGTTGTGCAAGGCGGTGGCGACGGCGGTGAGGGCCATGTCGCCGGCGTCATGGCCCCAGCGGTCGTTGACCTGCTTGAAGTGGTCGATGTCGACGAGGATCAGCCACACCGGGGTGTCGGTCTCGTCGCAGCGGGCGAGGGTTTCGACGGTGTGGGTGTCGAGCGCCCGGCGATTGGCGACGCCGGTGAGCGGGTCGGTGAGCGACAGGCGCCGGACGGTCGCCTCGCTGCGGGTCAGCTTGTGGTTGGTCCGGGCCAGCTCACGCTGGGTGGCCACCAGCGCGGCGTTCAGCTCCATCAGGGTGTCGGTGGCGCTCAGGATGTCGTCGAGGTCGTAGCCGGCAATCACCCGCAGGCGATGCGCGTCGGCTTCGATGCGCCCGCGCAGCGAACTCATGCGGTCGCCGGGGCCGTTGACGGTGATCAGGCCTTCGAAGCAGATGCAGGTGCCCGTGGCCGGCAGGGTGAAGCGGTCGAGCGTGGGTTCGGCAAACAACTGCCATGCGCCGGTCTCCTGATCGCTGAGCAGGCGGCGCAGGCCGGCGTTGCCGTGGCGCAGCGTCATGTGAGCGTCGAATTCGGCGACGACCAGCGATTCGAGCGTCTCCAGGGCGTCGGGGAGCGGTGGCAGCGACATGGCTTAGCGGGGCAGCAACTGGCGCGCGCCGATCGCGGCGTCTTCGGCGGTGGGGCCGAGCCACTGGGCGTCCAGTGTGTTGGCCAGCGCCGGGAAGTGGTTGAACACCAGCCCGCCGACCACCACCCGGGGGCTGGCGTCGCCGAGCTGCCGGCGCAGGGCGGCGAGGGTCTCTTTGAGCATGCGAAGGTGCTGCGGCAGCGAGGCGGACAGGCACAGCACATGCGGGGCATACGCGGTGCATTGGCTCAGCAGGGCGGGCAGCGGCGTGTTGCCTCCGAGGAACTGGGTCTGCCAGCCATCCATTTCGAAGGCGTCGGAGACCATGCGCAGGCCGAGGTCATGGTGATTGCCGGTCATGCAGGCAAAGATCGCCCGACCGCCGTTGTCGTCGGCGGGCAAGACAAGGCCGAAGGCGCGGGCCATCAGCGAATGGGACATGGCGGTGGCCAGGTGTTCCTGCGCGACGGTGACACGGTTTTCCTGCCAGGCGCGACCGATACCGTACAAGGCGGGCTGAATGACATGGACCTCGCTGCCGATCAGGGTGGCGCTGCGGTTCAGGGCGTCGTCGAAGCAGCGCTGAGCGGTCCGCCGTTCGCCCTTGAGAATGGCATCACGGAAGGGGTCGGTCTCCTCCCATGGGGCGGGGCCGGGGTGGTCGTAGGCGGGGGGCTCGGCGTCGCTGGCGAGGTGGGCCAGGCCGGCGGTGAGTATCTGGCTGATGGTGTCGGCAATGCTCGCCGGCAGCGTGCGACGATAGAAGTCGTCGAGGTGGCGCAGTGAGTCGGGGAGCGAGGCGGTCGGCACGCCCCGGCTGCGCAGCACCTGGGCGAGCCAGGCCAGATAGTGGAGAAAGGCGTCGGGCTGACCGCTCTCCAGTGCCGGAGCGAGAAAATCCAGGTGATAGGCGAGATCGTCGGCGCAGGCCGCCCGGCCGCGGGCGCCGAAGCGGGCGAACACCTCGGGGTGGGCGGCTTCGCTGGCCTTGAGCGCGTGGGCGACCGCCGCTTCCCGCAGGGCGGCGAAGGCGTTCAGTTGCTCGGCGTCGAGCGGCGCGACGGGCGTCATGGCTGGCATCAGTCCGCCACACGCTCCAGGCGCGTGATGTGGTTCTCCCCGGGTTTGAGCCGCAGGCCGGGCGGCATGCCCCGATGCGCGTCGCGGAAGGCGTGGCTGCGGTGCCAGGCGTCAAACGCGGCTTCGTCGTCCCACCAGGTCATGAGCCAGAACTCGGCGGGCTGGGCGATCGGGCGGAGCACCTCCATGCGCTGGAAGCCGGGGGCGTCGTCGACCTGATGCGGGCGTCGGATGAAGGCCTCGCGCACGGCCTCTTCCATTCCGTTGGCGATCACGAATCGGCTGACAGCAATGAACATGTGCCTCCTCCCGGCTGCGGCGTTGCCGCTTCTCTATGACCAACGGTGCGGACAGTGGTTTCCTTGAGCCGCGGGCGCCGAGGCTGTCACGAAATCTTCATTCAAGGCGGCGGTGAGTTTGACGATCATTCGGGCGAAAGTCTTAGGTGCAGCGCACAAGGAGCGTCATGAATTCGGCCCGTTTCAACCCTATCCATGCAACGCGGATCCAGCCTCTGATCGAAGGTGAGGGGCTGCGTTTTGTCTTTCAGCCGATCGCTAGCCTCAAGGGCGGTGAAATCCATGGATACGAGGCCTTGGTCAGAGGGCCGGAAGGCTCTGCCCTGGCGACCCCCGACGCCCTGCTGCACGCTGCCCGCCAGGCCGGCATGACCGCCATATTCGAGCAACGGTGTTGCGAACTGGCGATCGAGGCGTTTGCGCGGCAGCGGCTGGGCGGCAAGCTGTTTCTCAATGTCAGCGCACCGACCCTGCAGCGGATTGCCGTGGGCGCCGGCGGGCATGTTCTCCAGTTGGCCCGGGAGGTGGGTGTGGCGCCGGGGCGCCTGGTGTTTGAGCTGACCGAGCATGAGCGGGTCGAGGATATCGCCGCGCTGGAGGCGGCGGTGGCGACGCTGCGTGCGGAGGGGCCGCAGCTGGCGATTGATGATTTCGGCGACGGGCGCTCCAGCCTGCGCCTGTGGTCGCAGCTCAACCCCGAAGTGGTCAAGATCGACCGCTACTTTGTGCACGCGGTGCACCGGGACAGCCGGAAGCTGGAGGTGTTGCGCACGGTGATGGGGCTGGCCAAGGCCTTCGGTACGCCGTTGGTGGTCGAAGGCATCGAGACGGCGGAGGAACTGGCGGTGGTGCGCGATCTGGGCTGCCGCTTCGCACAGGGATTTTTCCTCGCCCGGCCGCAGGCCGAGCCGCCGCGCGTGCTGGACGAGGCGGTGATGACGGTGCTGCGCTCGTCAAAGCTGGCGGTGCTGCCCAGCGCGCCGCAACATGCCGACCCCTTGCTGACCGTCGATGCCTTGTGCATTGCTGCGCCCACCGTCACCGCGGCACAGACCTGCCAGAGTGTGCTGCGCCTGTTCGCAGCGCATCCGGCCTTGCATGCCGTGGCGGTGGTCGAGGGCGAGACGCCGATCGGCCTGATTCACCGCCGGGTGTTTATCGACCAGCTGGCGCGACCGTTTCATGCCGATTTGTTTGGCCGGCGATCATGCACCCTGTTCATGAATGCGGAGCCCCTGCGGGTGGATCGTTCGAGCACCATCGATTCGCTGGTGAGCATCCTGATGGGCGAGAACCAGGGCTATCTGAGCGAGGGCTTCATCATCACCGATGGCGGGCGCTACGCCGGGCTGGCTACCGGCGACGGCCTGGTGCGGGCGGTGACCGAGCGGCGTATCGAGGCGGCGCGCCTGGCCAATCCGCTGACCTGTCTGCCCGGCAACCTGCCGATCACCGCGCATATCCGCCGGCTGCTCGACGCTCGGGTCGATTTTGCCGCGGCGTACTTCGACCTCAACAACTTCAAACCCTATAACGACCGCTACGGCTACTGGCGCGGTGACGAGATGATCAAGCTGGCGGCCAGTGCGATCTCGGCGCAGTGCGACAAGACCTGCGACTTCCTTGGCCATGTCGGCGGCGATGATTTCGTGGTGCTGTTCCAGAGCGAGGACTGGGAGGCGCGTTGCCGGGCGGTGATCAGCAGTTTTGCCGACAAGGCGCCGTCGCTTTACGACGATGTGGAGCGCGCCCAAGGCGGGCTCGACGCCGAAGACCGGCGCGGCTTCAAGGCCTTCTTTCCGATCACGTCCTTGTCGGTTGGCGTGGTGGTCATCCCGCGCGATTGCCAGCGCGACCCCGAGGCGATTGCGTCGGCGGCCGCGGCGGCAAAGAAGGTGGCCAAGAGCCGGCCGGACTACTTCCATGTGCTGCCGGCCGAGGTGTGCTGCGCCGAGGCGGCCTGAGCCGCCCCGGCGCGCCCGGCTTCAGGCGGCTTCGAGCATGCCGCTGTGGCGCAGCAGGGCGTCGACCTGCGGTTCGCGGCCGCGGAAGGCGATGAACGAGTCGAGCGCCGGGCGGCTGCCGCCGACGGCCAGTATTTCGCGCCAGAAGCGCTCGCCGGTGGCGCGGTCGAGCAGGCTGTGGTTGCCGGCGCCGGCTTCCTCGAAGGCGGCGAAGGCGTCGGCGGAGAGCACCTCGGCCCACTTGTAGCTGTAGTAGCCGGCCGAGTAGCCGCCGGCGAAGATGTGCGAGAAGCTCAGCGGGAAGCGGTGCCAGGCCGGCGGGAAGGTGACGGCCACCTCGCGCCGTACTTCGTCGAGCAGGGCCAGCACGGTGGCGATGGGCACCGGCTGCTCGGCCTCGATCTCGTGGTAGAGACGCAGGTCGAAGAGGCTGAACTCGAGCTGGCGCACCATCTGCATGCCGCTCTGGAAGTGGCGTGCGGCGAGCATCTTGTCGAACAGTTCGCGCGGCAGCGCCTCGCCGGTGGTGACATGGGCGCTCATGCCGCTGAGCACATCCCACTCCCAGCAGAAGTTTTCCATGAACTGGCTGGGCAGCTCGACGGCGTCCCACTCGACGCCGTGGATGCCCGAAACGGCCACCTCGTCGACCTCGGTGAGCAGGTGGTGCAGGGCGTGGCCGAACTCGTGGAACAGGGTCAGCACGTCGTCATGGGTCAGTGTGGCGGGCTTGTCGCCGACCGGCGGCGAGAAGTTGCACACCACGTAGGCGACCGGCGTGAGCAGGCGGCTGCCGCTGCGCTGGCGGTTGCGCGCCGAATCCATCCAGGCGCCGCCGCGCTTGGTGTCGCGGGCATGCAGGTCCAGATAGAGCTGGCCAATGAGGCGGCCGTCGCGCTCGATGCGCAGCACCTTGACCGACGGGTCCCACACCGGCGCGCTGTCATGGCGCAGCTGCACACCGTAGAGCGATTGGATGACGCCGAACAGGCCGTCGAGCACGCGCGGCTCGGGGAAGTACTGGCGCACCTCGTTTTCCGAGAAGGCATAGCGCGCCTGGCGCAGCTTTTCGCTGGCGTAGCCCATGTCCCAGGGCTGCAGCTCGGCGATACCCAGTTCCTTGGCGGCGAAGGCCTTCAGTTCGGCCAGGTCGCGTTCGGCGTAGGGCTTGGCCTTGGCGCCCAGCTCGCGCAGGAAGTCGAGCACCTGCTCGGGGGTCTCGGCCATCTTGGGCACCAGCGACAGCTCGGCGTAGCTGCGGTAGCCGAGCATCTTCGCTTCTTCGGCGGCCAGCGCCAGCAGGCGGCCGATGATCGGGCCGTTGTCCCATTCCGGCTTGCCCAGTTCGGAGGCGCGCGTGCCGTTGGCGCGGTACATCACCTCGCGCAGCCGGGCGCTGTCGGCGTATTGCATCACCGGCAGGTAGGAGGGCATCTGCAGGGTGAACTTCCAGCCCTCGCGGCCGTCCTTGTCGGCCGCGGCACGCGCGGCGTCGACCACGTCCTCGGGCAGACCGGCCAGTTCGGCCTCGTCGGTGACCCACTCGGCGAAGGCGTTGGTGGCGTCGAGCAGGTTCTCGGAGAACCGGGCGCCGAGGGCGGACTGTTCCTCGCTGATGGCCTTGAAGCGCGGTTTCTGCGCCTCGGGCAGCTCGGCGCCGGAGAGGCGGAAGTCGCGCAGTTCATGGTCGATGATGCGCTGGCGCACCGGCGTGAGGGTGGCGTATTCGGCGCTGTCGCGCAGGGCGCGGTACTTGGCGTAGAGCGCTTCGTTCTGGCCCAGATCGGCATAGAAGCCGCTGATCTCGGGCAGCAGCGCGTTGTAGGCGGCGCGCCAGTCGGGGGTGTCCATCACGCTGTGCATGTGGCCGACCACGCCCCAGGCGCGGCCGAGGTGCTCGGTGGCCTCGGTCATGGGGATCACGAAGCCGTCCCAGGTGGCCGGGGTGGCCTCGCTTTCGAGTTCGGCCAGCGTGCTGCGGGCGGTGTCGAGCAGATGGCGGATGGCCGGCTCGACATCGGCCGGGGTGATGCGGTCGAAGTGCGTGAGGTCGGTGAAATCGAGCAGCGGATTGTCGGAGACGGCAGACATGACAGTTCCAGAAAAGGGAATGCGCCGATTGTAGGCAAGTTCGGGCGCGGCTGCGCGCGGGTGCGTGGCCGCTCAGGCATCAGGTCGGGGCGCGGGGCGGGGAATCAAGAGCCCCCGGCGCAATGGCCGGGGGCGGCGGGCCGGGTGGGCCCGCAGGGGGTAAGCGGTCAGAACGTGTGAATAAATCTACTGCGCGTGCCGATTGCTGCGTTGCTCACTCGCTCACTCCTCGCCTATCTATTTGATATGTCTCGTCGTTCGCGAGCTCGCGCCTTGCACTCGACCCTGCTCGCTACGATTTCTTCAAACGTTCTCAGTCGACGAGGTCGCGGTAGGCGTGCCAGGAGGCGTGGCCGAGCAGCGGCAGCAGGATCGCCATGCCGACCATCAGCGTGGCGAAGCCAAGCAGCATGAGGATGACGATGAGCGCTGCCCACACCAGCATGGGCACGGGGTTGAGAGCGACGGCGCGCAGGCTGGTGGCCATGGCGGTCATCATGTCGGTGTCGCGGCCGATCATCATCGGGATGGCGATCACCGTGGCGCTGAAGACGACTGCCGCCAGAATGCCGCCGACGGCGATGTAGGCCAGTACCAGCATGGTGTATTCGCCGGAGAAGAAGATCGACTGGAAGAAGTTGCTCAGGTCGGGCACGTTGTCGGCATAGAACAGCGCGAAGACCACGGCCGAGACGCGCTCCCAGACGATCAGCATCAGCGCCAGCAGGATGCCGAAATGGAACAGCACGTCGGCGCGCTGGCGCAGCCCCGCCAGCGAGGCCTTGAGGCCGGTGCGCTCGCCGGCCTCGTGCCGGCGCGAGATCTCGTACAGCCCGGCAGCGGCCAGCGGGCCGATCAGCAGAAAGCCGGAAATGGCGGTCGAGAACAGGTAGGGGCGCGGCGCGGCAAAAGCCAGCAGCAGGTAGCCGATGAGGGCAAAAAACAGGCCGTAGGCCAGGCTGGCGCCGAGGTTGTCGCGCATGTCCGACCAGCCGCGTTGCAGCCAGTCGAGCGGGCGTTGCGGGGGGACTTCGCGGATGCGGGGCAGGTCGAAATGCTGCGATAGAAAATCGACGTGTCTATCCATGAAAGCGCTCCAGATCGAGAGGGGGCCGTCCTCTCAATCTAGAACGCATTTCCGGCAAAGGAAAGCTGCATTGCGGCATCGAGCGCCGCCGTGTCCGTCAGCCCAGCTGGCGGCCGGTCAGTCGCTCGTAGGCCTCGACATACTTGGCGCCGGTGCGCGCTGCCACGTCGGCGGGCAGGCGCGGGCCGGGGGCGGTCTTGTTCCAGTCCAGCGTCTCGAGGTAGTCGCGCACATACTGCTTGTCGTAGGACGGCGGGCTGATGCCCTCGCGGTACTGGTCGGCCGGCCAGAAGCGGGAGGAGTCGGGGGTGAGCGCCTCGTCGATCAGGTGCAGCGTGCCGGCAGCGTCGACACCGAACTCGAACTTGGTGTCGGCAATGATGATGCCGCGCCCGGCGGCGTAGTTGGCCGCCTCGGTGTACAGCTGCACGGCCGCCTTGCGCGCCTCTTCGACCAGCTGTGCGCCGTTCTTGCCGGTGCCGGCGAGCAGGCCGGAGAGCGCGGCGGCGGTGCGGGTCTGCGCTTCGGCGAAGGAGATGTTCTCGTCGTGGTCGCCCACGTCGGCCTTGGAGGCCGGGGTGAAGATGGGGGACGGCAGCTTGGCCGCCTGCTGCAGGCCGGCCGGCAGCGCGATGCCGCAGATGGCGCCGGTGCGCTGGTAGTCCTTCCAGCCGGAGCCGATCACATAACCACGCACCACCGCCTCGATGGGCAGTGGGGTGAGGCGCTTGACCACCAGCGCGCGGCCGGTGACCTGGTCGCGCTCGTTGGGGGCGACCACGGTTTCAGGCGCGATGCCGGTGAGCTGGTTGGGCACCACATGGGCCAGGCGGTCGAACCAGAAACTGGCCAGCGCGGTGAGCACCTCGCCCTTGCGCGGGATGGGATCGGGCAGGATCACGTCGAAGGCGGACAGGCGGTCGGAGGTGACGATGAGCAGCTTTTCGTCATCGACGGCATAGATGTCGCGTACCTTGCCGCGAGCGAGCAGGGGCAGGGAGGTGATGCTGGACTGGAACAGGGGCGTGGTCATGAGTGTCGGCCAGAGCGGAGCAAAGCGGAATTATAGCGGCCTCGGCCGCGGTCCGTGGCCTCTGCTGCACGGTGGCGATCGACGGTCATCGGATGCAAGGCGGCGGGCGTTCTGGCGCGGGGGATCCCGGGCGGGCGGCCATGGCGGGTCGCCCGCGACACGGCGGCAGCTGGACAGATCCGGATACATTTGGACGGAAATTCCGCCGGTGGCTGTGGTCCAAGGAATGCGGACGACGGTATCGGACGTCGTCAAAGGAGGCATCATGAAAACGCATCTCTCACTCTTGGTGGCCGCATTGCTGATGATCGGGGCGAGTGGCTGCAGCACCTGGGAAGGCATGTCTCACCGCGAGCGCAGCGCGGCTATCGGTGCCGGCGTCGGGGGCGTGGCCGGTGCGGTCATGACCGACGGTGGAGTGTTGGGCACGGTCGGTGGCGCAGCGATCGGTGGCGTCATTGGCGACCAGGTCGGCAAGTAGGGCCGCGCTGGCTTCAGGGGGCGCGCATGGCCTCGGCGGCGGCCTCGGCCGCGATCCGGTGGCCGAGCGGGTTCCAGTGGCCGTCGTAGGGTCCGACTTCGAGCGATAGGGGGCTGGCCGCACGCCAGGCCGCAAAATGCGGCGCCAGATCGATGACGCGGACGCCGGCGGCCTCCGCCATGGCGCGCAGTTCGGCCATCTGCGCCAGTTGCCGGTCGGTTTCAGCGCCGTCGCGGCCGCGCGGCCCGTCGATCAGCACGACCGGCGGGTGGGCGGTGGCGGGGAGTCCGTCGAAAAAGCGCGTCAGGATGCTGCGGGTCAGCGCCTGTGGCATCGTCTTTTGCACATGGCCGGCGGCGATGGCCGGGCGCAGCGATTGCCACAACCGGGCGGGACTGAACTTGAGCTGAGAGAACACGTATTGCGCCAGTGCCGAATGTCGCGCCCAGGTCTTGAGGCCGGTCGCCGATGGCCGGGCGTACGGGGTGAGGGCGCCGCTTTTCGGGTCGATGCATGGGCCGTGGTGGTTGCCGGAGCCGCACAGGGCCTGCTGGACATCCCCCAGTTCCAGTACGAACACAAACCGCTGGATGCCGAAACGACTGGCTGCCAGGCGGGCGCGCTCGGCATAGTCGAGCAGGCTGGAGCCGGGCCCGCCCATGGAATATACCGCCGCGCCGCCCAGCGCACGTGACAGTGCCGGCCCGATGCGATCGTCGGGCGCCAGCATGTTGGCCTCGACGAAGCTGTCGCCGATCACCGCGATGGCTTGCGGGTTGGGCACGAAGTCCTGGGTGTCGACGAAACCGTAGTTGTTGCTGCGCAGATGGCGCGCGTTCTTCAGGTCCCAGCCGGTGGCCACCGTGAAATCGAGGTGCGGCGGATAGGTGAGGATGGTCGGCGCCACATGGTAATCGACCCGGGTGGCGGTCGACACCGGCAGCAGGCGCAGGAGTCCTTCCAGCCCAAGCAAGGTGAGCAGGGCGCCGAGCAGCAGCAGGCGGAGCGGGCGCAGGATCTTCATCAGAAATTGAAGTAGATGAACGCGCTGGCCGCGTCGCGCGTTTCGTTGATGAACACCAGCAGCACGGCCAGCGTCAGCCCCACGCCGGCGAGCAGGGCGCACAGGCCGGGCCGGGTGCGGGTGCGGCTGAGCAGGGCTTCGCCGATGCGGTTGCTGTTGGGGCACAGGAAGGCCAGTGCGCCCAGCACGATGCACCACAGGGCGCCGCGCGCGGTGTCCAGGCCGGCGTTCCACAAGAGCGGATGGATCGCATCGGCCGGTGCGTCCGTGACGGCCATGCCCATCAGGATGCGGCCCGCTGCGGCGAAGCTCTCGGCGCGGAAGAACACCCAGCCGACGATCACCGCCAACATCGTGATGCCCCAGGCGGCCAGCTTGTAGGCGAGCCGCTCGGGCCATTGCGGCGCATGGCGTGCCACCGCCGCCCGGAAGGCGTGGTTGATTGCCAGGTACAGGCCGTGCAGGCCGCCCCACACCACGAAGGTCCATGCTGCGCCATGCCACAGGCCACCGAGCAGCATGGTGATGAACAGGTTCACATAGCGCCGCGCCGGCCCCTTCTGGCTGCCGCCGAGCGGGATGTAGAGATAGTCGCGCAGGAAGGCCGACAGGCTCATGTGCCAGCAGCGCCAGAATTCAGAAATGGAGGTGGCGCGATAGGGGGAGTTGAAGTTGTAGGGCAGGCGGATGTTGAACATCCAGGACAGGCCGATGGCCATGTCCGAGTAGCCGGAAAAATCGAAGTAGAGCTGGAAGGTGTAGGCCAGCGCGCCGATCCAGGCTTCGACCATGTCGGGTTGGGCGCCGGCCTCGGCGGCGTTGAACACGGTGTCGGCGTACGGCGAGATGCCGTCCGCCAGGACCACCTTCTTGAACAGCCCCAGCGCGAAGATCGCCAGTCCGCCGACGAAGTTGCCGGCCTTGAAGCGGTCGTTCGCGGTGTCGCGGAACTGCGGCATCATCTGCGCATGGTGCAGCACCGGCCCCGCGATCAGGTGCGGAAAGTAGGTGACGAACAGGCCGTAGTGCATGAAGGCAAATTCGCGCACGCCTTTCTGGTAACCGTCGGCCAGGAAGGCAATCTGGGTGAAGGTGAAGAAGGAAATGCCGATCGGCAGTACGACCTCGCCGAGGTGCCAGCCGGTGCCGACAAGCGCATTGACGCTGTCGACAAAGAAATTGGCGTACTTGAAATAGCCCAGCAGCAGCAGGTCGACCGTGACGCCGATGATCAGCCAGCGTCGCGCGCCCGGGCTGCGTGCGCCGCACCGAGCGATGCGGCGGCCGACGCTGTAGTTCCACACGATGGAGCCGAGCAGCAGCGCCACGAACTCGGGCATCCAGTAGCCATAGAAAAACACCGAGGCGGCGAACAGCCAGCCCGCCGCCAGCGTGCGGTGGCGGCTGGGCAAAAGGTAGAAGACAAAGGCGACGATCGGGAGATAGAGGAATGCAAAGGCCGCGCTGGTGAAGAGCATGGGGCGTTCGAATGTCGATCGGCTAGTGCGTTCGGACTAGCCTAGAGCATCTGCGGGTGCGCTGGCGTGCCTTTTCTCGGGCGAATGTGCAGTCTGTCATCAATGCCCGCCCGATTCTTCCGCCGCCAGCGCCTTGCGCATCCGGCGCAGGCCGAGCGCCACCGCCGTGGCGATGATGGGGATGGTGATGGCGGTGAGGATCTCCGGGGTGAGCGGCGTGATGACGGGCTTGGCGCCCTTGGCCATGTAGTTGACCAGTTGCGAGGCGTAGTAGGTGATGGCGACCACCGACAGGCCTTCGACGGTTTCCTGCAGGCGCAGCTGTAGCTTGGCGCGTCGGTTCATCTGGCCGAGCAGTTCCTGGTTCTGCTGCTGCAGGGCGATGTCGACGCGGGTGCGCAGCAACTGGCTGCTGCGTGCGATGCGGGCGGAGAGTTCTTCCTGGCGGCGGGCGATGGCGGCGCAGGTGTTGATGGCCGGCGCGAGGCGGCGTTCGACAAAGTCGGCGATGTTCGGGTAGCCGGCATGGCGCTGTTCGCGCAGTTCGGCGGTGCGTTGCTGAACCAGGCGATAGTAGGCCGCGGCGGCGCCGAAACGGTAGGTGGTGCGGGCGACGGCATGCTCGACCTCGGTGGCCAGACGGGTCAGGCGGGTGAGGATGTCGCGCTCGTCGCTGGCGGTGTCGGACTGGCCCATGGCGTCCATCAGGTCGGCCAGCTCGTCTTCGGCGGCCTTGAGCGTCTTGCTGATCGCCTTGGCGACGGGGAAGGCCATCAGCGCCATCATCCGGTAGGTTTCGATTTCCAGAATGCGTTGCACGTTGCGGCCGGCCTGGCGGGGGTCGAGGCCGTCGTCGATGATGGTGAAGCGCGAGAAGCCGTCGTGGATCTGGAAGTCGGTAAACATCCAGCCGGCGCCGTCGGCGAAGCGCGAGACGATGACCGAGCGGCCCGGGTCGGCCAGCTGGGCGGCGCGCGCCTCGGCGGGGTGCTGTCCAGCCGACAGGACCGCCACATGCGAGGCGACCATCAGCTTGCCGGGGATGGCCTTGCGCCAGGCGGCGGGCACGGCGAGCAGGGCGGTGGCGTCTTCGGGCTCGGTGTCGTCGACGTCGCGCAGGAAGGTGTAGCTGGAGAATTCGTTGTGGCGCTCCCACTTGAGCCGGAAGTCGCCGGCGTCGATCAGCAGGTGGCCCCTGGCGGTTTCGGGAACGGGGATCTGCAGCTGGCGGGCGAGTTGCTGGAGGTGGTGGTGTTCCTGGTCGCTGCTGCCGTTGTCGTGCACGAAGGCCAGGTAGCTGATGCGCGTCGGCCCGCGCAGCGGGATCGGCGGGCGGGCGTGGACCTCGTCGTTGAGGCTTTGTCGGAGCGGATGTTCTTCAAACAGCGTCATGGCGGGCTGCGGCGAGGGGTGAAAGCGGCTTACTGTAGCAGCCCGTTCCGTGGCGAGGTAGGCCAGTGACGGCGCGGGTTACATGTCCGACCGGCCGGTCGGCCGGTAGCGGCGCAGGAAACGCGCCCGGCCATGGCGCCGGAAGGCCTCGCTGTCCCAGTCGCCGCGGCCGAGGCGGTGGGTGTGCGCGGGGTGAAAAACATAGGCCCAGGCCGGTGTGAGCGAACCGTCCGCGGTGCGCACCATCACCGCTTCGCGCCGATACTGCATGCCTTCGAAGGCGTCGAGCCGTGCCAGCGCCGTGGCGCTGAGGCCGTGGTAGAGCACGCCGTCAACGGCGGCGCCGGCGGCCGGGCGGATGCCGGGATAGTCTTCGCCGCGCACCGGATGGCGGCGGTAGCCGGCCAGATGGGCGGGTTCGGCGGCGCAGGCTTGCCCGGCGACGGCGCGGAAGATGTCCTCGCACATCAGCGAGCCGTAGGTAAAGCAGGCGGTGGGGGCGGTCACGACGGGCCGGATGCGACGACGGCACCCGCAGGTGCCGTCGTGTGTGCCGGGTGCGTGGCGATCAGCGCACGACCTGGGTCAGCTCGCCGGCCTTGTAGCGGGCGGCGATCTTGTCCAGCGAGACCGGCTTGATCTTGCTCGCCTGGCCGGCGCAGCCGAAGGCCTCGAAGCGGGCCTTGACCACCAGCTTGGCGGCTTCGCGGGCGGGCTTGAGGTACTCGCGCGGGTCGAACTTGGACGGGTTCTCGAACATGAACTTGCGGATCGCGCCGGTCATGGCCAGGCGGATGTCGGTGTCGATGTTGATCTTGCGCACGCCGTACTTGATGCCCTCGACGATTTCCTCGACCGGCACGCCGTAGGTTTCCTTCATGTCGCCGCCGAACTCGCGGATGATGGCGAGCAGTTCCTGCGGCACCGAGGAGGAGCCGTGCATCACCAGGTGGGTGTTGGGGATGCGGGCGTGGATGGCCTTGATGCGGTCGATGGCGAGGATGTCGCCGGTGGGCTTGCGGGTGAATTTGTAGGCGCCGTGGCTGGTGCCGATGGCGATGGCCAGGGCGTCGCAGTCGGTGCGCTTGACGAAATCGGCGGCCTGGTCGGGGTCGGTGAGCAGCTGCGAGTGGTCGAGCTTGCCTTCGGCGCCGATGCCGTCTTCCTCGCCGGCCTCGCCGGTCTCGAGCGAGCCGAGGCAGCCCAGCTCGCCTTCGACGGTGACGCCGATGGCGTGCGACATCTCGACCACCTTGCGGGTGACTTCGACGTTGTAGTCGTAGGAGGACGGCGTCTTGCCGTCTTCGAGCAGCGAGCCGTCCATCATCACCGAGGAGAAGCCCGAGCGGATCGCGGTGAGGCACACCGCGGGCGACTGGCCGTGGTCCTGGTGCATGACGACCGGGATGTGCGGGTAGGCTTCGACGGCGGCGTCGATCAGGTGGCGCAGAAAGGCTTCGCCGGCGTATTTGCGGGCACCGGCCGAGGCCTGCATGATCACCGGCGCGTCAAGCTCGGCGGCCGCTTCCATGATGGCCTGCACCTGCTCCAGGTTGTTGACGTTGAACGCGGGCAGACCATAGCTGTGCTCTGCAGCGTGGTCGAGAAGCTGTCGCATGGATACGAGCGGCATGGGTGTCTCCTGAATGGGGTCGATGCAGGCCGGGGCCGTGGTGAAGTGCCAGGCCCCGGCGAAATGCGACTATTTTACCGTGAGTGATGCTGCTGCGGTGCGTCAGCCGTCACACGGGGGCGATGCCCCGGGCTGCCTTGGCCTGGCACGCCCGTATTTCGGCATTCAGGCCATCGGCATTTTCATCGGTGCCGCCCCAGGTGTCGAAGTGCAGCAGCTCGTCGAGCGGCAGACGCGGACGCCAGCCGGCCGCTTCGAGCTCGGGTTTGTCGAAGAAATGGCTGACCTTGCCGATGCACAGGTAGGCCACCGGCATGATGCGCTCGGGCAGCTGCAGGATCTCGCGGATCGCCGATTGCTTGAAGATGCTCACCCAGCCCACGCCAAGGCCTTCGGCGCGCGCGGCCAGCCACAGGTTCTGCACTGCGCACACCGAGCTGTAGATGTCCATGGCCTTGATATGGGTGCGGCCGATCACCACCGGGCCGGCGCGGTCGCGGTCGCAGGTGATGCACAGGTTGATCGGCGCCTCGACGATGCCTTCGAGCCGCAGGGTTTTGTATACCTCGCGCTGTTCGCCTTCGAACATGTCGGCGGCTTCGGCATTGGCTGTGGTGAATGCCTCGTGCACCCGTTGCTTGACCGCCGCATCGCGCACCAGCACAAAGCTCCACGGCTGCATGAAGCCCACCGAGGGCGCGAAGTGGGCGGCGGTGAGGATGCGCGCCAGCATGTCGTCCGGTACCGGGTCGGGCAGGAACTGGCCGCGCACATCGCGGCGGGCGAGGATGTTGCGGTAGACGACGGCGCGGTCGGCGTCGCTGAACTGATGGATGGTCTGATGACCTTCGGTCGCTTGCATGGAGTCCCCTTGATTCAAGCGCGTGATCCGGCGGCCGGGCCTGGCTGCCGGGGTTAAACGCTCTCCGGCCGGTCTTCTGACTCGGGTTCAGCGTCTGCCGCGCCTTCCCGCCCGGTCGGGCAGTGGCATGTTGCGGCAGACATCCCCCTCACAGCGTTGGGCACGTTGCGGACTCGGCGGCCGGGGCGAAGCCCGGCGCCTCACCGCATTCCCGATTCTTCCGTCCTGCGACGGACACCGGAAAGCGACAGGTGAAACGGCCGCCAGTCTAGCAGGGTGGCGGCCGGGGTGGTGCGTTGGGGCGTCAGTGGGCGTCGGGCGCCGCGTGTTCGCCCACCTTGACGATTTTCAGCGTGTTGGTGCCGCCAGCGCTGCCGATCGGCTCACCAATGGTGAGCACGATCATGTCGCCATAGGTGACCACGCCCTGGTCGAGCAGGATGCGCTCGGCCTCCCACAGCAGCATGTCGCGGTCCTGGTGCGGCTGCGACATCAGCAGCGGATAGACCTCGCGGTACAGCGTCATCTGGTTGCGGGCGGACTTTTCGGGGGTGAGGGCGTAGATCGGCACGCCGCTGTTGAGGCGGCTCATCCACAGCGCGGTGGAGCCGGTCTGGGTCAGCGCGGCGATGGCCTTGACCTTGAGGTGGTGGGCGGTCCAGATGGCGGCCATGGCGATGGACTGGTCGATGCGGGTGAAGGTGCGGTTGAGCACATCGCGGTCGAGCGTGACTTCGGAGGACTTTTCCGCCTCCAGGCAGACGCGCGACATGGCCTCGACCACCTCGACCGGAAAACTGCCGGCCGCGGTCTCGGCCGACAGCATGACCGCGTCGGTGCCGTCGAGGACTGCGTTGGCCACGTCCGACACCTCAGCGCGGGTCGGCACCGGGCTGGTGATCATCGACTCCATCATCTGGGTGGCGGTGATGGTCAGCTTGTTCTTCTCGCGGGCGGCGCGAATCATCTTCTTCTGCAGCGCCGGAACGGCCGCGTCGCCCACCTCGACCGCCAGGTCGCCGCGCGCCACCATGATGCCGTCTGAGGCGTCGAGGATTTCTTCCAGGTTGGTGACCGCCTCGGTGCGCTCGATCTTGGCAATCAGCAGCGCCTTGCCGCCGGCCGCGCGCATCAGCTGGCGGGCCATGTACATGTCGGCCGCGCTCTTGGGGAAGGAGACGGCGATGAAATCGACGCCGATCTTGGCCGCCGTGCGCACATCGTCCATGTCCTTGGCGGTCAGCGCCGGGGCCGAGAGGCCGCCGCCCTGGCGGTTGATGCCCTTGTTGTTGGACAGCGTTCCGCCGACACGGACCTTGCAGTGGATGGCGGTGCCGATGACCTTCTCCACCCCCAGCTTGAGCCGGCCGTCGTCGAGCAGCAGAACGTCGCCGGGGCCGACATCGCCGGGCAGGTCCGGGTAGTCGAGGCCGACGCGGTGCTCGTCGCCCAGCTCGCAGGTGGCGTCGAGGATGAAGGCGGCGTCTTTCTTGAGCGTGACCTTGCCGTCGGCAAACTTGCCCACGCGGATCTTCGGGCCCTGCAGATCGGCCAGGATGCCGACCGGCCGGCGGGTGCGGGCGCTGACCTCGCGGATGGCGTTGGCGCGGGCGATGTGATCCTCAGGCGTGCCGTGCGAGAAGTTCATGCGCACGACGTCCACGCCGGCGTGCACCATGGCTTCGAGAACGGTGGGGTCGGACGAGGCGGGGCCGAGCGTGGCAACGATCTTGGTGTGACGGGACATGTGGCTTCCTGTTCTTATGGACGACGGTCGATGACAGCCTCTCATTCTAGCGGCAGTGGTCGACGGTGGTGTGACCACGACACATGGGGGCGATGCGGTGCCCGATCCGACAAAAGGCGGTCGGCCGACACGACAGCGGCAAGCACGCATGCGATGCTGCTGGCGCGGCCTGCGATCCGACGGCGGGCGGGGTGTGTTGACGTTGACGTCAACGTCGCCTATTGTCATGGATTGACTTGAGGAGGGCAGGACCATGGATTTGAAAGGCAGCGTATTTGTGGTGACCGGTGGCGGTTCCGGCCTGGGGGCGGCGACCGCGCAGATGGTGGTCGAGGCTGGCGGTCGCGTGGTGCTGGCCGATGTGAATGCCGAGGCCGGTGCCGCCCGTGCGGCCGAGCTGGGCACTGCGGCGCGCTTCGTGCAGACCGACGTGACCAACGAAAACAGTGCCCGCGCGGCCTTTGCCGCGGCGGCCGAGGCCTTCGGCCCGGTGACCGGCCTGGTTAACTGCGCTGGCGTGGCGCCGGCCGAGAAGGTGGTCGGCCGTGAAGGCGCGCATCGGCTCGCGTCGTTTGCCAAGGTCATCAACATCAACCTGGTCGGCACCTTCAACATGATCCGCCTGGCGGCCGAAGCGATGAGCCAGAACACGCCGAACGCCATGGGCGAGCGCGGCGTGATCGTCAGCACCGCCTCGGTGGCGGCCTACGACGGCCAGATCGGCCAGGCTGCCTATGCCGCCTCGAAAGGCGGCGTGGTGGCGCTGACCCTGCCGGTGGCGCGCGAGCTGGCGCGCTCGGGCATTCGTGTGATGACCATCGCCCCGGGCATCATGGAAACCCCGATGCTGATGGGCATGCCGCAAGAGGTGCAGGATGCGCTGGGCAAGATGGTGCCCTTCCCCTCGCGCATGGGAAAACCCGCCGAGTATGCCGCCCTGGTGCGTCATATTGCCGAAAACAGCTATCTCAATGGCGAGGTGATCCGCCTGGATGGTGCGATCCGCATGGCGCCGAAGTAAGCCGTTGGCGTAGCACGGAAAAAGCGCGGCCCCGGGGTCGCGTTTTTTATGCCCGGCCGGTTTGGGGGGAGCGGGGCAAGTGTGATACAAGGCGTCCGTTGGTGCGGCGCAGCGTGCGCCCGTTTGAATCCGAGGTTCATCTTGTCTGATCAAGCCCAGGCTGCCGAAGCCGACAGCCCCGAGTGCTACCACTGCGGGCTGCCCGCGACCGAAACGGTGCGCTACGACGTGGTGGTCGACGGCGTCAGCCGCCGCATGTGTTGCGCCGGTTGCCAGGCCGTGGCGCAGGCGATTGTCGATAACGGGCTGGC
Organism: Pseudomonadota bacterium; assembly: GCA_008501585.1. Taxonomy (GTDB): domain Bacteria; phylum Pseudomonadota; class Gammaproteobacteria; order Burkholderiales; family Rhodocyclaceae; genus Nitrogeniibacter. Next base: position 43,419 of record QQUN01000055.1, on the reverse strand, counting down.
GGACTACTACCGTCACCGTGACGCCTTGCCCGAGTCGCGCAAGGAAGCGCTGCCCGAAGCGCTCGGCGAGCTCGGCCTGTTCGACCACCCCGATTTCCAGAAATCCTTCGTGCGCCCGCTCGGGGAGCACAGCCGCGAGGCCTCGCTGCTGCTCGAGGGCATCACTTGTGCCGCCTGCGTGTGGCTCAACGAACAGCATGTGGCACGCCTGCCCGGTGTCGAGGCGATCGAGATCAACTACGCCACGCGCCGCGCCCGGGTGCGCTGGGATGCCGAGCGGGTCAAGCTCTCGGGCATCCTTGGTGCCATTCAGGCGATCGGCTATCGCGCCTACCCGTACGACGAGGCGCGCTCCGAGCAGATCGCCCGCCGCGAGCGCCGCAGTGCGCTGTGGCGGCTGTTCGTGGCCGGCTTCGGGATGATGCAGGTGATGATGTATGCCATCCCTGCCTATGTGGCTGGTGATGGCGAGATGACGGCCGACATCGACCAGCTGTTGCGCTGGGCCAGCCTGGTGCTGACCGTGCCGGTGGTGCTGTATTCGGCCGCGCCCTTCTTCCAGCGCGCCTGGCGGGACATCCGCCTGCGCCGCCTGGGCATGGATGTGCCGGTGGCGCTGGGGGTGGGCAGCGCATTTGCTGCCAGCTGCTATGCCACGGTCGTCGCCTCGGGTGAGGTGTACTTCGATTCGGTGGCGATGTTCGTGTTCTTCCTGCTGTGCGGGCGCTACCTCGAAATGCTGGCGCGGCAGAAGGCCGTGCGGGGGGTCGAGGCGCTGGGCAAGGTCCTGCCGGCCTTTGCCGAGCGGGTGCTGGCCGATGGGTCGGACGAGCGGGTGCCGGTATCCACGCTGGTGCCCGGTGACCGGGTGCGGGTCAAACCGGGCGAGGCGATTCCCGCCGATGGCGTGGTGGTCGATGGCGCCAGCGCGGCGGATGAGTCCTTGCTCACCGGCGAGAGCCGGCCGGTGCCCAAGTCCGTGGGCGATGCGGTGACCGGCGGCAGCCTGAATGTCGGCAGCCCGGTGGTGCTCGAGATCCAGCAGGTTGGCGATGCGACCCGTCTGGCGGCCATCCTGCGGCTGATGGAGCGGGCAGCGACAGAGAAGCCGCGCCTGGTGCGCCAGGCCGACCGGATTGCGGCCTGGTTCATTGCCGGCCTGATCGTGCTGGCGGTGTCGGCGGGCATCGGCTGGTATCTGGTCGATCCGGACCGCGCGTTGTGGATCTTCGTCTCGGTGCTGGTGGTCAGTTGCCCCTGCGCGCTGTCGCTGGCCACGCCGGCCGCGCTGACCGTGTCGTCGGATGCGATGGCGCGGATCGGGGTGCTGGTGACCCGCGGGCATGCCATCGAGGCGCTGGCCAAGGCCGATACGGTCATGTTCGACAAGACCGGCACGCTCACCGAAGGCGCGGTGCACCTGTCGCGCATCGTCACGGCCGACGGGGTCGATCGGGCGATGGCGCTGGCTACGGCGGCGGCGCTGGAGCAGGGCTCCGAACACGCGATTGCCTCGGGTGTGCGGGCCGCCGCGAAAGGCGCGCGCAAGCAGGCCATGGCGGTGATGGCCGAAACCGGGCGCGGCGTCGAGGGCCTGGTCGATGGCGTGCGCTACCGCATCGGGCGCGAGGACTTCGTCGAAGAACTGGTGGGCACGCCCGCGCCGGACAGCCTGCGTGCTGCCGGGGGCGGCATTCAGACGCGGGTCTTCCTGGGCTCGGCCCATGGCTGGCAGGCCGCGCTGCTGCTGGAGGATGTGACCCGGCCGCAAGCCGCCGAGGCGCTGCACTGGCTGACCGGTCACGGCCTGGGCGTGGGCATCCTGAGTGGCGATGCACCGTCGACGGTGCAGGCCTTTGCCGAATCGCTCGGCGTGGCCGACGCCCGTGGCGGGCTGTCGCCGCAGGACAAGCACGCCGCCATCGAGGCGTTGCAGGCCAAGGGCCATGTGGTGGCGATGGTGGGCGACGGCGTGAACGATGCGCCGGTGCTGGCCAAGGCGCATGTGTCGATCGCCATGGGCGAGGGCACCGAACTGGCGCGCACGCATGCCGATATCGTCCTGCTGGGTGGCCAGATGCTGGCGCTGACCGATGGCATCGCGCTGGCCCGGCGGACGCTGAAGATCATCCGGCAAAACCTGTTCTGGTCGTTCGGCTACAATTTCCTGGCTATTCCGCTGGCCGTGACCGGGTGGGTGACCCCCTGGATGGCGGGCATCGGCATGTCGGCCAGTTCCCTTTTTGTCGTGCTCAACGCCTTGCGCCTGCAGCGCGTCAAAGCCTTGCGTGAGTAATCATGGATAGCCTGTACCTGCTGATCCCGCTGTCTGTCGTGCTGGTGTTCGTGATCGGCCTGTTGTTCTGGTGGTCCGTTCGTTCGGGGCAGTTCGACGACCTGGAAGGGCCGGCTTACCGCATGATGATGGACGACGACCGCCCGCCGGCGGGCCGCCCGGACAGTGAATCGCATGCCGACGCCAATGACGCGTCGGCGCCCCCACCCCCTCGGTAAACGATGTGCCGTGCATCAATTTTTCTAAATTGATCCATGTCAACGCCCATTATTTTTGAAAAGTCATACTACGCACATGGGTATTGGCAAGGGCTGGGCCAAAGCGGCGCAGGCCGGCCAATCGAACGGTTTCAAGTCTCTCTGTTGGGGTTGGGGGTGCGTGCAAACGCACCCTTTTTTTTGCGTTCTCTATACCCTTAACCCGCGTAACGTCAAGGCTTTGCGCGCATCTTGCGGTGCAATACAATATTGATCTGTGTCAAAAGCCCCTCCGGGTGCGAGCGTATCCTTCGTCCGGAGCATCGCGGCGTTATGCCGCGGTGCAGGGGGGTTCCAGGTTTTAATTCTAAGAGGTGACTCACATGCAATCGCAAGCGACTTACAACTATAAAGTCGTGCGCCAGTTCGCCATCATGACGGTGGTGTGGGGGATTGTGGGCATGCTGGTCGGCGTGATCGTCGCAGCACAGCTCGTATGGCCCGAACTGAACTTCGCCGAGTGGTTCCACTTTGGTCGGCTGCGCCCGCTCCATACCAACGCCGTGATCTTTGCCTTTGGTGGCTGTGCGTTGTTCGCGACGTCCTACTATGTGGTGCAGCGCACGAACCATGTGCCCTTGTTCGCGCCCAAGCTGGCGTCGTTCACGTTCTGGGGCTGGCAGTTGATCATCGTGCTCGCGGCCATCACCTTGCCGCTGGGCATCACCACCAGCAAGGAGTACGCCGAGCTCGAGTGGCCGATCGACATCCTGATTGCCGTGGTGTGGGTTTCGTACGCGATTGTCTTCTTCGGCACCATCGCCAAGCGCAAGACCTCGCACATCTATGTGGCCAACTGGTTCTACGGCGCCTTCATCCTCGCCGTGGCCCTGCTGCACATCGTCAACAGCGCTGCGATTCCGGTCAGCCTGACCAAGTCCTACTCGGCCTACGCCGGCGTGCAGGACGCGATGATCCAGTGGTGGTACGGCCACAACGCGGTGGGCTTCTTCCTGACCGCCGGCTTCCTGGGCATGATGTACTACTTCGTGCCGAAGCAGGCCGATCGCCCGGTGTATTCGTATCGTCTGTCGGTGGTCCACTTCTGGGCCCTGATCTTCACCTACATGTGGGCGGGTCCGCACCACCTGCACTACACCGCGCTGCCGGACTGGACCCAGTCGGTGGGCATGATCTTCTCGCTGATCCTGCTGGCACCGTCGTGGGGCGGCATGATCAACGGCATCATGACCCTGTCGGGCGCCTGGCATAAGCTGCGCACCGATCCGATCCTGAAGTTCCTGATCACCTCGCTGTCCTTCTACGGCATGTCGACCTTCGAAGGCCCGATGATGTCGGTCAAGACCGTCAATGCGCTGTCGCACTACACCGACTGGACCGTCGGCCATGTGCACTCCGGCGCGCTGGGCTGGGTGGCCATGGTGTCGATCGGCGCCATCTACTACCTGCTGCCGCGCATGTACGGCAAGACCGAGATGTACTCCACCAAGCTGATCACGACCCACTTCTGGATCGCGACCATCGGCGTGGTGCTGTACATCGCCTCGATGTGGATTGCCGGTGTGATGCAGGGCCTGATGTGGCGTGCAACCAACCCGGACGGCACGCTGACCTACTCCTTCGTCGAGTCGGTCAAGGCCAGCTACCCGTTCTGGTCCATCCGTCTGCTCGGCGGCGTGCTCTTCCTCGGCGGCATGTTCCTCATGTTCTACAACATGGTGAAGACGATCGCTGGTCAGAAAGCCTACAGCGCACCGGTGGTCGCGCCGCAGGCCGCACACGCCTAATCCGGAGAGACGAAAATGGCTCAACAATCGAAGCATGATTTCATCGAGCGTAGCGTCGGCTGGATGATCGTCCTCACGTTGCTGGTGGTGAGCGTTGGCGGTCTGGTCGAGATCGTTCCGCTGTTCTTCCAGAAGTCGACGACCACGCCGGCCAACGAAATGGTCAAGCCCTACGATCCGCTCCGTCTGGTCGGTCGCGACGTCTATGTGCGTGAAGGCTGCTACAACTGCCACTCGCAGATGATCCGCCCCTTCCGTGCGGAAACCGAGCGCTATGGCCACTATTCGGTCGCTGGCGAGTTCGTCTATGACCACCCCTTCCAGTGGGGCTCCAAGCGCACCGGGCCGGACCTGGCCCGCGTGGGCGGCCGCTACTCCGACGAGTGGCACCGTGTTCACCTGATCAATCCGCGTGACGTGGTGCCCGAGTCGAACATGCCGGCTTTCCCCTGGCTCGAGCGCCCGGTCAATGCCAGCGACATCGAAGACAAGATGCGCTCGCTGAACATGGTTGGCCTGCACAAGTACTCGGACGAGGAGATCGCCGGCGCCAAGGCGGCCCTCGAGGGCAAGACCGAGATGGATGCCGTGATCGCCTACCTGCAGGGTATGGGTCTCGCGCTTCAGAACGTGCAGTGAGAGGGTGAGGTAGCGTCGTGGAACTCAACGATATGCGGTCGATCCTGACGGTGCTGGGCTTCGTGTGCTTCCTGGGCATCTGCCTGTGGGCGTACAGCAAGTCGGCGAAGCAGGGGTTTGACGAAGCGGCGCAACTGCCCTTCACCGATGACGATCTGCCGGTCCGGAAGGATCCGGACCAGCAACGGAAGGAAGGATAAAAAAATGGCTGACTTTGTGAGCGGCTTCTGGAACGCGTACGTCATGGTCCTGGTGGCCCTGAGCCTGGCGTTCTGTGTCTTCATCCTCGTGTCCAACATGGGCAAGGGAAAGGGCGCCCAAAAGGGCGAAAAGGTCGAACTGCACGGTCACGTGTGGGACGAGACGCTGGCCGAGTACAACAACCCGCTGCCGCAGTGGTGGAAGTACCTGTACTGGATCACCGTGTTCTTTGCGATCTTCTATGTCGCGGCCTACCCGGGTTTCGGTAATGTGAAAGGCTTCCTGGGCTGGTCGTCCAAGGGGCAGTACGAAGGGGAAATGGCCAAGGCCGACGCGACCTACGCGCCGATCTTCAAGAAGTATGCCGAGATGGACCTGGCTGCCGTGGCAGCCGATCCGGAGGCACAGGCCATGGGCCGTCGCCTGTTCCTGACCTACTGCGCGCAGTGCCATGGCGCCGATGCCCGTGGTGCCAAGGGCTTCCCGAACCTGGCCGACAATGACTGGCTGTATGGTGGCGAACCCGACGTGATCAAGACCACGATCCTCGGCGGCCGCCAGGGCATGATGCCGCCGATGGGCGCAGCGCTGGGCAGTGACGGCACCGAAGATGTCGCCAACTACGTGCGTTCGCTCTCCGGCCTGGCCAACGACTCGCTGCGCGCGGGCCGTGGCAAGGAACTGTTCGAGCAGAACTGCGCGGCCTGCCACGGGGCGGACGGCAAGGGGATGCACGCTGTCGGCGCGCCGAACCTGACCGACGAAACCTGGTTGTACGGTTCCTCGAAGGCGACCATCATCGAGACCATCACCAAGGGTCGCAGCAACCGCATGCCGGCGTTCGAAGCCTTCCTCGGCAACGACAAGACGCATCTTCTGGCCGCCTATGTGTACGGGCTGTCGAACAAGGCGGGTGCCAAGTAATCCTGTCAGTCTGTCTGTTGGTAGCGCAGGTGTCCCCGGGTACGCCCGGGGATATTTGCAGCAACAAAATTAGAACATATTGATATAGCGATCATGACCAACCCAGCCCCCCAACCCATCAAAATCGTGCCTTCCAAGAAATCGGCCGCGCTCGAAGGTCAAGAAGGTTCGCTCTACGAATCGCGCAAGAAAATCTATGTGCGCGCTATCAGCGGAGTGTTCACGAACTGGCGATGGATTCTGGTCTGGGTCACGCAGATTCTTTACTACGGCCTGCCGTGGATGTCCTGGAACGGACGCCAGGCCGTGCTGTTTCATCTGGTCGAGCGCAAGTTCTATATCTTTGGCTGGGTGTTCTGGCCGCAGGATGTGTTTTTCCTTGCCATCCTGCTGATCATCTCCGCATATGCGCTGTTCTTCTTCACCGCCATCGCCGGCCGGCTATGGTGCGGCTATGCCTGTCCGCAAACGGTCTATACCGAGATCTTCATGTGGATCGAGGAGAAGATCGAGGGCGACCGCAACAAGCGCATGAAGCTCGACAAGGCGCCAATGAGCGGGCGCAAGTTCGGCATCAAGGCCGTCAAACACGCCGTCTGGGGCGCTGTCGCACTATGGACCGGCTTCACCTTTGTGGCCTACTTCACGCCGCTCAAGGAGTTGCTGGCCTCCTTTGTGCCGTTCTCCTTCGGTGGCTGGGAAATCTTCTGGATCCTGTTCTACGGGGCCTTCACCTATTTCTTTGCCGGCATCATGCGCGAGCAGGTGTGCAAGTACATGTGCCCGTATGCCCGTTTCCAGGGGGTCATGTTCGACCCGGATACGCTGGTCATCACCTACGACGAGGAGCGGGGCGAGCCGCGTGGCGCGCGCAAGAAGGGCGTCGAGCCGGCGTCGGTCGGTAAGGGCGATTGTGTCGACTGCGGCATCTGCGTCCAGGTCTGCCCGACCGGCATCGACATTCGCGACGGCCTGCAGTACGAGTGCATCGGTTGCGCGGCCTGCATCGATGCCTGCGACGAGGTGATGGACAAGATGAACTATCCGCGTGGCCTGATCCGCTACTCCACCGAGAACGCGATCAAGAAGCACTGGGGGCGCAAGGAGATCCTCGGTCATGTGATGCGCCCGCGCACGCTGATCTACGGAGGCATCCTGGCCGCGGTGTGCCTGGCCTTCGTGTGGGGGCTGGCCACGCGCGAGCCCCTGCGGCTGGATATCATCCGCGACCGCACGACGCTGTCGCGCGAGGTGGCCGGGGGCTTCATCGAGAACGTCTACCAGTTGCAGATCATGAACATGACCGAGGCGCCGCGCCGCTTCTCGGTGACTGTCGATGGCCTCGAGGGGATCCGTTTTGCCGATTTCGATGGCCAGGTCGACGTGCCGCCGGCGAGCATGCAGGCATTGACCCTGCAGGTGCAGGTGCCGGTCGACACCGGCGAGCCCGGCTCGTCGAATGTGATTCATTTTGAACTCAAGGCGAACGACGATGCCTCCGTCGCTGTCCGAGAGGCGTCCACCTTCCTTTTGCCGCGTTGAGTATGAGCATGTCCCTGAACAAACCCGCATTGCCCTGGTTCCGTCAGTCCTGGCCCTGGTTCCTGCTGTCCCTGCCGGCGATCGCCGTGATCGCCGGTTTCATCACCTTCTGGCTGGCGGTCGAGTCCGATGACGGCCTGGTCGCCGACGACTATTACAAGCAGGGCCTGGCGCTGCAGCAGTCGATTGTTCGCGACAAGGAAGCCGCGCGCCTCGGGCTGGTGGCGCAGCTGCGTTTCGAAGGTGGCCGTGTGGCGCTGAATCTCTCCAGCGACGGCATGGCTGCTCCGGCTACCGTTTTTCTGAGCCTGATTCACCCAACCCGCACAGAGCTGGACCGTGCCATCTCGCTGGTGGGTGACAACGGCAACTACACGGCAAGCACCGACGCGCTGGACGGGCGTTGGCAAGTCTTGCTCGAAGACGAGTCCCGCGCATGGCGTTTGACCGGGACCATTGACCTCCCCTCAGAGACAGAAGTGCGCCTCGTGGCGCAGCCCCCTGTGAACTGAAGGAGATGCATCATGGCTTTAAAGGAACTGTTCAGTACTGATATCGGATTGCTGAGCGTCTTTACCATTGCGTTCATCATCGGCATGGCGGTCTTCATCGGGCGCTATGTGAAGCAGCATGTGCAGGAAGATGAGCGCGCCCACGGTCAGGGCCACTGAGCGCCGCGACCGCTGCGGATCAGACAAGGATCAAACATGAAACAGATTCTCGTACTTTGGCCGTCGTTCCTGGTGGCCGGCATTGCTGAAATGGTGTTCTTTACAGTGATGGATCCGCAGCAGTTGTATCTGTTCGGCCAGCCGGTCGAGTTTTCGCCGATCGCCACCTACTCGATCGGTTTCTTCGGGTTCTGGCTGGTGTGTGCGGCCTCGAGCCTGCTGACGATGTTTTTCCTGCGGCCGGGCGAGGAAATCAATCAGGCAGGAAAGCACGCCCGCTGACAACCGGGGCCGGGGCTGCCGGCGAGGTGCGCTCCGGTGCGCCGTGTCGCGCCGCGCGGCTGCTAGCGGTGGCTTGAGGGGCCGACGCCGATCGGCGGCGGAGCAAGCGCGACAATGCGCGAGAACAGGGCGCTGAATTCGTCTTCGGCATCGGCGCTGAAGCGTGGGTCGCCGTTCTCGCCGAACGCTTCGGCAATCTCCACCCAGTCCGCCTCGCTCAGGTGCTGCCTGGCGAGGGGCAACAACACCTTTTCTTCCAGCGCCATGTGCTGCCACATGGCATCGGTGAAGGCGTCGACCGCTTCGGCAAAGGCGGCCAGGCCGCCCGCTGCGCCGGCTTCGTAGGCGTCGAGCCGGGTGTGCAGGGCGGCGACCAGCTGCGTCCCCTCTTCGTGTTGCTGCTTCAGGTCGCGGATGACCTCGTCGGCCTCGTGCGTCCGGGTGGCCAGCCGGGCGAAGACATAGGCGTCTTCCTTGGGGTGGTGCAGGCGCTCGGGAAAGGCGTCGATGTAGTGCAGCATCGCCCGCAACACCTTGAAGTCGGCGCGGGCGGTGTTGCTGCGTGCGTCATTGACCAGGTACTTCAGCCCGTGCACGATCGCGGCCAGTGAGCGGTGCTCCTCCTGGATGATGTTGATGGCTTGGTTGAACATGACGCGCCTCCGCCAATCAGCGATAGACCAGTACCGGGATCTTGGTGTGGGTCAGCACTTTCTGTGTTTCGCTGCCGAGGAGCAGGCTGGCCAGCCCGCGGCGGCCGTGCGAGGCCATGAAAATCAGGTCGCAGCCGTGACGTTCGGCGGCGTCGATGATGGCCTCGTAGGGGACTTCGTTGACCGCGGTGTCGGTGTCGCAGGGCACGCCGACCGCTTCGGACTTGCTGCGCGCACTGGCGAGGATCTTGTCGGCTTCTTCCTGCGCGCCCTTGGCGAACTGCTCGGGCGTGGTCGGGTCGATCAGGGCGCCTTCGCCGTAGATCGGCATCGGAAAATCCGGCTGTGCATAAAAGTAGGTGATCCGGGCGCCGGCTTCCTTGGCAAAGGAGATGGCACGGTTGACGGTGGCCTCGGACAGGTCGGAGCCATCGGTGGGTACCAGCAGATGCTTGAACATGGCCTTGCTCCTTTTCGGATGGTCGTACCGATTATAGTCGGCGCATTGGCGAAACCGTGATTGACGCCGATCAACCCCTCCGGATTGAGGCGGTGCACAATAAGCAATGACGCATGCGTGTGGATGCCGCATGCAAAAGGAGCGAGTCATGAACACCCCGACGCATAAAGCGAACGGCTCGAATCACAGCATGGCGCCCGCGCAGCTCGTCGATCAGGCGATCCGCCGGATGCATGTCCAGTGGGAGTCGATGATCGATCCGATGGGGCTCTACGCGCCCTTGGTGCACGCCCAGCTGGGCTGGATGTCGCACCCGCAGGAGCTGGCCGAGGCCATGGTGGGCTTCTCGGGGCGGCTGTGGGAGCTGCAATGGCACAGCCTGCGGCGCCTGATCGGCGCACCCAGCACCGACCCGGTGCGCCCGCATGAAGACGACACCCGGTTCAACGACCCGATCTGGCACGAATCGGCCACCTGGGATCTGGTCAAGTCGTGGTATCTGATGACCACCCGGCACACCCAGGACATGCTCTACAGCACGCCGGGCCTGTCCAGCGCGGAGCGCCGGCGCGCCGCGTTCTGGTGGCGTAACTGGCTCAACGCCGTGGCCCCGACCAACTTCCTGGCCACCAACCCGGTGGCCTTGCGCAAGGCCGTCGAGACGCAGGGCGGCAGCTTGCACGCGGGGTGGCAGAACTTCATCGACGACATGCAGGCCGGCATGGTGCGCATGAGCGACCCCGATGGCTTCGAGGTCGGCGGCAACCTGGCCACGACGCCGGGCGAGGTGATCTTCCGCAACCGGCTGGTGGAGGTCATCCACTACGCGCCGACCCGCGACCGGGTGCGGGCGCGGCCGGTGGTGATCATCACGCCGTGGATCAACAAGTTCTACATTCTCGATCTGAACGAGCGCAAGAGCATGGTGCGCTACCTGCTCGACCAGGGGCTCGATGTCTACATCACCAGCTGGAAGAACCCCGACGCCAGCATGCGTGAGGTCAGCTTCGACGACTACATTCTCGACGGCGTCCATGCCACCATCGAGGCGGCGCGAGCGCAGAGCGGCCAGCCGACGGTGCATGCCGTAGGCTACTGCATCGGCGGCACCGCGCTGTCGATCTACATGGCCTGGGCCAACCGGCGCTTCGGTGCCGAGGCCATGCCGGTGGACGACTGGACCTTGCTCACCACGCTGGTGGATTTCCGCAAGCCGGGCGACATCGAAGTGTTCATCGACGAGGGCAGCGTCAATTTCATCACCTCGGGCATGGCTCGCAAGGGTTACCTCGATGGCGCCCAGATGGCCTCGGCCTTCCGGCTGTTGCGCGCCAACTCGCTGATCTGGCACTTTGCGGTGCAAAGCTGGCTGTATGGCGAAAAGCTGCCGGCCTTCGACGTGCTGTTCTGGAACATGGATACCACGCGCATGCCCTACCGCATGCACGCCTGGTATCTGCGCGAGCTCTACCTGCACAACCGGCTGATCGAGTCGAACGCGCTGACGGTCGCCGGCGAGCCCATCGACCTGCACCAGATCGCCCAGCCGCTGTATGTGGTGTCGGCCGAAGACGACCACATCGCACCATGGCAGCAGACCTTCCGGATCGTCCACTTCGTGACCGCCGAAAAGCGCTTTGTGCTGTCGAGCTCCGGCCACATCCTGGGCATCGTGAACCCGCCGACCAAACCCGCCAAGCGGCGCTACTGGGCGGCCACCGCACACCGCGCCGACCGCTGGGAAGCCTGGCACGAGCGCGCCACGCCCACCGACGGCAGCTGGTGGGAAGACTGGATGCGCTGGCTCAAGCCGCGCAGCGGCCCGCTGGGCCGGGCGCGGCCGGTGGCCAACGCCGAGCATCCGAGCCTGGCGCCGGCGCCCGGCGTGTATGTGCACGAGCACTAGTTGAGTTGCCATTGGGTGTCCCGAGGGCGTCGGGAAGCCGGCGGCGGCCAGCCAGGCGCGGCGTGAGGCCTGCGGGCCTTGTCGCAGGCAAGAAGCGCGGGCCGCCCGGCGGGGCTTGCGCTCCATCAATGCAGCGTCCCGGCGGGGCAGGTTAGGCTTCGTCCCCCCTGTCTCGCCGGATGAACGCTGATGAACACCTTGCCCTTGCCGCCGCTGCGCCTGCGCGGAAAGACACTGCTGCCCGTCATCCAGGGGGGCATGGGCGTCGGCGTGTCGGCGCACCGGCTCGCCGGCAACGTGGCACGCGAAGGCGCGGTGGGCACCATCGCCAGCGTCGACCTGCGGCGCCTCCATCCAGACCTGATGGCCGCCACCGGGCGCTGCCGTGACCGGGCCAGCATCGAGGCCGCCAACCTGACGGCCCTGGCCCGAGAGATCCGCCTGGCGCAGGAGATTGCCAACGGGCGCGGGGCGATTGCCGTCAACGTGATGCGCGCGGTCACCCAGTACGCCGATTGCGTGCGCTGTGCCGGCGAGAACGGCGCCGACGCGGTGGTGATGGGGGCCGGCCTGCCGCTGGATCTGCCGGACCTGGCCGCCGACTTCCCCGACATGGCGCTGATCCCGATCCTCTCCGACGCCCGCGGCGTGACGCTGCTGCTCAAGAAATGGATGCGCAAGCACCGCCTGCCCGACGCCATCGTGATCGAGCATCCGCGCTTCGCCGGCGGCCACCTCGGCGCTGCCAGCCCAGAAGACATGGGTGATGCCCGCTTCGATTTCGCCACCGCCGTGCCGGGCGTGCTGGCTGCCTACGAGGCCCTTGGCATCGCCGACGAGAATATCCCCATCATCTGCGCCGGCGGCATCAACAGCCCGGCCCAGGTCCGCGAGCTGATCGCGCTCGGTGCAGCTGGCGTGCAACTGGGCACCGCTTTCGCGGTGACCGAGGAGGGCGACGCGCACCCCGTGTTCAAGCAGGTGCTGGCCGAGGCCCGTCCGGAAGACATCGTGACCTTCATGAGCGTTGCCGGCCTGCCGGCGCGGGCAGTGCGTACCCCGTGGCTCGAGAACTACCTGCGCCGCGAAGGCAAGCTGCAGCGCGTGGCCAGTGCGGCGCACAAGTGCACGCTGGCCTGGGACTGCCTGGTGTCCTGCGGCCTGCGCGACGGATTGTCGCGGGCCGGGCAGTTCTGCATCGACAACCAGCTCGCCGCCGCCCTGCGGGGCGACCTCGAGCGCGGGCTCTTCTTTCGCGGCTCGGAACGCCTGCCGTTCGGCGCGGCGATTCGCCCGGTGCGCGAACTCATCGCCTATCTGACGGGCGGCGACAGCGGTGCGCCGGCCACGGCCTGAGGCGCGCTCGTGCGCGCCGGCTGAACGCATTTGATCACGCACAAAGGGTCGGTTGATGCGGGTCAATGCGGCTCAGTGTCGGTGCGAGACAATCAACGCAAGACATCGATGGAATTCACGGAGCATCGAACGGTATGACATCCCTTTCCAGAAAAATGGCCGCGCATCACACTTATTGTGATGACGTCTTCGCGCAGGCCGAGGCCGCCGCGGAGCGGGGTGACTGGCCCGCCTGTGCGCAGGCCGCCGCGCAGTTCCGGGACGATGTGCTGGCGCACTTCGCCATCGAGGAAGACGCGATCTTTCCCGCGTTCGAAGCCGCGACCGGCATGACCGAAGGGCCGACCCGGGTGATGCGCGGCGAGCATGTGCAGATGCGCGAACTGATGACGCTGCTGGTCGACGCCGCGTCGGCGGCCGATGCCGGCGCATTCTCCGACGCCGCCGAAACCCTGCTCATCCTGCTGCAGCAGCACAACATGAAGGAAGAGAACATTCTGTATCCGATGTGTGACCAGGCGGTCGGCGCGAATCCGGCCGTCGACGCCGCCGTCGATGGACTGGTCAGCAAGGTGCCCTCATGAGCGATCAACTTCCCCCCATCGTTGTCGATGCCCGCCACTTGCTGCCACCCGAGCCGATGGAGCGCACGCTCGAAGCGCTGGACGAACTCAAGCCGGGCCAGGCGGTGCTGTTGATGATTCCGCGCCAACCCGCCCCCTTGTTCGACATGCTGCGCAACAACGGCTACACCTATACGGTCGAGTCGCAGCCCGACGGCATGTTCCACATACACATCCGCCACGAGGCGGACTGAGCGCCTTTCGTCCATGTCCGCTCGTCCCCCCAAAGACGACCTGCCCGTCGTTGCAAATGCTCGCCCTGGCCCGCGCGATGGCGGTGCTTTGCGCCTCGGTCAGGCTTTCTTTGGGGCGCCGCTCAGCCACGCCCGAAAAACGCTCAGGCGCTGAGCTGCGCCGCTCACAGGCGCTGCGGTGTCCGCTGCGCCAAGGCGAGATCTGAACCATGCAGGCATTGTCCTTCGAGCAGGCGCCCCCGCCGTTCGTCCCGTTGCGTTTCTTCCTGACCGCGCCGGTGTTTCTGCTCATGGCCGGCGTGCTGCTGCTCGCCGACGGCCAGGTGGCAATGGCCTCGCGCTGGACGCCCACGGCGCTGGCGCTCACCCATCTGATGACTGCGGGCTTCATGCTGCAGGTCATGCTCGGCGCGCTGTTCCAGCTGATGCCGGTGGCGGCAGGCGCCAATCTGTGGCGTCCGCGACTGCTGGCCATGCCGGTGCACCTGCTGTCGGCCGTCGGGGCGGTGCTGCTGGTCCTTGGCTTTCATCACCAGATTGCCTGGGCCTACCAGGGGGCGGTGGTGGCGCTGGGCGCCAGCGTGCTGTTGTTCTTTCCCGCGGCCATGATTGCGCTGTGGCGCACCCCCGGGCGGAGCCACTCCCTGGTGGCCATCCGCATCGCCTTGTTGGCCTTGTTCTTCGCCGTACTCGCCGGTGTCACCATGGCGCTGGCCCGTGCCGGCATCATCGACACCTGGTGGCTACGCCTGTCGCCAGGCCATGTGGCGCTCGGGCTGGGCGGCTGGGGCGGTGTGCTGGTGGCCGCCGCGGGGTATCTGGTGGTGCCCATGTTCCAGCTCACGCCGGCCTATCCCGTCTGGTTTGCACGCAGCTTTGCCGGTGCGGTGGCGGTGGCGATCGGTGTGGGTGTGGTCGTGCCGCATGCGGCGGCATGGTTGCCTCTGGTGGGGGTGATTGCATTGTTCGCCGCCGTGACGGTGGACCGCCAGCAGCGGCGGCGACGCGCCAAGGTGGATGCTACCTATCACTTCTGGCGCCTGGCCATGGGCTGCACCCTGGCGGCCTGTGCGCTGGCGGTGCCGGCCATGTTTCAGTGGGGCGGCAATGCGGTGCCGATCGCCGTCGGCATTCTGGCGATCCTGGGCGGCTTCGTGTCGGTGATTGCCGGCATGCTCTACAAGATCGTGCCCTTCATCCTCTGGCTGTACCTGCAGCCGAGAGTCAAGGGCGTGCCGCCGATGACGCGCATGCTCAACGAGCGCTGGGTGACATGGCACTGGCGCTGCCATGTGGCGCTGGTGGGGGTCTGTGTGCTGGCGACCGTGTGGTGGCCGATGGTGTATCCGGCCGGGGTCTTGATGATCGCCTGTGGGCTGCTGCTGGGCGGGCAGCTGCTACGGGTGGTCGGGCACGCCCGCGCCGCCTTGCGGCGCGTTCAGCCTTCGTAGTTGCGCAGCTTGCCGACGTTGTGCAGGGAGATGTGCTTGCCCTGCACGGTGATCAGACCGGCGCTGCTCAGTTCGTGGAAGATGCGCGAAAGGGTCTCGGGCGTCAGGTTGAGGCGGGAGGCGATGATCTGCTTGCTGGTCGGCAGGTCCACGTCGGCCTGGGTACCTTGCTGGGTGCCCTGGCAGGGCGCGTCGGGCACCTGCTGCAGCAGGTAGCCGATGACGCGCTGGGTGCTCGAGCGCAAGGAGTAGGACTCGACGTCGCGCACCATGCTGTGCAGGCGGATGGCCATGCCGGCGAGCATGCGGCGGGCAAAGCCGGCGTCCTGGTCGATCAGGTTGAACACCGCGTCACGGGTGATGTGCAGCAGCAGGGTGTCGGCGAGGGATTCGGCAAACACCGGGTACTGGCGGTCCATGAACATCACCGCCTCGCCGAAGCTCTGGTGCGGGCCGAGGATCTCGACCACCTTCTCGTTGCCGTTGGGCGAGGAGAAGGCCAGTTTGATCTGGCCGAAGATGACGTAGTAGAAGCCCTTGGGCTGGTCGCCGCGCTGGAAGAGCATTTCGCCCTTCTGGATGCGCTTTTCGCGCGTGGCGTCGGCGACTTGCTGCAAGTCGTCCGCCGACAGCGCGCTGAACAGGGGCATGCGGCTCAGAAGTCCGGGGATATCGATTTTTTCTTGACTCATGATCGGGCAAAAGCCATCGGTAGCGGCAGAATGTACCACGCTCCCAAGCCCAGCGTAATGGGTGGATACATATCAGAATCTCATGATGAATCAGCTCGGCTCGACACTTCACTGGCGCTGGCTTCTGGCGGCGCCGCACCGTGCCATGTTCTTTCTGGGCGCACTTCAGCTGCTGCTGGTGATGCTGCCTTGGGCCGCCGAGATGCTCGCCCGGCTCACCGGCCAGGCCCTGCCGTGGTCATGGCCGCCCGGCTGGTGGCATGCCTTGCTGGCCATCGATGGCGTCTTTCCCTTCTTTGTCTTCGGTTTCCTGCTCACCGCCATGCCGCGCTGGCAGGGCTATGGTGACCTGCCGGCCGGCGTGTTCGTGCGCCCGTGGAGCGTGCTCGTCGCCGGCTGGGCGCTGATCTACGCCAGCGCGCTGCTGCCGGTGCTGCGCCTACCGGGCATGGCGCTGGTGTTTGCCGGCTGGGCCTGGCTGCTGGTGATGCTGGCGCCGATCGCGTTCCGGGCTGGCAATGGCCGCCTCCACGCCGTTCCGGCCTGGCTGGCCACGGTGGCCGGGCTGGCGGGCTGGGGGGCGTGGATGGGGTTCGCCGCGACCGGTGAGGGCGTCTGGGCGCGGGTGGCCATCGAGGTGGGGGTGTGGGGCTTCCTGCTGCCGGTGTTCTTTACCGTCAGCCATCGCATGATCCCGTTCTTCTCCAGTGCGGTGCTGGACGACTACACGGCCTTCCGGCCGCCGTGGGCCTTGTTCATGATGCTCGGCGCGGCCGTCGGCCATGGGGCGCTGACACTGCTCGGCGAAGCGCCGCTGACCTGGCTGGTGGACCTGCCGGCGGCCGGTCTGGCGGTGTTCCTGACCGTGCGCTGGGGGCTGGTGCGCAGTTTCGAAGTACCGTTGCTGGCCATGCTGCACCTGGGTTTCATGTGGCTCGGCCTTGCGCTGGCGCTGTTCGGCGTGCAGAGTCTAGCCGCATGGCAAGGCAGTGCCGTGCTCGGGCTGGCGCCGTTGCATGCCCTCGGCATTGGCATGTTTACCGTGATTGCGCTGGGCATGGTGTCGCGGGTCACCCTTGGCCATTCCGGCCAGGCGCTGCGCGCCGATGCGATGACCTGGCGCCTGTGCTGGGCGGTGCAGGCGGTGGCCGTGCTGCGCATCCTGGCCGAGCTGTGGGCCTCGGCGCAGGCCATGTTGCTGGTGCTGGCGGCCGTGGGCTGGCTGGTCGTTTTCGGATTCTGGGCAAGGCGTTACATGCCGGTCTATCTGCGCCCGCGGGCGGATGGCCGGCCGGGGTAAAAACCGATGTATCTGGCAATCAAACATCTTCATGTGACCTGCGTGGTGCTCAGCGGCCTGGGCTTCTTGCTGCGCGCGGCGTGGATGCTGTCGGGCTCGCCCCGGCTGAAGCATCGGCTGACGCGGGTGCTGCCGCATGTCGTCGATACCGTGTTGCTGACCACCGCGATCGTGCTGGTGACATACTATGACGGCGTGCCGGTGTGGGTCTGGGCGAAGATCGGCGGGCTGGTGGCCTATGTCGTGCTTGGCACGATTGCCCTCAAGCGTGGCCGTACGCCGGCCAGCCGCCGGATCGCGCTGGTGGCGGCGGTGCTGACCTTCGGCTGGATCGTGTCGGTCGCGCTCTCGAAGTCTGCCGCCGGCTTTTTCGGATGGATATAAGCAGGAAGGACGCAGGATGACTGAATCGCTGTTGCCGCTGGCGCCGGGGCTGGACCAGCCGCTCGAGGTGCTGACCGCCTGCCACGGACGGATGATGGCGCAGTTGCAGACGCTGGACAGACTGGTGCGCTGGCTGCCCGAGCATGGCGCCGATGCCGATGCCTGCCGCGCGGCGGCGAACGTCATTCGCTATTTTGATACGGCGGCGGTGAGTCACCACCAGGACGAGGAAGACAGCCTGTTTCCGCTGCTGTTCGAGCGCGTGTCAACGGCGGGGCGGCCGCGCCTGCGCAATCTGGTGGAGTGGATTCGCCGGGACCATGCCGAGATGACCGCGGCGTGGCTGCGGCTGCGGGCGCAGCTGGAAGGGGTTGCCGCCGGGACGTCGGCCGAACTCGATGCCGACGAGGTCGCCAACTTCGCCTCGCGCTATCACAGCCACATCGACCGGGAAGACAACGAGCTGTTCCCCTACGCCGCCCAGCTGCTCACCCCCGCCGATCTGGCGGGCCTGAGTGAGCAGATGGTGGCGCGCCGCCGCCTGCCGCGCTGATTACACGCAGGGCAGGTGGCTGAGCAGGGCCTTGAGGCCGTCGATGTCGCGGATGCGAATGTGCTTTTGCTGCACCGTGATCAGGCCGTTTTCCTGGAAACGCGAGAAGGCGCGCGAGACGGTCTCCAGCTTCAGGCCGAGGTAAGAGCCGATCTCCTCGCGCGTCATGCGCAGATGGAACTCGGCGGCCGAGAAGCCGCGTGCGGTGAAGCGCTGCGACATGTTGATCAGGAAGGCGGCCAGGCGCTCTTCGGCGCGCATCGAGCCGAGCAGCATCATCACGCCGTGGTCGCGCACGATCTCGCGGCTCATCACCTTGTGGAACTGGTGCTGAAGCGACTCGACCTCGCGCGACAGCGTCTCGAGGTTGGCGAAGGGGATGATGCACACGTCGCTGTCTTCGAGCGCGATGGCATTGCAGGTGTGCGCATCGGTGCTAATGCCATCCAGGCCGAGGATCTCGCCCGACATCTGGAAGCCGGTGACCTGCTCCCGACCGTCTTCGAGCAGCACATCGGTCTTGAACGACCCCGTGCGCACGGCATAGATGGACTCGAACGCATCACCGACCCGATACAGGTGCTGGTGGCGCTTGACCTTGCGGCGCGCACCGACCAGTGCGTCGAGCTGGTCGATGTCGCCGTCGCTCATGCCAAAGGGCAGGCAGAGCTCTTGCAGGTTGCATTGCGAACAGGCCGTTTTCAGGCCCTCGACGGTGATCGGCACGACGGCCCGTTGTTGCATGACCTGCGTTCTCCTTGATTCGGTTTTTGCCCTGCGTTGGGGCGTTTGATCCACGTCAACCCGCTTGGTTCCGGATTTTGAGATCGTGACTGCTAGTGAGCTAAAGCCTGATTATGGACAACCAGAAAGAACTCGTCTTCGATCCTCAGCTGATCCGTCGTTTCGATGTGAATGGCCCGAGGTACACCTCCTACCCGACGGCTGACCGATTCGTCGAGGCCTTCAATGCCGAGGCATTGGAGAGCTGGCTGGGGCAACGCAGTGTCGGCGGGTTTGGCCGACCGCTGTCATTGTACTTCCACATCCCGTTTTGTAACACGATCTGCTACTACTGCGCCTGCAACAAGATCATCACCAAGGATCACGGGCGCTCCGAAAAATACCTCAAGTACCTCGCCAAAGAGGTCGCCATGCAGGCGGCCCAGCTCGATGGCGGGCGCGATGTGATCCAGCTCCATCTGGGCGGCGGCACGCCGACCTTCCTGTCGCATGACGAAATGCGCCAGTTGATGGCCACGGTTCGCCAGCACTTCAAGCTGCTGCCCAATGGAGAATATTCCATTGAGGTGGATCCGCGCAAAGTGGATTTTGAAACCGTGGCGCTGTTGGCGGAGCTCGGCTTCAATCGCATGAGCATCGGGGTGCAGGATTTCAACATCGACGTGCAGCGCGCAGTCAATCGTGTGCAGAGCTACGAAGAGACCAAGCTGGTGCAGGATGCCGCGCGCCAGACCGGCTTCAAGTCGGTGAGCATGGACCTCATCTACGGCCTGCCCAAGCAGAACGTGATCAGCTTCAACAGCACGCTGGAGCGGGTGCTGGAGCTGTCGCCCGACCGCATCTCGCTCTACAGCTATGCGCACCTGCCGGGCCTGTTCAAGCCGCAGCGCCGGATCGAGCCCAACGACATGCCCACGGCCGACACCAAGCTGCAGATCCTGCAACTGGCGATCCGCCGCCTGACCGAGGCCGGCTATGTCTATATCGGCATGGACCACTTCGCCAAGCCCGACGATGAACTCGCCGTGGCGCAGCGCCAGGGCCGCCTGCACCGTAATTTCCAGGGCTACTCGACTTACGCCGAGTGCGACCTGCTGGCCTTTGGTGTGTCGGCCATCGGCAAGGTCGGGCCGACCTATGCGCAGAACGTGAAAACGCTGGACGAGTACTACGACATCCTCGACCAGGACCGTCTGCCGGTGCTGCGTGGCATCGAGCTGACGCCCGACGATATCCTGCGCCGCTCCATCATCCAGGCGCTGATGTGCCATTTCGAGTTGTCGATCGACGCCATCGAAGTGGCCCACATGGTCGACTTCAAGCGGTACTTCGCCGACGAGATCGCCGATCTGCGCACCATGGAATCCGCCGGTCTGCTCACGATCGAAGACAAGTGGATCACCGTGCTGCCGGCCGGCCGCATGCTGGTGCGCGGCATTGCCATGGTCTTCGACCGCTACCTGCGCTCCGACCGGGAACGCGCGCGTTACTCCAAGGTGATCTGAGCGCCTGAGCGTCTTTCGTTCAGGCCCGCTCGTCCCCCCAAAGATGACCCGCGCGTTGTTGCAAATGCTCGCCATGGCCCGCGCCATGGCGGTGCTTTGCGCCTTGATCCGGCTGTCTTTGGGGCGCCGCTCGGCCATGCCAGAAAAGCGATCGGGCGCTGGCGGGGCGGGGCCGGGCCGTGATGTGATAGGCTCGGCGCCCGACCTCCGATTCAAGCCCTCCCATGCCTGAAACCGGCTATATCGCCGTCTTCCTGATCGGCCTGCTAGGCGGCACGCATTGTGTCGGCATGTGCGGTGGCATCGTCAGCGCGCTGACCGTGCAGATTCCCGGACAGGTCGGCCGGCAGTGGCCGATCCACCTCGCCTACAACCTCGGCCGCATCACCACCTACACTGCGCTGGGCGCCTTGTTCGGCGCCATCGGCACGCTCGGCCTGCTGTTCGAGGACTTTCTGCCGATCCAGATGGGCCTGTACCTCATGGCCAACCTGATGCTGATCGCGCTGGGGCTGTACCTGACCGGTTTCACGCGGCTGCTGGCGCCGCTCGAGCGCATGGGCCAGTCGCTGTGGCGGCGCGTTCAGCCGCTCACGCGCCGCTTCCTGCCGGTGCGCGGGCTGCGTCAGGCGATTCCGCTTGGCCTGCTGTGGGGCTTTCTGCCCTGTGGCCTGGTCTACAGTGTGCTGGCCACGGCGCTCGTCACCGGTTCCTCGGCGGGTGGCGCCAGCCTGATGCTGGCCTTCGGCCTGGGCACCCTGCCCAACCTGATGCTGGCCGGCATGCTGCTCAAGCGCCTGCAGGGGGTCACCCGCCGTGCCTGGGTGCGGACCTTCGCCGGCGCGGTGGTGCTCGGCTTTGGCGTGTTCGGCTTGCTCAATGCCTCGACGCTGGGCAGCCGCCTGTGGAACGGCGTGCTCTGCGTGACCTGACGCCACGGCGCTACATCAGGGTATCCTTATGTTTTGGCGCCAACCGGGCGCCGTGGTGCATGGGGGAGAACACGATGGGCAAAACCAGTCATGACCTGGTGGTCGAAGCCAAGGCGGCGATTCGCGAAGTCAGCCTTGACGAGGCGCGGCGCCTGATCCAAAGCGGTGCGACGGTGCTCGATGTGCGTGAGCCAGGCGAGTTCGCGGCCGGGCATCTGCCGGGGGCGATGAACATTCCGCGCGGTCTGCTGGAGTTCAAGCTGGCCGGCACGCCCGAGCTGAACGATCCGCGACGCCCGATCCTGGTGTATTGCAAGACCAGCGGCCGTGCGGCGCTGGCCGCGGTGGTGCTGCAGGTCATGGGGGTGAGCAACGCGGTGTCGCTGGCCGGGGGATTCGACGCCTGGGCCGCCGCCGATCTGCCCATCGACCAGCCGGCGCCGATCGACTTCGAGTGATGTGTTTCAGGCGTCGTCCGGGTGGGCGAGAGTGTGCAGGATGGGGCAGGGCTGCGTCGTGGTGGTGTGCTCGCAGCAGCTCACCAGTTCGGTCAGCGCGCTGCGCATGGCGGCGAGGCGGGCCATGCGTTCGTCGATCTGTGCCAGCTTTTCCTTGGCCAGGGTGCGAGCGGCCGTGCGGTCGGTGTTCTCGTCGAGATCGAGCAACTCGGTGATCTCGTCGAGGCTGAAACCGAGCTGTTGCGCCCGGCGGATAAAACGCAGACGCGACAGCGCCGCATCGCCGTAGTGGCGCACCTGCCCGACGTCCGGCGAGGGCACGGCGAGCAGGCCGCGCCGCTGGTAATAGCGCACCGTCTCCACGCCGACGTCGGCGGCGGCGGCCAGGCGGCCGATGGTCATCGTTTTCATGCTTGACTCCGTACCTGACTACAGACTTTAGACTGCGCCTGTCTCGTTCATTCCGTCAAGCCATGACTACGTCTGCCGTCCCACGCCCCGTGCGTCTCGACCTCCCGATCCAGGGGATGACCTGCGCTGCCTGCGCCAGCCGCATCGAGCGGGTGCTCAAGCGCCTGCCGGGCGTGGATGCGCAGGTCAATTTCGCCACCGAACGCGCCTCGGTGCAGTTTGGCGGCGGCGACGCCGCCGACGCCAATGCGGTGATTGCGGCGATCCGCCAGGCGGGTTTCGAGGTGCCCGATCAACTGACCGAACTGAGCATCGCCGGCATGACCTGCGCGGCCTGCGCCAGCCGGCTGGAGAAGGTGCTCAACCGCTTGCCGGGGGTGGCGGCGACGGTCAACTTCGCGACCGAGACGGCACAACTGCGCCGTTCGCCCGGCACCGCGACCGACGCGCAGATTGTCGCTGCGGTGGCCGGGGCAGGCTTCACCGCCCGTCTGCGCGGCGAAGCGGGGCGCGCCGAGGAGAAGGCGCGCAAGGCGGCCGAGTGGCGGGCCGAGCGCAACCGCTTCCTGGTGGCATTGCTGCTCACCGCGCCGCTGGTGGCGCAGATGCCGGCGATGTTCTTCAGTCCCGATGAGCATGACCTGATCCCCCGCGCCTGGCAGTGGTTGTTGGCCACGCCGGTACAGTTCTGGATCGGTCTGCGCTTTTATCGCGGCGCCTGGTCGGCGCTGCGTGGCGGCGGGGCCAACATGGATGTGCTGGTGGCGCTGGGCACCAGCGTGGCCTACGGTTTCAGCGCCGTCGTGACGCTGCTCGGGCGGATGGACCTGCATGTGTACTTCGAGGCGTCGGCCGCCATCATCACCCTGGTGTTGATGGGCAAGCTGCTGGAGGCGCGCGCGAAGGCGCGGACCTCGGCGGCCATCGAGGCGCTGGTGCGATTGCAGCCGCGCACGGCCTGGGTCGAGCGCGACGGTGCCCTGGTCGAGGTGCCGGTGGCGAGCCTGTCGCCCGGCGACCGCTTCGTGGTGCGCGCTGGCGACAGCGTGCCGGTCGACGGCGTGGTGCGCGACGGGCAGTCGGCGCTGGATGAGTCGATGCTGACCGGCGAGAGCCTGCCGGTGGCGAAAGCCACGGGCGATACGGTGTTTGCGGCGACGGTCAATGGGGACGGGGCGCTGCACTGCGAGGCGACCGGCGTGGGCAGCGAGACGCTGCTGGCGGGCATCATCCGGCTGGTCGAGGCGGCACAGGGCAGCAAGGCGCCGGTGCAGCGCCTGGCCGACCAGGTGTCGGCCGTCTTTGTGCCGGTGGTGGTGGTCATTGCCGTGCTGACCTTCTTTGGCGGCTGGTGGTGGACCGGTCTGCCGACCGAGGCCCTGGTCAACGCGGTGGCGGTGCTGGTGATTGCCTGCCCGTGTGCGCTGGGCCTGGCGACGCCGACCGCGATCATGGTCGGTACCGGCCTGGGGGCGCAGCACGGCATCCTGGTCAAGAATGCGGAGGCGCTCGAGCGCGCGGAGCGCTTGAGCGTGCTGGCGGTCGACAAGACCGGCACCTTGACCGAGGGCCGCCCGGAGGTGACCGATGTGCGGCCCTCGCCCGGTAGCGACCGGCAGCGCGTGCTGGCCTGGGCGGCGGCGCTGGAGTCGGCCAGTGGCCATCCGCTGGCGCGGGCGATCGTCGCCGCGGCCGGTTCGGTGCCGGCGGCGCAAGGGGTCGAGACCGTGCCGGGCCAGGGCGTGCGTGGCACGGTCGAGGGGCGGTCGGTGATGGTGGGCAGCCCGGCCTTCCTGCGCGGCGCCGGCGTGGCGCTGCCCGAGGCCGATGTCGATGCGCTGGCGGCGCAGGGGCGCACCCTGGTGGCCGTGGCGGTCGACGGTCAGGTGGCGGGCGTGATCGGCGTGGCCGATCCGCTGCGCGGCAGTTCGGTGGCCGCGGTGGCGCGCTTGCAGCGCGAGTGCATCGAGGTGGTGATGCTGACCGGCGACCATCCGGCCACGGCACGGGCGGTGGCCTCGGCGGTGGGCATTGCGCGCTTCGAGGCGGGGGTGTTGCCGGCTGACAAGGCGAAGGCGGTGCAGGCGCTGGCGGCCGATGGCCACCGGGTGGGCATGGCGGGCGACGGCATCAACGATGCGCCGGCACTGGCGGCGGCCGATGTGTCCTTTGCCATCGGGACGGGGGCCGATGTGGCAGTGGCGGCGGCCGATATCACGCTGATGCGCAGCGACCTCAACGGGGTGGCCGACGCGGTCGAGCTGTCGCGGGCCACGCTGTCCAAGATCCGCCAGAATCTTTTCTTTGCCTTTATCTACAACATTCTGGGCATTCCGCTGGCGGCCTTCGGGTTTCTCAATCCGGTGGTGGCCGGGGCGGCCATGGCGCTCAGTTCGGTGTCGGTGGTGAGCAATTCGCTATGGCTCAAGCGCTGGCGGCCGGGGCGGTGATTTTTTCTTTCAGGAGTACAGCATGGAACAGGTAACGATCAAGGTCGGCGGTATGAGCTGCCAGGGGTGTGTGAAGGGCGTGACCAGCGCGCTGCAGGCGGTCGCCGGCGTGCAGGCGGTGCAGGTGGACCTGGGCGCTGGCGAGGCGCGGGTGGATTTCGACCCGCAGCACACCGGCCCGGCGGCGCTGCGTCAGGCGGTGGAGTCGGCCGGATTTGACGCGGCCTGATAGCCGAGGTCGATCTGCATCTGGCGGAAGGCCTCGGGGGGGAGCGGCCGGGCGTAGAGATAGCCCTGGGCCAGGTCGCACCTGAGGTTGGAGAGGAAGGCTTCCTGCGCTTCGGTTTCGACGCCTTCGGCCACCACGGACATGCCCAGGTGGTGGGCGATGCCGATGATGGCATGGGTGAGGTGGGCGTCTTCTTCATCGTCGGGCAGATCGCGGATGAAGGAGCGGTCGATCTTCAGCTTGTCGAGCTTGAAGCGCTTGAGGTAGGCGAGCGAGGAGTAGCCGGTGCCGAAATCGTCGATGGCTAGCTTCACGCCCAGTGCGTGAATGGCGTCGAGCGTGGCCGAGACATCGGCCTGGTGGGTCATGAGGGCGCTTTCGGTGACTTCAAGCTCGAGCAGGTGGGCGGGCAGCCCGCTGTGGCCGAGCGCTTCAATGACCGTGGCCTCGAGGTGTTCGCGCTGGACCTGGAGCGCGGAGATGTTGACCGCGATGCACAGATCGCCGAGGCCCTCGGCGCGCCATTGCTGGGCGATGGCACAGGCCTGGCGCAGGATCCAGGTGCCCAGCGGAATGATCAGGCCGGTCTCCTCGGCGATCGGGATGAACTGGTCGGGCGGGACCATGCCGCGCTCGGGGTGCTGCCAGCGCAACAGGGCTTCGGCACCGACCAGGCGGCCGCTGGCCAGGTCGAACTGTGGCTGGAAGTGCAGCGAGAATTCGTGCCGCGACAGGGCCCGGCGTAGCTCGTTCTCGAGGGCGAGGCGGGTCTGGGCGCGGTCGTTGAGGTCTTCGGTGAAGAACTGGTAGCTGTTGCGGCCGTTTTCCTTGGCGTGGTACATGGCCGCGTCGGCGTTCTTCAGCAGCAGGTCGCGGTTGTCGCCGTCTTCCGGGAACACGGTGATGCCGATGCTCGGGGTGATCGACAGCTCGTGGCCGTCGACATCGTACGGGGTGGCCAGGGCCTTGAGGATCTTGCTGGCGACCGCGCCGGCTCGCGCGGCCGTGTCCAGCTCGGGCAGCAGCACGACGAATTCGTCGCCGCCGAGCCGGCTGACCGTGTCGCTGCCGCGGACGACGGCCCCCAGGCGGGCCGCGACCTGGCGCAGCAGGCCGTCGCCGACGGCGTGGCCAAGCGAGTCGTTGATGTTCTTGAAGCGGTCCAGGTCGATGAACAGCACCGCCAGGTGCGTGCTGTGCCGGCGGGCTTGCTCGATGGCGCCGCCGAGCCGGTCGAGCAGCAGGATGCGGTTGGGCAGGCCGGTGAGGGCGTCGTATTCGGCCAACTGGCGCAGGCGCTGCTCGGTGCGCTTGCGCTCGGAAATGTCGGCAATCGAGACCACGAAATGCGTCACCCGGCCACTGTCGTTGGCAATGGCGCCGAGCGAGATCCAGCCCGGATATTCGGCGCCGTCGGCACGCTGCAGCGTGATCTCACCGGCCCAGTGGCGGGCCGAGCGCAGCCGCGAGGCGGTGCGACGCCACAGGTCGCTGCCGGTCTGTTCGCCGATCAGCAGCTCGCCGCAGTGACGGCCGACGATGTCGGCATGGTGGTAGCCGCTGATCCGCTCCAGGGCGGGGTTGACCGAGACGATGCGGAAGCGGTGGTCGAGAATGGCGATGGCTTCGTTGCTGGCTTCGAACACCTGGGCCGACAGGCGCAGTTCGCGCGCACTCTCCTTGAGGGCGCGGTTGCGGGCGTCGATATCCTGCTGATAGTGGCGAAACCGGCGATCGATCCAGCGATAGAACACCATCGACAACAGCAGCGCGATGGCCGTGGCGGTGAGCATGGTCAGCAGGGTGACCATGAAGTCCTCGCGTTTGCTCGCTTCCATGCGCCGGCGCTCGCTGGCGATGATGGCGGCGACATCGTCGAGCCGGGCAATGGCGGCCAGGGTCCAGCCCCACGGGTCCTGCCCGGCCACGAAGGCCAGGTGTGGCTCAGCGGCCGTGCCCGGTGGCAGGGGCAGGTCGAGGTAGAGCGTCTTGCCGCCGGTACGCCCGGCGCGGGCGATGGTGCGCACCCAGTCCGGCGCGGGCGTGCGGGCGGTGCTTGCGACCGGCGTTGCGCCGGCGCTGCTGGCCACGATGTTGGCGTTCTGGTCGACCAGCAGGAGGGTCCGGTTTTCCGCCGGGCTGTAGCGGGCCAGGTCTTCAAGCGCCTGGCGGCGCACGGTGCTTTGCGCGCGGTGGTGGAAGACGCCGACGCCGATGATCCAGTCAAACGGCGCAAAGTGCGAGACCTGGGCGTAGATGTCGGTCATGTCCGCCGCGGGGTTGGCGCCGCGCCAGCGCAGGCGGGTGTGCCCGTCGCCGAGGGTGGCGGTGTCGGAGAGGCGTTCGGTCAGCAGCTGGCCGGCGTCATCGACCACCTTGGCCAGTGAGTGGCCTTCCTGGCGCGGGTCGAGTGCAAACAGTCGCACCGTGCCGTCGGCCTCGATGATGAAGGGGGCGATGCCGTCGTCGGGCTGGCCCATCGGGCGGAGCAATTCGGTCAGGATGAAGCGCATCTGCGCCGGGCTTGTTTCGCCATGGAGCTTGCTGTAGCTGCGATTGACCGCCTGCAGCGCCAGCTGGGCGTGCTTGGCCAGCTGCGAGGCCAGCGTGGTGTCGAAGGTGGCGCGGTGGTCGTTCAGCGTCTTGTTGAGGTAGCTCACTTCGTCCTGCAGCGACTGCTCGAGGCGGGCGTAGGCCTGGGCCTCGATGTCGGCGGCGCGGGCCTGGAAGGCCTGTTCGTGGCGGTAGATGTAGTAGCTGCCCATGCTGACCAGCAGCACCAGGATGAGTGCCAGCATGGCGCTGAGCATGACGCGCGGCAGCCACCGTTCGACGCGCGCGGTGCTGTCTTCGGGTGGGGCGCTGGCAGGGGCGGACGAAGGCCGGACCGGCGTCTGGCGCGAGTCGTTCATCAGGCGTGGTGTCTCCAGGGGCACCGGGACATGGCCGGCGCATCGGTCTGAATCAATCGTTTGAATTAACGGTCGCACGGCAGCGAGCTTGAGCGGCGCGCGGTGGATTTGGCGGCGGGGTTTTTGGCCATCCGCAAAAACCCCTATAATCATGCGAATTTTTTCAAGGGGAGGGTTGTATGGGATTCGATCAGGTCAAAGCCGGCAAGGATGTGCCGAACGACGTCAACGTCATCATCGAGATCTCGGCACAGGGCGAGCCGATCAAGTTCGAAGTGGACAAGGACAGCGGCTGCGTGTTCGTCGATCGCTTCATGGGCACGTCGATGCGCTATCCGTGCAACTACGGCTATGTGCCGCACACCGTGGCCGGCGACGGCGACCCGGTGGATGTGCTGGTGGTCACGCCCTTCCCGCTGCAGCCGGGCGTGGTCATCCGCTGCCGTCCGGTCGGTGTGCTGAAGATGGAAGACGAGTCGGGTGAGGACGCCAAGGTCGTCGCCGTGCCGGTGTCCAAGCTCACGCCGCTGTACAACAAGGTCGAAACCACGGACGACCTGCCCGAGCTGCTGATGAAGCAGGTGGTGCACTTCTTCGAGCACTACAAGGACCTCGAGCCGGGCAAGTGGGTCAAGGTGGTCGGCTGGGGCACGGTGGACGAGGCCCGTCAGGAAATCCTGAACGGCATCGCCAACGCCGGCTGAGCGCCGTCGCCGCTGTACCAAAGCCCGCCGATGTGCGGGCTTTTTTTATGCCCCCGGCGGGGGGCGCCGGAAGGGGCTGCGCTCGTCCAGTTCGTCGAGATAGCCGGCTACGCCGGCCTGCTCGCGCCGCAGGTAGTCGGCGATGGCGTTGGCGAAGCGGGTGTCGCGAATCCAGTGGGCCGAGGTGATGGGTGTCGAGGCCAGGCCGCGCGAAAGTTTGTGCTCGCCTTGCGCGCCGCCCTCGAAGCGCGACAGCCCGTGGCCGATGGCGTAGTCGATGGCCTGGTAATAGCAGGCTTCGAAATGCAGGCAGGAGATGTCCTCCACGGCACCCCAGTAGCGGCCGTACAGCGCGTCGTCGTCGGCCAGAAACCAGGCGCAGGCCACGGGGCGGCCGTCGCGGTAGGCCAGCAGCAGGCGCACCGAGTCCGGGGCGTCGGCGTTGAGGCGGGCAAAGAAGTCGCGCGTGAGGTAGGGCGTCGAGCGCCGGAGCGCGTAGGTCAGGCTGTAGCAGCGGTAGAAGAAGTCGAGTTCGGTGGCGGTGATCCCGTCGCCGTGCTTCCACGCGAAGCTGACGCCGGCGGCGGCGACGCGCTGGCGCTCCTGGCGGATCTTCTTGCGCTTGTCGCGGGTCAGGTGGCTCAGGAAATGGGCGAAGTCGGTGTAGCCCGCGTTGCGCCAGTGGAACTGCACGCCATGGCGGATCTGCAGCCCGGCCTCGGCCAGCAGGGCGGTGTCGTCGGCGTCGGGAAACAGCACATGGAAGGAGCTGCCGTCGCCCTCGGCAATGGCGCTCAGGGTGGCGTGCAGCAGGCGGCGCTTGGCGTCGGCATCGACGCCGAGCAGCCGCGGGCCGGGCAGGGGCGAGAAGGGGATCGCGCACAGCCACTTGGGGTAGTAGGCGAGGCCGTGCTGTTCATAGGCCTGCGCCCACGCCCAGTCGAACACATATTCGCCCCAGGAATGCGTCTTGCGGTAGAGCGGCATGGCGGCCAGCAGCGTGTCGCCCCGCCACAGCGTGGCATGGTGTGGCGTCCAGCCGGTCTCGCCGCTGGCGCAGCCCGTGACTTCGAGTGCGCGCAGGAAGGCATGCTGGAGGCCGGCATGGGTGCCGGCGAGCGCGTTCCAGGCGTGGGCTGGAATGTCGTCGATCGCAGGAAAAAACCGGAGTACGTCGGTCATTGTCGTTGAAGTCGTCTTGGCCGGAGGCCCCGCGCACCGCGCTGCACGGCGGCCGGTTGCTGCAGGATGAGGCAAAGTGTCCCGGCCCGACCGGGGTGGTGGTCATGCCGGATTTATCCACGGATTATCCACAGCCTTGTGCACCGGGATTGTGGATAGCTCGCCGAACGCACGGCGCGGGGGAGACCGCACAAATCCGGGGCCAGACGGTATAGTTACACGCCTATGAAAACATCGCTCGCTATTGCCGTCGCGCAGTTCAATCCCGTGGTCGGCGACCTGTCCGGAAACCTGGCGCAGATCCGCGCCGCCATGGCGGCCGCCGAGGCCGAGGGCGCGCGCGTCCTGCTGACGCCTGAGCTGTCGATCTGTGGCTATCCGCCCGAGGATCTGCTGCTGCGCCCCGATTTCTACGACAGCTGCCGCCAGGCGGTCGAGGCGCTGGCGGCACAGACCGGTGAGCTGGCGGTGGTGGTGGGCTACCCCGAATCGGCCGGCGAGGCGCGCTACAACGCGGCCGCGGTGTTGCGGCACGGCCGCATCGTGGCGCATTACCGCAAGCAGCGCCTGCCCAACTACGAAGTGTTCGACGAGGTGCGCTACTTCGAAGAGGGCGATGCGCCCTGTGTGTTCGAGGTCGACGGCGTGCGCTGCGGCCTGCTGATCTGCGCCGACCTGTGGGGCGATGCGCCGACCAAGGGGCTGGCCGAGGCGGGGGCGGATGTGATCCTGGTGATCAACGCCTCGCCCTGCCATGTGGGCAAGCAGCAGGATCGCTACCGCGTGGCACGTGCCCGGGCGGACGAGAGCGGCCTGCCGGTGCTCTACGCCAACATGGTGGGTGGCCAGGACGAACTGGTGTTCGACGGCGCCTCTTTCGCGATGCAGGTCGATGGCACCATTGCCTGGCAGGCGCCAGCGTTTGCCGCCCACGCAAGCGTGGTGCGTCTGGCTGGATCAGCCTGGTTGCCGGCGACGGTCACGCCCTTGCCGGGCGTCGAGGAGGAGGCCTACACCGCGCTGGTGACCGGCGTGCGCGACTACCTCGGCAAGAATGGTTTCCCCGGTGCGATCATCGGCCTGTCGGGCGGCATCGACTCGGCGCTGACGCTGGCGGTGGCGGTCGACGCCCTGGGCGCCGACAAGGTGCGTGCGGTGATGATGCCCTCGCCCTACACCGCGCAGATGAGTCTCGACGACGCGGCCGAAATGGCGCGCCGGCTCGGCGTGCGCTACGACGTGATCCCCATCGAACCGGCCATGCAGGTCTTCGGTGGCATGCTGGCGGACCAGTTTGCCGGCCTGCCCGAAGACACCACCGAGGAGAACCTGCAGAGCCGGATCCGCGGCATGCTGCTGATGGCCTTGTCCAACAAGACCGGCAGCATCGTCCTGACCACCGGCAACAAGAGCGAGATGGCCACCGGCTACGCCACGCTGTATGGCGACATGGCGGGCGGCTTTGCGGTGCTCAAGGATGTGTACAAGACGCTGGTGTACCGCCTCTCCACCTGGCGCAATGCGCGCAGCGCGGTGATTCCGGAAAACATCATCACCCGCCCGCCGTCGGCCGAGCTCAAGCCCGACCAGGTCGACCAGGACAGCCTGCCGCCCTACGCCATTCTCGATGCGATCATCGAGGCCTACATGGAGCGCGACGAGTCGCCGCGGGAAATCATTGCCCAGGGGTATGATGCAGCGGTGGTGCAGCGGACCGTGGGCATGCTCAAACGCAACGAATACAAGCGCCGTCAGTCGCCGGTCGGCATCCGCCTGACACGGCGCGCCTTCGGCAAGGACTGGCGCTTCCCCATCACGGCCCGGTACCAGGATCCGTACTGAGCCAGACGACTCAAACGATACAGGAGCAATGCATGAAGAAGATCGAGGCGGTGATCAAGCCGTTCAAACTGGATGAAGTCCGCGAGGCGCTGTCGGACGTCGGCATTACCGGCCTGACAGTGAGCGAAGTGAAGGGCTTCGGCCGCCAGAAAGGGCACACCGAGCTGTACCGCGGCGCCGAGTATGTGGTGGATTTCCTCCCCAAGATCAAGATCGAGATCGTGGTTGGCGAGGCGGTGGTCGAGCAGGCCATCGAGGCCATCGTCAAGGCCGCGCGCACCGGCAAGATCGGTGACGGCAAGATCTTCGTCACTCCGGTCGAGCAGGTGGTGCGCATCCGCACCGGCGAGCTGAACGAAGACGCGATCTGAGCGCCTCTCCGGCGCCGCACCACAACGGCCGCCCCCGGGTGGCCGTTGTGCCGTTTACGCCGGGCGGGTCTTGTCCGGCGCGCGCAGCAGCACGCGCAGGGCGCCGCTGCCGCCTTCGTTGGCGCGGGCCTGGCAGAAGGCGAGGATTTCCTCGCGCTGCGCCAGCCAGCCTTTGGACAGTTGCTTGAGAATGCCGACCTTGCCCGGCGAGCGCAGGCCCTTGCCATGCACCACCCGCACGCAGCGCTCGCCGCGACGCAGTGCGCCGGCCAGGAACTCGGCCAGTGCTGCGCGGGCCTCGTCGCGGGTCAGTCCGTGGAGATCGATCTCGCCCTGCACCACCCAGCGGCCGCGGCGCAGGTCGGTGAGCACCCGCCGCGGCAGGCCGGCACGCAGAAAGGCGGCTTCGTCACCCATGTCGAGCCGGTCTTCAAAGCTGAGCGGGGACTCCAGGCTCTCGCGCAGTGCGGCCTGCTCGTCGGCCTCGCGCAGACGCGGTGCAGCCACCGGCGGCGGCGTGAGCACGTCGGCGCGGTTGGCCGGTTTGAGCGGTGTGGTGGCGCTGGCCAGCCAGGCCATGATGTCCGTGGGGGGCGCTGCGGCCGGTTCGGGCGGCGCGGCGGCGGGCGTGGGCGCGCGCGGCCAGGCGCGGTCGTCCGCGGGCAGCGGGGTCACATCCTGCATCTGGTGCTGAAACCAGGCGGCCTCGTCATGCGCCGGCGGGGGCGCCGGTCGAGGCAGGGCGGGGGTGTCGGCCTCGTCGGCTTTGGGCTTGGGCCGTGGGGCCGGTCGCGGTGGGGTGATGTCGGCGCGGTTGCCGTCGTCGATCGGTTGCACTGCGCCGATGGCGGTCCGAAACAGCGCTTCGTCCGCGTCGACGCCGGCGTCCGGCGTGGCGGCGGCATCGTCGTCGACCGGGGCGGGCGGCCGGGCAGGGGCGCCGCGCCGGGCCGCCTTGAGCGGTTTGAGCGCAGCGAAACGGCCGTCCGGCAAGCGCGCCGGCGCTGCCGCGGGCGCGGCGGCCGGACGGCGCTTGCGGGCCATGGCTCAGCCTGCCGCGTTGAGGCCGTCGAGGTAGCGCTCGGCGTCGAGCGCGGCCATGCAGCCGGTGCCGGCGCTGGTGACGGCCTGGCGGTAGATGTGGTCCTGCACGTCGCCGGCAGCGAACACGCCCGGCACGCTGGTGGCGGTGGCGTTACCCTCGCGGCCGCCGAAGGTGACGATGTAGCCGCCTTCCATCTCGAGCTGGCCTTCGAAAATGTCGGTGTTCGGCTTGTGGCCGATGGCGATGAACACGCCCATCAGGTCGATGTCTTCGGTGCTGTCGTCCTTCGTGCTCTTGATGCGCATGCCGGTCACGCCCATGTTGTCACCGAGCACCTCGTCGAGCGTGGCGAAGAGCTTGAGCTCGATCTTGCCTTCCTCGACGCGTGCCATCAGCTTGTCGATCAGGATTTTCTCGGCGCGGAAGCTGTCGCGACGGTGCACCAGCGTGACCTTGCTGGCGATGTTGGCCAGGTACAGCGCCTCTTCGACCGCGGTGTTGCCGCCGCCGATGACCGCCACCGGCTTGTTGCGGTAGAAGAAGCCGTCGCAGGTCGCGCAGGCCGACACCCCCTTGCCCATGAAGGCCTCTTCGGAGGGCAGGCCGATGTACTTGGCGGTGGCGCCAGTGGCGATGATCAGCGCGTCGCAGGTGTACTCGCCCTGGTCGCCGACCAGGCGGATCGGCTTCTCGTTCAGGTGCGTGGTGTGGATGTGGTCGAACACCATCTCGGTGTCGAAGCGTTCGGCGTGCTTCTGGAAGCGCGTCATCAGGTCCGGGCCCATCACGCCGTCGGCGTCGGCCGGCCAGTTGTCCACCTCGGTGGTGGTCATCAGCTGGCCGCCCTGGGCCATGCCGGTGATCAGCACCGGCTTGAGGTTGGCGCGGGCGGCATAGACGGCGGCGGTGTAGCCGGCCGGGCCGGAACCGAGGATGAGGAGTTTTTCGTGACGGGTGCGCATAGGTGGTGAGTCTTCTCGGTAATGGAAGGAAGTTCGCGGCCGATTATAACTGGAGCCGGCGTCGGGGCATTTCAAGCGCTTTTATCGGCGCGATAGTCTGTGCCAAAGGCCCGGGGGGCGTTACGTTTCTATGAGAACGTGATAGTGTCGCAGTTGCCCGGCCGCAGGAAATCACCCGCGCGCTCAGCGGTTTGGCGCCGGCGCTGCTTTACCGACAGGAGAGTTGTATGGTCCAGACGGCCGCGGTTTCACCCATTGCGTTGCGCACTTTCCCGTTGTTCCAGGGCCTTGGAGACGATCGTCTGCAAAGCGTGTCGCGCTGCGCCATGATGCGGCGTGTGCCGCGCGGTCAAGCCGTGGTGCACGCGGGCGATGCGCCGGATTATGTCTATTTCGTGCTCACCGGCAGCCTCAAGGTGCTGGTCAGTGACGAAGATGGCCGCGAGGTGATCCTGACCATCCTCGGCCAGGGCGAGCTGTTCGGCGAGATGGGCATTTTCGACGAGCAGCCGCGCTCGGCCTCGGTGGTGGCGGTGATGCCCTCCGATCTGGTGATGATCTCCAAGCACGATTTCAAGCAGCTGATGCGCGACGATTTCGACATCGCCTGGCGCATCATGAGCAACCTGGCCGACCGGCTGCGCAATGCCGACCGCAAGATCGAGAGCCTGGCGCTGATGGATGTCTACGGCCGGGTGGCGCATCTGCTGCTCGAAATGGGCGAGGAGCACGATGGCGAGATGATCGTGGTGCGCAAGATTTCGAAACAGGATATTGCCAAGATGATCGGCGCCTCGCGCGAGATGGTCAGCCGCGTCATGAAAGACCTGGGCCTGCAGGGGCTGATCGAGGAGACGCCGCGCGGCATCATCCTGCGCGATCGCATCCAGGAGCTCTGACCGGGGCGTCGTGCCCGCCGCTTGGCGGGCCCGGGGCATCAAGTGTGGCTCGCCGCATCGGGCGGGCCGTTTTCGTATAATGCGGCAGTGTTTTCTGGCCGCTGTGTCGCACAGCGTGTGTGTGCTCTTCCATGGCGTCTCCGTCTCAAACCCGTTCCCGCAATCAACCGCTGCCTGAGCGTATTGCCCATCTGCTCCAGGAAACCCGGTGGATCGTGCTGGGGGTCGTGTCCATTTATGTGGCGATGATCCTGCTCGGCTACAACAAGGCCGATCCGGGGTGGTCGCATGCCACCGAGGTGGCGCGGGTGACCAACCCGGGCGGGCGCTTCGGCGCCTGGCTGGCCGATGTGCTGCTCTATCTCTTCGGCGGTTCGGCCTGGTGGTTGGTGGTCTTTCTCGGCTATGGCATCGCCTGGGGCTTCCGGCGATTTCGCCACGAGTTCAACGCCGACAAACGGTCCTTCTTCATCGTGATGGCCGGTTTCCTGGTCGTGCTGCTGTCCAGCGCGGCCCTGGAGGCCTTGCGCTTTCACTCGACCGGGGCGGGGCTGCCGCTGGCGCCGGGCGGCTTGCTGGGATCGGAACTGGGCGCGGCGGCGCTGCGCTATCTCGGTTTCACCGGCGGCACCCTGGTCTTGCTGGCCCTGATCGCTGGCGGGCTGAGCCTGTTTACCGGAATTTCATGGCTGGCGGCGACCGAGCGCCTCGGCCTGTGGCTGGAACACACCTGGCTCACCCTGCAGCGCGGCGGGCAGGCCTGGCGCGATCGCCGCGCCGGCCGTGAGCTGGCGCAGAAGCGCGAGGCGGTGGTCAAGACGCGGCGCGAAAAGGCCGTGCGCACGCCGGCGCCGCCGGTGCGTATCGAACCGGCCATGGCCGTGGTGGTGCCTTCCGAGCGTGTCCAGAAGGAGCGCCAGCAGACCCTGTTCGGCGCCGAGGGCGACGGTGCCTTGCCGCCGGTCTCGCTGCTCGACGAAGCATCGCAGGATGTGACCCCGCCAAGCGCCGAAACGCTGGAATTCACCTCGCGCTTCATCGAGCAGAAGCTGGCGGACTTCGGCGTCGAGGTGAAGGTCATCGCGGCCTATCCGGGGCCGGTCATCACGCGCTACGAGTTCGAGCCGGCCACCGGGGTCAAGGGCTCGCAGATCGTCAATCTGGCCAAGGATCTGGCCCGTGCGCTGTCGCTGATCTCGATCCGCGTGGTCGAGACGGTGCCGGGCAAGTCGTGCATGGCGCTCGAGCTGCCCAACCCCAAGCGGCAGACCGTGCGCCTGTCCGAGATCCTTGGCTCCAAGGCCTATCACGACATGCACTCGCCGCTGACCATGGGCCTGGGCAAGGACATCTCCGGCAACCCGGTGGTGGCCGACCTGGGCAAGATGCCGCACCTGCTGGTGGCCGGCACCACCGGCTCGGGCAAGTCGGTGGGGATCAATGCCATGATCCTGTCGCTGCTCTACAAGAGCGAGCCGGACAAGGTGCGGCTGATCATGGTCGACCCGAAGATGCTCGAACTGTCGGTGTATGAAGGCATCCCGCACTTGCTCGCGCCGGTGGTCACCGACATGAAGCACGCCTCGAACGCGCTGAACTGGTGCGTGGCCGAGATGGAAAAGCGCTACAAGCTGATGGCCGCCGTCGGCGTGCGCAACCTCGCCGGCTTCAACAAGCAGGTCATGGAGGCGAAGAAGAACGACAAGCCGCTGACCAACCCCTTCGCCATCAACCCGGACAACCCCGAGCCGCTGGACACCCTGCCGCATATCGTGGTGGTGGTCGACGAGCTGGCCGACATGATGATGGTGGTGGGCAAGAAGGTCGAGGAGTTGATCGCCCGCCTGGCGCAGAAGGCGCGCGCTGCCGGCATCCATCTCATCCTGGCGACCCAGCGCCCCTCGGTGGACGTGATCACCGGCCTGATCAAGGCCAACATCCCGACCCGCATGGCCTTCCAGGTGTCGTCCAAGATCGATTCGCGCACCATCCTCGACCAGATGGGCGCCGAAAACCTGCTCGGCATGGGCGACATGCTCTACCTGCCGCCGGGGACCGGGCTGCCGGTGCGGGTGCACGGCGCCTTCGTCGCCGACGAGGAGGTGCATGCGGTGGTCGAGTACCTCAAGAAGCAGGGCGAGCCGGACTATGTCGAAGGCATTCTCGACGCGCCGGAAGAGTCCGGCGACGGCCTCTCCAGCGGTGAGGGCGAGGACATGGAGGCGGATCCTTTGTACGACCAGGCGGTCGAAGTGGTGGTGAAAACACGCCGCCCCTCGATTTCGCTGGTGCAACGGCATCTGCGCATCGGCTACAACCGGGCGGCCCGCCTGATCGAACAAATGGAGCGCTCCGGGCTGGTCTCCCCGATGGGGAGCAACGGCAACCGCGAGGTGCTGGCCCCGGCGCGCGAGGAGAACTGATTGAAGCATGTGTTGAAGGGCGCGGGCCGCTGGCTCGTCGCCGTGATGGTGTTTGGCGCCGCGGGCACGGCGGCGGCCGAATCGGGCGTGGTCTTGCTCAAGCGCTTCGTGCAGCAGACCGAGCGTGCCCAGGGGCAGTTCGTGCAGTCGGTCTATCGCCAGAATGGCGGCCGGGGCGAGCAGTCCGACGGGCGTTTTGCCTTCGAGCGGCCCGGCAAGTTCCGCTGGGAATACGCCAAACCCTATCCGCAACTGCTGGTCGGCGACGGCCAGAAGCTGTGGGCGTATGACCCGGAGCTGCAGCAAGTGACGGTCAAGGCGCTGGGCGATGCCCTGGGCGCCACGCCGGCGGCCATCCTGGCCGGCAATGGCGAACTCGACAAG
This sequence comes from Pseudomonadota bacterium, assembly GCA_008501585.1. Classification (GTDB taxonomy): domain Bacteria; phylum Pseudomonadota; class Gammaproteobacteria; order Burkholderiales; family Rhodocyclaceae; genus Nitrogeniibacter. The sequence continues at coordinate 5,834 of QQUN01000055.1, read as the reverse complement.
AATTTCACCCTGGAAGACGGCGGCCGGATGAACGAGCTGGACTGGGCCGTGGCCACGCCGCGGGCGGCCGACAGCAGCTTTGCCCGCATGAAGATGGGCTTTGCCAACGGCCAGCTGGCGGCGATGGAAATCCAGGACAACTTCGGCCAGACCACGTTGCTGCGCTTTACCGAGTTCAAGACCAACCCGCCGCTGGACGCCAGCTTGTTCCGCTTCACGCCGCCGGCCGGCGTCGACGTGGTCGGCGAGTAAGCGGCCATCGCGGTGAGTTCGGGAGACCTGTTCGCCGAGACGCCCTCGGGCAGCGTGCCGCTGGCCGAGCGCCTGCGCCCGGCGACGCTGGACGCGGTGGTCGGTCAGGCGCACCTGCTGGGCGAGGGCAAGCCGCTGCGGCTGGCCTTCGCCTCGGGGCGATTGCACTCGATGATCCTGTGGGGGCCGCCCGGGGTCGGCAAGACCACGCTGGCGCGGCTGATGGCCGAGGCCTTCGAGGCCGATTTCATCGCCTTGTCGGCGGTGTTCTCCGGCGTCAAGGAGATCCGCGAAGCGGTGCAGCGGGCGCAGATGGCGCGCGAGCGCGGGCGTCACACCATCCTCTTCGTCGATGAGGTCCACCGCTTCAACAAGGCCCAGCAGGACGCCTTCCTGCCCTTCGTCGAGCAGGGGCTGCTGACCTTCATCGGCGCCACCACCGAAAACCCGTCGTTTGAAGTCAACGCCGCCTTGCTGTCGCGGGCGGCGGTGTATGTGCTCAAGTCGCTCGACGAGGCCGAGTTGAAGGTGCTGTTCGAGCGGGCGCGCAGCACCGCCGATGCCGAACTGGTGATCGACGATGCGGCGCGCGACCGCTTGATCGGCTTTGCCGATGGCGATGGGCGCCGGCTGATCGGGCTGGTGGAGCAACTGGTGGTCGCGGCGCAGACGGCCGGCGTCAATCCGGTGTCGGCCGAGTTTGTCGATCAGGCCTTGTCGCGCAACCTGCGCCGCTTCGACAAGGGCGGCGACGCCTTCTACGACCAGATCTCGGCGCTGCACAAATCGGTGCGCGGATCAAACCCGGATGCGGCGCTGTACTGGCTGTGCCGGATGCTCGACGGCGGCGCCGACCCGCGCTACGTCGGCCGGCGCCTGGTCCGCATGGCCAGCGAGGACATCGGCCTGGCCGACCCGCGTGCGCTCGACATGACCCTGCAGGCCTGTGCGGCCTACGAGCGGCTCGGCTCACCGGAAGGGGAGTTGATGCTGGCGCAGGCCACGGTGTTTCTCGCCTGCGCGGCCAAATCGAACGCGGTGTACACCGCCTACAAGGCCGTGCGGCGCTTCATTGCCGAAGACGGCTCACGCCCGGTGCCCATGCACCTGCGCAACGCCCCGACCAAGCTCATGAAGACCCTGGGCCATGGCGACGGCTACCGCTATGCACACGACGAAGCCGATGGCTACGCCGCGGGCGAGCATTACCTGCCCGATGGCGTCGACGCACAGCAGTGGTACGCGCCGACCGACCGCGGCATGGAAGCGCGCATCCGAGAAAAGCTCGATCACCTGCGCGCGCTCGACCGCCGCGCCGGCAAGCCGGGGCGCGACTGAACCGGCCGCTGGCGTGCTCAGTGGGTGGTCGGGTGGTCGGCCATGAAGCGGGCGATCACGGCGCGGGCGCGCACCGCCTTGTCGTGCTGCCCTGTCCGCTCGGCCCGATCCACCAGGTCGGCCATGTAGCGCGACAGCAGCAAGACGCCTTCAGGGGTCTGCACCAGGCCGCAGGCGACCTGTGCGGCCGCAACGTCCGGGATGCCTTCGTGTTCGGCGATGAGCGCGACCTCATCGTCCGTGATGTCGCAATAGTCCAGGCAATCACGCATGGATAGCATGGTGTTCTCCTCCGATCCTGTGTGTGGGCTCTCTGAACCGGCCCGCTCTTTGTTGCTTCTTATCTTCTCAGAATAAGCCACCGCCACCGCTTGGCAAATTCCGTTTTTCTCTCGGTTTGTTTCGTGCCATAGCGCTCTTCAATGGTGCGTCGCAGCGGTTTAGAATAGGCCTTTCTTTTTCCGGCGCACCGCCCCGCGGCGGGCTGACGACATGCTCGACATCCAACAACTTCGTTCCGACATCGATACCGTAGCGGCCGTTCTGGCCTCCCGCCGGGTGACGCTCGACGTCGCCGCCTTCAACGCGCTGGAGGCCGAGCGCAAGCAACTCCAGACCCGTACCCAGGAGTTGCAGGCCAGGCGCAACACCTTGTCCAAGCAAGTGGGCATGCTCAAGGGCAAGGGCGAGGACGCCTCGGCCGTGCTGGCCGAAGTCGGCGGTATTGGCGACGAGCTGAAAGCCAATGAGGGGGCGCTGGCCGAGCTGCTGGCGCGCATCGACACCTTTTTGTCGGCGCTGCCCAACCTGCCGGCCGACGATGTTCCGGTCGGGGCGGACGAAACGGCCAACGTCGAGGTGTCGCGCTGGGGCACGCCGCGCGAGTTCGACTTCGAGGTCAAGGACCATGTCGACCTCGGCGCCGGCCTCGGCGGGCTGGACTTCGAGACCGCGGCCAAGATCTCCGGCGCCCGCTTTGCCATGATGCGCGGCGGCGTCGCGCGGCTGCACCGGGCGCTGGCGCAGTTCATGCTCAACACGCACATCGCCGACCACGGCTACACCGAGCTCTATTCGCCCTACCTGGTCAACGCCGACAGCATGTACGGCACCGGCCAGCTGCCCAAGTTCGAGGAAGACCTGTTCTCGGTGCCCAAGGCCGATGGCAGTAAGTTCTACCTGATTCCGACCTCCGAAGTGCCGGTGACCAACATCGTGCGGGGCGAAATGGTGGCCGCCGACACCCTGCCGCTCAAGTTCGTCTGCCATACCCCGTGCTTCCGCTCCGAGGCCGGCTCGTACGGGCGCGACACGCGCGGCATGATCCGTCAGCACCAGTTCGACAAGGTCGAGCTGCTGCGTATCGAACACCCCGACAACTCGGCGGCGGCGCTGGAAGAGCTGGCCAGCCATGCCGAGGCCATCCTGCAGAAGCTCGAACTGCCGTATCGCAAGATCGTGCTGTGCACCGGCGACATGGGCTTTGCCGCCACCAAGACCTACGACCTCGAAGTGTGGCTGCCGGCCCAGGGCACTTATCGCGAGATTTCGTCCTGCTCCAACTGCGGCCCCTTCCAGGCGCGCCGCATGCAGGCGCGCTTCAAGGACGCGCAGGGCAAGAAGGGCCTGCTGCACACGCTCAACGGCTCCGGCCTGGCCGTGGGCCGGACGCTGGTGGCGGTGCTGGAGAACTACCAGCAGGCCGACGGCTCGGTGGTGGTGCCGGCCGTGCTGCGCCCCTACATGGGCGGGCTCGAGGTGCTCACGCCGGCGGCCTGAGCGCTTCCCGGCCGGGCAAGGGGGCTGTCGGCGGGAGCAGGGCGTCAGCACCGGCCTCGACGGTGTCGAGGCGACGCAGGATGTCGTAGAACGCACGCACGTTCTCGGTCATGTGCACCGCTTCGCCGCCGCGCGCCGGCCCGGCCTTCAGCCGGCGGGCGAAGCTCGGGCGCGACATCAGCGGCAGCATCGTCCGCAGCGATACCCAGGTGCGGTTGTCGCGCCCCATGGTGTCGGCGATCTGGCGCGCGCCGCGCAAATGCCCCAGCCCCAGGTTGTAGGCCGCCACCGCCATCCACTGGCGATCCGGCCCGGTCACGTCGTCGCCGATCGAATCGAGCATCAGCTTGAAGTTGCGTGCGCCGCCCAGGATGCTCTGTGCCGGGTCCAGGCGGTCGCGCACCCGCATCCGGGTCGCTGTTTCTTCCGTCAGCATCATCAGGCCGCGCACGCCGGTCGGCGAGATCGCCAGCGGATCCCATTGCGATTCCTGATAGCCGATTGCCGCCAGCAGGCGCCAGTCGATGCCGGTTTGGGCCCCCGCCGATTCAAACATGGCGCGATAGCGCGGCAAGCGGGTCTGGATGCGATCGACGAAGGCTGCGATGTCGATCGCGCTCAGGCGCTGGATATGGCCGAAGTAGCGGTCCTCCAGCCGGCTGATGGTGTTGTCTTCATGTGACCGGAACAGGAAGCGGGTGACCGTGTCGGCCAGTTCGGCCGGTGCGCTCGCCGGCAGTGCCCAGGCCATGGCGGCAACGCCCGGCAAGGGCTGCACCTGCTGCAGTTCCGGGCGCAGCTCGGCGGCCAGCGCCAGGTGCGCTTCATCGGTGGCCAGCAGGGCAATGCGTCCGTCGGCCACGGCCGCCAGCAGCGCCTGGTCGGGCTGGCCGGCGACGGTGTTGATCCGCATGCCCGGCACCTCGCGCTGCAACTCCCGCAGCCGGCGCGCCGCCAGCGTGCCGCGGCGTGCGGTGACGGTCTGACCCGCCAGATCCTGCACCGAGCGGATCTGCGCCGCGGTCGCGTTGGTGCCGGCGATCAGCAGTTTCATTTCGCGCACGATGGGCGACCAGCGCACATGACGGGCCTTGTCGTTGCGCCCCAGCCCGGCGGCCGCCAGATGCGCATCGCCGCGCTGTACCGCTTCGAGTGCGCGGGCCGCGCTCGGATAGACGATGAACTTCACCGGCACCCCCAGCTCGTTGCCCAGTTCTTCGATCAGGTCATGCTCGAAACCGCTGGCATCGCCGTCCGGGTCGCGCCGGTAGCTGACGGCATCGACCCGCGTCGCCACGCGCAACTCGCCCAGGCTGCGGTAGTCGACGATGACCGGCGCCTCGCCGCGGGGGCAGCCGGTCAGCAGCAGGGCGGTCAACACGACAAGCAGGATGCGCATGATCGAACTCCGACTCAGGGAGCCGATTGTCGCCGTTGCGTGCGCGTGTCGCAAACCGCCTGGATCAAGGGAATCCATACGCGGTGGTACGTTCTCCGAAAGTTCGATAAAATGAATATTCGAAAATGCTTATTTATGGAGAGCCCCCGTGAGCAAGTCGTTCAAGCAGATCACCAGTGACGTGTCCAAAGGCCTCGAGGCCATGCACCGGGAAGTGCCGGATACCATGAAGGGTTTCTCCGCCATGGCCAAGGCCGCCCTGAGCGGCGGCAGCATCGATGCGCTCCACAAGGAGTTGATCGCGCTGGCGATCGGCGTGTCGTCGCGCTGCGACGCCTGCATTGGCTACCATGTCAAAGCCTTGATCCGCCTCGGCGTGACCCGCGAGCAACTGATGGAAACGCTCGCCATCTGCACCTACATGGGCGGCGGCCCGACCCTGATGTATGCCGCCGAAGCCGTCCGCGCCTACGATGAAATGCTTCCCCAGCCGGCTTGATGCACGTCGGAGGTGCTTTTTTTTCAGAACCTTTCTATAATGCCGTCCTTCGAGCGGAGAGGTGGCAGAGTGGTCGAATGTACCTGACTCGAAATCAGGCGTACGTGCAAGCGTACCGAGGGTTCGAATCCCTCCCTCTCCGCCAGTGATTCAACAAAAACGCGGCCTTTGGGCCGCGTTTTTGTTTTCAGCCGGGCCCCAGCGCCTAGCGTAGCGCGGCACCTCGTACGCGCTTGAGCAGTGCCAGGGCTTGTTCGAGCTCGAACCGGTCGACGAGGCCTGTCAGCGCGGGATGATGCGGGCCGAAGGCGCTGGCCAGTGTTGCGGCGTGCTGGTGGCAGAAATCCCGGGCGCCGATGTCGTTGGCGGCCAGCAGGCGAGCGAGTTCGCTCAGTGTGGCCTCGGTCTGGGCCGGCGGCGGTGGGGGCGCGCTGGCGGCCGGAGCGGGGTTGCCCAGCGCGCTGGCCAGTTGTCGCAACCCCTCGGCGATTCGGCCGATGGCGGCCATCAGGATGACGTCGTCGAGCGGGTGCGGGTCGGCGCGCAACAGGGTGTTGAGCTCGGTGG
>QQUN01000034.1 GCA_008501585.1 Pseudomonadota bacterium | reverse complement strand
CAGCGCACTGCATGGTTGCCAGCGTTCCTGGCCTACTACAATGCCCGACGGCCTCACTCCGCTCTTGGATACCAGCCTCCAGCTTCCCGAATCCCCGGGAACAACCTATTGCAACTCAACACCTAGCGCCGGCCCAGCCGCGACGAGCGCGGCAGATCATCAAGCCAGACCCAGGCGCCGGTCTCGACGCTCGCATACAGGGCATGCACCAAACGCAGTGTGGGCATGGCCGAGGCAATGGCGACGCCCGGGGCCTGCCCTCGCTCGACGCTCGCCACCAGATCACGAAGATACAGGGAATGGCTCAGGCCATAGCCGTTTGGCACCTCGATGCTGCATTGCGCGGCCATTGTCGCGTCGGCCTCGGTGGCATCGACCAGCGCCCATGTGTCGATCTTGTTCAGCGCGATCCCGCCCACCTGAATCTTGCCGCCTTCGCCGAGCACCGACAGCGAGGCTTCGAAATCCTTCGGACGCGCCGCCGTGGTCGCCTCGACCGTTCCCAGCGCGCCGCTCTTGAAACGCAGCACGGCCGTCAGCGTGTCCTCGGCCTCAAGCGTGTTCATCCGGTTTGCCGCGGTCGCGCAAACGGCGTCGACCGGCCCGCAGATCCACTGGAGCGCGTCGAGGTGATGGATGGCCTGCTGGTTGGCGACCCCGCCGTCCATGGCCCAGGTGCCATGCCAGCCGTCCTCATAGTAGTCCTGCAGGCGACACCATTGCAGGCGGATATTTGCCGTAACCAGCGTGCGCAAGCGCCCGCCGTCAACCGCCGCCTTGGTCACGCGCAGCGCCGGGTTCCAGCGATTCTGGAACACCGTGGCGCAAAACAGACCCTTGGCAACGGCGAGGGCTTCCAGCGCGTCGGCCTCGTCGGGTGTCATCGTCACCGGTTTTTCGCAGACAACATTCACGCCCTTGTCGAGCGCAAGCCGGGCATGGGCAAAGTGCTCGCCTGACGGTGTGAGCACCAGCACGACATCGGCCAGGCCGGCATCCAGCATGGCGGCAGCATCGGTGAAGCCAGGGCATCCAAACGCCTGCGCCATGCGCGCGGCCTTGTCCGGATCCAGATCGCACACCGCCGTGACCTCGAACCCATCGACCGGGTCGAGCTCAAGCAACATCTTGCGGTAGTGCGCTGCGACCCGGCCACACCCCAACAACGCCGCCCTCATCTATGCCGGCTCCTGCGATGATCCGGCAGGGTCCGCCTTCAGCAGCGGCAGGCAGCGCAGCAGATCCTCCCCGGTACGGATTTCGACACTGGCCAGCGGATGGCCAACCATGTGCAGCCCGACATGCGCACCGAACAACACGCCCTCCCGGAGCAAGGCGGGGCGTACGACACACCCCAAACCCAGGAGGCCGAGGTGGGCGCGCTCCTCGCTGAGCGCCCGGGGGACGAAATCGAGCTTGCCCACCTGGCGCACCCCCTGCTCTCCATCCAGCCAGAAGGGCCGGCTTTCCGGCTTTGCCGCCAGCACCGTGTCGAGGCCGTTGTCCAGCGCCACCGACACCATCTCATCGATCATGCCGGGGTCCCGGAACGGTTGGGTTTCCTCGACCACGACCACCAGATCGAAGAGACCGAGGCTCTTCTCGACCTCGTTCAGGCTGTAGGTCAGCACCTGCAGGATGTCGACGTATTCCTCGGACAGGGCCGCAGGCCGGATGAACGGCACGCTGGCGCCATGCCGGCGCGCCAGCGCAGCGGTGTCGGCGCAATCGGTGGAAACGACGACCTCAGCCAATGACTGGCATGACCTGAGATAGTCGATGGTGTTGCCCAGCAGGCTGAAGCCGTCATGCTGCAGTGACGGCCCGCGCACCGGCACGATCGCGACCACCCGGAGCGCCCCCATGGCGATTTCCGTCATGTCCGCATGCGGCCCGTGCAGACCTTCCATGATGCGAACGATCTTTTGCGCCCGCAACATGTCCCGGTCCTGATGGATGCCGTGGTAGTGGTACACGCTGGCGCCGGCTTCGTAAGCGATCTTCAGGCCGGCGCGAATCACCTCGACCCCCCAGACGCGATCCTCGATATTGCTGACCCGCTCATCGAATGGAAAGCGCTGCCAGACTTCACGGCGCAACGCACTGTTGGCGTTGTGGAAAAACGAATCCTTGACCTGTATTCGGCTGTCCAGGCCGAATGTGATCGCAAGGTCCCGCTTGTCGGCCGCGGAGGTAAACGACAACGGCTCCTGACGCCCGTAGACGCCAGCAATCTCCGGATCATCGAGCCGCGCCACCAGATTGCCCAGCCAGAACGCGTCAACCGGAATGCAGTGGCCGGAAATGATGACGATGACCTCGCCCCGGCTGGCCCGGATCCCGTCGTTTATCGCCTTCCCCGGCAAGAACTCGTCGATCTCGACCAATGTCACGCCGTAGTCGCGCGCCCGGGCCACGGTGCGGTCGGTGGATCGATTGTCCACGAGAATGATTTCGTAGTGGGTGTACGCCTGCTTGGCGATGGCGTCCAGACACAGTCCGATCCAGCGCTCCTCGTTTCGGGTGCGGACGATGATCGAAACCAGCGGTTTGTCGGAAAGCACCGCACTCATGACCGGTCTTCGGCAAACAAGGCGACCCGCTCCGGGTGGTGTTCGGACAGATACTCAATGGCCTTCTCGGCCAGGAACAGGTCGAAATCGGTGTGAATATCGATCGATGTCTCGGTCAGGTCATTGGGCATCAGGTGAACGCGGTCACCGATCCGGCGGCCGTCACGCCACAACTGCGCCCGTGTCGCGCAGGCCAGGCCGGTGTCTTCGCGGTAGATCTTTTCCCTGACCTGCCGTGAGGAGTACTCGCGCATCCACGGCAGCACCCGCTCCCACAAACCGGCCTTGTTCCTGCACCAGTAGTTCTTTGTCGTCTGATGAACGGCAAAAGCACTTTCCAGCTGCGGATCATCGGCCAGCGCCTGGACCGCTTCGGCGATCCAGGCGGGACGCCGGAACACATCGGTCGCCGTCAGAAAAACGCAGACATCAAATACCTGACCCACATGAGCTTCGTACGCCTTCAAGGCCTGCTGCAAGGTCGCCTCGGTGGTGGTCAAGTCCGCGGCGAACTCCGCCGGGCGCAGGAAGGGCACATCAGCCCCCGCCGCGCGTGCGCACTCGGCGATTTCCGGGTCATCCGTGCTCACAAACACACGGTCGACCACCCGGGACGCCAGCGCGGCCTTGATCGGCCAGCTAATGAGCGGCCGGCCCGCGAGCCGCTTGACGTTCTTGCGCGGCAAGCCTTTCGAACCGCCACGGGCGGGAATAATGCAGAGCGTTTTCACAGGCAATCCAGCAGCACAGAACCAAGGGGGTCTGCCACGGCCGCCACCGAGAGGCGCGGCCAACGGCACGTGCCGTGATCGTAACCCAGGTCACCCGGCACGCGTCGCATCCGCGGCCTGGTGCCGACATGCCTGCGGCCGGGGACATCAAAGGTGACCCACGGGCTGGGGGCCGAGCAGGCGTAGCACCGGTGCGGCAATCGGCGGGCGGGATGCGCCGCGCGCTCCTGGAACGGAGCGCTTCCCGGCGCAGCCTCGGGGGCTGCATCACCGGTGTCAGCGGCGAGGCATCCCCAGCGGAGGCGCCCCGCGTACGCAGGCTCAGCCCGGTTTCAGCGAGAAAGACGGCCTGGTCATGCAATCAACCACACGGCGGGGCCCGACGCCCCGCTGGCGGCCACGCCACTCACTCAACCGTCACCGACTTGGCCAGGTTGCGCGGCTTGTCCACGTCCGTGCCCTTGACCAGGGCGGCGTGGTAGGACAGCAGCTGCAGCGGGATGACATGCAGCACCGGCGAGAGCATGCCGTAGTGTTCGGGCATGTGCAGGATGTGCACGCCTTCGGAGGCCTCGATGGCACTGCCGGCATCGGCGAACACATACAGCTCGCCGCCGCGGGCGCGCACTTCCTGCAGGTTGGACTTGAGCTTTTCGAGCAGCTCGTCGGCCGGGGCGACGGCAATGACCGGCATGTCCTTGTCCACCAGCGCCAGCGGGCCGTGCTTGAGCTCGCCGGCGGCGTAGGACTCGGCGTGGATGTAGGAGATTTCCTTGAGCTTCAGCGCGCCTTCCATGGCGATGGGCCAGTGGCGGCCGCGGCCGAGGAACAGGGCGTGCTGCTTGCTGGCGAAACGCTGGGCCCATTGCTCGATCTGCGGTTCGAGCTCGAGCACCTTGCCGACGGCAACCGGCAGGTGACGCAGGGCGGCGAGGTAGCGGGTTTCGTCCTCGGCGCCGAGGCGGCTGTTGAGCTTGGCCAGCGCCAGGGTGAGCATGGCCAGCGCGGCGAGCTGGGTGGTAAAGGCCTTGGTAGAGGCCACGCCGATTTCCGGGCCGGCACGGGTGATGAAGCGCAGCGCGGTCTCGCGCACGATGGCCGATTCGGGCACGTTGCAGATGGCCAGCGTCTTGTCCATGCCCAGGCCCTTGGCGTGCTTGAGCGCGGCGAGGGTGTCGGCGGTTTCGCCGGACTGGGAGATGACGACCACCAGGGTGTCGGCATCGGGCACCGACTCGCGATAGCGGTATTCGCTGGCGATTTCGACCACGCAGGGGATGCCGGCAATGGATTCGAGCCAGTAACGGGCGACGAGGCCGGCATGGAAGCTGGTGCCGCAGGCGATGATGAGCACGCGCCGCGTGGCGCCGAGGATCTCGCCAGCATGCGCGCCGAACACCTGCGGCGAAATGGTGTTGCCCCCGGCGATGGTCTCGAGCGTGTTGCCGATAGCCTGCGGCTGCTCGAAGATTTCCTTCTGCATGTAGTGACGATAGGTGCCCAGCTCGACCGCGTCGGCCGACAGCGAGGACACATGCACCGGGCGCTCGACGGGCGTGCCGTCGGGGCGGACGATGCGATAGCTGCCGAGCTTGAGCTCAGCCACGTCGCCATCTTCGAGGTAGACCACCTTGCGGGTGACCTGCAGCAACGCCGAGGTGTCGGAGGCGGCGTACATGCCGTCCTCGCCCACGCCAAGCAGTAAGGGCGAACCGCGGCGGGCAACGACCAGGCGGAAGGGGTCGGCCTCGGTCACCACGCCGATGGCGTAGGCGCCTTCGAGTTCGTTGGTGGCCAGGCGCACGGCTTCGGTCAGGTCCAGGCCGGCGGCGAGCTTGTCGGCCACCAGGTGGGCGATGGCCTCGGTGTCGGTCTCGGAGGTGAACACATAGCCCTTGGCACTGAGGGTGGTCTTGATGGCCTCGAAGTTTTCGATGATGCCGTTGTGCACCACGGCCAGGCCGCTGGACACATGCGGGTGGGCATTGCGCTCGGAGGGTTCGCCATGGGTGGCCCAGCGGGTGTGGGCGATGCCGATGTTGGCAGTCAGGTGGCGGCTGTCGGCAATGGCAGCCAGTTCGGCCACGCGGCCGGCCGAGCGGGCGCGCACCAGGTCGCCCTCATGCAGCACGGCGAGGCCGGCGGAGTCGTAGCCCCGATATTCAAGCTTGCGCAGCCCTTCGAGCAGCACGGGGACGACGTTCTGGGTCGAAATTGCGGTAACGATGCCACACATGGTGTTTCTCCTGGGGCTGGCGACGCGTGCCAGCGCGGCGCTTTATTTGGGGGCCTTGACCGGTCGCTTCCAGCCGGCGATGGTCAGTTGCTTGGCGCGCGAGACGGTGAGCTGCTCGGCCGGCGCGTCCTTGGTGAGCGTGGTGCCGGCGCCCAGCGTGGCGCCGCGGCCGACACGCACCGGGGCGACCAGCTGGGTGTCGGAGCCGATGAAGACATCGTCTTCGATGATGGTGCGGAACTTGTTGGCGCCATCATAGTTGCAGGTAATGGTGCCAGCGCCCACATTGACCCGCTGGCCGATGTCCGCATCGCCCACATAGGCGAGGTGGTTGGCCTTGGAGTGGTCGGCGATACGGCTGTTCTTGACCTCGACGAAGTTGCCCAGATGCACGTCCTCGCCCAGCTCGGTGCCGGGGCGGGTGCGCGCATAGGGGCCGATCACGCAGGCGGCGCCCATGGTCGTGTCTTCGATATGCGAGAACGGCTGGATGCGCGTGCCGGCGCCGATGCGGGCGTTGCGGATGACGCAGTGGGCGCCGATGTGCACGCCTTCGCCGAGCACCACCTCGCCCTCGAACACGCAGTTCACGTCGATACGCACATCGCGTTCGCAGCTGAGCGTACCGCGCACATCGATGCGGGCCGGGTCGGCCAGCGTGACGCCGGCCTCGAGCAGGCGGTCGGCGACATCGCGCTGGTAACTGCGCTCGAGCTCGGCGAGCTGGCGCCGGTTATTCACCCCGAGAGTTTCGACCACGGTGTCGGGCTGGGTGGCCACCACCGGCACGCCGGCCTCGACCGCCATGGCGATGATGTCGGTCAGGTAGTACTCGCCCTGGGCGTTGTCGTTGCTCAGCCGGCCGAGCCAGTCGCGCAGCAAGGCGGTGGGCGCGGCGAGGATGCCGGTGTTGACCTCGCGCACGGCGCGCTCGGCCTCGGTGGCGTCCTTGTGCTCGACGATGCGCTGCACCTGTCCGGCAGCGTCGCGGATGATGCGGCCGTAGCCGGTGGGGTCGTCGAGCGCGACGGTGAGCAGGCCGAGGCGCGTCCCCTCGGCGGCGGCCAGCAGGCGGCGCAGCGTGGCCTCGCCGATGCGCGGCACGTCGCCGTACAGCACCAGCGTGATCCGGTCGTCGTCAAGATGCGGCAAGGCCTGCTGCACTGCGTGCCCGGTGCCCAACTGCGGCGACTGATGCGCCCAGGCCAGGTCGGGCGCCGACAGCGCCTCGCGCACCGCCTCGCCGCCATGCCCGTACACGACACAAATTTTTGCCGCGCCAAGCGTGCGCGCCGTCTCCAGCACATGGGCCAGCATCGGCCGCCCGGCGAGGGGTTGCAGCACTTTGGGAAGCGCAGAGCGCATCCGGGTTCCCTGGCCGGCGGCGAGGACGACAACTTGCATGACAACTCCATGTTTCGGCATTTTCGGGCGGATTCTAGCACGCGCAATGCGACGTTTCCGTGAGCGGTGACGCGCCGCGGTGCAACAACTCGGGTATCGTATATTGCAACGCACCAAAGTATTGATCAGGGTCTAAGTTCTGCAATACCGCCAAGACTAGAATGCGTTTGCTGCAACGCATAAAGGAAACCCAGCCATGCAACGGGCCGTCCATCAGTACATCGAGAACCGCACCTTCGACGAAATCGCCGTCGGCGATCAAGCGCGCCTGATCCGCACGCTCAAGCCCAACGATATCCACCTGTTCGCCGCCATGTCCGGCGACGTGAACCCCACCCATGTCGACCCCGAATTCGCCCGCTCCAGCCAGTTTCGCGAGGTGGTGGGGCACAGCATGTGGGGGAGCACCCTGTTTTCCACCATCCTGGGCACCGAGTTTCCCGGCCCGGGCACGGTGTACATCACGCAATCGCTCAAATTCTGGCGCCCGGTCGGCATTGCCGACACGCTGGAAGTCACCGTCACCTGCCGTGAGAAGTTTGCGCACAACTCGCACATCATCTTCGACTGCGTGGCGATCAATCAGGATGGCCTGAAGGTCATCGACGGGACCGCCGAGGTGGCGGCCCCCACCGAGAAGATCAAGCGCCCGCGGGTGAACCTGCCCGAGGTGACCATCTCCGACAAGGAACTGCGCTACCAGCACCTGCTGTCGCTGACGACCGGCCTGAGCCCGGTCCCCACGGCCGTGGTGCATCCGTGCGATGCCTCGTCGCTGGGCGGCCCCCTGCAAGCTGCCGATGAAGGCCTGATCATTCCGGTGCTGGTCGGGCCGGAGGCCAAGATCCGCGCCGTGGCCGAAGAAGAAGGCTTCGACCTGACCGGCGTGCGCATCGTCGACGTGCCGCACAGCCATGCCGCCGCCGAAGCCGGCGTGGCCATGGCGCGCAAGGGCGAGGTCGAGGTCTTGATGAAGGGCTCGCTGCACACCGACGAGCTGATGAGTGCCGTGGTCAACCGCAGCCACGGGCTGCGCACCGCCCGGCGGATCAGCCATGTGTTCATCGCCGAGGTGCCGACCTACCCGCACCCGCTGCTGATCACCGACGCGGCCATCAACATCGAGCCGACGCTGGAAGAAAAGGTGGACATCGTCCAGAACGCCATCGAGCTGGCGCAGATCATGGGCATCGTCGAACCCAAGGTGGCCATTCTCTCGGCCGTCGAAACCGTCACCAGCAAGCTGCGCTCGACCATCGACGCCGCCGCGCTGTGCAAGATGGCCGACCGCGGCCAGATCAAGGGCGGCATGCTCGACGGCCCGCTGGCCTTCGACAACGCCATCTCGCTGCTTGCCGCCAAGACCAAGGGCATCCACTCTGCCGTCGCCGGCAACGCTGACATCCTGGTGGTGCCGGACCTGGAATCGGGCAACATGGTGGCCAAGCAGCTCGAATACCTCGCCGATGCCGTGCTCGCCGGCGTGGTGGTCGGCACCAAGGTGCCCATCGTGCTCACCAGCCGCGCCGACACGGCCGAAGCCCGCGCCGCCTCCTGCGCCATCGCCCAGCTGATGGCCCATCACCGCCGCGAGGTTGCCGCCCCATGAAAGCGCTCTGGGTTCTCAACGCGGGCTCCTCGAGCCTGAAGTTCGCGCTCTACCCGGTCGAACCCGACCTGGCCGAGCAACCCGCACTGGCCGGTCAGATCGAAGGGATCGGCACGCATCCACGCCTGCATGCCCGGGCCGCCTCCGGCGAACGCTTCGAGGCCAGCGTGCCCCACCCGGCCGGCGACGACCAGGACAGCCACCACCAGGGCGCGCTCGACTTCCTGCTCGACTGGATGAAGACCCACACCCCGCGCCTCGACCTGATCGGCGTCGGCCACCGCGTGGTCCACGGCGGTGCGGCGCACAGCGCACCGGTACGGCTCGACGCGGCCCTGCTCGATGAACTGCGTCAGTTCGAACCGCTGGCGCCACTGCACCAGCCGCACAACCTGCGCGCCATCCGCGCCGTCGGGCGGACCATGCCGGCCTTGCCGCAGGTCGCCTGCTTCGACACCGCCTTCCACCGCACGCAGCCGCCCCTGGCGCAGCGCTTTGCCATTCCGCGTGCGCTGCACGACGAAGGGGTGCGCCGCTACGGGTTTCACGGCCTGTCGTATGAGTACATCAGCCGGCACCTGGCGGAAACGATCGGGCCCGAGCGCGCGCACGGCGCGGTCATCGTCGCCCACCTGGGCAACGGCGCCAGCATGTGCGCCATGCGCGACGGCAAGAGCGTGGCCTCGAGCATGGGCTTTACCGCCATCGACGGCCTGATGATGGGCACCCGCAGCGGCGCCCTCGATCCGGGCGTGCTGCTCTATCTGATGGACCGCAAGGGGCTGGACGCCGCAGGCCTGACCCGGCTGCTGTACAAGGAGTCCGGCCTGCTCGGCGTCTCGGGCATCAGCGCCGACATGCGCGACCTGCTCGCCTCGCCGGCGCCGGAAGCGCGCGAGGCGATCGACCTGTTCTGCTACCGCGCGGCCCGCGAACTGGGCTCGCTGGCGGCCGCCGCCGGCGGCTGCGATGCGCTGGTGTTCACTGGCGGCATCGGCGAACACGCCGCCGCGGTGCGCGAAGGCATCGTCGCCCGCTCGGCCTGGCTGGGGCTGGCGCTCGACGCCGACGCCAACGCCCGGCACGCCGGCCGCATCGACCGGGCCGACAGCCCGGTGGCCATCGCCGTCATCCCGACCAACGAAGAGTGGATGATCGCGCGCCATGCGCTCGACCTGATCGGGCGCAACGCCTGAGTCGGCTGACCGCTTGGGCGTCCGTCGTCCGGATGCAGCGCAGCGGAATCCGGGAGCATCGGCCCGATCGGGCACACCGCCCCGCATCGAAAAGCCGTGCCCGACCGCCACGCCCCCCCGGATTCCGGCCTTCGGCCGGCATCCGGGCTATGCACCGCTGCGACAGCGGGCGTCCCAATGACAAAGGCGGCCGAAGCCGCCTTTGTCTTTTGCCATCGTGTCGCTTAGCGCGGCAGCTCGGACGCCCCCGTGAGGGAGATGTCTACTTCGCGGAAAGCTTGGCGAACTTCACGCGATGCGCCCCTCAGGGCGCGTTCCAACATTCCCCGCCGTGGGCGGTCCGTGAAGGTCGCGACACCTTAGCGCGGCAGCTCGGACGAACCCATCAGGAACTGGTCGACTTCGCGAGCAGCTTGGCGACCTTCACGGATCGCCCACACCACCAGCGACTGACCCCGGCGCACGTCACCCGCCGCGAACACCTTGGGCACGTTGGTGGCGTAGCAGCCTTCGCCATCCGTCGTGGCCTTGGCGTTGCCGCGCGGGTCCTTGTCGACACCGAAGGCGCCCAGCAGGGAGCCGACGGGGTTGGTGAAGCCCATGGCGAACAGCACCAGGTCGGCCGGATAGATTTCCTCGCTGCCCGGCACTTCGACCATCTTGCCGTCTTTCCATTCCAGGCGGACGGTCTTGAGCGACTTGACCTGGCCGTTCTCGCCAATGAATTCCTTGGTGGCAATGGCGAACTCGCGACGGGTCTCGCCTTCCTTGTGCGAGGACGAGGTGCGCAGCTTGAGCGGCCAGTAGGGCCAGGTCAGCGCCTTGTCTTCCTGCTCGGGCGGCTGCGGCATGACTTCGAACTGGGTCACCGAGGCGGCGCCATGGCGGTAGCTGGTGCCGACACAGTCGGAGCCGGTGTCGCCACCGCCGATCACCACCACATGCTTGCCCTTGGCCGAGATCGGGTTGGGCGCGTCGCCGGCCACCTGCTTGTTCTGCGGGATCAGGAACTCGAGCGCAAAATGCACGCCGCCGAGTTCGCGGCCCGGGGCCGGCAGATCGCGCGGCACTTCCGAACCAGCGGCCAGGATCACGGCGTCGAATTCGGAGGTCAGCTGCTCGGCCGAAACCATCTCCTTGCCGTCGTTGGCCACGCCGGGCACGCCCGGCACGGCGCCGACGCACACGCTGGTCCGGAATTCGACCCCTTCGGCGCGCATCTGCTCAAGGCGGCGGTCGATGACCGTCTTTTCGAGCTTGAAGTCGGGAATCCCGTAGCGCAGCAGACCACCGACACGATCACTCTTTTCGAACACCACCACATCATGGCCAACGCGGGCCAGCTGCTGTGCAGCGGCCAGGCCGGCCGGGCCGGAGCCGACCACGGCGATCTTCTTGCCGGTCTTGCGCGACGCGACCTGCGGCTTGACCCAGCCATTTTCCCAGGCCTTGTCGATGATCGCGCGCTCGATGGACTTGATGCCCACCGCGTCGGTGTTGATGTTCAGCGTGCAGGCGGCCTCACAGGGCGCCGGGCAGATCCGGCCGGTGAACTCGGGGAAGTTGTTGGTCGAGTGCAGGACACGGATGGCCTGCTCCCACTGCCCGCGATACACCAGGTCATTCCAGTCCGGAATGATGTTGTTGACCGGGCAGCCGTTGTTGCAGAACGGAATGCCGCAGTCCATGCAGCGCGCGCCCTGCACGGCCGACTCTTCGTCCGACAGGCGGGTCAGGAACTCTTTGTAGTTCTGCACCCGCGCATCGGCCGGCTGGCTGGCCTCGGAGAGGCGGTGAAACTCGAGAAATCCGGTGGGCTTACCCATCTTATGCAGCCTCCAGTTGCTTCTTCTGCGCGGCCATTTCGGCCAGTGCGCGACGATACTCGTGCGGCATTACCTTGACGAACTTGGCGCGATAGCTCGACCAGTGTTCGAGGATCTGCTTGGCGGTGGCACTGCCCGTGTAGTGGGCGTGCTTTTCGATCAGGCCCTTGAGGATGGCCTCGTCGGCCTGCCCCAGGTGGCGCACATCGACACGGCCATGCGACTCGAGGTCGTCGCCGGCTTCGGAGCCCTTGCGGGCCTCGAACTCTTCCTCGACCGGCTCGAGTGCGACCTGCGCCATGTTGCAGCGGCCTTCGAAGCCACCGTCCTCGTCGAGCACGTAGGCCACGCCACCGGACATGCCGGCAGCAAAGTTGCGGCCGGTCTGGCCGAGCACGACGACGGTACCGCCGGTCATGTACTCGCAGCCGTGGTCGCCCACGCCTTCGACCACCGCCGTGGCGCCGGAGTTACGCACCGCGAAACGCTCGCCGCCCACGCCGGCGAAGAAAGCCTCGCCCTCGATCGCGCCGTAGAGCACGGTGTTGCCGATGATGATGTTCTCGGCGGTGTCGCCGCGGAACTTGCCATCCGGACGCACGATGATGCGCCCACCCGACAGGCCCTTGCCGACATAGTCGTTGCCTTCGCCCACCAGTTCGAGCGACACGCCACGCGCCAGGAAGGCACCGAAGCTCTGGCCGGCGGTACCGGACAGCTTGATCTGGATGGTGCCGTCAGGCAGGCCGGGGTGGCCGTACTTGGCCGCCACCGCGCCGGACAGCATGGCGCCGACCGTGCGGTTCAGGTTGCGCACCGGCAGGTCGATGGACACCGCTTCGCCACGCTCCAGCGCCGGCGCCGCGAGCTTGACCAGCTGCTGGTCGAGCGCCTTGTCGAGGCCGTGATCCTGGCCTTCGGTGTGGTGGCGGCCAACCGTGGCCGGCACGTCCGGACGGTAGAAGATGCGGCTGTAGTCCAGGCCGCGCGCCTTCCAGTGGCTGATGCCTTTCTTCATGTCGAGCAGGTCGGAGCGACCGATGAGGTCGTCGAACTTGCGAATCCCCAGCTGAGCCATCAGCTCGCGGACTTCTTCGGCGATGAAGAAGAAGAAGTTGACCACATGCTCGGGCTGGCCGGTAAAGCGCTTGCGCAGCACCGGATCCTGCGTGGCCACGCCCACCGGACAGGTGTTGAGGTGGCACTTGCGCATCATGATGCAGCCTTCGACCACCAGCGGTGCGGTGGCAAAGCCGAACTCGTCGGCACCGAGCAGCGCACCGATGACCACGTCGCGGCCGGTCTTCATCTGGCCGTCGACCTGCACGCGAACGCGCGAACGCAGGCGGTTGAGCACCAGGGTCTGCTGGGTTTCGGCCAGGCCGAGTTCCCACGGCGAGCCGGCATGCTTGATCGACGACAGCGGCGAGGCGCCGGTGCCGCCGTCGTGGCCGGCGATGACGATGTGGTCGGCCTTGGCCTTGGTTACACCCGCCGCCACGGTACCGACGCCGATCTCGGACACCAGCTTGACGCTGATCGAGGCCTTGCTGTTGGCGTTCTTCAGGTCGTGGATCAGCTGGGCCAGGTCTTCGATCGAGTAGATGTCGTGGTGCGGCGGCGGCGAGATCAGGCCGACGCCCGGCACCGAGTGACGCAGGAAGCCAATGTACTCGGACACCTTGTGGCCGGGCAGCTGGCCGCCCTCGCCGGGCTTGGCGCCCTGGGCCATCTTGATCTGGATCTGATCGGCGTTGGCCAGGTATTCGGTGGTGACACCGAAACGGCCGGAGGCGACCTGCTTGATGGCCGAGCGCAGGCTGTCGCCCGGCGACAGGTCAAGGTCGCGCTCGATACGGCCGGCACCGATCAGCTCGGAGAGCTTGGTCGGCTTGGTGATCGGCAGGAAGCGCTTCGGATCCTCACCGCCCTCGCCGGTGTTCGACTTGCCGCCGATGCGGTTCATCGCCACGGCCAGCGTGGTGTGCGCCTCGGTGGAGATCGACCCCAGCGACATGGCGCCGGTGGCGAAACGCTTGACGATTTCCTTGGCCGGCTCGACTTCGTCGAGCGGCACCGGCGCGCCGGCGACCTTGATCTCGAACAGACCGCGCAGCGTCATGTGGCGCTTGCTCTGGTCGTTGATCAGACGGGCGTATTCCTTGTAGGTGTCGGCCTTGCCCGAGCGCGTCGCGTGCTGCAGCTTGGCGATCGAGTCGGGCGTCCACAGGTGCTCTTCGCCGCGGATACGGAAGGCGTAGTCGCCACCGGCATCGAGCAGCTCGGCCAGCACGGGGTCGTCACCAAAGGCTTTCTGGTGCAGGCGCAGGGCCTCTTCCATGACCTCAAACACGCCGACGCCCTCGACCTGGCTGGTGGTGCCGGTGAAGTACTTGTCGAGCATGCTCTGCTTGAGGCCCACGGCTTCGAAGATCTGCGCGCCGGTGTAGGACATGTAGGTCGAGATGCCCATCTTGGACATGACCTTGCACAAGCCTTTGCCGACGGCCTTGACGAAGTGATAGACGGCCTTTTCACCCGCCTCGGCATCGCCCGCCAGTTGCTGCAGGGTTTCGAGGGCGAGGTAGGGATGCACGGCCTCGGCGCCGTAGCCGGCCAGCACCGCGAAGTGATGGATCTCACGCGCCGTGCCGGTCTCGACCACCAGGCCGGCGCGCGTGCGCAGGCCCTTGCTGACCAGGTGCTGATGCACGGCCGAGGTGGCCAGCAGCGCGGGGATGGCGACATTGTCGGCGTCCATCTTGCGGTCGGACACCACCAGGATGTTGTAACCCTGTGTCACTGCATCTTCGGCTTCGGCACACAGCGAGGCCAGGCGGGCTTCGACGCCTTCCTTGCCCCAGGCGACCGGGTAGCACACGTCCAGCTCGGCCGAGCGGAACTTGTTGCCGGTATAGCGCGCAATGTTGCGGATCTTCGCCATGTCGGCAAAGGTCAGCACCGGCTGGGTCACTTCCAGGCGGTACGGGGGGTTGATCTCGTTGATCTCGAGCAGGTTCGGGCGCGGGCCGATGAAGGACACCAGCGACATCACCAGTTGCTCGCGGATCGGGTCGATCGGCGGGTTGGTCACCTGCGCGAACAGCTGACGGAAGTAGTTGAAGAGCGGCTTCTCCTTGCTCGACAACACCGCCATCGGCGCATCGTTACCCATCGAACCGGTGCCTTCCTCGCCGGCCTTGGCCATCGGCTCGAGGATGAACTTGATGTCTTCCTGGGTGAAGCCGAAGGCCTGCTGGCGATCGAGCAGCGAAGCGGGGCACTCGGGCGCAGCGGACTCCGCGGGCTCCTTGAGGCCGTCGAGCTTGATGTTGATGCGCTGGTTCCACTCGCGATAGGGCTTGGCCGTGGCGAGCGACTCCTTGAGCTCCTCGTCGTTGATGATACGGCCCTGCTCCATGTCGATCAGGAACATCTTGCCCGGCTGCAGGCGCCATTTCTTGACGATCTTGCTGTCCGGGATCGGCAGCACGCCGGACTCGGACGCCATCACCACGAGGTCGTCGTCGGTCACCAGATAGCGGGCCGGGCGCAAGCCGTTGCGGTCGAGCGTGGCGCCGATCTGCACGCCGTCGGTGAAGGCCACGGCGGCGGGGCCGTCCCACGGCTCCATCATGGCGGCATGGTATTCGTAGAAGGCGCGGCGCTGCTCGCCCATCAGGGTGTGCGACTCCCAGGCCTCGGGGATCATCATCATCACCGCGTGGGCCATGGTGTAACCGCCCATCACCAGCAGTTCGAGCGCGTTGTCGAAAGCGGCGGAGTCGGACTGGCCGGGGTAGATCAGCGGCCAGATCTTTTCCAGATCCTTGCCCAGCAGCGGCGAGGACACGCCCTTCTCGCGGGCGCGCATCCAGTTGTAGTTGCCACGCAGGGTGTTGATCTCGCCGTTGTGCGCAATCATGCGGAACGGGTGCGCGAGATTCCACTTGGGGAAGGTGTTGGTCGAGAAGCGCTGGTGCACCAGCGCCAGCGCCGACACGGTGCGCGGGTCGACCAGGTCGAGGTAGTACTCGCCCACCTGGTTGGCCAGCAGCAGGCCCTTGTAGACGATGGTGCGCGCCGACATCGACACCATGTAGAACTCTTTGGCGTGCTCGAGCTGCAGGCGCTGGATGGCGTTGGCCGCGCGGCGGCGGATCACGTAGAGTTTGCGCTCCAGCGCGTCGGTGACCATGATGTCCGGGCCACGGCCGACGAAGATCTGGCGGATGATCGGCTCGGTCTTGCGCACGGTGGGCGACATCGGCATGTCGGGGTTGACGGGAACATCACGCCAGCCGAGCACCACCTGGCCTTCGGCCCGGATCGCGCGCTCGATCTCTTCCTCACAGGCCATGCGCGAGGCGTGCTCCTTGGGCATGAACACCATGCCGACACCGTAGTCGCCCGACGGCGGCAGGGTGACGCCCTGGGCCGCCATCTCTTCGCGGTACAGCTGATCGGGCAGCTGCAGCAACAAGCCCGCACCGTCGCCTTGCAGCGGATCGGCACCGACAGCGCCCCGGTGGTCGAGGTTCTTGAGGATCTCAAGGCCCTGGATTACGATGTCATGGCGCTTCTCGCCCTTGATATGGGCAATGAAACCGACACCGCAGGCGTCATGTTCGTTGGCGGGGTCATAAAGGCCCTGCTTGTGGGGAATGCTCATACTATTTCCTCGACACTTCGTGCCTGCCCGCATCCGGCGTTGGACCGGAGCGGTTCGGCAACGCGATTGCGGCAGGCGTCAAAAAAGCCGGTCGCTTGCGCACCGGCTCTACACGACGCACATGGCGGCGCCGTTACGAACACACTTGGCGGACTCTCGAATATACAGCCCGATCCCCGGGCCTTCAAGTATTTTTTGCAGTGCGCAAAAAGGCGCGATGCCTAATGAATCTCGCCCACCGCGAACAGGCGGCGGTGCTCTTTCATGGCGTAGCGGTCGGTCATGCCGGCGATGTAGTCGGCAATGGCCCGGGGGGCGTCGTCCTCGGCGCGACGCTGATACTGGGGTGGCAGCAGCCGCGTATCGGCAAGGAAGGCGCCGAACAGGTCGGCGATGATCCGGCGCGCCTTGTCGGTCATGCGTAGCACCTGGTAATGGTGGTAGAGGTTCTCGCGCAAAAACCCCTTGAGCCGCCCCAAGGCCGGGCGCAGCGTGTCGGAATACGCCACCAGCCGGGGCGCCGCATGGACGTCAGCCAGCGTCTTGACGCCCGCGGCGACCATGTTGGCCCGGGTCTGTTCGATCAGGTCCACGGCCATCAGATTGATCATGCGCCGGATGGTTTCGTGAATCAGGCGGCGGCCACCGAGCCCGGGGTAACGCGCCTCGACGGCCCGCCGCTGCTCGGCAAAGATGGCGACATCGTCGAGTTGCTCGAGCGTGATCAAGCCCGAGCGAAGACCATCGTCGATGTCGTGGTTGTTGTAGGCGATCTCGTCGGCGAGATTGGCCAGCTGGGCCTCGAGGCTCGGTTGCGTGCCATCAAGAAACCGTTGGCCCAACTCGCCCAGGCGCGCGGCGTTGTCACGCGCGCAGTGCTTGAGGATGCCCTCGCGGGTCTCATAGGTGAGGTTCAGCCCGTCGAACTCGGCGTAGTGCTCTTCGAGCAGATCCACCGTTCGCAACGACTGGAGGTTGTGCTCGAAACCGCCATAGGCCTTCATGCACGCATTCAGCGCGGTCTGGCCGGCATGTCCGAAAGGCGTGTGGCCAAGATCGTGGGCGAGCGCGATGGCTTCGGCGAGATCCTCGTTCAGCGCCAGCGCGCGTGCGATGGTGCGGGTGATCTGCGCCACTTCGATGCTGTGCGTGAGGCGGGTGCGGAACAGGTCCCCCTCGTGGTTCACGAACACCTGGGTCTTGTACTCGAGCCGCCGGAACGCGGTGGAGTGGATGATACGGTCCCGGTCCCGCTGGAACTCGCCCCGGGCGGTGGGCGACGCTTCAGGGTGCTGGCGCCCGCGCGAGTTGCTTTCGGAGACCGCGTAATCCGCCAACATCACGCCGGCTCGCAGCACGCATCGATGGCCGCCGCGATATCCGCAGTTGGCACATCGGCAAAGATCTCCGCGTCGCCGATATCGCGCAGCAGCACGAGGCGAAGCCGCCCCGCGTCGACTTTCTTGTCGTGGGCCATGAGCTCGAGGTAGCGCGCAGCCCCCAGGCGAGGCCCCCGCACGGGCAAGCCTGCCCGCGCAATCAGCGCCACGGCGCGCTCATACTGACGGACATCGAGCCAGCCTTGCTGCAATGACAGCCGGGCTGCCATCACCATGCCGGCCCCCACCGCTTCGCCATGGAGCCAGACACCAAAACCCATCCCCGCCTCGATGGCGTGACCAAAGGTATGCCCCAGGTTGAGCAACGCACGGACGCCGCGCTCGGTCTCGTCCTCGGAGACGATCTGCGCCTTGTTGGCGCAGGAGCGTTCGATTGCCTCGGCCAGCGCCTTCGCGTCGCGCGCGAGCAGTGCATCGATGTTCGCCTCGAGCCAATCGAAGAAGGCGGGATCACGGATCAGGCCATATTTGATGACTTCGGCCAGGCCGGCCTTCAGCTCACGATCAGGCAGGGTGTCGAGCACATCGGTATCCGCCAGCACCAGCCGCGGCTGGTGGAAGGCGCCAATCATGTTCTTGCCCAGCGGGTGGTTGATCGCCGTTTTCCCGCCCACCGAGGAATCGACCTGCGAGAGCAAGGTGGTCGGAATCTGGATGAACGGGATCCCCCGCTGATAGGTCGCGGCAGCAAAACCCGCCATGTCGCCCACCACACCGCCGCCAAGTGCGATCAGGGTGGTGCTGCGATCGAAATGCCCGGCCAGCAACGCGTCAAAAATGGTGTTCAGCGTCTGCCAGTCCTTGTGCGCTTCGCCGTCCGGCAGCACGACTTGATCATGGGCGATCCCCGCTTTCTCGAGGGTCGTGATCAGGCGAGCGAGGTAGAGTGGCGCGACGACATCGTTGGTGACGATGGCCACCCGGGGCGTTTTGACGGCCGCCGCGATGGCAGCGGAATCATCGAGAACCCCCTGGCCGATCAGGATCGGGTAACTGCGCTCAGCCAGTGCAACCGTCAGTTTTCGCATGCGTGTTCCAGTGCCTTCTCGATCTTTCGAAGCATCGATTTTGCGCTACCGCGCCCCCCGGGGACAACCACGTGCGCCACTTCTCGGTAAAGCGGGTCACGCTCCCGGTAGAGCGCCTCGATCCGCCCCCGCGGATCATCGACCTGCAGCAGCGGCCGATTGCGGTCGTGGCGGGTGCGTTCCCAGAGCACGGCAGGCGGAACATCGAGATAGATCACCATGCAGCGTGATCGCAAGACAGCACGATTCTCTTCGGCCAGCACCACGCCGCCCCCGGTGGCCAGGACGAGATCGGTTTCGCGGGTCAGGTCGTCGATCACCTGCGACTCGCGCCGACGGAAACCCGCCTCACCTTCCACGTCAAATATGACAGGAACAGACACGCCGGTACGCGCACAGATCTCGTGATCACTATCGACAAAACGACGGTGGAAGCGCCGAGCCAACTCGCGCCCCACCGTCGTTTTGCCTGCGCCCATCATCCCGACCAGCACGATGCAGGGCGCGCGATGCCATACCGGGGTGTCGGCCTTTGCCGCGCCAGCCGACACCATGGGCTTACCGCAGCGACAACGCTTGCGTCACGATGCGCGGCGTGATGAAGACCAGCAACTCCTTGCGGTTGGAGACCTGCTGGGTGCTCCGGAACAAGGCACCGACGACCGGAATCTCCCCGAGAACGGGCACACGATCGACCTGCTTGCTCTCTTCCTCCTCATACACGCCACCAATCACCACGGTGCCGCCGTTTTCAACCATGACTTCGGTCTTCACGTGCTTGGTATCGATGGCGACACCACCGGGCACCGTCGCACCCGGCTTGTCCTTGTTGACATCGACAAAGAGCTGGACCCGACCGTCCGGCGTGATGTTCGGACGCACCTTGAGCGACAGCACCGCCTTGCGGAACTGCACACTGGTCGCACCGGAACTGGTCGCCGACTGGTACGGAATCTCGGTCCCCTGCTCCATGACCGCCTCGACCTGGTTCGCCGTCAGGACTCGCGGGCTCGACACCACGCGCCCGCGGTTATCCACTTCAAGCGCACTCAACTCAAGGTTGAGGAAGCGGGTCGCCGCACTGTTGAACAGGATCAGCGACAACTGCGCCGGGGTGCCCGTCGAGGGCGATGCCGGCAGGTTGACGCCGAGGCTGTCGTTGAGGAAATCGGGCGTATCAGCCACCTGACCGGTGTGGAAGCCGGTGTCGCGCAAGCCACCACCGATGACCGCGCGCGACCCCCCGGGCCCGCCAAACGGCGCACCGGGCATATGCACACCCATACGCACCCCGAGGTCACGCGCAAACCCCTTGTCCGCTTCGACAATGCGCGCCTCAATCAGCACCTGGCGCGGCGGAATGTCGATTTCCTGGATCAGGCGGCGCAGATCGTCCAGACGGGTTCCGACATCGGTCACGAACACCTTGTTGCTGCGTTCGTCGACAATCACGCTGCCGCGCTTCGACAGCACGGTCTGGTTCTTGTCCTTGAGGAAGTCGAAGATCTCCTTGGCCTTGTGGTAGTTGATCTGGAAACTCTCGGTCTTCAGGGGCTCCAGATCACCGATCTGGGCGAGGGCTTCAAGTTCCAGCTTCTCGCGCGCGGCCAGCTCGTCGCGCGGGGCGATCCAGATCACGTTGCCATGCTTGCGCATGTCCAGCCCCTTGGACTGGAGGATGATGTCCAGCGCCTGATCCCACGGCACATCCTTGAGGCGCAGTGTCAGGCTGCCCTGCACGGTGTCGCTGGTAATGATGTTGAAATCGGTGAAGTCGGCAATGACCTGCAGCACCGAGCGCACATCGATGTTCTGGAAGTTCAACGACAGCTTGTCGCCCTGGTACTTGCCGCGCGCCCCTTGAACGAGCTTCTTCGGGTCTTCGACGACACGCTTGATCTCGATGACGAACTGGTTGTCACTCTGATAGGCGTTGTGCTCCCACAGCCCGTTGGGCTTGATCAGCAGGCGGGTATTGGCCCCCTGCGGCTGCGCCACGAACTCGCCGACCGGCGTGGCGAAGTCGGTGACATCGGACTTCCGGCGCAGGTTCTCCGGCAACGTCGTCTTGAGGAAATCCACGGCAAGCGCGTCGCCCTGCTGACGGATATCGATGCCGGTGTCGGGGTCGCTCAGCTCGACGATGATCCGCCCCTCGCCTTCCGAACCACGACGGAAATTGATGTCGCGGACGAATTTCCCTTCCGACGCGGCCGTCGTGCGGCCCGTTTCGGCAAAGCTCGCAAACGGACGATCGTTGGGCCGGAGCTCGGACGGCTCACGACGGACCGGCGTGAGGGAAATCAGCACATCCTGCCCCTCGATCGACGTATCGTAGGGCGTCATTTTGACCAGATTCAGCACCAGACGGGTCCGGTCGCCCACCTGAACGATGTTCGCACTGCGCAGATCACCTTCATCGATCGCCTGCAGGCTTCGGCCCAAGCCGTTGCCCGTCCCCGGGAAGTCAAAGGCGATCCGCGCCGGATTGGCCACGCTGAAGCTCGCCGGCGGCTGGCTCAGCGGTGTCTTGAGACGAAGCTTGACGTAGATGTTGCCCCCCTGGCGGGATACATCCAGCGCTTCGATGGCGTTGTCCGGCGTGACGGCATCTGCCGATGCCGCCTGCGCCAGAACGGGCGATGTCGCCTGCGCCATCCACAAGCCGGCTGCGACCAGAAAGAAACCCATATTGAACTTCATTGCGTCGTCTCCTGCTGCTCTTGCAAGTACAGCGCACTCGTTCTCTCGACCCAGTCGCCGTTCAAATCTTCAACCAGCTCCGTCAGCTTGACTTCCGACTCGGAAATGCTGGTCACAACGCCAAAATTCTGGCCCATGTAGTTCCCCGCGCGGACCTGGTAAATACTGCCCCCCGCATCGATCAATGCATGCGATGCGCCTGGCTTGAGCAGGACGCCAACCATCTTGAGCGACTCCAGCGGATACGACTCCAGCGGCTCACGCTGGCGGTTGATGTCCGGTGCGCGGCCTCCGGCCACGACGGCCCGAGCGGCAACGAACTTGTCCGCATCAAAGGGGTTGATCTGCGTAAAGGCATCGTAGTCAACGACCGGGAACGGCTTGATTTCCGGCAGTGGCTTGACCTGCCCTTTCATGCCCGCCTCCTGCTGCGCCATCCAGGCGCGCAGGTCGTCCTGCTCGGCGGTACATGCTGCCAGCACGATCGGCAATAAGAAGATCCATTTTTTCATGGCGTCCTCACCTCGGCTTCTTGGCTTGCGCCGCGGCTTGTTGTTGCTGGGCCAGTTCTTCCTCGTCGAGGTAACGGTACGTCACCGCCGTCGCGTCCATCTTGAGCGGCTCACCCGGCTTGGGACGCTCGATGGCCATGTTGTTCAGGGTCACGATCCGGGGCATCTTGGCTACGTCCCCGGCAAAGGCACCGAGGTCGTGATACTGACCGACGAGCCGGATGGCAATCGGCATCTCGGCATAGAACTCCTTGATCACGTCACCGCCCGGCTTGAACAGTTCGAACTGCAGGCCGCGGCCCAGACCCGCCTGGTTGATGTCGGCAAGCAGGGAGTCCATCTCGGCGCGATTGGGCAGCTGACGCAGCAAGGCGCCAAACTGGCGGTCGATTTCGGCAAGCTGTTGCAGATGCACGTCCAGATTGACCGATTGACGCTTCTTGTTGACCCAGTCGGCACGCAAGGTCACCTCTTCGGCCTCGCGCTGCTCCAGCGTATTCATCTGATCCTGCCAGAAGAACCACCAGGCACCGGCCACCGTGGCCACCAGAATGGCAATGAGGAAGACCACGCGCGGCGCGAGCGGCCAGACCCCCGGGTCGTTCGGATCCAGCCCCTTGAAATCATCGGCCAGGCGATTGAAATCGATCGAGGGCTGACGCCGGGATGTAGGTGTGGACTTCATTTCACCGCCCCTCCGGCCGCAGCCACCTGCTCAGCCTCTTTTGGACGCTCGATGCTGATGTCGAGCGTAAACTCGCTCACCCGGCGGTCATCCATTTCCTTCAGCGTCGCCACCTTGATCTCGACCAGCGTCGGCTGACCGAGATAGGGCGAGCCGTCCAGGTTGCGCATCAAGGTCGACACCCGCGCATTCGACTGCGCGTAGCCGATCAAGGTCACCTTGAGTCCGTTCTGCTTGATCGAGCGCAGGTAGACCCCTTCGGGCGTCTGCCGCACCAGTTCATTGAGCACATGCACGGTTTCGGCGCGATGTCCCTGCAGCGACTCGATGACCTGCTTGCGCGCCAGCAGCGAATCGATCTGGCTGCGCAGGCGCTTGATCTCCGCGATGTCCTTGTCGAGCTTTGCGATTTCCGTTTTCAGGAAATTGTTCTTGTCTTCCTGCGACTCGATGAAGCCGCCGATGATGGTGCTGACCAGCACCCCGATGAGTGCCCCGAGTACCACCATCGCGCCCGCGAGCAGATAGAACTGCTGGCGCCGCTGGCGGCGCTTTTCTTCACGGTGGGGCAGCAGGTTGATTCGAATCATCAATCAAACCTCCGCAAAGCCAGGCCGCACGCCACCAGCAACGAAGGCGCATCCGCCATCAAGTTCTTGGGGCGAACCTTGGACGACAACTGCATCTTGGTAAAAGGATTGGCCACCACCGTATCGACCTGGGTGCGCCCGCCCACCACTTCCGCCAGCCCGGAAATCACCGCGCAGCCACCCGCCAGCACGATGTGATCGACCTGATTGAACTGCGTGGAGGTAAAGAAGAACTGAAGCGCCCGCGACACTTCGAGCGCCAGGCTGTCCATGAACGGCCGCAGCAGTTCGCTGCCGTAATTTTCGGGCAGGCTGCCCGAGCGCTTCGCGGCCTCGGCCTCTTCCGTGCTCATGCCGTAGTGACGGGCGATGTCCTGGGTCAGCTGGTGCCCGCCGAACGCCTGCTCGCGGGTGTAGACCTGAACTCCGTCGCGCAATACCGTCACGTTGAGCTGGTTGGCGCCAATGTCGACCAGGGCGATGATGGCGCCCTTGCCCTTGTTCGGCAGCTGCTGGCAGACGAAGTCGAAGGCGGACTGGGCGGCAAAGGATTCCACATCCATGATCACGGCCTTCAGCCCCGCCGCTTCTGCCGCCGCCACGCGATCCTCGACCTTTTCCTTGCGCGAGGCGGCAATCAGCACATCGAGCTCGCCGGGCACATCGTGCGATTCGTCGAGCACCTGGAAATCCAGATTGACCTCATCCAGCGCAAAGGGAATGTACTGATTGGCCTCGCTCTCGACCTGCACTTCCATCTCTTGCTCGCGCAGGCCTTCGGGCAACAGGATTTTCTTGGTGATGACCGCCGATGCCGGCAAGGCCATGGCAACTTGCTTGACGCCAGCACCCATGCGCCGGAGCGCGCGCTTGATCGTCTCGGCCACCGCCTCGAGATTGGCAATATTCCCGTCCGTGACGGCGTCACGGGGCAGGGACTCGACCGCATAGCGCTCTATTCGAATCCCTTCTTTCGGGCCGCCGGACAGCTCAACGAGCTTGACCGCCGAGGAAGAAATGTCGAGCCCCACGAGTGGGCGCGCCTTCGGGTTAAAAACCGACAAGTTGATCACAAAGAAAATCCTTAAATTTCTTCATGTTAGGCGCAACATGTAAAAAACCGCTTCAATGCTAGCAACAACGATGGCATGTGTAAAGAATCGCTTTCCGGTGTCATTCATTGGAGCCGCCACGCCTGCGCCCGTATAATCGCCCGACTCATCTACTGGACTGTTACGACGCATGCGCTGGGTTCTTTACCCGTTTTTCGCTCTGATTGGGCTGGCGGTCATGGGTGTCGCCACCTTGGCAGCCGTGGCGGCGTTCGCCTGGCCGAAGCTGCCATCCCTCGACATTCTTACCGATTACCGCCCGAAAATCCCGCTGCGCGTCTACACGTCGGACGGCCACCTGATCGGCGAGTACGGCGAAGAACGGCGGACGTTCGTGAGCATCAAGGACGTGCCGGACGTGCTCAAGTACGCCATCCTGTCGGCCGAAGACGAGCGCTTCTACGAGCACCCCGGCGTCGATTTGCTGGGCATTGCCCGCGCCGCCTCGGCCAACCTCGTGTCCGGCGGCAAGGCGCAGGGCGCCTCGACCATCACCATGCAGGTGGCGCGCAACTTTTTCCTGACCCGGGAAAAGACCATCACCCGCAAGCTTTACGAAATCCTGCTCTCGCTCAAGATCGAGCAAAACCTCAGCAAGGACCAGATCCTCGAGCTGTACGTCAACCAGATCTACCTCGGCCGGCGGGCCTATGGCTTCTCGGCGGCGGCGCGCACCTACTACGGCAAACAGCTGGCCGACCTGACCGTCGGCGAAGCCGCCATGCTGGCCGGCCTGCCCAAGGCCCCCTCGGCCTACAACCCGGTCGTCAACCCCGGGCGCGCCCAGTTGCGCCAGCACTATGTGCTGCGCCGCATGCGCGAGCTGAACCTGATCGACGACGCCACGCTCGAAGCGGCCCGCGCCGAGCCCATCCGCACCGTCACCCACGCGGCCGAGCGCAACGAGGCATCGTTCTTCCACGCCGACTATGTGGCCGAGATGGCGCGCCAGATCGCCGTCGAGCAATTCCAGGACAAGGCCTACGAACTGGGCATCCGCATCATCACCACCATCACCCGCGACGAGCAGGAAGCGGCCTACCAGGCCCTGCGTGACGGCCTGCTGGCCTACGATCGCCGCCACGGCTACCGCGGCCCCGAGCAATACATCGAGCTGCCGCCTGCCGGCGACCTGCGCAACGAGGCCATGGAAACCGCCCTCGCCGAGGTGCCCGACTACGGCGACATGCTCGCCGCCGTCGTCACCCAGAGCAGCCCCAAGGAAGTCCGCGTCTATCGCAACGGCAAGTCCATCACCATCGGCGACAAGGGCCTGCGTTTTGCCGCGCCCATGCTCAGTGAAAAAGCCCCGGCCGCCAAGCGCATCCGGCCCGGCGCCATCGTGCGCATCCGCGAAGACAAGAAGGACGGCTGGCAGCTGATGCAACTCCCCGATGTCGAAGGCGCCCTGATCGCCATCGACTCGGACACCGGCGCCGTGCGCGCCCTGGTCGGCGGCTTCGACTTCTTCCGCAACAAGTTCAACCACGCCACCCAGGCCATGCGCCAGCCGGGCTCGAGCTTCAAGCCCTTCATCTTCTCGGCCGCGCTCGAGCGTGCCTACAGCGCCGGCACCTATGTCGAAGACGAGCCGCTGTACTTCCCCGCCGGTGTCACCGGCAGCCAGGACTGGGAGCCGGGCAACTACGACCATAAATACGAAGGGCCGATGACCCTGCGTCGCGCGCTGGCCAAGTCCAAGAACATGGTCTCGATCCGCCTGCTCCAGTCGATCAGCCCGACCTACGCCCAGGACTTCGTCAGCCGCTTTGGCTTCCCGCCACAGAACCATCCCGCCTATCTCACCATGGCGCTCGGCGCCGGCGCGGCAACCCCCTGGGAAATGGCCACCGGCTACGCCGTGTTCGCCAATGGTGGCTATCGCGTGCAGCCCTACGTGATCAAGGAAATCCTCGACGACGCCGGCAACACCATCGCCAAGGTCGACCCACCGGTCGCCGGCAAGACCGCCGCACGCGTCATCGACGAGCGCAATGCCTTCGTGATGGATTCAATGATGCAGGACGTCGTCCGGGCCGGCACCGCCACCCGCGCGCTCAAGCTCAAGCGCAGCGACATCGCCGGCAAGACCGGCACCACCAACGACTATGTCGATGCCTGGTTCTGCGGCTACAACCCGGAGATCGTTGCCATCTCCTGGGTCGGCTTCGACCAGCCGAAAAACCTCGGCCGCGGCGAAACCGGTGGCGCCACCGCCCTGCCGATCTGGATCGACTACATGAAGGTGGCACTCGACGGCCGGCCGGAGATCAAGCGCCCCCAACCCGCCCGGCTGAACTTCATCAGCGCCCAGCCTGACGTCGAACCCGACTGGGTCTATGCCGAGAACGAAGCGCCGATCCCGCCCGAGCGGCCGGAAATGCTCCTTGAAGACGGCACCGCCGCCATGGAAGCCCCGAGCGAGGCGATCCCCGCCTTCCCGGCCGAGCTGTTTGGCGGGCGCCGCACGCCACCGACGGTCAATCCGGTGCCCCGGACCCAAGCGCCCGCGCCGGTTGAAGACCTTCGCCCGGCGCCGGTCATCGAGCGCCGGCCCAGCTCGATCAGCGCCATGCCGCAGCGCTGACGACCGGGGCATGGCGTAGCAGCTGTTGCCGCGATCCGGTCGCGGCAACAGCGTCTCAGGGTGCCGGCGCCACGGTCACCGCCCGGCCGCCCTGATCGCTGACCACCCGCGACAGCACGATATACAACTCCTCACCACCGCGGGTATCCACCCAGAGCCCGTCCTTGAGCCGGAAATGAAACCCGCCGCTACGCGCGGCCAGCCAGATCTCCTGCGCCGCCACATGGCGATTGATCACCAGCTTGCTGTCGTCGTCAAAGCTCACCTCGAGCACGCCACCGGGCTGCACCTCCACGTCCAGCTCCGCGCCGCAGCCCTCCAGCGCATACTCCACCCGCTCCAGCTCCCGTTCAGCCAGCGCAACAAACGTCGATTCATCCATGCCCCATCCCCTTTCTGCTACGATTTTGCTTTTTTTCCGGCACATCAATGACGATCCGACGCGCCGTCCTGTTCATGACCCTACCCTTCGTGCTTGCCGCCTGCGGCATCAAGGGTGACCTTTACCTTCCGGAACGACCCGCCGCCACCGCTGCGGATAGTACCAAACCCCAAGCAGCCCGCTCCGCACAATGACCACCTACCCCATGCCGACCCTCAGCGGCGACGCCGCCCTGCAGGTCGAAGCGGTTGCCCTGACCGCCATTGCCGAACAATTCGGCACACCCACCTACGTATACTCCCGCGCTGCGCTGACACAAGCCTTTCAGGCCTACCAGCACGCCCTGGCCGGGCGCCGCGCCAGCATCTGCTATGCCGTCAAGGCCAACTCCAACCTGGGCATCCTCAACACCTTCGCGAGGCTCGGCGCCGGCTTCGACATCGTCTCCGGCGGCGAGCTGCAGCGTGTCATCGCCGCGGGCGGTAACGCGGCCAAGGTGGTGTTCTCGGGCGTGGGCAAGACCGCCGACGAAATGCGCCAGGCACTGGCGGTGGGCATCCGCTGCTTCAACGTCGAATCGGCCGCCGAGCTCGACCGGCTTGCCGCCGTGGCCGCCGAGTGCGGCAAGGTCGCGCCGATCGCCTTCCGCGTCAATCCCGACGTCGACCCCAAGACCCACCCCTACATCTCCACCGGGCTGAAGAACAACAAGTTCGGCGTCGCCTTCGACGACGCGCTGGCGCTCTACCGCAAGGCCGCCGCGCTGCCGAGCATCGCCATCAAGGGCATCGCCTCGCACATCGGTTCGCAACTGCTCGACCCCGCCCCGGCCGGCGAAGCCGCCGAGCGCGTCCTCTCCCTGGTCAAGCAACTGGCTGACGAAGGCATCACCCTGGCGCACATCGACATCGGCGGTGGCATGGGCATCCGCTACTCGGACGAAACCCCGCCCCAAGCCGACGACTACCTCGCCCCGGTGCTCGCCGCCCTGGCCGACCGGCCCGAAGAGATCCTGCTTGAACCGGGCCGCTCGCTGGTCGGCAACGCCGGCCTGCTGCTGACCCGCATCGAGTACCTCAAACCGGGGCAGGAAAAGCACTTCGCCGTCGTCGACGCCGCCATGAACGACCTCGCCCGGCCGGCGCTGTATGACGCGTATCACGAAGTCGTCCCGGTCGTTGCCCGCGACCTCCCGGCACAAACCTACGACGTGGTCGGCCCGATCTGCGAAAGCGGCGACTTCCTCGCCCGCAGCCGCTCACTCAAGGTCGCCGACGGCGACCTGCTGGCCATCCTCTCCGCCGGCGCCTACGGCATGACCATGGCCAGCAACTACAACACCCGCGCCCGTGCGGCCGAGGTCATGGTCGATGGCGATCGCTGCCACCTCATCCGCGAGCGCGAGCAGATCGCCGACCTCTTCGCGCTGGAGCGGCGCCTGCCCGACTGACCCGCAGCCACGGCAGCAAAAAAGCAGGGCGCCGGATCGACCCGATCCGGCGCCCTGTGTGCATGGGCGGCACGCTTCCGCCGCCCGGGCTCAGCTCAGCCCGTCACGCGCCTGCGCCCCTGCCGACGGCGCGCGATGCTCGACACCACCCCCAACCCCGCCAGCAACATGGCGTAGGTCGCCGGTTCCGGCACCGGTGCCGCCACCGTGAAAGCCGTCATGTTCGGCGCCAGCGCCGACACATCGCCGGTCGATTGCTTCGTCCACTGGTTCGGATCGCTGACCATTTCCTGGTAGCCGGACAATCCGCCGGCGCCGGCACGATCACCCGCGTACTCGGCAAACTTCACGGTGCCATCGAGCGCCACCGCGCTCATCTCCAGCCCTGAGCCCTTCAGCTCATCTGAAAAGCCGCTCCCGTAGCCCAGCGCCGCCAACGGCAGCACGCCACCCAAACCGTCATCCCGGTAGAGGTAGACCGACTCATTGCTCTGGGCGAGAGAGAAGCCCCCGCTACGGCTCACCACGCCATGCGACACCGCCACGTTGGCCGCCGAATCCACCGACGAAAAGCGCACCACACTGCCGGCAGACAAGGTGCTGTCCAGCGTCCAGGCCAGCACCCCTTCACCCGGAGTAAACGCCCCACCAGCGCCAACCGCGAGGCCGTTCCACTCGTTGTCGGTCACAAACAGCTGTGTTCCAGCGGCCAGATCAACAAATGACGAAAGGGCAAAGCCATCTTCACTGGCATTGATCGCCACAAAAGACAGACCGCCCACGCCAGGCACCGCGGCAGCCACCGGCGCAGCCGCAGCAAGCAATCCTATCGACAGCGCCAGAACATGTCCGGTTTTCATTGTTTTTATCCCATTAGAATGTGGAGTGACGACCTTACAACAACGCCATTGGCATATGCAAATGGTTTTTCAGACAGCAGCGGAGCGTGGCACGCGGGTTGATGGACGGCGAGCCGCCCACCCTACGGCCCCCGGTCGTTCGGCAGGTGGGTTTGTAGGGTGGTCAGCTTTGCTGCCCACCATCACTCCCCCCAAGCGCCCCCAGCCGGGTCGATTCCAGCCCCGCCCCAATCCGGTGGCAAACAGCCCGCGGCAACGTATCGGTGAAAGCTGCTGAAAGGCCAGTCTTTGACGCGATCGACCAGACCGTGCTTCTTCGGATTGAAATGAATGTAATCCACATGCCGTTGCAGATCAGCGACATCGCGGATCCGGTGCTCCCAGAATCGCCGCTGCCAGATGCCGGCCTCACGGTGCCGGATTTTGCTCACGCTACGCCCGGGCGCAGGGGGCAGGCCATAGCTGAAGCGGTGCTTGATCAGACGCCAGCGAAGCGAGAACCGGTCGTCACCATCAGACAGTTGCCACACCGCGTGGAGGTGGTCGGGGAGAACACACATCGCAACCGTCTCGACCGGGTGCGAAGCGATCACCATCCGATACGCCGCGCGAAAGCGGTCGATCTCGGTCAGCAATAACGAAGAGCGCCGGTCAGCCAGGGTAACGGTAAAGAAATACATGCCGCCCGGGGTGTGGTCGCGTCGGTAGTCACTCATGGCGAAATGATATACACATAATTCACATGCAGCGAGCATTGAACGAGCGGGATTTCTGGCCAGGTCTGGTGGGCGGCGAGCCGCCCACCCTACGAGGGGTAGGCGCGAGCCGGGTGGTGGTGTGCGCCGTCAAGGCGTTCGGCGGGGGTTTTGGAATCGGCACACCGGCGAAGCCTTGTACGGTTTCGTAGGGTGGGCAGCTTTGCTGCCCACCATTGCCGCGGGAAGTGCCGACGGTGGTGTCGAATGGCCGGGGCGTGATGCGGTCAGGTGGGCGGCGAGCCGCCTACCCTACGGGGCGGCAGGCGCGAGCCGGGTGGTGGTGTGGCGATGCCCGGGTGCTCGGCGGTGCGTCGTTCGGTGTCGTAGGGTGGCGGCTTGCCGCCCACCGTGCATCGTCGCAACCTGTCGTACTTATCCGGCCCGGTTGGCGGCGTCGCCGTGGGTCATGTCGCTCAGTTGCAGCAGGGCGTGGCCGAGGGCTTTCCAGGCGCTGCCGCCATGGGAATGGATGCCGATGCTGGCGCTCTCGGCCATGGTTTGCAGCATCAGCGCGGCCAGGGCAAACAACTCGCCTTTGGCTTTGAGCTTCGGATCGGGGTCGCGGACCAGGGCTTCGATGTGTGCCGGCGTGCTGGCCAGCGCTTCGCGGGCGAGCGCCATCACCTGATCGGCGTCGTGCCAGTCGATACCCAGCACGATGCCGCGGATTTCGATCTCGCGTTCGAGTGCGGCGGTGTCTTCGCGGTAGTTTTCAAAGCCGCTCATGGGGCGTCCTGACAGGCGTGTGGCGGATGCGGGAGTTTCGGATGCGCCTGCGGCTTATCCGCCCGACATGCCCCCGCGTTCCGCGGGAAGGGGGGGGGTCGCAGTCATTGGTTGGCGGGCGGCGGATGCGCTGCGCTCATCCGCTCTACGGCTCTCCCTTTTTGCCGCACGCTGTTGCCCATATAGGGCGGATAAGCCGCAGGCGCATCCGTCGCCCCCTGCACCGACCCGCCCGGCGCTCACGGCGCGGGCCGGTCTTCGAGGCAGCGCAGCAGGGCTTCGCGCCAGTGGGGCATGACGATGCGCGCCTCCTCCGCCAGCAGCGTGCCGTCGAGGCGCGAGTTGCGCGGGCGGGCGGCGGGGGTCGGGTAGTCGCGGGTCTCGATGGCGTCGATCTGACGCACCGTCCACGGATGGTCGGGCCAGCGGTGTGCCGCGATGTGACGGATTTCTTCGGCGAAGCCGTGCCAGGTGGTTTCGCCGGCGGCGCTGAGGTTGTAGATGCGCCGCACCGGGTCGCCGGCGTCGAGCGCGCGCTGGGCCCCGCAGATGAGGTCGCCGGTGGCATCGGCAATGTTGCGCGCCCAGGTGGGGGCGCCGTGCTGGTCGCCCACCACGCGCAGTTGCTCGCGCTCTGCGAACAGGCGGAGCATGGTGGCGACAAAGTTGTGCCCGCGCGCGGCGTACACCCAGGTGGTGCGCAGGATCAGGTGGTCGCAGCCGGACGCCACAATGGCCTGCTCGCCGGCGAGCTTGCTGGCGCCGTAGACATTGAGCGGCGCGGTGGCGTCGGACTCGGTGTAAGGGGTGTTCTTGCTGCCGTCGAACACATAGTCGGTGGAGTAGTGCACGAGCAAGGCGCCGATCTCGCGTGCGGTGTCGGCCAGCGCGCCGACGGCTTCGGCGTTGATGCGGTGGGCCAGCTCGGGTTCGCTCTCGGCTTTATCCACCGCCGTGTAGGCGGCGGCATTGACGATCACGTCCGGCGCGTAGCCGGCCACCACGGCGGCAGCCGCTTGCGGGTCGGACAGATCGCAGGCGGCGCGGTCGAGCGCCACCACTTCGCCCAGCGGCATCAGGCTGCGCGCCAGTTCCCAGCCGACCTGCCCGGTGGCACCTGTCACAAGCAGTCTCATGCAAACACCTCCGCATCCTTGAGCAACACCCCGGCCCGGTCCTTGCCCGAGAGCAGCGGCTCGCCCGGCAACGGCCAGTCGATGCCGATAGCCGGGTCGTTCCACAACACGCTGCGCTCATGCTCGGGCGCGTAGTAGTCGGTGGTTTTGTAGAGGAAGTCGGCACTGGCCGACAACACCAGAAAACCGTGCGCAAAGCCCGGCGGCACCCACAGCTGGCGGTGGTTGTCCTCGCTCAGCTCCACCCCCACCCAGCGGCCGAAGTGCGGCGAGCTGCGGCGCACATCGACGGCCACGTCAAACACCGCGCCACGCACCACGCGCACCAGTTTGCCCTGCGGCTGCTGGATCTGGTAGTGCAGGCCGCGCAACACACCCTGGGCGCTGCGCGAGTGGTTGTCCTGCACAAAGGGCAGATCCACCCCGGTGGCCTCGGCAAAGGCGCGGGCATTGAAGCTCTCGAAGAAGAAGCCGCGCGCATCGCCGAACACTTTCGGCTCGATGATCAGCACGTCGGGCAAATCGGTGGCGGTCACTTGCATCAGAACACCCGATCCTGCAGCAGTCGGTTGAGGTACTGACCATAGCCGTTCTTGGCCAGCGGTGCGGCCAGTTCGGCGAGCTGCTCGCCACTGATCCAGCCCTTGCGCCAGGCGATCTCCTCCGGGCAGCCCACCTTGAGGCCCTGCCGCTTCTCCAGCGTCTGGATGAACATGCCGGCTTCGAGCAGACTCTCGTGCGTGCCGGTATCCAGCCAGGCGTGGCCGCGGCCCATCACCTGCACGTCGAGCGCGCCCCAGTCGAGATACTGGCGGTTCACATCGGTAATCTCCAGCTCGCCGCGCGGGCTGGGCTTGAGGTTGCGCGCCACCTCGACCACGCGTTCATCGTAGAAATACAGGCCGGTGACGGCGTAGCGGCTCTTGGGCTTGGCGGGCTTTTCTTCCAGGCTCACGGCGCGGCCGTCGGCGTCGAACTCGACCACGCCGTAGCGCTCGGGATCGAGCACCGGGTAGGCAAACACGCTGGCGCCGGCCGCGTTGGTGCTGGCCGAGGCCAGGCCCTTGGCAAAGTCATGGCCGTAGAAGAGGTTGTCGCCCAGCACCAGCGCGCTCGGCCCCCCGTCGATGAAATCCGCACCGATGATGAAGGCCTGCGCCAGCCCGTCCGGGCTCGCCTGCACCGCGTACTGCAGGTTCAGCCCCCAGCGGGCGCCATCGCCCAGCAGTTGCTCGAAGCGCGGGGTGTCTTGCGGGGTGGAGATGATCAGGATGTCGCGAATGCCCGCCAGCATCAGCGTGCTCAGCGGGTAGTAGATCATCGGCTTGTCGTACACCGGCAGCAGCTGTTTGGAGACCGCCAGCGTGGCCGGGTGCAGCCGGGTGCCCGAGCCGCCGGCCAGGATGATGCCCTTGCGCGGGCGGCTTGCAGATTGCGTCATCGTCATGTCCTTAGCCTTGTGCGGCGTATTGTTTGCTCACCCACGCCCGGTAGGCGCCGCTTTGCACGTTGGCGACCCAGGTGGGGTTGTCGAGATACCACTGCACCGTCTTGCGAATGCCGGTCTCAAAGCTCTCGGCCGGCCGCCAGCCCAGCTCGCGCTCGATCTTGCGGGCGTCGATGGCGTAGCGGCGGTCGTGGCCGGGGCGGTCGGTCACGTAGGTGAGCAGGCGCTCGTAGGGCCCGACGTCGGACGGGCGCAGTTCATCGAGGATGGCGCAGATGGTTTTGACGATGCGGATGTTGGGCATCTCGTTCCAGCCGCCCACGTTGTAGGTCTCGCCCACCCGGCCACGGGCCAGCACGGTGCGGATGGCGCTGCAGTGGTCGGTCACGTACAGCCAGTCGCGCACGTTCATGCCGTCGCCGTAGATGGGCAGCGCCTTGCCGGCCAGGGCGTTGACGATCATCAGCGGGATCAGCTTTTCGGGGAACTGGTAGGGGCCGTAGTTGTTCGAGCAGTTGGTGGTCACCACCGGCAGGCCGTAGGTGTGGTGCCAGGCGCGCACCAGGTGGTCGCTGGCCGCCTTGCTCGCCGAGTAGGGGCTGTTGGGCTCGTAGGGATGGGTTTCGGTAAAGGCCGGCGCCTCGGGCGAGAGCGAGCCGTAGACCTCGTCGGTGCTCACATGCAAAAAGCGGAAGCCCGCCTTGGCCGGCTCGGCCATGTCGCCCCAGTAGGCGCGCGCCGCTTCGAGCAGGGTAAAGGTGCCCTCCACGTTGGTGCGCATGAACTCGCCCGGGCCGTGGATGGAGCGGTCAACATGGCTCTCGGCCGCAAAGTGCACAATCGCCCGCGGGCGGTGCTCATGCAGCAGGGCGTCGACCACGGCGCGGTCGCAGATATCGCCCTGCACGAACACATGGCGCGTGTCGCCCTGCAGCGATTGCAGGGTCTCCAGGTTGCCCGCGTAGGTGAGCTTGTCGAGATTGATCACCGGCTCGCCGGTTTCGGCCAGCCAGTCGAGCACAAAATTTGCGCCGATGAAACCGGCGCCGCCTGTTACGAGAATCACGCGTTTCACTCCCCTGTCTGCATCACCATATGGGTGCTG
Organism: Pseudomonadota bacterium; assembly: GCA_008501585.1. Classification (GTDB taxonomy): domain Bacteria; phylum Pseudomonadota; class Gammaproteobacteria; order Burkholderiales; family Rhodocyclaceae; genus Nitrogeniibacter. Next base: position 31,095 of record QQUN01000034.1, on the reverse strand, counting down.
GTACATTCAAATCTGGCCGTAGTCTACCCGATCACAGCGTCATGCCGATGGTGGGCAGCGAAGCTGACCACCCTACAAACCCCATGTCGCGTGCCCGTTGTCCAAACTCACAAAGCTGCGTAAGGTAATACCTGACACTACCCGCCTGCAGGAGGCGACCATGCCCCGCGCTCCGACTCGCCCCGTCGCGATCAAGATCGACGACGCAACCCGAGACCGCGTCAAGCGTCTGGCCGAGGCCCGACACCGCACGCCGCACTGGCTGATGCGCCAAGCCATCGAGGAATATGTCGATCGCGAGGAAAAACGCGAGGCGTTCCGGCAAGACACGCTCAAGGCCTGGAACGAATACCAAGAGACGGGCCTCCATGGCACCGCCGACGAGGTTGAAGCCTGGCTTGCCAGCTGGGGCACCGACGACGAAAGCCCGGCCCCCGAATGGCACAAATAAGGTACGCACCGGCCGCCCTCCGCGACCTGCAACGCCTGCGCGAATTTCTGCGCCCCAAAAACCCACTCGCCGCACAAAGAGGCGCGCAAGCCATTCTGGATGAGTTGCGCGTGCTGGCTCGCCAACCGCACATCGGCCGCCCGGTCGATGACCTGCCCGAAGCCTACCGAGAATGGCTCATCGACTTCGGCGACAGCGGCTACGTCGCGCGGTATCGGTTCGATGGCGACACCGTCGTCATCCTGGCCTTGCGACATCAAAAAGAAGTTGGCTACTGAGCCCATCAATCGCACCTTCCGTCCTCAACCGCCAGCCGACGCATCGTGCCCCAATCATCGTAGGGTGGGCGGCTTGCCGCCCACCGAAAACCCTATCGGCGCATCCATCATCGATGGTGGGCGGCGAGCCGCCCACCCTACAAAACTCAACCGTCTGCCGGTGCATCGTCTGCCGATGGTGGGCAGCGGAGCTGACCACCCTGCGAACCCGCGACAGTCGGCGGATGCGCCTTCGGCTTATCCGCCCTACGACACCCGGCCGAAAATGTAGGGCGGATAAGCGCAGCGCATCCGCCGCCCGGCGCCACACCCGGCACCCATCGCAGCACATCACCCATTCAACACCGCCACCGCCCCACCCGTCTCGCGCACCAGGCGCTCGGCCAGGGTACGGCGGGCGTCGTCGTCACCACGAATCAGCCGCACCTCACTCGGCAAATGCCGCATGCGTGTCACGAAGTGCACCAGGCCATCCTGGTCGGCGTGCGCCGAATAGCCCGACAGCGTTTCCACCCCGGCGCGGATCTCGATGCGCTCGCCATCCAGGTCCACATAGCCGCCGCGCGGCCCGTAGGTCTGGATCGCCGCGCCGGGCGTGCCGCGCGCCTGGTAGCCGACGAACACCACATCGTGCCGCGCATCGTGCAGCATCGCCTTGAGGTAATTGACCACCCGACCACCGGCACACATGCCGCTGGCCGCGATCACGATGGCCGGCTCGCCGCTGCGCGCCAGGCGCCGCACATTGGCCTCGTGCGCCTTGTGGTCGTCCACCGCCACCAGCTGCTCGAACGACAAGGGCTGCCGCCCCGCCTTCACCCGACGCTGCGCCTCGGCATCCCAGAACGGTTGCAGCTCGCGATACAGCTGCGTAAACCGCCCCGCCAGGGGCGAATCCAGGTAGATGCGCAGCTTGGCCCAGCGCTCGGCATGGCGCCCCGGCCGCAGGCGGTGCCGATGCAGAATGTCTTCAAACTCATACAACAGCTCTTGCGTGCGTCCGATGCTGAAGGCCGGCACAATCACCGTGCCGCCATTGCCCAGCGCCCGCTCCACCACCGCCTGCAGCCGCTTGCGGCGCGTGGCGCGGCCCTCGTGGTTGCGGTCGCCATAGGTACTCTCCAGCACTACCACGTCGGCGCGGTACGGCGACTTGGGCGCCGGCAGCAGCGGCGCATACGGCGCGCCCAGGTCACCCGAAAACACCACCTGACGCACCGGCTCACCCGGCCGGCTCAGCTCGCACTCCACATAGGCCGAGCCCAGAATATGCCCCGCCCGCTGCAGGCGGATGCGGCAGCGCCCCTGCGGCCCGCTCGCCACCGTCTGCCAGGTGCGCCACGGCACCGGCCGAATGCGCGACTCCACCAGTTGCAGGTAGCGCTCCACCACCCGCCGGTCGCGACTCACCGACAACGCAAACGCATCGGCCAGCACCACCGGCAGCAATTTGGCCGATGGCTCGCTGCAATAAATGGGCCCCTTGAACCCCGCCGCCAGCAACCACGGAATGCGCCCCACATGGTCGATATGCACATGCGTGGCCACCATGGCCTGCACCCCCGCCAGGTCAAACCCGATCTCCAGCGCATCCGCCGCCGCCCGCCCGTCTGGCGACGTCTCCGCCCCCTGGAACAAGCCGCAGTCGATCAACACGCTGCGCGCGTCGTCGATGAACAGCTGGTGACAGGAGCCGGTTACGCCATGCAAGGCGCCGTGATGGGTGATGTTGATGGACATGTCGTTGGGCTAATGAACAGCAGCGGGCAATGGTAGCGCAATCCATACGTCATTGTCGTGACGACCACCATAGGCCAGACGGTTACACCGCGTGCTTTTCCGATGCGGCTGCGGGCAGATAGCCCGCCAGCAACGCCTCGTAATCCCCCAGTATCTTGTCCCAGGTAAATGCAGCCCGATGGCGCTCCCGGCTTGCGTCTTGCATGTGCGCAAGCCGGGCATCATCACCCAGCAATGCGTCGAATGCCGAGGCGCATTCATCCGCCCCATCAAAATACGCCGCCCCCTCACCGGCCACCCAGCGGTTGAACCGGTTGCCATGCGCCAACACCGCATTCCCGGCGCCGAGCGCCTCGACCAGCGACGGATTCGTGCCACCCACCTGATGCCCGTGGACATACAGCATGCTGTGAAACCTCAAGGCGGCGACCACCGCCTTGTCGTAAATGGCGCCAACAAACCTGACCTCGTCGCTGGCCGCTTCCAGCACCCGGCGCTGGTAGGCATGTTCGCGGTCGTACCTGCCGAGCACCACCAGCGTGCAATCGCGCCGCTTACGCGAAAACGCCGACACGATTTCCAGCAGCGAGTTCTCCGGCTCGGCCCGCGCAATCACCGTAGCAAAGCGCCCCGGCGTCAGCCCCAATGCCCGCACCGGCGCATCATCCGCCGCTGAAATGGCATCCGCACCGTAGGCAATCACCGTCACCTTGTCACCGCGAACCCGCGTTTCCAGGTGACGCTTGATCTCCGGGTGATCGGCCACCAGATGGTTGCCCAGCCAGCAGCCCGCCCAATCATTCAGCCAGAACCAGGTCTTGGCAACGGTGCCCCACTTGGCGCGCGACCACTCGATACCATCCATGTTGATGAGATTGGGCACACCCTTCAGGCGCAACAGCGCGCAGAACACCGCGGTGTTGTACCCCAGGGTAAGGCACAGGTCGCCATGGCGCGCGGCATGAACCGTCGCCTGCCAGTCGAACACGATCGTGCCCTTCGGCCCGGCCTGCGACACCGGAATATGCACACGCTCCACGCCTTCCCACCGGTCTTCAAACACCGGCCCGACGCCGTCATCCTGGCAATACACAATCACTCGCCAGCCACGCTTCACCAGAAACAACGCCAGATGTTCGGCAAAGGTTTCGAAACCGCCGTGGGCGGCCGGCACGCCGCGCGTGCCGAGGATTCTTAACGTTTTGTTGTTCATTCTTGTGGGGCACCAAACACGCGCTTTACTTCTTCCAGATAGCGGAAGCCGTGCATCTTTGTCGGCTCGATGTACGATCCTTCGCCGAACTCGTTCCAACAACAGATCACGCCCATACTTTGGGTGCGCTCTGGATTGCGGTTCATGAATTCGCGAGCGCTCTGCAGGTGCCGTCCAAACTCGACCTGCGTCGACACGCTATTGTCGTGCATCGGGTCTTTGCTCCCCCCCCAGGCGCGCTTATCCCAACCGGAGGTCATCGGAACAATGTAGAGACCCGATGCATTCTTAGCCATCCACTGCCAATGGTCTTGGTAACCACGGTCGAGTTCAGCGTAAGAATGAGACATCAAACGCCCCGGCGCATACGAACGAGTTGCCATGCCATGAAAGTTATATGACGAAAATCCAACGTACCCACTGGCCGCTGAATAATCGAATCCACGGCCATTGTTAGCGCCGACGCCACCGATGAAGGCAACACCAGGCAACCCAAACTCTCGTGCAATTTTCTCTGCGCGAGCCACCAAGGCCGCCGAGCTCAAACCAATCTGCGCTGCGTTCGTATTAAACGTCTCAGCGGAGAACAAAAAAACGGCCGGCTTCCCAAAAATCTTTAAATAGTCGTCCCTGAAGAAATAACGCTGTACCCAGAACCGGAACAATTCATCAAACTGCTCAACAGAAAATATGTACTTGGTATGATTGGCCCACAGTATTGCAAATTCCACGCCATGACGATCTTCTGCGGTGAGATAGGCATCCACCCCATGGTTGAGATGGGGTCTACCTGAAGACCCCCAAAGCCAATCAAACACCACGTAATCGATCCCGAAGTCTCGCATCCACTTCAACTGCGTCGTCATGACCCCCGGAGCGTCTTCGGCATACCAACCAAGCAATGGCTCGCGCTCCGGGAATCCCTTAATCGATTCCCACGGAAATGCTCTTGCGTTCCCCATTTGCTCAGCCTTCCACCCAGGAAAGTAGTACACGCCAACACGAAAATCGTCGGCCAAGCTATTCGTCGAAAAAATGGTGCAGAGCAGACTACATAGAAGAGCGCGGAGCATACTCATGCTGACGTTCGCATAGAGAAAAAATGTCGGTACGACGCAGCAAGCCTTTCAGCGGTCGCGCGCCATGTGAATACGTTCGCGCGAGCGAGACCGCGCTGCGATAAGTCGCGGCATAGATCGTCATCTCCTAGCAAACGCTCCATCGCCAACTTCAACGAAACAGTTTGGGTGGGGTCTATTAACAGCCCCGCATCCGCAACTACCTCCGGTATCGCGGTCGAATGGGACGTCACTACGGGCACGCCACTTGCCATCGCCTCCAACGGGGGCATACCAAAGCCTTCGGCGAATGACGGATACACAAATATGCGAGCATGTCGGTACAGCGCTGGCAACTCCCCATCCGCGACATCAGACAACATAACCACCCTTCGGTCAGTCGGCATCTTGGCCAACTCAGCTTCGAAATCCCCATAACCGAAGTCTCGCTGCCCAACAATCACCAGCGGTGGGGGCGCCCCGTCCAGTTGCCGGTACGCGCGCAGCAACGCAGCATGGTTTTTTCGCGGCTCGATACGGCCAACCGTTAGAAGGTATCCTCCGGGTTCCAGACCTCGTGAGCGCACCACATCGCTTCCCGCGGAACCAGGAAAAAACAGCATTCGATCAACTGCGTTATGAAGCACCTCAATATGCTGAATATCAACGCCATAGCGTTTCGAAATCTCACGACGAGAATAGTCACTCACTGAAAACAGCAGGTCTGCTGCACGGGCGGACCAGCGCATCAGCAGGCGCGAACGGAGCACGAACAGTCGGCCGAAGAACTCGGGGAACGGTTCAAATAGAACATCATGAATCGTTACTGCGTTCCCACGTGCGGGCCACAACGGAATTACATACTGCGTATGAATCAGATCCAGTTTCTGCGATCGCCGAAGCCTCGGCAATTGGACGCCTAGTCTCACCAACGAACTGGCTCGGGGCATGCACACTCGCTCGACATTCGCCCCAGAAAAACCAGGAATACGTCCAAGCTCTTCGGTCTTCTCAAGCAAGAACACAAACGTAATATCCGGGCAAAGTCGTGTCAGTTCGCCAAAAACGCCGATCAAGTGACTACGCGAGCCTTGATACTTTCCGTCGAATACGTGGAAATCGACTCCAACCCTTGGCTTCGAAGGCGTCAACACGACACGCCCCCGGCGTCCAACCGCCCTGCAACCATGTTAGCGACGGTCTCAGGCAAAAACCCCATCCGGGCAATTTCCCGCGAACCTTCAGCCTCCACCACCCGCTTCTCAGCCAACCCATTCTCTATCGCAGTCGCGAACTTCCGAGCATCATCCTCCACTGCAAAGCACGCCTTCACCTGTTGCGGCAGCCCCCCCACACCAACAGAGGTGCTTACAAGGGCCGCGTCCGAAAACAGCATTTCTACACTTTTCAAATTGACGCCACTTCCTGCCCGCATTGGATTGACCAGCAAGCGCGCCCGTGCAACCACCGCTGCCATATCTACCGGATTTTCGATGAGCTCTATCCGCGCATCCAGGCCCAGGACAACGCGCATCTCATCAGACGGATTCGATCCAGCCACAACAATGCGCAGATCCGGCGCTGGTACGTTTGGCAAAACCTCGCGCACAAACCAAGCCACGGCCTCCACATTGTTCGGAGTGTTCAGATTGCCGAAATAGAGAATATCGACGTCGGGCGGCGCGGCGCCCGCCGCTTCGAGGCGCGCAACAAAATCGGCATCAACGATCGTCGGCAGCAACTCCACGTTCGCCACGCCACTCGCACGCCAGAACGCCGCGTCATCGCACGAGATATCCAACACACGCCTTGCCCGTTGCATCACGCTGCGTTCAAAGCGCTCAAGGCCGATACAGTTCGCCAATAAACCCATACGGCGAACGAACCGAGTCTCCCGCTCACGCTGCGCGGCCATATAACGATGTTCAATATTGTGCGAGCGATACCAAACCGGCACGCCCGCACGCCGACTCAGGTCGAACGCCACCGCCCCGCCGTATAGCCCGTCCAAGAAGACGACATTTGGCACAAAGTCAGAGCACCAACGCTCAATGCCAATTCCGCGTGATGTGACCCATCGCGACGCCACATGGCTGGGCCAATACCACAGGTGCAGCAACCGCCCTGCAAGTTCCTTCGCGCTTCGAGTGATCGGCACGATCCGCACCGACTCACACACCGCCTCCAAGCGCTTCATGACCTCGGCAGTCGGCCGCTCGGCACGCCCCTGATCCATCCAGCAAAGCAGCGCGACCGTGTGCCCGGCAGCGCGGAGCGCACAGATCCGGCGCCATACATCGACCCGCCCGCCGCTGTTGGCAGGCAACGGAATATCGTTTGATACGCACAGTATCCTCATGCCTGCGCGCCCTGCTCTCGTGCACTTGGAACCGGAGCCGCGCGGCCCAATTGCATCACGCCGCGCACTGCAGCCAAGGCTTGCGGCCAGCGGCGGCGCAACACCAGTTTCGCTATATCCAGCCCGCAGAAAAGCAGCACACTCGGCACATACGCTCGATGGAATCGCCACGCGTACCGCACACGGTTGCGGAACAAATAGAACAACGACAACGGCGATCCGCCAACAGCGGATGTTCCGATGCTTGCCCCTTCCTTGTGGCGAACCACACTATCGGGCGCATAACCAAGCCTGAAAAACTTACTGCCACGAGTCGCCCAATCAATCTCTTCGCAATACAAGAAGTAATCCTCGCGCATGTACCCCACACGCTCGACAAACGCCCGCCGCACCAGCATTGACGCCCCAACCACATAAGACATCTGCGCCTCGACGCCGCGCGGATCGTCCGGCACGTCCACCCGCCGGGCAAATGCGCCAAGGTGACGGGACCGACCCGTCCAGCGCGAATACACCGCCCCCCCAAATGCCTGAACGGAATCAGGCTCGTGGTAGTACATCAACGTCGAACCGCAGATACCGATGCGGGGGTCGGCTTCCATCCGCGCTATCGCGGCAGGCAGCGTACCTCGTTCAACCGTCGTGTCGTTGTTGAGCAACCAGACATAGGAGCAGGCCGGGTCGTTCAACGCCAGGCGCACACCACTGTTGTTACCCCCCGCAAAACCCAGATTGCCCCCGTTATCAACGATATGAACCTGACCGGTACGCGGCACAGCCCCGTCCAGTACATCGTCCCGTCTCAGCAACACCGGCCCCCGGTCTGGTGCATTCGCCACGACCCATTCGCAGATCCGCTCCACCGAACCGTCCGATGACGCGTTATCACACACAACAACCGAAGCATCGGCCGACAGCGTCGAAAGCAGGCTTTCCAGACACTCAAGCGTGTCACACCAACCATTCCAGTTGAGCAAAACGACAATAGCGTTCACGCAACGGCTCCACACCGAGCCAATTTGCCACCCGCCTCTGTTTGGTCCCAATCAAGGGATGCAACAACAAGTGAGGCGAAAAGCACCCCAAAAGGGCTGGCCAACTCGGGCTGCGTAATGTTCAATCCGACGAACGCGGGGAGAAAAGCCGCAACCGCCGTTTCGTAAGGGTTAAAACCAACCCCCAAATCTTGCCCCCGCTTTATGAATGCCCGTCTCCAAATAGTCCAAAGCAACCAAAGCAGGACCATCAAGCCTGGAAGCCCAATTTTTACGCCATAGAACAAAAAGGCGTTGTGAACGTAACGCGTGTGATCCTCAAAAACCCTAATCTCTGAAATCCAGCGCCGGTATTCTCCACCAATCCCAACGCCGTAGATGGGCGACGCCACAATCCGGGACACGGCATCTTCGTTCTCCCAGCGTCTCCAGCCAAAAGACGAACCGTGTCCACCCTCACTTTGAACGCTAACCACGCGATCAACCACGTTCTCTAGCACTATCGGCTTTACAACCCAAAGACCTGCAACTAACACGGCCCCACCAATAGCGAGCAACCCACCAACTCGCAAGCCCCTGCGAACGGAGAGAAAGGGAAAGCTTATGACTAGTGCGAACGCAGTCCACGCCCAAAGCGCGCGGCCAAAGTTAACGTAGAGTGCTGCAGCGAACAGTACGAGTAGCGCTCCGCCAATCCACCATAATACCCTACCGGTCGCCACCCCAATAGTGATCCACACAAATGACAACGACACGAAGACAAGCCCGGGAATCTGAACCCGGGTAATACTCCCAAATGCACCGCCTCCATCAAGGTCGCCAACCCGCCCCTCGGTCACCACCTGCATGCCACTAATGCCTTGAAAAACAGTCATCAACGCAACCGCAATAGCAAACCCCACCACAACAGCACGGATGCGGCTAGCGTCAAGCAATCCCGCCATTTTCATGGACAGCAAAAGCGGAACCCATAACCAGTAGACGAAAGCACGCCCATCCCGATACACAAAAGGCACTTGGTTTTTGAGGACTACCACGCCAAACAAAGTCGAGAGAGCAACGATTCCAACTAGCAACCAGAAAGGCTTGGCCAAACTGGCAGGGACTACGAATAGAGAACGCCTCTCGAAAATGATTCTCGCTGCGAAAACGCCCATCACAGCGAATGTCATGACATCAGACAACTTGAAATCGGGCGAAAGCAGCAGGGCAACGAGATAAAATCCAACCCCCAATGCGGGATTAATCCAGAGCAGAACGACAAGCAAAGGTGCTGCACCTAACGCTACAACGAAGTGCCAAGGCAGCATGACCGGAAGCAGCCCTGCAACCAGCAGTGTGGCTATACCCACAGCGCCCACTACGAGCAGTTGCACGACGCGAAGGGCGCCTATAAATGTGCTCACCGAGCCAAAAGTAGCGCCACGAAAACTCACTGTAATCTCCCGCTGAGGACTGCGGCTAATGAGCTCTCATAGCGAACGACTCGTCTGCGGACCTCCATCAAGGCCTTTGTAACCTCTGTGGCAATATCCACTCGATCGCGGAAGCCTGCGCAAACCTGCGCAACCACGCAGTTCTGTTTTTCCGCCTTGCAGTCAGCGACTCTTTTATAACCAAGCGTCCCGAATAGTCCATTAAATTTACGGCTATACGCCATTGGCACCACGGGGATGCCCGCGGAGAACGCAGCGATGCATGCATGCATTCGCGCACCCGCAAAAAAATCCATGCCAGAGATATAGGACTTGGCCTCGGATGGTCGCGAGAAAGCGGGAGCGACAATGGCGCCAGGAAACTCCTCTGCAAGTCTTCTGCATGCGCCCACATCATCTTCAACCGGCATGTTCGGCTCTATCACATGACCGATCAGATGCAGTTCAACATCTTCGTTTTCCGAAAAATAACGAACAATTTCCCGTACCGTGCTCGGATAATCGACAGCCAGCCCGAATTGATTCGCGCCGGTGTATCCGCCGTTAAACAACAGGCCCGATACGTTGATACCGACTTTCGGTTTGCCGCCGGGCGTACGCTCTGGTCGCACAAAGGGAAGGCAAAATGCGACGTCAATTGCTTCATCGATGTTGCCGGAGACACCGAGCTGCGCAAGGTAATCGCTGGAAAGATTGTCGCGTGCAAACACGCGTGCACAACGCGCCATCACTTGCCGAGCCAGCACTCGGGAGGCTGTTTGATCAAACGGGCCAATTGTTTGCGGCGCGAGGACAAGGGGCTTCTTTAACGAACAAACAATGTTTTTGCTAAGCCAGTAGTAAAAAAACCGCTTAAACCCGTAGATATCTGCAAAGCTGTCGCCCTCGCCAATATCGACTACGACATCACAACGACGGACGAGATCGCGGAAGCTTTTGCGAAACATCCGCACCCGGTGGCATTCAAGTTCATGCCCGGCAGCGTGCAATTCGTCAGCCAGCGCGTCGACTGAGCCTGCACTAGACCCAAGTACAAGAAAGCGAACCCGAAGCCCTTTCGTCTCAGCGACACGTCGAATAATTGAAATATTCGATTCCGTGAGTGCGCCGACGCCGAGGTTTCCAGAGGCTAGCGAGTGCCAGAGCAAACCAACAGTTATAAATTTCTCGGAGCTCATCACTTTGACTCGGGCTTTTGATAGCTAAGATGCGGCTCTCCTACGGCTCGGCGATATGTACCCCACACATTGCGTAGTGACCCTATAAGACCTGCCTGCAGTGTCGCGTCCCGCAACCCAAGTCGCCGGTATTTCGTCGTCCGGCCGCGCGCCAGAAGAGTGGCAAAACCCCGCGAAGCGGCCAGCCGTTTTCGATCGAGCTGGTAGGGTTGCATGGCAGCGATTTCATCCACAGCAATATCTTCGGTGACAATGCTGCGATCTGCTTCAGCCCTATTCACGAAGGCCTGCCCTGCTTCGGTTCGGGCCAGCACAAGGCTCCGCCCGGCGCGCTCTTCGAAATCGGGGTACCCATCTTTTCCGTACCAGGCATCGGCACATACGATGTCTGCAAGCTCGCCCGTTCCGTCCGCGCAAATTTTGCAGCGAAACTGAAGGTGCTTTCCTAGAATGCCCCCCCACGATCGGTTGTAGTCCATCTCGAAGGCTTCACCGTCACGCTGGACCGCCCGTGCCACTCCCGGCCAGCCGTCACCGCGATAACGGAAACTGGCGAGCTGATCTGGATCGGCTCCCATTGCACGTACAAGCTCAGTCGTGCCGTGATGGCTGGGGATGCCGGCGCACATGAACGACAACAGGTAAGGGATCTGGTCTCTGACGCTGGTATGCAGTCGCATGTACGCGCGCAAAGCCGCGACGTCGCAAGGCTTTCCGAGAAATGCAAAGCGTTCGCCTGTGGCCAGCAACGCTTTGAGCGTGCGCAACGGAGCGGACGGCGCATAGCGCGATCCGGCGGCGCGAATGACGTCATCTCGCGTGCGACTAAGTTGAAGTTCATTGGCAATCGGGTCGGTTTGGCTGACTGCGATATGAGCGACAAAATCGACCGCTTTGGATTCCAGCAGGTGGATGCACAAAGCTGAAAGCACGCCGCCTGACGACCCCATATGCCTCACATACGAATCAACGGCATAGCCGACTTTGACGCCTCGCAAAGCCCCCCAGTTGACGTTGTAATGCTCAACGCTCTTTTCGTGAGCAACTTCAACGCCGGGGCAGCACGCCTTGATTTCAGCCTCGACTGCGCTTGATACCTCGCCGCCAACTTTTGGCCTGAGATAGCCTAGCGGGGACAATTGCATCGAGATCTCGCCGACAGCGGAAAGGCCCTCGCATAGACCGCAGCCGGTACACAGCCCGGCGGCAACAACACTATCTACCAGATTCATTTCGTGCTTCTTGGACATCATGACCGCATGCGCTCAATGGTTCGCCTATGGCGCAGTAAAAAGGAGGGGTAGGTGCAAAAAAGGCAGGAATGTCAGTGAAGCCAACCCCGCACAGATGGGCTGGACGCGCGTGACCTGGGCAACCCGCATTCCCTTCACACAGTAGGCAATCGACAAAACGAGATTACCGAGCACGAGGCTCCAGACCCAACCGACGACGCCCCACCGCGGCACGACTAGCGCGGCAAAACCCAACACAACAATCCACTGTACAAAGTTGGCTACGGCGCGAAATTTCTGCTGACCTGCAGAGGTCAGCACCACACCCCATGAGGCGGCAAAGAACCTGACGAAGAACAGCAGCCCGAGCCAGGGAAGCACGTCAACCAGCCCTTTGAAACTGCTGCCAAAAAGAACCATCACAAGCGGTTCCGCCACGATAGCCAACAACAAGCCAAAGCAAAGGCCGATTGCAACGAACGTCCATTGAACGCGCGCCGACTCAATGCCGAACTTCTGGGCATCGTTGGCTACCTGTGCCGCACGAGGGAGAAATACGTTTGCAAGCACATTGGCTGCTTGGGCACCACCGTTAAACAATCGCATTCCCGCTTGATACAAGCCGACTGCAGCAGGGCCAACATAGAAATTAAGGACGAGACTGTCGACCTGCCCAAACAAACTCTGCAGGCCGAAATCGATAGCGTATGCAAAAACAGCGCGGATTCGCCTCAGCCCCGAGGCGACCGACCCAACTGAAAGGCCCGCAAAATAGCGCGCCTGAGAAAAGCACGTCATAACCAGCACAATGAGTCGCGACACCATGAACGCGCCTGCCGCCACCAGCGCATCAGACGCCCACCAAACGGCGCCCGACACAATGGCAAATTGCAGAAAGGACGCGACAGACGCGAGCCGGGTTTCATCGGCAAAGCGATTTGTTGCACGAAAGCCAACATTGAAGAACTCGGTCATCGCGTCGGCCAAGGCGGCGAGTAGCAGCGCACCAAAGAGGATGCGGGTTTCGGGCTGCATCCATATCAGCATAACCAGACCAATGAGCGCCACCGATGCTGTCAGCAGCAGTTTTGCCGCAAGCACCTCGCTCATTACCTGAAGCGCTCCGGTCGGACGGACGCCAATCTCCCGGAGTACATACGGGGTAAATCCGAAGTTCGCGATCAGGGAGAGCAGCGTTGCGACGGATAGCCAGAGCATGACTTGTCCAAACGCGTCGGGGCCAAGCAAGCGAGCCATCACGACAAAGGTCAAAAGACCGAAGCCAAGCCGCATTGCCGTGCTTGCTCCCATAAGCGCTACGTTGCGTAGAACAGACATGCTATTCAGGTCCAGCCGACCCGGTCATCGCGCCCAAACCAGTTAGTCGGCCGATGTACTTGCTTGGCACTTCGGCAATGAGCTGCCGAACAAAGTCGTCGTGAACGCCGAAGGCGCGCGGACTGTCACGCTCAATTGACGAGACTCTGAACAGAAGCCCATCCGGAATCACGCCGTTCAAGCCATAACGCATTTCGACCAGTTTCTTGTCTAGCCCACCCAGGGTTGTGTGATCACCAATAACCGTCCAGTAGGTGATTGGCTCCATCCGCTGACTCCCCAAATTGCTTTCGAGCCTGCGGGTCGGAATGCTTCCTTGCTGCGTAACGAGCACGGCCGTTTGATTCGTTTTTATCTGAAACCCCTGAGCGGGGTAGCACACCTCTGGATAGTGGAGTTGCATGCCGTCGCGCTGATCTTCGCCGTAGGCGACAGAGAGCATCACGCGAGCGCCCGTCTTTGAATTGATGTAGGTGCGCGACAGCGTCTGGCTGTAGAGGCGGTTGATCAGGTCGGTCTGCTGAGGATTGACCACGCCGCCGTGAGCGTTGCGATCGACTGTCCAATCACCGAAGGCCGGCGGGATCATGCTTTCGAGCTGAACGGGGTTCTCTTCCGCCAAGCGATGGGTGGGCGTGAGGAACCATGCAAGCGCAGCAGCCAACACCATGACAAACGCCGCGACGATGGCGCGCCGGGTGAGTTCGCGCACGGGTTGCGCCGGGGTGTCGGCGATGGCTGCGTGGTTCATGCGGCGAGCCGTCCCTTGACACCAAAGCGCAAGGCCGAGTCTGCGGCAATGATGAGCAGCAAGGCGCTGACGAACAGCACCATGCCCGAGAAGCCATGCAGGAAGCCCTGCCCGGCTTCGTCGCCAAAGTGGTAGGTGATGAGGGTGAGCACCATGACGCGGATGACGTTGGCGGTGAAGCTGATGGGCACGATGAGGATGGCGAGCGAGATGTTGCGCAGCACCGAGGCGTGGCGCACCACATTGAGGTAGAGCAGGCCGAGGGCTTCGAGCGTGAACAGGGTGTGCAGCCCGGCGCAGGCGTCGGCCACCAGCAACTGGTATTGGCCGATCTGCAACATGACGCCGGTTCGGGCGATTGGATAACCCACTGCGTACAGGATTTGCTCGGCCACGTAGCTGACGGCCATTTTCATGGGGGCGGTGAGCGTGTCGACGACGATGCCGGGCAGCGGGATCATGAACAGCATGAAGAACAGCGCGAACCACATGAGGCGCACCGCCGCGGGGCCACGCAGGAGCAGCAGCAGGCCGGCGAGCATCCACACCAGCGAGCCGACTTCGAAAATGAGAATGCCTTGCGAGCGGCCAAGGGCGTAGAACAGCCCGGCCACGATCAGCATGGGCCACGCCAGCGCCGGCCGCGCACCGTTTGCCGGCAGGCTCGCCAGGCTCGGCCATCTGCGCCACACCAGCCACACCGACAACCCGAGCACGATGGGGCCGTGGGCTTGCTCGTCGGTTGACCAAATGGTCCGGAACAAGTCGATGAAGCTGGGCACATACATGACCGCCAACCCGAGGGCGACGATGAGCCAGGGCGCGAGGTCGGCGCGGTTCGGCGCTCGGCGTGCGGAGGCGGAGGCAGTGGCGGTCATGGCGTTGGTGGCGGTTTGAAACCGGCCTTACGGTTTTTCGTTCATGACCACGCCCACGACGGTGGCACTGGCCTGGCGGAGCATGTCGGTGTAGCTGCGCAGCAGGCTGAGGCGGCTGGCGTTGCGCTGGGCGACGACGAGGGCGCCGCTGGCGCGCACGGCGATGGTCTGGCCGTCGGCGAAGAGGCTGCCTGCGGGGGTGTCGATGAGGATGACGTCGAATTCGTTGGCGAGCTGGGCGAGCAGCTGGGCAAACACGGGGCGGGCGAGCAGCTCTTGCGGGTTGGGCGGCACGGTGCCGGCGGGCAGCACGGAGAGGTCGCGCAGGGCGGGCACGCGCTGGATGATGTCGGGGCCGCCGCGGCCGGAGAGGAAGGCAGAGAGGCCGGCGCGGTTGTCGACACCGAACAGTTGGTGCTGGCGCGGGTGGCGCAGGTCGGCGTCGATGATGAGGGTGCGCTCGCCGAGCTGGGAGAAGACAACGCCGAGGTTGGCGGTGATCCAGGAGCGGCCTTCGTGCCGGCCGGGGCTGGTGACGGCGAGGGTTTTTTGTTCGGCGCTGGTGTCGAACCAGCGCAGCATGAGTTGGCTGCGCAGGGCGCGGAGGGCTTCGACCTGCGGGGAGAACGGCTGGTAGGCGGCCACCACCGAGGCCTGGACGGTGCTTTGCCCGGCGGTGAGGTAGGGGTAGTCGAACTGGCGCAGCAGGGCTTGTTCGATGTCGGCGTCGGTGATGAGGCCGAGTTGTTTGGCGGCGTCGCCGAAGCGGAGGCCTTGTTCGCGCTGGAGGCGCAGGACGCGCTCGGCGTCTTCGGGCTTGAGCTTGCCGGCGTCGATGAGCAGCGCGCCGATGGAGCGGTCGGCCTCGGGGCGCGGTACGGCGGGGTCGAGGGCGGTAGCGACGCGGTGGAGTGTGGTCATGGTCATTGGGCTCCGGCGTGCGGGGCGGATGCGGGGGTTTGGGTGCGCCGCGCGGACGAGGTGGTGTCGTTCGGGCCGTTGGCGGTCATCGATGGTGGGCGGCAAGCCGCCCACCCTACGGGGGCGCGGTTTTGTAGGGTGGGCAACTTGTTGCCCACCAAGCCACGGTGATCTGGACGCGCGCGGGTGGGCAGCGGAGCGGCCGACACAACGAGGGAGATCGGGGGCGTGGCGTGATGGTGTTGGTGGGTTACGGCCTGCGGCCTGACCCACCCTACGAGGGGGTGGGTGTTGGCGGAGCGGGCGTTGGTGGCCATCGACGGTGGGCGGCGAGCCGCCCACCCTACGGGGGCGTGCGCGCCGGCAGCGATGGGGCGCAACGGGTTTTGTAGGGTGGGCAACTTGTTGCCCACCAGGCCACGGTGATATGGACGCGCGCGGGTGGGCAGCGGAGCGGCCGACACAACGAGGGAGACCGGGGGCGTAGCGCGATGTTGTTGGTGGGTTACGGCCTGCGGCCTAACCCACCCTACGAGGGGGTGGGTGTTGGCGGAGCGGGCGTTGGTGGCCATCGATGGTGGGCGGCGAGCCGCCCACCCTACGGGGGCGTGGGCGCCGGCAGCGATGGGGCGCGACGGGTTTTGTAGGGTGGGCAACTGGTTGCCCACCAGGCCACGGTGATCTGGACATGCGTTGGCGGGCATCGGAGCGGCCGACACAACGGGGGAGGCCGGGGGGTGCGTGTTCATGCGGCGGCGGGGCGGAAGGCGCCGGCTTTGCCGGTGGCGGGGATGGTGCCGAGCAGGGGCACGCCGTCGAGCAGGGCGAGGTCTTCGGCGCCACGGACGCGCTGGTCCATCAGCTCGAGCAGCAGGGCGGCACCGACGCCGAGCAGCATGCCGAGGAAGACGGCGAGCGCGGTGTTGAGCAGCACTTTGGGGCTGGAGGGCTTGAGCGGGGCAACGGCGGGCGAGAGGACGACGACGTTGGTCTGCTGGGTCTGGCTCTCGAGGCTGGTCTGGGCGAGGCGCTGGGTGACGAGGTCGTAGGCGCGCTGGGCGTTTTCCACATCGCGCTGGAAGACGGCGATCTGGTCGCGCTCGGCCTTGAGGTCGAGGATTTTCTGTTTCTGGGCGTCGAGGGCGGCTTCGATCTCGGAGACGCGCTGGACGTTGACCCGGTTGGTGGTGCCGAGCGAGCTGACGACGCGGCGGGTTTCGGTGCCGATGCGCTCGCGCAGGCTGCTGAGCTCAGCGTCGATGCGGGCCAGTTCGGGGTGGTTGGCGCCGAGGCGGCCGGCGGTTTGGGTGCGGGTGGCTTCGAGCCGGGTGAGGTCGGCCTTGAGGCTCTGGATGAGGCTGTTCTGCATGACCTCGGGCAGGCTCTCGGCATTGTTGCCCTGCGCCTGGCGCGAGCGGCTGTCGACGCGCTGGGCCTGGGCCATGGAGAGCTGGGTGGAGAGCTCGGCCAGACGGGCGGTTTCGACGTCGAGCCGCTCGTCGGTGGCGATGATGCCGCGCGCCTGCTGGTAGTCGGAGAGCTTCTTCTGGGCGGTTTCGAGCTCGGCGCGCAGGCTGGCAGTCTGGCCGTCGAACCACTTGGCGTACTGGCGGGCGGGCTCGACCTTGAGCTCGAGGCTGACGTCGATATAGGCCTGGGCAAAGGCGTTGGCCACGCCGGCGGCAAAGCCGGGGTCGGCGCCCTGGTAGCCGATGGTGATGACGTTGCTCTCGCGCGAGGGTTTGACGTCGAGCTGCTTTTTAAGCGCCGCGGCCAACCAGACCGTGATGCTGCCTTCGCCATCGGTTGCCTCGCGCCACTGCTCTTGCACGGCCGGCGCCTGATCCATCTTGAGCAGGCTGACGACGCGCTGGGCGACGCGGTCCGACAGGATGATGTCGACCTGGGTGGCCATGTAGCCGGGGATCATCTGCGCGGGCAGCAGGCCACCGAGCAGCGGGTCGGCGCTCTTGGCGTCGACCACCAGGGCCGTTTCGGCGGTGTATTGCTTGGGCAGGATCAGGCTGACGGCGAGCGTGGTGCCCACCACCACCAGCAGGGTGCCGAGCACGATCCACAAGCGGGCGCGGAGAATGAGCAGGAATTGCTGAAACGACATGGCGACGACCCCGGGCCTAGAACAGGCTTTCCTTGACGAAAATGACATCGTTCGGCGCGAGCGCCTGGTCGAGCTGCGGCTCGATGACTTGCTGCGTGCCGTCTTCAGACCGGCGGTGGATCTGCATGCCGCGGGTGGTGCCGCGGATGGTGACGCCGCCGCCCGTGGCGAGGCCCTGCATGACGGTCATGCCGCGCTCGAGGCGGAAGGCGCCGGGGCGGTTGACCTCGCCATAGATGTAGAAGGTGGGCGCGCGATGCACGTAGATGACATCGCCACCGGAGACGATCACGTCCTTGGCGAGGTCGCCTTTCATGAACAGGGCGGGCACGTCGATTTCGGTGCGCTCGATCTTGCCCTTGCGCACGCCGATCAGCACCAGCTCGTCGGCACCGGTGGCGGCAATGCCGCCGGCCATGGCGAGCATGTCGGACAGGCGCATGTTGAAGGTTTCGAGCGGGTAGCGGCCGGGGCGGTTGACCTGGCCGAGCACGGCCACCTGGTTGCCGCGGATCTGCAGCGGCAGGATGCCGATCTGCGGTTGCAGCACGAAGCCGCCGCTACGCAGCTGCTCGGCAATGCGCGATTCGGCCGCCGGCACGGTGAGCCCGCCGACATCGACATTGCCGACCAGCGGGAAGGTGATGGCGCCGTTTTCGGAGACCCGGGTTTCGGTGGTGAGGTCGGGGTTCTGGAAGACGGTGATGCGGATGATGTCGCCGGGGCCGAGCACGTATTCGGCGTCGGCGGCCTGCGCGCTGCCGAGCGCGCCGATGAACATCAGCAGGCACAGCAGCGATTTGAGTAGGTGGCGGAGGAGCATGGGCGGGCAGTGTGGGTTCATCAATCGAGATCGGATGGGTGCGGGGCGCTCACTTGAGGCCCGAGACGCCCTTTTCCAGCGCCTGGGCGCTGAGGGTGTCGGCGCTGGCAGCGGCGGGGGCGGCCATGGCCGGCGCATCGGCGGCCGGCGCGGCGGCATTGCCGAGCAGGGCCGGCGCATCGGCGGCGTCGGCGGGCGCGCCGGCCACAGGGGCGGAGAACTTGCCCATGTATTCGATCTGGGCAACGTCGCGCAGGCGCTTGAGTTCGTCGCGGGCCATGTCGGCCTTGCGGCGGTTGAGCAGGAAGCGCTCGATGAACGGGGTGGCGGCGGCGAGATCGAGCGGCTGCGGGCGCGAGGCGGCGAGATAGATGACGAGCACGCCCTGCGCGGTCTGCACCAGCCCGGTCTGGCCGTCCTTCATGGCGGCGAAGCGCGGCAGGGCCTCGAGCGGCAGCTGTTCGGCGGCGCGCACGCCGCCGCCGGCCTGGAACGGCAGGTTGTTGTCACGCAGCCAGGTGACCACGTCGTTGATGCTGCCGGCGGCACTCACGGCGGTGCGCAGGGCCTCGACCTTGTCGGCGCCGATGGTGATGTTCAGCTCTTGCAGGGTGTAGATGCGGCGCTGGGCGAACAGCGCGGGGTTTTCGTCATAGAAGGCCTTGATGGCATCGGCCTGGGGCGGCTCGGCGGTGGCGGCGAACTGCTCCATGTAGCTGCGCGAGAGGATTTCGCGGCGGGCGGCCTCGATGGCCTGCATGACTTGCGGGTTGCGGTCGAGCTTTTTGTCGATGGCGCGCTGGACGAGCAGCTCCTGGTCGATCAGGCGTTCGAGCACGCGCGAGCTGGCCATGTCGACCTGCTCGGGCTTGAGGTTGGGGGTGCGCGCGAGCACGTTGTTGATCTGGTGCACGGAGATTTCGTCTGAATTCACGCGGGCAGCCACCTGGGTGGCGGGCTTGGCGTCGTCCGAGCCACCGCAACCGGCCAGCGCTAACACGCCAACAACCATGACAAGCGCACCAGCGGCGCGACTTCCGACCTTTTGAAACGCCATGAATCCAGCTCCGTTGGGGCACCTGCGCCTTGCCGGCACCGGCACTCATCAGTTGGTTGGGCGGCTCGCGAACGTCATGACGTTCGCGATGTGCAGTGCATCAAGATATGCCGGGATTGTTACACGAAAACATGCCGATCCATGGGACCGTAACATCTGCATAACATCTCATTGGCCTGGCCGACGGCAGACGAGACTCGGGCCCGGCAAGCCGGGCCCGAGGTGGCACGACACTGCCCGGCTCAGCGGCCGACGCGGCGACGCGCGATCAGGCCGATCAGGCCGAGGCCGGCCAGCAACATGCCATATTGCTCGGGCTCGGGCACCGGCGAGACGGTGGCCGACCAGGCGTACTTGCCGCCGGTCATGCCCATGGTGGTGCCGCCCACCTGGAAGAAGTAGCTGCCCGCGGCCAGCTGGAAGCTGCCGCTGAGCTGTTCGCCCGCACCGAAGCTGGCCAGCTGGCTGTCGGCGCCCGAGTCGAAGCTGCCGACGGTGCCGGCATCGGACCACAGGCTGGCCATCAGCCCGGCGATGTCGAAGCCTTCGCCGCCACCGGGGAAGGAGTAGGAATACACGATGTCGGCCAGGCCCACGCCGCCGGACACCGGCTGCCCCAGGGTGAAGAAATAGCGATCGACAAACGTGCTGCCCGGCACGGCGAGGTGCTGTTGCACACCGCTGGCCGAGCCGGACGACAAATCGATGAACGTACTGGCTGCCATGGCGGGGGTGGCCAGGGCGCTGCACACAGCCAGCATCAAATACTTGGTCTTCATGCTGCACTCCAGATTGAAAAACATCCCGATCGCATAAGCAAACAACATGCCCGGCGCGATCACACCTGGGGCTGTCGGGTTAAAACCCATTACAGCATCAACACGTTGCAATCTCTTTACCGGTCGCCGCGCACCGGCCAGCGGTGCCTTGGGCGGCAACGGTGTCAATTTTGTCGACAGTCGCCAGCGCAAAATACCATCCGACTACGGCACAGTCGCCGCACATGATGCACGGATGTCATAAAGCAAGCAAGCGCACAATCGGGGGGCGCGCCCACTGGCGAGACTTTTCGCACAGTGCCGTCATGCCGGCGCCGCAGCGCAACATTGCCGGCCAAACGGGCCTCAGAAGCGGTACTGCGCCGAGAGCATGCCGACATTGGCGGTGTACTCGGCATTGGCGTCGTCGCTCAGGCGGCGGTAGCGGCTCAGTGACACGCCCAGGCGCAGCGGGTCGATCGGGCTGTAGCTGAGGCTCAGGGAGTAGCTGCGGGTGATGTCGTCGCGCGAGGGGCTGCCGGGGAGCAGGCCCGGGTCACCACGGAAGTCGCGCTGGCGCCATTCGACCGTGCCCTGCACCAGCACCCGGCCGGACACCGCCCAGCTCGGCGTGAGGGAGGCGGCACGGGTGACCACGAAGTTGTCGAAGAGGTCGTCGCGCGCGCCGATTTCGCGCCGGATGGTGGCCGACAGCGCGAGCTTGCCGGTGGGCGTCCAGTCGTAGGTGAGGCGGCCGGTGGGGCCGGAAAAGTCGCGATTGGTGAGGTTGGGGTGTTCGCGGCGCGTGAAACCGGCGTAGCCGGAGAGGCGGCTGTGGCCGGTGAGCTGCCAGCGGCCGCTCAGTTGCAGGTCGGTTTGCTCGAAGCCGTCGTCGGACAGCACATTGGCCTGGCGGTTGGGGTAGTTGCCATCGGTGAGGCGGCCGACGAGCGCGATCTGGTTGCCGGAGCGCGGCCGGTAGGTGAGGCGCAGCTCGGGGCGCAGGGCTTCGTAGTCACTCGCTTGCGAGGCGGCGTCGCTGTAGGTGGCGGTGAAGCGCTCGACGCCCGCCCCCACCGACCAGTCGGGATGCCACCAGAAGTCGCCACCAAACTGTAGCGAACGACTGGTGACGATGCTGCTGCGGCTGCCGCCGACGTCGGCCAGGTCGCGCGCGGTCTGGGTCTGGTCGAAACTGAGCCGGCCGCTGAGCAGGCGGCCGAGCGCCCAGTCCCAGCGCAGTTCGCCGCCCTGGGTGTCGTAGTTGAGCGAATCGAAGCGCTCGAAGCCGATGCGCGCAAAGTCCGCCGAGGCGCGCAGGCGCTGGCGGCTGTACTGGCGATCAAAATCGGCCCGAACCGATGTGATGCTGATGCGGTCGCCTGGCGACTGGCCGAAGGGACGCACGCCGGGTGCCACGCGATAGACGTTATCGTCGAACTGAAACACCTGCGAGACCGACAGGCCGAAGGTGTCGTCCGCTGCGATGGCCGGCACCGGCGACAACAGGGCACTGGCGGCCAAGGAGGCGAGCAGCGCGCGAGGCTGCCGACGGCCGGCAGCGCACGGCGATCCGACGAGCGGACATCCAGGCGCAGGGCGATGGGAGGGAGGTGTCACGTAAACCCCTGAAAAGACAATGGCATGTCGCATTCTGCAGCCGGCGCGCGAGGCACACCGCCGGCCAACGGCACGGCGTCAGCGCGGCCATTAAGCCACAGTGTTCGCGTCGGAATCATTAAAGAATGTACCTAAACGTCACATTTCGGGCATATGATATGCGCTTGTTGCCCCGCACAAAACCACCCTTGTACCGATGCTAGCCAGCCTAGAAAAATCCAGCCTGCGCCATCGCAGCGGCATATCGTTTTCCAGCACGATCGAGACCTTCCTCGATCCGGCCGTGGCCATCGCCACCTTGTTCGTCGTGGCGCTCGCCCAGGGCGAACGTACCGATGCGCCGTATGTCATTGTCGCGCTGATCGTGTTTTCGCTGATGTTCCCCGGCACGCTGTTCCTGCATGAGCGTTTCCGGCGCATGGTGCGCAAGACCGTGGTCAACTGGCTGATCGTGGCGGTCATCCTGGTGGTGTTCGGGCGGGCCAGCGGGTACATCGAGGTCTTTCCGGAGCAGGTCGTGCACCTGTGGCTGGGGCTCACCCCGCTGGCGCTGATCACGGCACATTCGCTGGCCCGCTGGGCGGTGCCCGGCATTCTGGCGATGGAAGGTTACACCCGCACGGCAGTGATCGCCGGCTGCAACGAGACCGGCATGCGCCTGGCCGGCAACTTTGCCGGCAACCGCTACATCGGCGTGCGCTTTCTGGGGTATTTCGACGACCGGGCCCGCGATCGCCTCGACGGCATCGGCGACGCGCCGCTGCTGGGCAACCTGCAGCAGCTGGCCGATTTCGTGAAGCACCACCATGTCGACCACATCTACCTCGCCCTGCCGATGGCCAGCCAGCCGCGCATCCTCAGCGTGCTCGACACCATCAAGGACACCACCGCGTCGGTGTTCTTCGTGCCCGACATTTTTGTGACCGACCTCATCCAGGGTCAGGTGGACCATGTCGGCGGCATGCCCGTGGTGGCCGTGTGCGAGACGCCCTTCACCGGCTTCAGCGGCATGGTCAAGCGCGCCTCGGACATGCTGCTGGCCGCGCTGATCCTGGTGCTGATCTCCCCGGTGCTGGCTGCGGTGGCGATCGGCGTCAAACGCTCCTCGCCCGGCCCGGTCATCTTCAAGCAGCGTCGTTATGGCCTCGACGGCAAGGAGATCGTGGTCTACAAGTTCCGCTCCATGACCACCTGCGACGACGGCGCGGTGGTCAGGCAGGCGTCAAAGGGCGACCAGCGCATCACCCGCTTCGGCGCCTTCATCCGCCGCACCTCGCTCGACGAACTGCCACAGTTCATCAACGTATTGCAGGGGCGCATGAGCATCGTCGGCCCCCGCCCCCACGCCGTGGCCCACAACGAAACCTACCGCAAGCTGATCAAGGGCTACATGGTGCGGCACAAGGTCAAGCCGGGCATCACCGGCTGGGCGCAGGTCAACGGCTACCGCGGCGAAACCGACACCGTCGACAAGATGGAAAAGCGCATCGACTACGACCTGGAGTACCTGCGCAACTGGTCGCTCGGCATGGACCTGTGGATCATCGTCAAGACCGTGGTGCTGGTCTTCCGCGACCGCCATGCGTACTGACCGCCTCGCCCGCCACCTGGGCGCGCTGATTGCGCTGTTCCTGGCCGGCAGCGCGCCAGCCGACAACGCCAGCAGCCCCTACCGGCTGCAAACCCCCGGCGCCGCGTATCAGCTACAACCACGCGCCGACTGGCGCCTGCCGCCCGCCAGCGAGCACAACCCGGCGGCCCGCGCCCGCCCGTTCTCCCACGACATCGCCGCTGCCGCCCAGGCCGCCGGCATCGAAACCGAGTTGCTGCATGCAGTGGTGAAGGTCGAATCGGGCTACAACGCCGATGCCGTCTCCCCCAAAGGCGCGCAAGGCCTCGCCCAGGTCATGCCGGCCACGGCAGCACAGTTTCAGCGCGCGGGCACGGCAGGCTCGCTCACCGCCGGCGCCAACTACCTGCGCCACCTGCTTGATCGCTTCGACGGCGACCTGTCACTGACCCTCGCCGCCTACAACGCCGGCCCCGGCGCCGTCGAGCGCCACGGCGGCATCCCGCCCTACCCTGAGACCCAGGCCTATGTGCCGCGCGTGCTGGCCGAGTACCACGCGCTGCGCGCCGAACGCCGCCGCCTGCCAACCCCGTGGCAACAAGGCAGCGCCTGGCAAGATCGCGCAAAAACACAGCCCGGCTCATAACGCCGCATCGATCGTCTGTTGCGGCGAATGGACCGCCGAACGCCCCCTCACCCCGGCCCCTCGTAGGGTGGGCGGCTCGCCGCCCACCACCAACGGCCGCCCCCAAAGCACCACCGAGACGCACCTCCCACCGATGGTGGGCAGACGAGCTGCCCACCCTACGCCACCGCGCTCCAACAACTCGCCGGGCACCGCCCTCGTAGGGTGGGCGGCTCGCCGCCCACCACCGGCCGTGCCCCAATCACGAACCGCGGCAACCGCCCCCCATGGCAACTTGCGCTCAAACCCGGATAATGACGGCAGCACACACAGACGCTGCAGCGCGCTGCCGAATCGGCCGGCCGGACTCCCGGCCGGCCCTCGGCTGGCGCCAGCCGCGCACCCAACGCCACGGAGAACCGGATTTACATGTTTCATGCTATTCGCGCCCACCGCCCGCTGATCCGCCGGATCGCGCTCGTGGCTGCGCTGCTGGTGCTGGCCCCGCTCGGCGCGCATGCCGCGGGTTTTCCCCCCGATCTCCGCAAGGCCCTGCTGGCCATCGATGTCCCGCTCGATGCGGTGGGCATCTGGGTGGCGCCGGTCGACACCGGCAAACCCAGCCTCAGCCACAACCCCGATGTGCCGATGAACCCGGCCTCGGTCATGAAGCTGGTGACCACCTTCGCCACGCTCGACCGGCTCGGCCCGGCCTATTTCTGGACCACTCGCCTGGCCACCGACGGCACGGTGCGCGGCAGCACGCTCGACGGCAACCTGTATGTGGTGGGCGGCGGCGACCCGGTGTTCACCCACGCCGATCTGTGGAAGCTGCTGCGCCAGCTGCGCACGCTGGGCATCGAGCGCATCCAGGGCAACATCGTGCTCGACGACACCGCACTGCGCCTGCCCCCGCACGACCCGGAGCGCTTCGACGGCCAGCCGCTGCGCCCCTACAACGCCGGCCCCAGCGGCTTGATGATCAGCTTCAACGCCCTGCGCCTGACTTTTGTTCCGGAACCCGACGCCGGCCAGCCCGAAGCCGCCGCGCAGGTGGCCTCGCTGGGCAACCCGCCGCCGGCTGCGGCGCCGGTGCGGCGCCCGCCGCGGGTGCTGCTCGACCCGCCCGTGGCCGGTTTCACCCTGGAGACGGCCTTGAGCGCCGAGCCCGGCCGCTGCGCGGCGCGCTGGTACAAGGCGCTCGACGCGCAGCCGACCCGCACGGCCAAAGGCGATGGCCTGAGCGTGAGCGGCCCGTGGCGGGACGATTGCGGCATCAAGGACTGGTTTGTTTCACCGCTGTCGCCCGAGCGCTTTGCCGAGGCGGTGGTGGCCGGGCTGTGGCACGAAATGGGCGGCCGCCTGGGCGGCCGGGTGCTGCACGGGCAACTGCGCGGGCAGGCCGATACGCTGTTTGTACACACCTCGCGCCCGCTGGCCGACGTGGTGCGCGACATGAACAAGTGGTCGAACAACGTCATTGCCCGCCAGTTGCTGGCCACGCTCGGCGCCAGCGACCGCGACGCACCCGACATGGTGCAGGGCGGCGCCCGCCTGGCCCGCCTGCAACTGGCCGCGGCCGGGGTGGACCTGACCGGCTTCGAGATCGAGAACGGCTCGGGCCTGTCGCGCACGGCACGCATCACCGCCAAGGGCCTGGGGCAGATGCTGCAACAAGCCTGGGAACGGCCGTTCATGCCGGAGTTCATGAGCTCGATGGCCGTCGCCGGCATTGACGGCACTGCCCGCAAACGTCTGCGCGACAGCGGCGCCCGCGGCACCGCCCACATCAAGACCGGCACCCTCAACGAGGTGCGCGCCATGGCCGGCTACGTGGTCGACCAACACGGCCGCCGCCACGCCGTGGTGATGATGGTGAACCACCCCAACGCCGGCGCCAGCCATGCCGCGCAGGATGTGTTGCTCGAATGGGTGTGGGAAGGGCGTTGAGCGCTGCCGGCGGGATGACTTTTTCGGGTGGGCAGCTTGCCTGCCCACCCGCGATGACGCGAACAGCCGACGGATGGTGGGCAGCGAGCTGCCCACCCTACGCAGCCAGGTTCGCCGCCCACCTGCCCCGCTCAACGCGTCACCAATACTGCATGGCCCCCTGAAACAAGCCGGCCAGGTCGTTTTCGGTGACAGTCTTGGGCGCATTCTTGATCAGCCGCTGCTGCGCCCAGGCGCCGGCGGCGAGCGAATCCACGTCCTCAGGCACGTAGCCCACGCCGCCCACGCCGTTGGGAATGCCGGTCGACTGCATCAGCGCGATCAACCGCTGCGCCACGATCTCGCCGGCATCGGCCGCGCCGGCGCCGGCCACGTCGGCCCCCAGCCAGCGCGCCGCGTCCAGATGCCGCTCCGGGCAGGCATCGGCGGTAAAGCGGAACACCGCCGGGGCGTTGACGATGACCGACATGCCGTGCGGCACCATCGGCTCATCCTGCGGATAGCCGTGCGGGCAGAAGCTTTTGACCTGCCCCGCCACGGCGTAGGACATGCCGTGCGGCAGATGCACGCCGGCGTTGCCGAAGGCGATGCCGGCCAGGGTGGCGGCGAACATCATGCCGTCGCGCGCTTCATGGTCGGACGCGTCGCGCACCGCGCGCTCCAGAAACTGCCCGGTCATCTGCAAGGCCTTTTCGCAGCCGATGTCGCTCCACGGGTTGGCGCCCTGGCTCATCGGCCGCAGCGAGGGACGCTCGGCCGGCGCGCGGCGGGTGTAGGGCAGCGCGGTGAAGGATTCGAGCGCATGTGAGAGCACGTCAAAGCCTGACGCGGCCACGACAGTGGCCGGCAGCGAATAGGTGGTGGTCGGGTCGATCAGCGCCAGATTGGGGCGCAGCCGCTTGGAGACGATGCCGGTTTTCACCCGCCGCTCGACGAAATCGAAGATGGCGATGCCGGTGCACTCCGAGCCGGTGCCGCTGGTAGTCGGGCAGGCGATATGCGGTTTGAGCGGGCCGGGCACCGGCCTGGCGTGGCCGATGGGTGCGTTCACATAGTCGATGAGCTCGGCCGGGTAACTGCTGTACAGGTTGGCCGCCTTGCAGGTGTCGATGACCGAGCCGCCGCCGACCGACACGAAGCCGTCGAACTGGCCCTCGCGGGCGAAACGGGCCGCATCGAGGAAGCTGCCATCCGTGGGCTCGACCTTGACCGCGTCATACACCACCACGTCCAGCCCCGCCGCCAGCAGCGATTGCTTGACCACGGCCACCGGTTCGAGCGCAGCGAGGCGCGCATCGGTGAACAAGGCCACCCGCCGCATGCCCAGGCTGCGCGCATGATCGCCCGCCTCGGCCAGGCAACCGGCGCCGTAGGTGATGGCCGACATATCAACGGCAAAGGCGTTGTCGCCCCCCGCCGTGTGACCGTAGTAGTGACAGCACGCCATGGATCGTCTCCTCCGCTGGCCCCGTCGGATGCGGGGTTTCGTGCTCAAGGATGCGATGGTGGGGAGAGGATGGCAAGCGCCCGACACCCGATCCGCGTGCCAGCCCCGTCGCACCAACAGCGCAGACGGCCCGGCGGAGTCGACTCGGTCGCCCGATGGCGATGGTTTGGTAGGGTGGTCAACTTTGCTGCCCACCAAGCAGCAGCACGCGTCGGGCACGATGGTGGGCGGCGAGCCGCCCACCCTACGGGACCGCCTCGCACCGCACCTATACCGGCTCGGTCGCCCGCTGGCAATGGTTTGGTAGGGTGGTCAGCTTTGCTGCCCACCAAGCAGCCGCACGCGTCGGGCACGATGGTGGGCGGCGAGCCGCCCACCCTACGGGACCGCCTCGCACCGCACCTATACCGGCTCGGTCGCCCGATGGCGATGGTTTGGTAGGGTGGTCAGCTCTGCTGCCCACCAAGCAGCCGCACGCGTCGGACACGATGGTGGGCGGTGAGCCGCCCACCCCACGCCACTGAGCGCCGCCTCAATCCACCGGCATCGGCACCCGGTTGGACAGGTTGATCCAGCCGCGCACGACGCGGTAGAGCACCCACAGGCCGGCGATGGCAATGATGCCGAAGAAGATGGGGATGCCGATCAGGGTGATGAACATCAGCCAGGCAATGCCGAACCACAGCAGCGCGAACCAGAAGGTGCGAATCTGCCAGCGGTAGTGGCTGTCGAGCCAGGTGCCGCGCACGGCGTCGCGCTTCACGTAGTTGAGGATGACGGCAATGATCGACGGCAGGCCGGAGACGAAGCTGCCGACGATGGTGGCCGAGGTGGCGATGCCGGAGAACAGGGCGATGGCGTGCAGGCCGTAGATGAGGTGCGCGAGGGTGATGAGCCCTTCGCGGGGGACGTCGATCACGGACGGTGACGGAGTGTCGGGCTGGGCCATGGGGGCTCCTGGAGCGGTTGAGTCGTCTGTTTGAGGCGACAACGCCGTCATAGTTCGTGGTTTGCCCCGCGATATCAAGCCGCGGACACGCTTTGCCATGAAAAACGCCGGCTGCCGGGGAGCGGCCGGACGCTGCAGGAAGCGCGCAATCTACAGGCCGAGCTGGCCCCACAAGTCGTCGACCCGCGCCTTGACCGCCGCATCCATGACGATCGGCCGCCCCCACTCGCGATGCGTCTCGCCCGGCCACTTGTTGGTGGCGTCGAGGCCCATTTTGGAACCGAGGCCGGACTCGGGGCTGGCGAAGTCGAGGTAGTCGATCGGGGTGTTATCGACCAGCACCGTATCGCGGGTGGCGTCGATGCGGGTGGTCATGGCCCAGATCACCTCCTTCCAGTCACGGGTGTCCACATCGTCGTCCACCACAATGATGAACTTGGTGTACATGAACTGGCGCAGGAAGCTCCAGATGCCGAACATCACGCGCTTGGCGTGACCGGGATAGGCCTTCTTGATGCTGACCACCGCCAGCCGGTAGGAGCAGCCTTCGGGCGGCAGGTAGAAATCGACGATCTCCGGAAACTGCCGCTGCAACAGCGGCACGAAGACTTCGTTGAGCGCCACGCCGAGCATGGCGGGTTCGTCGGGCGGCTTGCCGGTGTAGGTGCTGTGGTAGATCGGCTCGCGGCGCATCGTGATGCGCTCGATGGTGAACACCGGAAACGGCGCCTGCTCGTTGTAATAGCCGGTGTGGTCGCCGTAGGGGCCTTCCAGGGCGGTCTCGCCGGGGTGGATCACGCCTTCGAGCACGATCTCGGCGGAGGCCGGCACCTGCAGATCCGAACCCTTGCACTTGACCAGCTCGGTCTTGGCGCCGCGCAGCAGGCCGGCGAACTGGTATTCGGAGAGCGAATCGGGCACCGGGGTGACCGCGCCGAGAATGGTGGCCGGATCGCAGCCGAGCACCACCGCCACCGGGAAGGGCTGGCCGGGCCGGGCCTTCTGGTGGTCGCGAAAATCCAGCGCGCCGCCACGGTGCGCCAGCCAGCGCATGATGACCTTGTTCGGCCCGATCACCTGCTGGCGGTAGATACCGAGGTTCTGCCGCTTCTGGTTCGGCCCGCGGGTCACCACCAGCCCCCAGGTAATCAGCGGTGCCGCATCGCCCGGCCAGCAATGCTGGATGGGCAGGCGCGCCAGATCGACCGCGTCGCCCTCCCACACCACCTCCTGGCAGGGGGCCGAACGCACTTCTTTCGGCGCCATGTTGAGCACCTGGCGGAACATCGGCAGCTTCTCCCAGGCATCGCGCAGGCCCTTGGGCGGCTCCGGCTCCTTGAGGAAGGCGAGCAGCCGGCCCACCTCGCGCAACTGCAGCTTCCAGTCGCCCTCCACCCCCATGCCCAGCGCAACGCGCTCGGGCGTGCCGAACAGGTTGGCGAGCACCGGCATGGCCTGCGCCACGCCGCCGGTGGTGGGCTTTTCGAACAGCAGCGCCGGGCCACCTGCGCGCAGCACGCGATCGGCAATTTCGGTCATTTCCAGGTGCGTATCGACCGGCACGGTGATTCGCTTGAGTTCGCCGCGCGCCTCGAGTTGGTCGATGAAGTCGCGCAGATCCTTGTAACGCATGGGCTCGTCCCGATTGAATGCTGAGGCGGATTATAGGCGCGCGCCCTTTCCACCGCCTTGCGCGGGACCAGAAAAACGCCGCGGCGACCTGTCGCCACCGCCCGACACTTTCCTGCCCACCCACGCCGTCGATCGGTTGCCGCCTTTCCCGGCCTTGGGTTTTCTGCCATGCTTTTGACGTTCGTCATACGCCATCGCAATAACCCCGACGGGACCGCCCCATGCTCAAGCACACCCTGGCCTCGGCCGCCGTGGCCCTCGCCGCCGGCAGCGCCCAGGCCATCACCATCGAGTTCGATTACAGCTACGACACCGGCGCATTCTTTACCAGCGCGCACAAGTCGGTGATGAGTACCGTGGCAACGGAGTTCGGGAGCCGGCTAACCGATTCGCTGGCAGCCATCACCGTGGGCGGCGTCAACCAGTTCCAGCCCGAGGTCGGCCTGATCACCGGGGCAAGCTCGACGCTCGCCCCCAGCCAGTCGATTCCCGCAGACACCCTGCGCATCTTCGTCGGCGCCCGCTCACTCGACGGCAACACGCTGGGTATCGGCGGCACCGGGTACGCCGCCAGCGGCACGACCAGCTTCCGGCAAGGTCTCGCCAACCGGGGCCAGGCCGCGCCGCAAGGCTCTGACTACGGCCCCTTCGGTGGCGCCATGGTGTTCGACAGTGGCGCCAGCTGGTACGTCGATGACGATGTCAGCACCGTCGAAT
>QQUN01000022.1 GCA_008501585.1 Pseudomonadota bacterium | reverse complement strand
GGCACACACCGAGGCCCTTCTCGTCTTCCGACAAGGTGGCGTAGCTCGAGGCCAGCGGTTGCAGGATCAGGTCCATCACTTCCAGGCCGCAGCGGCGCACGCACTTGATCACGTTCTGCGCCGCCGCCACCGCACCGGTGACGATATGCACCTTCACTTCCAGCTTGACGCCGCTCATGCCGATCGGCTCGCGCACGCCGTCCTGGCCGTCGATGATGAATTCCTGGGTCAGGATGTGCAGGATCTGCTGGTCGGCCGGAATCGGCATGGCGCGCGCCACTTCGATGACGCGCTCGACGTCCATGGTGGACACTTCCTTGTCCTTGATCGCCACCATGCCGTTGGAGTTGAAGCTCTTGATGTGGCTGCCGGCGATGCCGGTATACACATCGCCGATCTTGCAGTCGGCCATCAGCTCGACCTCCTGGATCACCCGGGAGATGGCATCGACGGTGGCCTCGATGTTGACCACCACGCCGCGGCGCAGGCCGTTGGAGGGCTGGGTCCCGAGGCCGATCACGTTGAACTGCCCGTCCGGCCGCACCTCGGCCACCATGCAGGTGGTCTTGGACGTGCCGATATCGAGGCCGACGACGAGGTCTTTGTATTCCTTGCTCATTGTTTGCTTTCCACTGACTTCTTGTCGCCCGCCGGCAGGAGGGCAAAACCGTTCGGATACCGCAGGTCGGCCACCGCGATGGTCATCGGCGCCTTGGCCAGGGCCTTCGGGTAGGCCTCGACGAAGCGGGCGATGCGCGCCTCCACGCCAGCCTTTTCGCGGTCCCGGCCCAGGCGGATCACCAGCCCGTCATCCAGCGTGAGCTGCCAGGCCTCGCGGGCCGACAGACCGAGCTCCACCAGTTCGCGCCCCAGCGGCGCGAGCAGCGCCGAGAAACGCGCATGGCTGGCCAGCAGGTAGCCCGCGTAGCCTTCCGGCCCGACAAAGGCCGGCATGTGTGCATTGCTGGCGGCGATGAAGATCTCGCCCTGGCGGTTGACCAGCCGCGTCTCGCCGCTGTCATTCACCGTCCAGTAGGCCACCGCCTGGTGCTCCTCGAGCCGCACTTCGAGCGTGTCGGGCCAGCGGCGGCGCACCTGGGCCTTGCGCACCCACGGCAGCTTCTCGAAGGCTTCGCGCACGGCAACCAGGTCGACGGTGAAGAAGTTGCCTTTGACCACCGAGCGGGCCGCATACTGCAGCTGTTCGGCCGACACCTGAGCCGGCGGCGTGAGCACCATCACCTCACGCAGCTGGAAGGTCGGCCGCGCCGCCAGCCAGGTCACCGCGGCATAGCCGATCATGGCCGTGGCCACGAGCATCAGCGCGTCGGACACCAGGTTGAGCACGGCCGGCCGGTGCCACACGCCCACGCGCACCCGTCCGCCACCGGCAGCGCGGCTGGCAGTCTTGCGGGCAGCAGGACGGGGGCGGATCTCAGCCAAGGCGCGCTTTCTCCAGAATCGACAGGCACAGGGCGGTGAAGTCATACCCGGCCACGCGGGCCGACATCGGCACCAGCGAGTGGCCGGTCATGCCCGGCGTGGTGTTCATCTCGAGCAGATAGGGCTTGCCGTCGGCGGTCAGGATGAGGTCGCCCCGGCCCCAGCCGCGGCACGCCAGCACCTGCGCGGCGCGCAGCATCAGCGCCTGCAGTTCGGTCTCCTGCGCCGCGGGCAGGCCGCTCGGGCAGAAATACTGCGTGTCATCGGTGAAGTATTTGTGCTGGTAGTCGTAGTTCCCGTCCGGCGCCACGATGCGCACCACCGGCAGCACTTCGTCGCCGAGGAAGGGAATGGTCAGCTCCTGGCCTTCGATGAATTCTTCTGCGATCACCAGGGTGTCGAAGCGCGCGGCCAGCGCCCAGGCGTCGGCCAGCTGGCTGGCATCGGTCACCTTGGTCGCCCCCATGCTCGAGCCTTCATGCACCGGCTTGACGAAGATCGGCAGGCCCAGGTCGACGGCCACGGCGGCCCAGTCGCTGGTCTCGTCGATGATGTGAAAGCGCGGCGTCGGCAGGCCGGCGGCCAGCCACACCAGCTTGGTGCGCCACTTGTCCATCGACAGCGCCGAGGCCATCACCCCGCTGCCGGTGTAGGGAATGCCGAGCATCTCGAGCATGCCCTGGACCGTGCCGTCTTCGCCGCCGCGGCCGTGCAGGGCCAGGAAGGCGCGGTCGTAGCCCTCGTCCTTGAGCACATGCAGGTCGGTGTCGGCCGGATCGAAGGCGTGGGCATCCACACCGGCGCCCTGCAGGGCGGCCAGCACTGCCTTGCCCGACATCAACGATACCTCGCGCTCGGCGGACGCGCCGCCCATCAACACCGCCACTTTTCCGAATTTCGCCTGCATGTCGTCAGCCATTTCCGTCATTGCTTTTGTTCCGCACGCCGCGCACTCACGCGGCCTCTTCGCCAGCGAGCTGGCCCGGCACCGCACCGATCGAACCAGCGCCCATGGTCAGCACCACGTCGCCGTCCTGCACCACGTCGAGCACGGTCTTGCTCATGTCCTCGATCTGCTCGACAAACACCGGCTCGATCCGCCCGGCCACCCGCAGCGCCCGCGCCAGCGCGCGGCCGTCGGCGGCCACCACCGGGGTCTCGCCGGCGGCATACACCTCGGCCAGCACCAGCGCGTCGACGGTGGACAGCACCTTGACGAAGTCTTCGAAGCAGTCGCGGGTGCGGGTGTAGCGGTGCGGCTGAAAGGCCAGCACCAGCCGCCGCCCCGGGAAGGCGCCGCGCGCCGCCTCGATGGTGGCGGCCATCTCGACCGGGTGATGGCCGTAGTCGTCCACCAGCGTGAAACTGCCACCGGCGGGCAGCGGCACATCGCCATAGCGCTGGAAGCGACGCCCCACGCCTTTGAAGTCGGCCAGCGCCTGGATGATCGCGTCGTCCGCCACGCCCACTTCGGTGGCCACGGCGATGGCGGCCAAGGCGTTGAGGACGTTGTGCGTGCCCGGCATGTTCAGGGTGATCGGCAGGCGCGACACCGTGCCGTTGATGCGCAGGACGTCGAAGACCATGCGACCGGCTTCGGCGCGCACGTTCTCGGCGCGGATGTTGGCGTTGGGCGAGAAGCCGTAACGCACGATCTGCTTGGACACCAGCGGCATGATCGAGCGCACGTGCGGATCGTCCTCGCACAGCACCGCCACGCCATAGAAGGGCAGGCGCTGAAGGAAGTCGATGAAGGCCTGCTTGAGCCGCGCGAAGTCGTGGCCGTAGGTGTCCATGTGATCGGCATCGATGTTGGTCACCACCGAGATCACCGGGTTGAGCAGCAGGAAGGAGGCGTCGGACTCGTCCGCCTCGGCCACCAGGAAATCGCCCTTGCCCAGGCGCGCATTGGCGCCAGCGGCATTCAGCCGGCCACCGATGACGAAGGTCGGGTCCAGCCCGCCCTCGGCCAGGATGCTCGCCGTCAGCGAGGTGGTGGTGGTCTTGCCGTGGGTGCCGGCAATGGCCACGCCCTGCTTGAGGCGCATGATCTCGGCCAGCATCTGCGCGCGCGGCACCACCGGCACCTGGCGCACGCGGGCGGCGCGCACCTCGGGGTTGTCGGGTTTGACGGCGGTGGACACCACCACCACGTCGGCGTCGGCCGCATGGGCCGCGTCATGGCCGCGCATCACCCGTGCGCCCATCGCGGTCAGGCGGCGCGTTGCCGCGCTCTCGCCGAGGTCGGAACCGCTCACGGCGAACCCCTGGTTGAGCAGCACCTCGGCGATGCCGCTCATGCCGGCGCCACCGATGCCGACGAAATGCACGCGTTTGACTTTGTGTTTCATGATCCTTTGGACTCCTTCTCGCCGGCCAGCTCGCGGCATACCTGCGCGACCTCGGCCGCCGCGTTCGGACGGGCCAGGGCGCGCGCCGCGTTGGCCATGTCGCGCAGACGACGGCGGTCCAGCCCGCGCAGAATGCCGGCCAGACGCTCGGCGCTGAGTTCGCTTTGCGGCAGCAGATAAGCGGCACCACGGTCGGCCAGGAAGCGTGCGTTGCCGGTCTGGTGGTCATCCACCGCATGCGGCAACGGCACCAGGATGCTCGCCACACCGGCCGCGGCCAGTTCCGCCACGGTCAGCGCGCCGGCGCGGCAGATCACCACGTCGGCGTCGGCATAGGCCGCCGCCATGTCGTCGATGAACGGCCGCAGGTCGCCCGCGATGCCCGCCGCGGCGTAGCTTTCACGCAAGGCGTCGATCTGGCTCGCACCGGCCTGGTGCACCACCGTCGGTCGAATCGATTCGGCCAGACTGGCCAACGCCTGCGGCACGGTGTCGTTGAGCACCTTGGCCCCCAGGCTGCCGCCGATCACCAGCACGCGCAGCGGGCCGTCGCGGTCTGCAAAGCGCGCATCCGGGCTCGGCAGCGCGACGATGTCGGCACGCACGGGATTGCCCAGCCAGCGACTGCCCTGGATGACCTTGGGAAAGCCGGTGACGATGGCATCGGCCACCCGCACCAGCACCCGGTTGGCCAGCCCGGCCACCGAGTTCTGCTCATGCACCACCAGCGGCCGGCCGGTCAGCGCCGCCATCATGCCGCCGGGAAAGCTCACATAGCCCCCCATGCCCAGCACCACATCGGGTTTCGTGCGGCGAATGGCCGCCAGTGCCTGCCAGAAGCCACGCAGCAGGTTCACTGGCAGCAACAGCTTGGCCACGACGCCCTTGCCGCGCAGCGCACCGAAACGGATCCACGCCGTCTCGTAGCCACGCTCGGGGATCAGACGCCCTTCCATGCGGTCGGCATTGCCCAGCCAGACGATACGCCAGCCCTCGGCACGCAGCGCCTCGGCCACCGCGATGCCCGGATAGATATGCCCGCCCGTGCCGCCGGCCATGACCATCAGCGTTTTCATGCGCCACCTCCGCGGAGGTGCTTGGCGCGATTTTGGCTCCGCATCGCGCTGGCGCACGATGCGATGCTCCTTTGATCCCGCCAAATCATGCGCTGCGGTGTCATGCGCCACCTCCGCGCATGATTTGCCGATTTTCCCAGTCAATGCGCAGGAGAATGGCCAGCGCCAGGCAGTTGGCGACGATGCCCGACCCCCCGAAGCTCATCAGCGGCAGGGTCAGGCCCTTGGTGGGCAGCAGGCCCATGTTGACGCCCATGTTGATGAAGGACTGCACGCCGATCCACAGACCGATGCCCTGCGCGACCAGGCCGGCAAAGAAGCGCTCGAGATCGATCGCCTGGCGGCCGATGGCGAAGGCGCGGTGGACCAGCATCGCGAACAGCGCGATCACCACCACCACGCCGACCAGCCCCAGCTCCTCGGCGATGATGGCGAGGATGAAGTCGGTGTGCGCCTCGGGCAGGTAGAACAGCTTCTCGACGCTGGCGCCCAGACCGACGCCGAACCACTCGCCACGGCCGAAGGCGATCAGCGCATGCGAGAGCTGGTAGCCCTTGCCGAAGGCGTCCTGGAACGGGTCCATGAAGCCGAAGATGCGATCGCGCCGGTAGGGCGACAGCCAGATCAGCAGCATGAAACCGATCACCGCCACCACCGCCAACAAGGCGAATACGCGCACATTGATGCCGCCGAGGAAGAGGATGCCGAAGGCGATCGCGGTAATCACCACGAAGGCGCCGAAGTCCGGCTCCTTGAGCAGCAGGAAGCCGACCAGCAGCACCACCCCGGCCATGGGCAGGAAGGCGCGCTTGAAGCTCTGCATGTGCGGCAGCTTGCGCACCGTGTAGTCCGCCGCGTAGAGCGCCACGAACAGCTTCATGGCCTCCGAAGGCTGGAAGTTGAGCGGGCCGAGCGGCAGCCAGCGGCTGGCGCCATTCACCTCGCGCCCGATGCCGGGCATGATCACCAGCACCAGCAGCACGATGCCCCCAAGAAAAAGGTGCGGCGCCATCTGCTGCCAGATGCGCATGGGCAGCTGGAAAGCCACCGCACCGATGATCGTGCCGACCAGCAGGAACACCGCGTGGCGCACCAGATAGTAGGTACTCTGGTGGCCGGTGTAGGCCAGGCCTTCGGCGGTGGCGATGGAGGAGGAGTAGACCATCACCAACCCGATCATCAACAGGGCCACGGCGGACCAGATCAGCATGGGATCCAGTTCGCGTGGGGCGGCAGCCGGGGCGCTGAGCCGATGCACAGCACGCCGGGCGGCCGGCAGATCATTGCCGCGACGCGGCAGCAAGTGGGCAAAGGGAAGGCTGAGCTTCATGCCGCCTCCACCCGCGGCAACGCACGCACCGCCGCGACGAACACTTCGGCGCGGTGGGCGTAGTTGCGGAACATGTCGAAACTGGCGCAGGCCGGCGACAGCAGCACGGCATCGCCCGGCTGCGCCAGCGCGTCGGCGCGCAATACCGCGCGCGGCAGGTCGGCGGCGAACTCGATCGGCACCCCGGCGCCATCGAGCGCGGCGGCAATCTGCGGCCCGTCGCGGCCGATCAGGATCACCGCGCGGGCATGCTGGATGACCGGCGCACGCAGGGGCGTGAAGTCCTGCCCCTTGCCATCGCCCCCGGCAATGAGCAGCACCGAACGCTGCAAACCGGCCAGCGCCGCAATGGTGGCGCCCACATTGGTGCCCTTGGAGTCATCGTAGTAGGTCACGCCGTCGTCACGCTCGGCGACGCGCTCGACCCGGTGCGGCAGGCCGCGGAAACGGCGCAAGCCGTCGAGCAGGCGCGCGGTCGGCAGGCCGACCGCCTCGCACAGCGCCAGTGCCGCCAGCGCATTGGCCGCATTGTGCAGGCCGGCCAGGGGCAAGGCGTCGAGCGCGATCAAGGCCTCGTCGCCGCGCACCAGTTGGCCGCCGTCGATCCCGTAGTCGCTCACCCGGCGGGGTTTGTCGAGGCCGAAGGTGACGCCGGCCGCATCGCCGAGCATCGCGGCCACCCGTGTATCGTCCCGGTTGGCCACGGCCACCCGTGCGCCGTTGAAAATGCGCGCCTTGGTGGCGGCATAGTCGGCGAGCGAATCGTAGCGGTCGAGATGGTCGTCGCTGATGTTGAGCACCACCGCGGCGTCGGCGCCCAGGTCGGTGACGGTCTCGAGCTGGAAGCTCGACAGCTCCAGCACCCAGCAGTCGGGCAGCGGCTGACCGGCTTCGAGCCGGGCCAGCAGGACCGCCAGCGTGGCCGGGCTGATGTTGCCCGCCTCCACCGCATCGGCGCCGGCAGCGCGGCACAGCGCCGCGGTGAGCGCGGTGGTGGTGGTCTTGCCGTTGGTGCCGGTGATGGCGACCAGGCGGCAGCGCTCGCGCTCGCCGAGCGCGGCCAGCGCATCGACAAACACCTGGATTTCACCGGTCACCGGCATGCCGCGCTCGCGCGCCGTGGCGATGATCGGCTGGCGCGGATCGAGCCCGGGGCTGATCGCCAGCACATCGACGCCATCGAGCAGGCTGAGCGTGAACGGTCCGGTGAGCAGGGGCACGTTCGGCAGCGCGGTGCGCAGGGCATCCGCCCCCGGCGGCTGCATGCGGCTGTCGGCCACGCGCACCGATGCCCCCTCGCGCGCCAGCCAGCGCGCCAGGGCCAGGCCGGATTCCCCCAGCCCGAGCACCAATACGTGTTTGCCTTGCCACATGCCCATGGTTTTCCTCAGCGCAGTTTCAGCGTCGACAGCCCGAACAGCACCAGCATGATGGTGATGATCCAGAAGCGGACCACCACCTGCGTTTCCTTCCAGCCCCCCAGCTCGTAGTGGTGATGCAGCGGCGCCATGCGGAAGATGCGCTTGCCGCCGGTGGCCTTGAAGTACACCACCTGCAACATCACCGACAGGGTCTCGGCCACGAACAGGCCGCCCATGATGAAGAGCACGATCTCCTGGCGCACCACCACGGCCACGGTGCCCAGCGCAGCGCCCAGCGCCAGCGCGCCGACATCGCCCATGAACACCTCGGCCGGATAGGCGTTGAACCACAGGAAGCCGAGACCGGCCCCGGCGATCGCACCGCAGAACACCGCCAGCTCGCCGGCACCAGCGATGTAGGGCACGCCGAGGTACTTGGAGAAGCCGACGTGGCCGGCGACATAGGCAAAGATCGCCAGCGCACCGGCCACCATCACGGTCGGCATGATCGCCAGGCCGTCGAGGCCGTCGGTCAGGTTGACCGCATGGCTGGTGCCGGTGATCACGAAGTAGGACAGCAGCACGAAGCCGCCGAAGCCGAGCGGGTAGGCCACATCCTTGAAGAAGGGCACGATCAGCACGGTCTGCGCGGGGTCGGTCGCGGTCAGGCCCAGCACCAGCGCGCCGGCCAGTGCGAACACCGAGGTCCACAGATACTTCCAGCGACTGGCCAGCCCTTTCGGGTCGCGATGCACCACCTTGCGCCAGTCATCCACCCAGCCCACGGCGCCGAAACCGAGCGTGACCAGCAGCGTCACCCACACATAGTGGTTGCGCAGGTCACCCCACAGCAGCGTGGTGATGCCGATGGCGATGAGGATCAGCGCGCCGCCCATGGTCGGCGTGCCGGCCTTGGTCAGGTGCGACTTGGGGCCGTCGTCGCGCACCGCCTGGCCGATCTTCTTGGCGGCCAGCCAGCGGATCACCGCCGGGCCGAAGATGAAGGAGATGGCCAGCGCCGTCATTGCCGCCAGCACCGTGCGCAGCGTGATATAGCCGAACACATTGAAGGTGCGGATGTCCTGGCCGAGCCACAGTGCGAGTTCAAGCAGCATGTCCGTCCTCCGCGCCGTTCGTGTCGGCGGCCACCGCATTGGCCACCCGCTCCATGCGCATGAAGCGCGATCCCTTCACCAGTACCACCGTGTTCTCATCCATCAGTTTTTTCAGCGCCGCGACAAGATCGTCGATGCGTTCGAAATGTTCGCCGCCGGCGCCGAAGTTGCGCGCCGCCACCACGCTGGCCTGGCCCAGCGCCAGCAGGTGATCGATGCCCTGGCTCTTGGCGTAACCGCCGACCTCGTCATGCATCTGCGCGCTGGCCTCGCCCAGCTCACCCATGTCGCCGAGCACCAGCACCTTGCGCCCCGGCGTGGCGGCCAGCACGTCGATCGCCACACGGGCCGAATCGGGATTGGCGTTGTAGGTGTCGTCGAGCACCGTCGCGCCCCCCAGGCCGGCGCGCTGGGTCAGGCGCCCGCGCGTGCCCTGGTAGCTCGACAGGCCGGCGGCCACGTCGTCGAGCGTCATGCCGGCGGCCAGGCAGGCCGCGGCGGCGGCGCAGGCATTGCGGGCGTTGTGCAGGCCGGGCACCCGCAGGGGGAAGCAGGTCGTCTGGCCGTCATGGTGCAGGCACATGCGCACCCCCAGGCCGTGCAGTTCGCAATCGGCACGCACCGCGGCGCCCTCGCCGAGGCCGAAGCTCAGGATGCGACGGTCCTGGTTGAGGCCTTGCCAGTACGGCGCAAACGCATCATCGGCGTTGATCACCGCAACGCCGCCGTCCACCAGCCCGCTGTAAATGGCGCCCTTCTCCCGCGCCACGCCGTCCAGGTCGCCGACGCCGGCGAGGTGGGCGCGCAGCGCGTTGCTGATCACCGCCACGGTGGGCGCGGCCAGGCGCGACAGATAGGCGATCTCGCCGGGATGGTTCATGCCCATCTCGATGATCGCGACACGATGCTCGGGGCGCAGCCGCAACAGGGTCAGCGGCAGGCCGATGTCGTTGTTGAAATTGCCGGCCGTGGCCAGCACCGCCGTGACCGGCTCGCCGCCTTCGCGCGCCACCCAGGCGCCGGCAATGGCGGCGCACATTTCCTTCACGGTGGTCTTGCCGTTGCTGCCGGTGACGCCGATCAGCGGCAGCTCGAACTGCGAGCGCCACCAGGCCGCCAGCGCGCCGAGTCCGTCGCGCGTGTCGTCCACCACCAGCCACGGCAGGTCGCCGCCCGCGGGGTGGGCGTCGGCCCAGGCGCGGTCGACCATCGCCGCGACGGCGCCCGCCTCGCGGGCCGCGTCGAGAAAGTCGTGGGCGTCGAAACGTTCGCCTCGCAGGGCCACGAACAGGCAGCCTGCGCTCAGCGCGCGCGAATCGGTCAGCACCGTGTCGAAACGGGCGGTGCCGGTGGCCTGCGCGCCGATGGCCTGAGCCGAGGTCTGCAAATCGATCATGTGCGCGCTCCATGACTGGCGGCCCATGCCGCCAATGCGTCCTTGCCGTGCGTCACGTCGGAGAACGGGTGCCGCACGCCCTTGATTTCCTGATAGGGCTCATGCCCCTTGCCGGCGACCACGATCACATCGTCGGCCGCCGCGCGGGTAATGGCCTCGCGTATCGCCTGCGCGCGGTCGGCCAGGCGATGCACCGCCTCGCCGGTGGCCAGGGCGATCTGGTCGAGAATCTGCTCCGGATCCTCGCTGCGCGGGTTGTCGCTGGTCAGCCATACGGTGTCGGCCAGCCGCGCGGCCACGGCGCCCATCAGCGGGCGCTTGCCGGCGTCGCGATCACCGCCGCAGCCGAACAGGCAGGCCAGCCGGCCCTTGCGGGCAGCGGCCGTCTGGCGCGCGGCGAGCAGCACCTTTTCCAGCGCATCGGGGGTGTGGGCGTAGTCGACCAGCACCAGCGGCTCGCCGACGCCGCCGAGCATCTGCATCCGGCCGGCCGGCGGACGCAGGCGGGCGCAGGCCTGGACGGCCTCGTCCAGCGGTGCGCCACGGGCGATCAACGCCCCCATCACCGCCAGCAGGTTGGAGATATTGAATTCGGCCACCAGCGCCACGCTGACCGGCACCCGGCGCCCTTGCCAGCAAGCGACGAAGCGCACGCCCGAGGCCGTGGTGGAGACCTCTTCCGCCACCAGGGCGCAACCGGCCGGGGCCTGCTCGGCATTGGCCGTGTGCAGCGTATAGCCGATCACCGCCGCCCCCTTGCCCGCCAGACGCTTGACCAGTTCCACGCCGAACGCATCATCGAGATTGATCACCGCGTGATCGATCTCCATGCGGAACAGGTCGGCCTTGGCTTCGGCGTAGGCACGCATGTCGCCGTGATAATCGAGATGGTCGCGGGTCAGGTTGGTGAAGATCGCCACATCGAAGCGCACCCCGGCGACCCGCCCCTGGTGCAGGCCGATCGATGACACCTCCATCGCCACGGCACGGGCGCCTTCGCCGCGCAGCCAGGCCAGGGTGCGATGCACCGCAACCGCCTCGGGCGTGGTGTGCTGCCCTTCGACCAGTTGGTCGGGGAAGCCGCTGCCCAGCGTGCCGATGATGCCGCAGCGTTCGCCGCGCAAGGACAGGGCCCGCGCCAGCCACTGGCTGACCGTGGTCTTGCCGTTGGTGCCGGTCACGCCGGCGACCCACAGATCGGCCGACGGCGTGCCATACACGGCGTCGGCCAGATGCCCGGCCAGCCCGCGCAGACCGGAGGCCGGCAACATGGGCACGGCGGCCGACGGCGGCGTGAATCCGTCTTCGGCTTCGTAGATCACGCCGGCGGCA
This sequence comes from Pseudomonadota bacterium, assembly GCA_008501585.1. Classification (GTDB taxonomy): domain Bacteria; phylum Pseudomonadota; class Gammaproteobacteria; order Burkholderiales; family Rhodocyclaceae; genus Nitrogeniibacter. Next base: position 55,394 of record QQUN01000022.1, on the reverse strand, counting down.
CCGGCAGCGACCGCCTGGGCGATGAAATCGCGCCCATCGACCCGCAGGCCCGGATAGGCCAGGAACACGTCGCCCGAGGTCACCGCACGCGAGTCGACACACAGCCCCGACACCGCCACATGGGCGGCGCGCAGGGTGTCGAGCAAGCGGTGGGCGGCGGCCTGGCTCACATGCGCTCCCGGCCGGCCACGGCCTCGTCCTTGCCGCGTGCCACCTGCATCGGCGTCACCGGCGCGTCGGGCGGCACGGACAGCGCGCGCAGGGCGCCGGCCATCACGCGGGCGAACACCGGGCCGGCCACCTGGCCGCCGTAGTACTGCTTGCCGCTGGGCTCGTCGATCATCACCGCCACCACCAGGCGCGGGTCACTGACCGGCGCCAGGCCGACGAAGGAGGCGATGTATTTCGAGGTGTACTGAGCGCCTTCGAGCTTGTGCGAGGTGCCGGTCTTGCCCGCCACGCGGTAGCCCGGCACCTGGCCGTGCACCGCCGTGCCGCCGGTCTGCGTCACCATTTCCATCATCGCGCGGGTCTCGCGCACGGTCTGCGCGGAGAACACGCGGCGGCCACCCTGCGGCGGCGCCTCGCTGCGGGTCAGCGTCACCGGGATCATCTCGCCGTCGCGGGCAAACACCAGGTAGGCCCGTGCCAGCTGCATCAGGCTGGCCGACACGCCGTAGCCATAGGCCATGGTGGCCTGCTCGATCGGACGCCAGGTGCTGGCCGGGCGCAGGCGGCCGGAGGCCTCGCCGGGGAAGCCCAGCTGCATCGATGCGCCCAGGCCCATCTCGTCATACACCTGCCACATTTCCTGCGGCTTGAAGGTCATGGCCATGCGCACGGTGCCAACGTTGGACGACTTCTGGATCACCTCGGCGACGGTCAGCCGGCCATGCGGCTTGGTGTCGGAAATGGTGGCGTTGGCCACGCTCATGCGGCCGTTGCCGGTATCGATGACGGTATCGAAGCGGAACTTGCCGCTCTCCAGCGCCATCGCTGCGATGATCGGCTTGAGCACCGAGCCCGGCTCGAAGGTGTCGGTCACCGCCCGGTTGCGCAACTGGGCGCCGGTGAGCGATTCGCGGTTGTTCGGGTTGTACGAGGGCGCGTTGACCATCGCCAGCACCTCGCCGCTGCGCGCATCGAGCACCACCACGCTGCCGGCCTTGGCGCGGTGGTTTTCCATCGCCGTCTGCAGCGCGGTGTAGGCCAGGTACTGGACCTTGGCATCGATCGACAGGGCGATGTCCTTGCCTTCCTGCGGCGTGCGGATCGACTCCACGTCCTCGACGATCTGGCCGCGGCGATCCTTGATCACCCGGCGCGAACCGGGCTTGCCGTTGAGCTGGCTGTCATAGGCCAGCTCCACCCCTTCCTGGCCATGGTCGTCGACCCCGGTGAAGCCGAGCAGGTGCGACATCACCTCCGCGCCCGGATAGTAGCGGCGGTATTCGCGCTGCTCGTGGATGCCGGCCAGCTTCATCTCGGCCACGCGCTCGGCCACTTCGGGCGGCACCTGGCGCTTGAGGTAGACAAAGTCGCCGTCCTTGCCCAGGCGGTGGTTCAGGTCGCGCACATCCATGTCGAGCAAGCCGGCGAGCTTGCGCGCATCGGCCGGGGTCAGCTTGGCATCGCCCGGAATCGCCCAGATCGATTTCACCGGCGTGCTCGCCGCCAGCACCGTGCCATGGCGGTCGGTGATCTTGCCCCGCGTGGCGGGGATCTCGATCACGCGGGCATAGCGCGACTCGCCCTTGGCCTGCAGGAAGTCGTCATTCACGCCCTGCAGATAGCCCGCCCGCGCCACCAGCGCGAACGACCCGCAGAGCAGGGCCAGCAAAACGACACGGGGCCGCCAGACCGGCAGCCCTTTCGCAAGTAGCGGATTGTGATTGAAGGTAACGCTTCGCTTTGTCATGGCGACCCCTCGATAAGCAGTATCTGCCCGGTGCCAGGCGGCTGCATTCGCAGGCGCTGGCGGGCGATCTTCTCGATGCGCACATGCGCGGCCCAGGTGCTTTGCTCCAGTTGCAGTTGCCCCCACTCCACTTCCAGCTGACGCATCCGGGCCTGATCGCGCTCCAGTTCGGTATGCAGCTTGCGCGCCTGGTGCTGCGAGGCCACCACGCCCAGCGCGCTGACCACCACCACAACCACCAGCAGGGCATCGACACGCAACATGTCAGGCCTCCGTCCGTTCGGCGACGCGCATCACGGCGCTACGTGCGCGCGGGTTGGCGCGCACTTCCGCCTCGCCGGCCTTGACCGCCTTCGACACCAGGCGCAGCTTCGGCGCGGGGCGGTCGGCTTCACGCACCGGCATGCCGCGGGGCAGTTTCGGCGGCACCGAGGCGTCACGCATGAAACGCTTGACGATGCGGTCCTCGAGCGAATGAAAGCTGATCACCACCAGCCGCCCGCCGGCCGACAGCCGGTCCATGCACTGGGGCAGGACTAGCGACAGCTCCTCAAGCTCCGCGTTGATGAAAATCCGAAGAGCCTGGAAGGTGCGCGTCGCTGGATGCTGCCCCGGCTCGCGCGTGCGGACCGCTTTTTCCACGAGTGCGGCAAGTTGTCCAGTGGTTGCAACAGCCCCCCCTGCCCGAGCAGCAACAATCGCCTTTGCAATCGCATGAGCAAACCGTTCTTCTCCATAGTCCTTCACCACCTCGGTTATTTCGCCGACCTCTGCCCGGGCCAGCCACTGAGCCACGGTCTCGCCGCGACTCGTATCCATGCGCATGTCCAGCGGCGCATCAAAACGGAAACTCATGCCGCGCTCGGCTTCGTCCAGCTGCGGCGATGACACGCCCAGGTCGAGCAGCACGCCGTCAACCTGGCCAATCCCGGCCGCATCCAGCGATTGCGCCATGTCGCTGAACGGCGCATGAATCAAGAGAAAGCGGGAATCCTCGATCGCCGCGCCCGCGGCGATTGCCTTCGGATCACGGTCAAAGGCCACCAGCCGGCCTGACGGCCCGAGCCGCTCGAGCACGGCACGGCTGTGCCCGCCCCGGCCGAAGGTGCCATCGACATAGCAACCGCCGGGGCGGATGTTCAGGGCATCGATCGCTTCGGAAAGGAGGACGCTGACATGGATGGCAGCGGAGCTCATAGCGCCAGATCTTCCAGGCCCGGCGGCAGCAGATCGGCGCCCATGCCGAACATGAGCTCCTGCTGCTTCTGCCAGCCGGCATCGGACCACAGTTCGAAGTGCGAGCCCTGCCCCACCAGCCAGACCGACTTTTCCAGCTCGCCGAACTGACGCAGCTCCGGCGCCACCAGCACACGGCCTGCGGCATCGAGGCGCTCTTCGCGCGCGAAACCGACCAGCAAGCGTTTGAGCATCGCCGAGCGCGGCTCCAGGCTGGAGCCGGCGAGCACCTTGTCGCGAATCGGCTGCCAGGCGTCGACCGGGTAGATCAGCAAACAACGGTGCGGGTGTGCCGTGAGCACCAGCTCGCCAGCCGCCGAGAGCGCGTCACGATGCCGCGCCGGGATCGCCAGGCGACCCTTCGCATCGAGACTGAGCGCTGCAGCGCCTTGGAACATCACACCCCCTCGGGACCCATCGGAAGAGAGATTTGGTGCACTCTCTCCCACAATTGTGCACTTGAACCCACTCTAGTGCAAAGCACAACACCGGTCAAGCGCGTAAATCGGGGGTTTTGCCAATGGACACAACCACTTACCGCAGAATCCGGCGAAAGCGACGGGCGGCATTTTTCCAGACAAATCAATGACAACGGGAACAAATCGAAGACTCGACGCGAAGCAGGGGCGCTCCGGGCCGCTTGGTGTGGGAGAAGGTGGGGAGAATCGTGAAGAAATCACGAAAAGTGGCGGGAAGTGGGAAGTCCGCCGATAAGCCGGGTTCTGTCAAACGCCCTTGCGGGCGCCGGGCAGTCATTCCTCTCGGCGACGCGTTGCCGCGCCGCTCTAGCAGCCTACCCGGGAGCGGCGCGAGCCACGCCAATGCTCCCCTATTTGGCCTTGCCCCGGATGGGGTTTGCCGTGCCGTCCGTGTCACCACGTCCGCGGTGGGCTCTTACCCCACCGTTTCACCCTGACCCGACATCTGCGGTCGTCGGCGGTTTGTTTTCTGTTGCCATCGCGTGTCTGCTCGGGTTTCCCCACCGCAAGCGGCGCAGATCACAGCACACGCGATGATCGCCCCTTCGGGCGATACTTTCCGTCGCTTTGGCCTTTCGGCGTATGGCGCCCGGCCGTTAGCCGGCATCCTGCTCTGTGTGGCCCGGACTTTCCTCGATACGCTCGCGCGTGTCGCGACTGCCTGGCGAACTTCCCGGCGCGGATTATAGCGCGAGGGCGGCCGCCTCCGGTGAGGAGATGATCGCGGCCGCCGTGCGTGCGCCGAGCGGCCGGAACTGGTCGGTATCGAGGTAGAAGTCGCGCACGGCGTTTTCGCGCACCACGCCCGGAATCCCCAGCATCGGCAACGCCGACAGGTCGCGTGGCGCCCTGAGCACCTCGCCTGCGCCGACCCACTCGGCCAGCCAGGCGTCGGCCCAGGCGAGCTGCCTGTCCAGCGGCATGGCCAGCACCGCCTCGGGCACCGCCACATAGATGGCCTTGGCGCACAGCCCGTTGAACGGGGTGCGCATCTGGTCGTAAGAAGCATGACCAAACAGGATGAAATGGGTCGAGGCCTTCAGCCGGGCTCGGGCCTCCCAGAACGCGCCCAGCCAGTCGTGGTGGGCCAGCGCCTCGAGCAGGCCGACATCGCTGCCCAGCACCAGCATGCCGCATTCGTCGAACTGGGTCAGTGCATCGCGCACCGGGCCACGACTGCGGCTACGGGTGGCGCCGCCGAGCGCCGCTTCCTGCATGTGGCGCGCGTTGAGCGCCGCCTTGGTGCGCGGAAAGGTGGCCCAAACCAGCGCGTTGAAGTAGTCATGCCAGTTGTCGGCGCGGGTCGCCACCTGGCCGCGGTCGAACACCGCGTGCTCGTAGTCGGCGCTCACCGAAGGCGGCGCCACAAAGCGCAGCGCCTCGCCACTGGCAGCTTCCAGGCAGGGCGCACAATGCGCCACCAGCCGGTTGAGCGCCAGCAGCCCCGGCAGACGGTCACCGCTGGCTTCGAGCAAGGGCGACAGCGGCGCGAACAGCGGCCACTTGGCCAGCGCCGAGGGGATCAGGTAATCGGGGCGATCACTCACTGCGCGCCCTGCGCCGGCTCGAACACCATCACGCCGTCACGCATGCGGAAGGTACCCACCCGTGCGCCCGGTGGCGTCGCCGGCGCGTCCGCCCAGTCCTGCACCAGGCATTTCTCGGTGCTGGCCAGATACCAGCGACGTCCCTGCTGCAAGGCCCACAGCTGGTAACCGGCCTCGAAGACGTCCATCGCCGGTCCTTCGCCGCTGCCCGGCCAGATCGCCACGCGGCGCTGGCACTTGGGTAGCCGCGCCACCACCACGGCCTGCGCGATCTCGTCGGACCAGAAGTAGCGCTGCTCGCGCACCAGCATCAGCGCGTGCTCGGAGCCCTCGATCTTGTAGGCGGTGGCGGAGTTCTCGCAGCCGGTCAGAGCCAGCAGCACGAGCGGCAGCAAGAGGAGGCGACGATCGAGCATCATGGGCGGATCAGGTCAGTTGCCAGGCGACCGTGCCACCAGCGCGCAGGGGGATCAGCGGGTCGTCCGGCAGGTAGTCGAGCTGCGCCGGCACGGCGGTGTCGACGCGGGTCAGGGTGAGGGTGTCGGTGTTGCGCGGAAGCCGGTAGAAGTCCGGCCCGAAGTGGCTGGCAAAGCCCTCCAGCCGGTCAAGCGCACCGGCCGCCTCGAAGGCTTCGGCGTACAACTCGATGCCGGCATGCGCGGTATAGCAGCCGGCACAACCGCAGGCCGACTCCTTGGCGCCGCGGGCGTGGGGCGCCGAATCGGTGCCGAGGAAGAACTTCGGGTTGCCGGAAATGGCGGCGGCCACCAGCGCCTCGCGGTGCGTCTCGCGCTTGAGCACCGGCAGGCAATAGTGATGCGGGTTGATGCCGCCGGCGAAGATCGCGTTGCGGTTGAGCAGCAGGTGGTGCGCGGTGATGGTCGCGCCCACGTTGGGGCCCGACTCGGTCACGAATTGCGCCGCCTCGCGCGTGGTGATGTGCTCGAAGACGATGCGCAGCGCCGGGTAGTCTTTTGCCAGCGGTGCCAGCACGCGATCAATAAAAATCCGCTCGCGATCGAAGATATCAACGTCAGCATGGGTCACCTCTCCGTGAACACACAGCACCATGCCCGATTGTTCCATCCGTTCGAGCACCGGCCGGACCTTGTCGATGGCGGTCACGCCGGCATCCGAGTTGGTGGTGGCGCCGGCGGGGTAGAGCTTCACCGCGGGGATGAAGCCGGTCGCCAGCGCACGGTCGATTTCATCGGGCGCCGTATTGTCTGTGAGGTACAACGTCATCAGCGGTTCGAACTTGAGACCAGCCGGCACGGCGGCGAGGATTCGGTCACGGTAGGCGCGCGCCTGCTCGGCGTTGACCACCGGCGGGCGCAGGTTCGGCATGATGATGGCGCGGCCGAAGCGGCGGGCGGAGTCGGGCACGACGGCGGCCAGGGCAGCGCCATCGCGCACATGCAGGTGCCAGTCGTCGGGGCGGGTGATGGTCAGGGTTTGCATGCGTGAACCTCGTTTTTCGTCGGGCCGAATTATAGGCCCGACTCAGGATTTGATCGCCAGCGCGCGCTGGTAGAGCGCGTTCTTCGGCTGACCGGTGATCTCCGCCGCCAGCTTGGCGGCGGTGCGGGTGGGCAGTTCGGCCAGCAGCAGCGCGAGGACGCGTTCGGCCTCGGCATCGAGCCCCTCGGCCGGTGGCGCGCCGGAGACCAGCAGCACGAACTCGCCACGCTCGCGGTTGGCATCGGCATCGAGCCAGGCCTGCGCCTCGCCCAGCGGCAGGCGGGCGATTTCCTCGAAACGCTTGGTCAGCTCGCGCGCCACCACCAGTTCGCGCGCCGGCCCGAGCACCTCGGCCATGTCGCGCAGACTGTCGCGCACCCGGTGCGGCGCTTCGTAGAACACGGTCACGTCCACGCCCTCGCGCAGGGCCTCGAGCCGGTGGCGGCGCGCGCCGGACTTGGGCGGCAGGAAGCCGACAAAATGAAAGCCCCCCTCGACAAAGCCGGCCACCGACAGCGCGGCCACCACCGCGCTCGGCCCCGGCACCGGCACCACCGGATGGCCCGCGGCGCGCACCGCGGCCACCAGCCGCGCGCCGGGGTCGGAAATGCCCGGCGTGCCGGCATCCGAGACGAAGGCCACCTGCTCGCCGGCGGCCAGCCGGTCGATGATCTGCGCCGCCGCCCGCGCCTCGTTGTGCTCATGCGCGGCCATCAAGCTGGCGCTGATGCCGTGCGCGCTGAGCAGCCCCTTGGTGTGGCGGGTATCTTCGGCCGCCACCACGTCCACCGCCCGCAGTACGGCCAGCGCGCGCAGGGTGATGTCCTGCAGGTTCCCCAATGGCGTGGCCACCACATACAATGACGGCGTCCTGGAAAGCGGTGATTCGGTGATGTCCATCAAGCGCGTCGCTCAACTGTGCAAGTCGGCCATTGTCGGCCGCGGCGCGCCCCAACGGCAAGCCGCCAGTCGCGGCGCCGCGGCCGAGCAGCTGGCCGAGGCGCACCTGCACGCCGCCGGCCTGCGCACGCTGGCGCGCAATTTCCGCTGCCGCGGCGGCGAGATCGACCTTGTCTGCCGCGACGGCGCCACGCTGGTGTTCGTCGAGGTCCGCCTGCGCGGACGCAGCGATTATGGCGGCGCAGCGGCCAGCATCACGGCGCGCAAGCAGGCCCGCATCATCCTTGCCGCGACGCACTGGCTGAGCCAGGCCGGCCGTCTCGCCGATGCCCCCTGCCGCTTTGACGTCGTGCTGTTCGACGCGCTCGACGCCCGCCGGATCGAGTGGATCCGCGGCGCCTTCGACAGCTGAGCAGAATGTAACGAAGCGCGTCGACCGCGACGGGGGCCGATGCCCCCCATGCTAGAATCGGCGCTCGTTTCAGGCTCTTGCTTTGCGGATTCCCGATGGATCTCATCAGTCGCATTACCGATCAATTTGAACAGAGCATCGCCACCAAACGGGCGGCCATCGAGCTGCTCGCGGCGCCGATCGCCCATGCCGTGGACGTGATGACCGGCAGCCTGATGAACACCGGCAAGATCCTCGCCTGCGGCAATGGCGGCTCGGCGGCCGACGCGCAGCATTTCGCCGCCGAACTGGTCAATCGCTTCGAGATGGAGCGCCCGCCACTGGCCGCGATCGCGCTCACCACCGACACCTCCACGCTGACCTCGATCGCCAACGACTACGCCTACGACCAGATCTTCGCCAAGCAGGTGGCGGCGCTGGGCCAGCCGGGCGACGTGCTGCTGGCCATCTCCACCAGCGGCAACTCGCCCAACGTGATCGAGGCGATGAAGATCGCCCACGAGCGCGAGATGACCGTCATTGCCCTCACCGGCAAGTCCGGCGGACGCATGGCCGAACTGTTGGGGCCGGAGGATGTCCATCTGTGCGTCCCGGCCGAGCGCACCGCGCGCATCCAGGAAGTGCACCTGCTGATCCTCCACTGCCTGTGTGACGGCATCGATTGTTTGCTATTAGGAGTCGAATAAAAATGAGTCATTCCCTGCGTCGCACCGTCCTCACGCTGGCCCTCGTCGCCGGCGTCGTGCCCGCCCTCCAGGGCTGCTTTCCGCTGGTGGCCACCGGCGTCGGCACCGGCGCACTGATGGTCTCCGACCGGCGCAGCTCCGGCGCCTATGTGGAAGACGAAGCCATCGAGTGGAAGGCCGCCGCGCAGATCAAGGAGAAGCTCGGCGACCACGTGCATGTCAACGTCACCTCCTACAACCGCAACGTGCTGCTGACCGGCGAAGCGCCCAACGCCGGCGCGCGCGACCAGCTGCCGCAGGTCATCGCCATGGTGCCCAACATCCGCGGTGTCACCAACGACGTGCGGGTCGCCGGCCACAGCTCCCTGACCTCGCGCAGCAACGACGCGCTGATCACCTCCAAGGTCAAGGCGCGCATGATCGACTCCGCCCAGGTGCAGGCCCACCTGATCAAGGTGGTGACCGAGTCGTCCACGGTCTATCTGATGGGCCTGGTCACTCAGGCCGAGGCCGACGCCGCCACCCAGGTGGCGCGCACCACGGCCGGGGTCAACAAGGTGGTGCGGGTGTTCGAGTACATCTCCGACGCCGACGCCCGCCGGCTCGACCTGCTGCGCAACGACAAATAAGCGCCGTCGCGGCCGCGCCCAACCGCCCTCCGGGGCGGTTTTTTATTGCGCCCGACTCACGGGCTCTCGGTGTCGATCGGCAGCACGGTGTCGTACTTCACCTCGCGCAACACCACCGCGGTGCGCACATTGGCCACGCCGGCGATGGCGAAGATCTGCTTGTGCAGGAAGTGGTCATAGGCCTTCATGTCGGGCACCACCACTTTCAGGATGTAGTCCGCGTCGCCGGTGGTCGAATAGCACTCGATCACCTCCGGATGCGCCAGCACGGCCCGCTCGAACTCGTCCACCGCCGTGCCCACATGCCGCGCCAGCGTCACATGCGCGAGCAGGCATTCCTTCAGGCCGATGGCCTCGCGGTCGAGCAGCACGGTGTGGCGGCGGATCAGCCCGGCCTTCTCGATCTCCTTCAGCCGGCGCCAGCACGGCGTCGATGACAGCCCGACCCGCGCCGACAACTCCTGCACCGACTGGCGTGCATCGCGTTGCAGCTCGGCCAGAATGCGGCGCACAAATCGCTCAAGCACAGGCATTCTCCAAATTGACATAGATCAAGAACACACCTTCTCATTTCTCGCCAATCCATGGCAAGAGGGGAACGCACAGACCGCCGACGGCACCTAAACTGTTATCACCACAAATCATGACGGGCGACATGACCGGGCCACCCGGCAGCGATCGACCCCGCGGAGAGAGACATGCGCCACCCCGAACCCCGGGTGGGTGCGCCGGCTGTAGCGCTCGCCTTCCAGGCCGAGCCGGAGGCAGCACTGGCACGCCCCGACTACACCCTCAGCGACGCCTTCGAGGCCGAGCACGGCGTCGTTTTCCTGACCGGCATCCAGGCGCTGGTGCGCCTGCCGCTGATGCAGGCGCGGCTCGACCGCACGCGCGGCCTCAACACCGCCGGCTTCATCAGCGGCTACCGCGGCTCGCCGCTGGGCGGCTACGACCTGGCGTTGTGGAAGGCGAAAAAGCACCTCGAGGCCGCCGGCATCGCCTTCCAGCCGGCCATCAACGAAGAACTCGGCGGCACCGCGGTGCTCGGCAGCCAGCAGGTGGAAACCGACGAGCAGCGCACCGTCGATGGCGTGTTCGCCGTCTGGTACGGCAAGGGCCCCGGCGTCGATCGCGCCGGCGATGCGCTCAAGCATGGCAACGCCTACGGCGCCTCGCCGCATGGCGGCGTGCTGGCGGTGCTGGGCGACGACCACGGCTGCGTGTCCTCGTCCATGCCGCACCAGAGCGACCTCACGCTCAAGGCCTGGCACATGCCGGTGATCCACCCCGGCAACGTCGCCGAATACCTGGAATTCGGCCTCTACGGCTGGGCGCTGTCGCGTTTCTCGGGCAACTGGGTGGGCTTCAAGGCCATCTCGGAAGTGGTCGAGAGTGGCATGACGGTCGACCTCGACGCCGTGCGCCACGACTTCCCGCCGCCGGCCGACTACACCCCGCCCGCCGGCGGCCTGCACTACCGCTGGCCCGACCTGCCCAGCCTGGCGCTCGAAGCGCGCCTGGCCGACAAGCTCGACGCGGTGCGCGCCTTCGCCAAGGCGAACAGCATTGACCGCTGGATCCGCGCCACACCCGAGGCCACGCTTGGCATCGTCACCGTCGGCAAGGCGCATTACGATTTCCTCGAAGTGCTGCGCCGGCTGGAACTGTCGCTCGACGATCTGGCCGAGGCCGGCATCCGCCTCTACAAGGTCGGGCTGGTGTTCCCGCTCGAGCCGACGCGCATCGACACGCTGGTCGACGGCCTCGACGAAGTGCTGGTGATCGAGGAAAAGGCACCGGTGGTCGAGGAGCAGATCCAGACCCTGCTGTTCAACCGCCGAGGCGCCCGGCCGCGCGTGATCGGCAAGCACGACGCCGACGGCGCGCCGCTGTTGTCGGCGCTGGGCGAGCTGCGCCCCTCGCGCATCATGCCGGCCTTCGCCCGCTGGCTGGCCGCCCACCGCCCGGCGCTCGACCGCCTCAGCCATGTGTGCGACTTCACCGCGCCCGAGGTGCTGTCGAATGCCGGCGACGCGGTGCGCCGCCTGCCCTATTTCTGCTCCGGCTGTCCGCACAACAGCTCGACCAAGGTGCCCGAAGGCTCGGTCGCCCAGGCCGGCATCGGCTGCCACTTCATGGCCTCGTGGATGGACCGCGCCACCACCGGCCTGATCCAGATGGGTGGCGAAGGCGCCGACTGGTCGGCCCACGCCCACTTCACGCGCCGGCCGCATGTGTTCCAGAACCTCGGCGACGGCACCTACTTCCACTCCGGCAGCCTGGCCATCCGCCAGGCCATCGCCGCCCGTGCCAACATCACCTACAAGATCCTCTACAACGACGCCGTTGCCATGACCGGCGGCCAGCCGCACGACGGCACCATCAGCGTCGAGCGCATCGCCCGCCAGGTCGAGGCCGAGGGCGTCAAGCGCCTGGCCGTGGTCAGCGACGAGCCGGAGAAATACGACGGCGCGGGCGCACTGTTTCCGCCGGGCACCACCTTCCATCACCGCAGCGAGATGGACGCCGTGCAGCGCACACTGCGCGACATCGAAGGCGTCACCGCGCTGATCTACGACCAGACCTGCGCCGCCGAGAAGCGCCGCCGGCGCAAGAAGCACGCCTACCCCGACCCCGACCGCCGCATCTTCATCAACCCCGAAGTGTGCGAGGGCTGCGGCGACTGCGGCACGCAGTCCAACTGCCTGTCGGTGATCCCGCTGGAAACGCCGCTCGGGCGCAAGCGCCAGATCGAGCAATCGTCCTGCAACAAGGATTACTCCTGCGTGCAGGGCTTCTGCCCGAGCTTTGTGTCGGTGGCCGGCGCCACGCTCAGGAAGCGCGTCGGCAAGCTCGATGCCGCCACCCTCGAGCACCTCATCCACGACCTGCCCACGCCGCACACGCATCTGGACGACGCGCCCTACGACCTGCTGATCACCGGCGTCGGCGGCACGGGCGTGGTCACCGTCGGCGCGCTGGTGTCGATGGCCGCCCACCTCGACGGCCTGGCCAGCTCTCAGCTCGATTTCATGGGCTTCGCGCAGAAGGGCGGCGCGGTGCTGGCCTTTATCCGCTGGGCGAAGACGCCGGAGTTGCTCAACCAGGTACGCATCGACACCCAGCAGGCCGACCTGCTGCTGGCCTGCGATCTGGTGGTGGGCGCCTCGGCCGAAGCGCTGCAGACCGTGCGCCACGGCCGCACCCGCATCATCGCCAGCGAACACCAGAACCCCACCGACCGCTTCGTGCGCGACCCGGACGCCCAACTGCATGCCGACGCCCTGCTCGACAAGCTGCGCTTCGCCGCCGGCGACGAGGCGATGGAATCGGTCGACGCCTACGACCTCGCCCTGCGCCTGCTCGGCGACTCGATCGGCGCCAACATCCTGCTGCTCGGCTATGCCTGGCAGCGCGGCCGGGTGCCCGTCTCGCTCGCCGCGATCGAACGCGCCATCGTGCTCAACGGGGTGGCGGTCGACAGCAACCGTATGGCCTTCCACCTCGGCCGGCTGGCTGCCGAAAAGCCCGAGGCGGTGCTCGCCCTGGCCGAGGAACCGGCCCACAAGACGCTGACGTTGGACGCCCTGATCGCCCACCGCGTGGCGCATCTGACCGCCTACCAGGACGCCGCCTACGCCGCGCGCTACACCGCGCTGGTCGAGCGGGTGCGCGCGGCCGAGCGTGCCGTGGTCGGCACCGACGCCCCGCTGCGCCTGACCGAGGCGGTAGCCTTCGGCTATGCCAAGCTGCTGGCCTACAAGGACGAGTACGAGGTGGCGCGCCTGTACACCGACGGCCGCTTCATGGAGGAGCTGCGTGACACCTTCGAGGGCGATCTGCGCCTCACTTTCCACATGGCGCCGCCGCTCTTGGCCAAAGTGGATGCCGCCGGCCGCCTGATCAAGCGCGACTTCGGCCCCTGGCTGATGGGCGCCATGCGCTGGCTGGCGCGCGGCAAGCGCCTGCGCGGCAGCGCGCTGGACATCTTCGGGCGCACCGCCGAGCGGCGCATGGAACGCGCGCTGGCCCGAGACTACCCAGACCAGGTCGACGCGCTGCTCAAGCGCCTGACGCCCGCCACGCATGCGCAGGCTGTCGACCTCGCCGAGCTACCGCGCAAGCTGCGTGGTTTCGGCCATGTCAAACACGCCAGCCTGCAGGCCGTCACCAAGGTCGAGGCGCCGCTGGCTCAAGCCCTGGGCGTCACGCCGATATTCGCCAACGCCCTCGAGCTGCTGCCACAAGCGCCGGCGTCCGGCGCCTTGAAGGGCATCCCGGTGGTCGCCGGAAAATGAGCCCGGACGTGTTCAGCCTGCCGCGGGGCGCACCCGTGGCAGCGACACCCGGAACGTTGCGCCCTCGCCGGGCGTGCTGCGCACCGTGATGTTGCCGCCGTGCTTCTCGACAATGCCGTAGGACAGCGCCAGGCCGAGCCCTGTCCCCTGCCCGACCGGCTTGGTGGTGAAGAAGGGGTCGAACAGGCGGCCGACATGCTCCGGCGCAATGCCGCAGCCGGTATCGCTCACTTCCACCCACACCCCGTCTGCGCTGTGCCCGGTGCGCAAGGTGATGGTGCCGGTATCGGCAATGGCATGGCCGGCATTGACGATGAGGTTGAGAAAGACCTGGTTGAGCTGCGAGGGCAGGCATTCGATGTCGGGAATGCCGCTATACGCCTTGCACACCGTCACCCGGTGCTTCATGTCGGTGAGCGCGATGTTCGCCGTCGCATCCAGGCCGGCCTCGAGCGACGCCGGCTGCCACTGCTCATGACTGCCGGCGCGGGAGAAGTCACGCAGGTCCTGGACGATCCGGCGCACCCGGTCGAGCCCGTCGCGCGACTCGCCGAGCAAGGCGACAACGTCCTCGCGCAGAAAATCCAGGTCGGCCGCCGCCCGCGCCGCCTCGAAGGCGGCCAGGGCGGGGCTGTCGGCCGGCAGGCCGTCACGCAGGCCGCGCTCGCCGGCATCGACCAGGGCCAGCAAGTGCCCCACATAGGTGCCGAGCGTGGACAGGTTGGCGCTGACGAAGCCGACCGGGTTGTTGATCTCGTGCGCCACTCCGGCGGCCAGCTGGCCAATGGAGGCGAGTTTTTCGGTCTGCACCAACTGCTGGTGCGTGGTGGCCAGCGCGCGGTTGGCCGCTTCGAGCTCGGTGTTGCGCTCCTTGAGCGCCGCTTCCGCCCGCATGATGCCGGTCACATCCAGGCCCAGCGAGAACAAGCCGATGACCTCGCCGCTGGGCGCCCGGTGCGGCGTGGTGCTCACCTGCAGGTAGCCCGGACTGCCATCGGGCCGACGGAAGGGGCGCTGGTAGGAGGTCGCCTCGCCGTTGAGCGAGCGGCGGAAGTAGCCCTCGATATCGCCATAGACCGGATCGCCGACCAGCTCATGCAGGGTCTTGCCGGCCTCGCCGGTCTGCACCCCACCAAACACCAGCTCGCGCTTGTTGCTGTAGACACAGCGCAGGTCGGCATCGAAAAACGACAGCTTGCCCGGCACGTTGTCCATCACCAGGTCCAGCTGGCGGGCCCGGGCCTCAGCGTCGCGCTCGGCCCGCTTGCGTGCGGTGATGTCGGTCCAGATGGTCACGAAGCCGCCGCCCGGCAGGGGCTCGCCGCGGATGTCCAGCACCGAGCCGTCGGGCCGGTCGCGCTCGAACTGGTGCGGCTCGCGCTTGCGGCTGCGTTCGATCAGGGCGTCGGCCAACTGCTCCGGATCGCCCTCGCCATACTCGCCGCGCCGCGCGTTGTAGAGAAACAACTCGCGCAGGCTGGGCGTTCGGCCGGCAAACAGGCTGTCCGGAAAATCCAGCATCTGTCGGGCCTTGCGGTTGAAGATCCGCACATTCTGCGCCGCATCCACCAAGGCCACGCCGACCGGCAGGTTGTCGATCAGCACATCGATCTCGGCCCAATGCGTCGCATCGCTGTCAGTCAGCGCACGCGCCGACAGTTGCGCCACTGCATGTGTCAGGTCCGTCATGCCCCCTCCTCCGCGGTCCGCTGCGGCAAACCGACGTCTTGCTCCCTTGTCTACCTCGGCATTCGCGGCGCGGACTTGACCCCTGCTTGACCGCGGCACCCGCCCATGAGGCACACTGGCCCTGCCATGAACGACACCCCCCCCAAAGGCCGCGGCACCGGACAGGCGCCGGACAGCCGCTTCCTCGACTGGCAGCGCGAAGCCACCGACGACGGCTGGCCCGCCGACACGACCGACGCCCCGCCACGCACACAATTGCAGGTTGACGCGGCACGCACGATCATCACCACCAACCGCTCACCCGACGTGCCCTTTGACCGCTCGATCAACCCCTACCGCGGGTGCGAACATGGCTGCGTCTACTGTTTTGCCCGCCCCAGCCACGCCTGGCTGGGGCTGTCGCCGGGCCTCGACTTCGAGACGCGTCTGGCCTGGAAGCCGGACGCCGCAGTGCTGCTGCGCAAGGAACTGGCCGCGCCGGGCTACCGTTGTGCGCCCATCGCGCTCGGTGTCAATACCGATGCCTATCAGCCCGTCGAGCGCCGCCTCGGCATCACCCGCGAGATCCTCAAGGTGCTCGCCGAGTGCCGTCACCCGGTGCAGATCATCACCAAGTCCGCACTGATCGAGCGCGACCTGGACATCCTCGGCCCCATGGCCCGCGACGGCCTGGCCCAGGTGATGGTCTCGATCACCACGCTGACGACCGATCTGGCGCGCACGCTCGAGCCTCGCGCGGCGGCGCCTCACCGGCGGCTACAGACGGTGCGCGCCCTCGCCGAGGCCGGCATCCCGGTCGGCGTGCTGTTTGCGCCGCTGATTCCGGCGCTCAATGATGGGGAAATGGATGCGGTGCTCGCCGAGGCGGTCGCCCGCGGGGCGCGCACGGCCGGCTATGTGCTGCTGCGCCTGCCGCTGGAGGTGGCGCCGCTGTTCGAGCGCTGGCTGGCCGACCACGCCCCCGGGCGGGCGGCCCATGTGATGAGCCTGGTCCGGCAACTGCGCGGTGGCCGCGCAAACGATCCGCGCTTCGGCCATCGCATGCGTGGCGCCGGCCCCTTTGCCGAGGTGTACCGCCAGCGCTTTGCGCTGGCCTGCAAGCGGCTGGGCATCGCGCCACGGCATGTGGCGCTCGACAGCACGCGCTTCGTCGCGCCCGGCTCGGACATCCAGGGGCGGCTGTTTTAGCTCGTGGTCGCCAGCTGTTCGTAAAGCCCGACGACCAGGTTGAGCTGCTCGAGGATGCGCTCGCTGGTTGTCGCGATGACCTGCATGGACTTGGGCGAATTCCCCTCGCCCAGTGCGTTCTGGAAAAAGAACCACTGCTGGTCGGCGAGCGCCAGTTCGTTGTTGATCTGCGCCGTGTTCTGCGGCGCGGCCTTGAGCAGGTCCAGCGCCTTGGCGAATTCGTCGCGCGCCACCGCAAGCGCATCGACCGAGGCTTTCGCCTCGACCCCGTAGCGGGCGAAGAAGACAAACTTTGCCATGCGCTGGGAGAGCATCCGCTGCCGGCCCGCCACGTTGATCAGGCGCCCGACCTGCGTGCCGGACGAACGCTCATAGGCCAGGGTGGCGGCATGGGCCGCATTGAGGACGGCTTCGTTGCGCGCATAAAGCTGCGCGGCGCTGTCGGGCGAGGGCGGCACCAGCAAGGCGGCACGGTAGCTTTGCCAGTCGGCCGCCAGCTGCACCAGGGCCGTTTGCACCTCGGCCGTCGGCTGAAGGCGTGACAACTCCTGCATCTGGGCATCGAACAGCTGCATCGACGATTGCAGCAGCTCGGCCGCCTTGTCGGGCATCACCGACATCGCTTTCATCAGCCAGGCCTTGGCGCAACGCTGTGACAGCATGCGCTGGCGCCCCGCCTTGTTGATGGCCTGCGCCAGGCTCAGCATCGGCTCCGAGCTGGCCGGAGCTGCGGCCGGCGCCGCCATCGCCTTCGACAGCGCCAGCGCGCCGACGCCACCGAAGGCCGCCTTGATCAGTTCTCGTCTGCGGATCATCTCGTCACCAAATTTCACACATTGCGAAGATGGTGTAACGACCCGGTTTTATATTCCTTGATGCAAAGCAACACGGCGCTTGATGTACATCAAGCCGTGCCGCCAACCGTCAGCCGGTCGATGCGCAAGGTGGGCTGGCCGACGCCGACCGGCACGCTCTGCCCGTCCTTGCCGCAGGTGCCCACACCCGGGTCGAGGGCCATGTCGTTGCCGATCATGGCCACACGGGTGAGCGCATCGGGGCCGTTGCCGATCAGGGTGGCGCCCTTGACCGGGCGCGTCACCTTGCCTTTTTCGATGAGATAGGCCTCGGCGGTCGAGAACACGAACTTGCCCGAGGTGATGTCCACCTGCCCGCCGCCAAAGTTGACCGCGTACAGACCACGATCGACCGAGGCGATGATCTCCTGCGGGTCGTGCTGGCCGGAGAGCATGTAGGTATTGGTCATGCGCGGCAGCGGCAGGTGGGCAAAGGATTCGCGCCGGCCATTGCCGGTCGGTGCCACACCCATCAGGCGGGCATTGAGCATGTCCTGCATGTAGCCGGTGAGGATACCGTCCTCGATCAGCGTGGTGCATTGGGTCGGGTTGCCCTCGTCGTCGACGGTGAGCGAGCCGCGCCGGTCGGCCAGCGTGCCGTCGTCCACCACGGTCACGCCCTTGGCCGCCACCTGCTGGCCGATGCGCCCGGCAAAGGCCGAACTACCCTTGCGGTTGAAGTCGCCCTCCAGCCCGTGGCCGATGGCCTCGTGCAGCAGGATGCCGGGCCAGCCCGAGCCGAGCACCACGGTCATGGTGCCGGCCGGCGCCGGGTCGGCCGCGAGGTTGACGCTGGCCTGGTGCACCGCCGCCCGGGCGTACTCGCGCAGGCGCGTGTCGTCGAACCAGGCGTAGTCGAAACGCCCGCCGCCGCCGCCACTGCCCTGCTCACGGCGACCGTTCTCTTCCATGATGACCGAGATCGACACCCGCACCAGCGGCCGCACATCGGCCGCCAGGTGGCCGTCGTTGCGCGCCACCAGGATGGTTTCCCAGGAGCCGACCAGGTGTGCCATCACTTCCTTGACCCGCGGGTCTTCAGCGCGCGCGAACTGCTCCAGACGCTCGAGCAGGCGGACCTTGTCGGTATCGGCCAGCGACAGGAAGGGATCGACACCGCGATAGCGCGGAGGCACGGCGGCCGGCCGGCCGATACGGGTGCGGCCGTTGCCGCCGGCCTCTCCGATCGCGCGGGTGGCGTCGGCCGCGGCCATCAGGGCCGGCAGGCTGATGTCGTCGGAGTAGGCGAAGGCGGTTTTCTCGCCGCTGATCGCGCGCACGCCGACGCCCTGGTCGATATTGAAACTGCCCGATTTGACGATGCCCTCTTCCAGGCTCCAGGCCTCGGTGCGGTGGTACTGGAAGTACAGGTCGGAGTAATCCACCTGGTGGGCATGCAGGCGGCCGAAGACCGTTTCGAGGGCCGACAGGTCGAGCCCGGTGGGCGTCAGCAAGTGGCGTTCGGCGGTGTGCAGGGCTTCTGTGTGATCGGTCATGGGACTCCACTCGGGTCGCGGCAGGTGGCGCGACCGGTCAGTAACTCAGGTTAGACGACGATGCGCCAGGGCCGGCAGGCGGGTGCGTACGTCGCGCAGGCGGGCGGGGTCCATCTCGGCCACCACCACGCCAGGCCCCTCGGCACGACGCGCCAGCACCTCGCCCCAGGGGTCGATGATGAGACTGTCGCCAAAGGTGCGCCGGCCGCTGGGGTGGCGCCCACCCTGCGCCGGCGCCATCACGTAGCACTGGTTCTCGATGGCGCGGGCACGCAGCAGCACCTCCCAGTGCGCCTGGCCGGTGGTGTAGGTGAACGCGGCGGGGAGGACGATCAGGTCGACCTCGCCCATGGCGCGAAACATCTCCGGGAAACGCAGGTCGTAGCACACCGACAGGCCAACCCGGCCACAGGGCGCGTCGAAGGTCACCACCGATTCGCCCGGCTCGATGGTCTCGGCCTCGTCGTAGCGTTCGGCGCCGTTGTCGAAGCCGAACAGGTGGATCTTGTCATAGCGCGCCACACGCTGCCCCGCCGGGTCGAACACCAGGGTGGCGTTGCGCACCTTGTCGCCCGCATCGGCCACCAGCGGCGAGGTGCCGCCGATCAGCCAGACGCCGTGGCGGCGGGCCGCGTCCTGCAGGAACTGCTGGATCGGGCCGCTGCCGTCGCGCTCGCGCAGGCGCACCTTGTCGGCTTCGTCGTTGCTGATCAGCGGGAAGTACTCGGGCAGCGCCACCACCTGCGCTCCGGCCTGCGCGGCCTCGGCGACCAGATCTCCGGCAATGGCCAGGTTCTCGGTCACGTCCGGGCCGGAGACGGTCTGGATTGCGGCGATGCGCACAGGCGCGTCGAAGCTCATGTCATTGACTCCCTGCCCCGCCCTTGGGCGGTGCGGACGAGGTTCGGGTCACCACCGGCTCGGTCCAGGTGCCGGTGACTTTGTAATCGAAGGAAAAGGCCTTTTCCAGCGGGTCCTGCAGCGCCTTCTGGACCAGATAGGTCACCACGCCCGCGACCGGATTGACGGCCCCCAGGGCCGCCCCGACGGCCACCGTTTCGCTCAGGGTCGGCTGCACTGTGACATCCAGATTCTGGGTTTCGTTCGGCACATTGGCCGAACCGCGCATCAGCACCTTGGCCGCCGGCCCGCGGATTTCCAGCGGATCGGTGCGCAGCACGCCCCGGTCGATGTCGATGCTACCGGAAATGCTGTCGAAGGCGAATCCTTCGCTGAACACGTCGCGGAAGTCGAGCGTGATCCGTCGCGGCAGGGACTGCAGGCTGAGGACGCCGAGCAGGCGCCCGACGCCCGGCTCGAGCTTGCGGAACTGCCCCTTCTCGGCCGACAGCGTCAACGCGCCGGTCATCGAGGCCACGTTGAGATCCGTCGGCGGCCCCTGCCAGCCGATCTTGCCGGCGAGCGTCGCCTGCCCGCCTTGCACCGCTTCGGCATGACCGAGGCGCTTGAGCAAGGCGCCGACATCCGGGCTCTCGAGCGAGAAGTCGAGCTCGGTCTTGGCCGGCGCCTGGGGCCACCACAGGCCGGTGCCGGAGAGCACGCCGTCGGGGCTGCCCAGGGTGAGCCGGTTCAGGTGCCACAAGCCGCCCCGGTTGAAGGCCTGCACCTCGAGGCGCCCCAGCTCCAGCCCGCGCAGGCCAAAACGCTCGACCAGCACATCGAGCGCCGGCAACGATTCGGGCGGCTTGAGGTCGGACAACGCCGCGCTGTCGTCCGCGCCCTTGCCCAGCAACAGGTGCGAGAACCGGGCATGCACATTGCCATCGCCGGTGCGCAGCCAGTCGATCACGCCGGCCGCCTCCTTGGCCTTGACCTGCAATCGCCAGCGATCGTCGGCCTGGCGGGCGTCGATCTGCACGCCGTGCAGGTCGAGGTCGGCCACGGTCAGGCGCGGGGTGTTCAGGGTGGCGCCGACCACCGGAAGCGCGTCCCCGCCCACCGGGCCGTCATCCATGACCGCCCGCCAGGCATCCAGGTCAAGCTGCGGCTGCGCGATTGCCACCCGGACCCCGCGCTCGCTCGCCGGCGCCGGCGCTCCGACACCCACACCGCCGCGCAGGCCGCCGGTCGCCTCGCCGCGCGGGATCGCCAACTCGACCAGCGCCCGGTCGGCCATGGCCAGGTTGAGCATGGCGGGCTGGCCGGGGGTCATCCGCAGCGAGGCACGCGTCGGCCAGGCCGCCAGCGCCGATTTGTTGAACGGTGCCGGCAGGCTGCTGGCCACGCCGGTGAGCGGGGTGTCGACCTGCACATCGGCCTGGCGGCCACGCACGGTGATCTGTGCCGTCCAGGGCGTCTCGCCCGATACATGCGCCATCGCCGGCCAAGGATAGGCGGCCTGGACCGCCGCCAGGCTCGCCTCGCCGGCCGCCTCGAAGCGCACGCCGCCGTCGGCCAGCGTTGCCGCCGTCAGGCGCAAGGGCTTGCCAAAGAGCATGCCGCCGGCTTGCGGAATGCTCAATTCGCGCGCGGTAAAGTTGACCTGCCCCGCCGCCTCCGCAATCGGCGGCAGGCCCGGCACGACGGTCAGCGCATTGTCCTTGAAACGATAGCGCCCGCTCACCTCGGTATCGGCCACGCGACGCAGCGGCATGACGAGCTTCAGGTCGAGCACGCCATCGCCTTCGGCGCGCATGTCGTCGGTGAAGCCGTCGATCCGCTCGCGGACCGGGCTGTCGCCGACAAAGCGCAGGAAATCCTGCGTGCCACCGGCTGCCGTGCCGGTGATGGTGATCACCTCGTCGGGCACGTCGAGGTCGGGGAGCACCACCAGCACCTTGCCCAGCCGTACGCCGTAGATCCGCGCCTGGCTGGCCGAGATCTCCATGCGCGCGCCCTCGAAGCGCAGCCCCCCCTCGATGGCCTCGATGTCGGGCCAGGCCGTCGCGTAGTCGAGCTTGGCGCGGCTGAAGCGCCCGGTGATCAGGAAGATGCCGCCGCCCTCGCGAAACGGAAAATCCGCCAGATCACCCTGCAGGCGCAGGCGCACATCGCTGGCACGCCCGGCGGTGATGCTGCTGCGCAGCCACTGTCGCGTGTCCTGATTGACCACCGTCGGCATGTAGCGCCATACCGCCGTGCCGTCGGCCTCGCTCAGCCGGGCCTGGAGATCGATAACACCCGGCCCGTCGGCCGCCGGCTCGTAGTAGCCACTGGCCTCGCCCTGCGCATCGTCGTTGGCGAACCGGGCGCGATCGAGCGCCACGCGCAAGGTGTCATCGCGCCGCTGCCAGCCGCCTTCGGCAAACATGGTGTCGAAGCGCATCGGTGTCTCGAAGACGGCGGGCAGCGCCAGCGTCATGTCGGTGCTGTCGAGCACATACCGCCCGCTGCGCTCGTTGCCGGCGACATGCCCGCTGATCCCCGCCAGCCCCGGCCAGTCATCTCGCGAGATCGACCGCAGGCCAACGCCGTCGAAGTCCGCTGACACCTGCCAGGCGCTCGGCGCCGCCGCCTCGCCGGTCCACTGCAGGGTCACGTCGCTGAAGCGCCCGGTTGGCGCAATACTGGCCAACCGACTGCGCGTCGCCGCATCAAAGGGCAGGTGCGCCGCCAGCGCCGACAAGGCGGCCAGATCGAGCTGGTTGGCTTCGAAGCGGGTCACCTGCGCGGCCCCCGCCCCCCGCCGGCTCAAGCGCAGGTCGGTCGGCGCAACACGCACCCCGTCACCGGCCTCGAGTGACACGGCCTGGCTGGTCAGCGTGGTCTCGGTGGCATTGCGACGCACGCCGATGCGGCCGGACAGGTGGGTCAGCTGCAGCTCGGGCAGCCCGTCGCCCAACTGCGCGCGACCATCGCGCAGGGCCAGGTCGGCGGTGGCGTCGGTCGGTTCGCCCCGGTGGAAACCGGCCCACAGCCGCGCGTCGCCGAAACCGGTGAGCCCGGCCGGCAGTTCGACCCATGCATGCAGGTCTTCGAGCGACGCGCGGGAAATCGACACGAAGAGGCGACCAGTCCACGCCGCCGGCGCGGATTCATCCACATCGCGCAGGTCGGCCCGCAGGTCGATCTTCTCGGCCAGCCGGCCTTCGGGCGCCATCGTCAGCCCCGCGGCATGCGAGCCAAAGCCCTTGAGCAGGCGGAAGTTGACCGCCTCGAGCCGCAGCGGTGGGGCCTGGCGGAGGCCGTCACGCCAGATCACCGTGGCGTCACGCACCACGATCTGCCGCTGCGCCAACAGCCACCGCAGCGCCTCGCCATCGTCCGCACCACCGCGCGCCACGGGCAGCCCGGCCACCGACAGGCGGCCCGACGCGTCACGGGCGATGTGCAGTTCCGGGGCGCGCACCACCAGATGATGGAAATAGGGCCGCAGACGGAGCAGCGAGGTCCAGGCCAGCGTCGCATCCACCTGCGGCAGGACCAGGGCCGGCTCGCCATCGTCATCACGCAGCACCACTTCCTTCAGGTGCAGGCGCGGGCGCAGCCCCGACCAGTCGGCTTCGAGCGCGCCAATGCTGACCGGCACGCCAAGCGCCGCCGAGGCCTCCTGCGCAATCGGCGCACGCCAGCGTGCAATATCGGGCAGCACGACATGGCGCACCGCCAGAAAAACGGCGCCACACAGGAAGTAGAGGATCAACGCACTCGTCAGCAGACGGCGGCGCCAGCGGCCGGCGGGGCGCTGCGCAGCAGGCTCGACAGTAGGCACGACGGAAGTGATTTGAGTATCCTGAGGGACTGGGAGCATCAATGGGGTTGCGTTGCGCCGCAGCGTGCCAGCCGGCGGCGCAACGCATCCCGCTCATTCTATCAAGCCGGATTCACCATGTCCCTGACCGAACAGGCCCATCTGCCTGAAAAAGTGCGTCACGCGCTGCCCTTCTCCCGCTATCTCCAGCACATGCTGCAAAGCCGCAGCTGGCTCGCAGCACAGTTGGCCAGCCACCTGGACCAGCCGCTCGACAGCGCGGCCATGAGCGCCTTTGTCGATCCGCCCAGTCTCGACCGCGACAGCATGCGCGCCGCGCTGCGCAAGCTGCGCACCTGGGTGCTGTGCCACCTGGCCGTGCGCGACCTGGCCGGCGACGCCGATCTGGCGGAAGTCACCGAGACCATGAGCACGTTTGCCGATCTGGCAGTCCGTGTGGCGCACGATGTCGAACGCGACGCACTGGTGGTACGCCACGGCCTGCCCCTGGCCCCCGGCGCCTGGGAGCAGGAGTTGCTGGTGGTCGGCATGGGCAAGCTGGGCGGGCGCGAGTTGAACGTCTCCTCCGATATCGACCTGATCTTCGTCTATCCGGATGACGGCGACACCGGCGGCGACAAGGTGATCAGCAACTTCGAGTTCTTCGAGCGCCTGGGCAAGCGCATGATCCAGGCGCTGGCCGACGTCACCGAGCACGGCCAGGTGTTCCGGGTCGACATGCGCCTGCGCCCCAATGGCGACTCCGGCCCGCTGGTCTGCAGCTTCGACATGCTGGAGAACTATTTCATCTCGCAGGGGCGCGAGTGGGAGCGCTACGCGTGGATCAAGGCGCGCGTCATGCTGGGCGAGCGTTTCGAGCAGCTCAACGCGGTCACCCGCCCCTTTGTGTTCCGCAAGTACCTCGACTTTGGCGCCATCAACGCCATGCGCGACCTGCACGCCCAGATCCGCCGCGAGGTCGCCCGCAAGGACCGCGCCAACAACATCAAGCTCGGCCCCGGCGGCATCCGCGAGATCGAGTTCATCGCCCAGGTCTTTCAGCTGATCCGCGGCGGACGCGAACGCAGCCTGCAGATCAAGCCGACCCAGAAAGTGCTCGACCTCCTCGCCGAACAAGGCGTGCTGGCCGCCGACGTGGTCAGCGCACTGAAGCAGGCCTATGTCTTCCTGCGCCGGCTCGAGCACCGGCTGCAATACCTCGACGACGCGCAGACGCACGACCTCCCGACCCAGGCCGACGACCAGGCCCTGGTCGCCCGCGCCATGGGCTTCGACAGCTATGCCGCCCTGGTCACAGCGCTTGACCGCCATCGCGCCGAGGTCAGCCGCCACTTCGAAATGGTGTTTGGCGAGCCGGAAGACAGCACCCACAACCTCGATGCCGTGTGGCTCGAGGCCGACGATATCGCCGCCATCGTGCCGCTGCTCGAGCAGCTCAACTACCCGGAGCCGGAAACCGCGGCCCGACGCCTGCAAAGCCTGCACCGCGGCACCCGCTACCAGCAGCTGCCGCCCAAGATCAAATGCCGTTTCGACGCGCTGGTGCCGCGCGTCGTCGAAACGGCCGCGGAGGCCAGCAACCCCGACGACACCCTGTCCCGCTGCCTGGACCTGCTCGACGCCATCGGCGGCCGCGGCGCCTACCTCGCCATGCTGCAGCAATACCCGCAAGCCCTGCACAAGGTCGGCGAACTGGTCTCTGCCTCGCGCTGGGCAGCGCAGTACCTCGCTCGCCACCCGATTTTGCTCGACGAGCTGCTCGACGCCCGCCAGCTCGACACCCAGCCTGACTGGCCCGCCTTCGCCGCCGACCTGCGCCAGCAATGCGACGAGATCGAGCCCGACATGGAACGCCAGATGGACCTGATGCGCGAACAGCATCACACCCAGGCCTTCCGGCTGCTCACCCAGGACCTGGCCGGCGTGCTGACCGTCGAAGCGCTCTCCGACCACCTCTCAGCCCTGGCCGACGCCCTGCTCGACCTCACCATCCCGCTGTGCTGGCGCAAGATCCGCCGCCGCCACCGCGAAGACGCGCCGGCCTTCGCCATCGTCAGCTACGGCAAGCTCGGCGGCAAGGAACTGGGCTACGCCTCGGATCTCGACATCGTCTTTCTCTACGACGACCCGCACCCCGAGGCCGCCGAGCACTACTCGCGCCTGGCCCAGCGCATCAACACCTGGCTCTCCAGCCAGACCGCCGCCGGCCAGCTCTTCGAAACCGATCTGCGCCTGCGCCCCAATGGCGACGCCGGCCTGCTCGTATGCAGCCTCGACGCCTTCCGCAAATACCAGCTTGAATCCGCCTGGTGCTGGGAGCACCAGGCCCTCACCCGGGCCCGCTTCTCGGCCGGGGACGCCCGCATCGGCGACGCCTTCGAGGCCATCCGCATCGACGTCCTGCGCCAGCCGCGCGACCCGGCGACGCTGCGCGACGAAGTGCTCGCCATGCGCAAGAAGATGATGGACACCCACAGCAACAAGAGCGGGCTGTTCAACCTCAAGCACGACCGCGGCGGCCTGGTCGACGTCGAATTCATCGTCCAGTACCTCGTCCTCGCCCATTCGCACCGCCACCCCGAGCTGACCGGCAACCTCGGCAACATCGCCCTGCTGCGCATTGCCGGCGAACTCGGACTGATCCCCGCCGATCTCGCCCGTCGCAGCGGCGACACCTACCGCGAATTCCGCCGCCTCCAGCACCGGCAGCGACTCAACGGCCTGCGCGTGGAAGTCCCGCCCGAACCGATCGACAGCCACCGGCAGGCGGTCTGCGATCTGTGGGACTCGGTGCTCGCGCAGTAAGGTGCCGGCGATCCGGGGCAAGGCCCCGGTCCATCGCCTGCGCCGGAAAACAAAAAAGCCACTCGCTTGAGTGGCCTTTTTGTTGAATATTTGGTCGGGGAAAGAGGATTCGAACCTCCGGCCCCTGCGTCCCGAACGCAGTGCTCTACCAGGCTGAGCTATTCCCCGACATCAGCTAAAAGAGACTATCGATCTCTCCCAACTGCAAAGTCCGACAATTCTAGCAGACGATCTTTAAAAAGGGAAGGCGGCAATGCACTCAAAGCCGCGATTGCGCGCTGGGATTCTTGCTTCGCGTAGTCGCGCGTAGCGTCCAGTGCACCGGTCGCATGAATGGCCTGATGGATTTCCGCGAAGGCGTCGCGGCCACCCTCTTCGATCGCCTTGCGCACCAGGGCCGCTTGCGCCGGCGTGCCGTGCTGCATGACGTGAATGAGCGGCAGGGTCGGCTTGCCTTCGGCGAGGTCGTCTCCCAGATGCTTCCCGGTGGCGGCTTCATCGCCGGAATAGTCGAGGACATCGTCGATCAACTGGAATGCCGTGCCCAGGTGCATGCCGAACACGCCCAGGCTTGCCTCGAGTTCCGGCGACGCGCCACCGAGGATGCCACCGAGGCGTGCCGCGGCTTCGAACAGCTTGGCCGTCTTGTAGCGGATCACCTTCAGATAGGCGTCGATGGTGACATCGGCGTCGTGACAGTTAAGCAGCTGCAGCACCTCGCCTTCGGCAATGGTGTTGGTGGCGTCGGCAAGCACTTCCATGATGTGCATATTGCCGACGGTGACCATCATCTGGAAGGCGCGGGAGTAGAGAAAGTCGCCAACCAGCACCGAGGCGGCGTTGCCGAACAGGGCATTGGCGGTCTTGGCGCCGCGGCGCAGGGAGGATTCGTCGACCACATCGTCGTGCAGGAGCGTGGCGGTGTGAATGAACTCGACCACGGTCGCCAGTTCATGATGCGCGGTGCCCTGATAGCCCAGCGCACGCGCGGTGAACAACACCAGGGCCGGCCGCAGGCGCTTGCCACCACTGTTGATGATGTACTCGGCGATCTGCCGGATCAGCACCACATCCGAATGGAGGCGCTGGCGGATGACGTGGTTGACGGCCGCCATATCGTCGGCGATCGGGGCAAGGAGGTGCTGGGCTGACAAGATGGGGCCGCGACGAACAGGAAAAGGGCGATGGTATGAGGGGGACACCAGAGCGTCAAGCGGCAAGGTCAAGGCCTTGACCGGCAAAATCATGTCGGCGGCAGAAATCGCTCCGGCCAGTCGGTGATCAGGGCGTCCAGCCCGAGCGCCAGGGCATCCTGGCCACGATCGGCATTGTTTTCGGTATAGACGGCAAGACCGAGGCCGGCCGCGTGCGCCGCGCCGATCAATGAGACGGTGAGCCGGCTGCGTTCAACGACCAGTGCGACACAGCCGAGCCGGCCCGCCTGGTCAAGGCTGTCGGGCGCCACCGTTTCGAGCAGCAGGGCGCGCGGCAGCGCCGGCGCCGTGGCCGCCGCGGCCGCCAGTGCGCGCGGCGAAAACGATGACAAGAGCAGCGGCCAGGGCGCATCGCTCGGCCAGAGCCGCGCCGCCAGTGCGGCCACGGCCTCGCCGGTGGCCTGGTCGGCACCGGCGGCGGGCTTGATCTCGATGTTGGCCGCCATCCCCAGGTCCAGGCAGGTGTGAAGCGCCATCGCCAGGCTGGGAACGCGCTCGGTCGACACGCCACCGTTGCGGTCGCGCAGGGCGGTCCCGGCCAGCACGGCCCACGGGCTGGCATCGACCCGACCCTCGGCCACGGTGGTGCGCCCGAGGGTTTCGTCGTGCATCAACACCGGTGTTCCGCAGGCGGCCAGCATGGCGTCGAACTCGGCCCCCTGACACCCCAGCGCATGAGCGCGATGCAGTCCTTCGATCGAGTTTTCGGGGGCGAGCATGCCGCCGCAGCGGTGGGCGATGACCGTCGGCCACCGCCAGCGGGGCAATGTGCCGTCCGTCACTTGATGCCGCTGGCCCGTGCCACGGCGTTGTCGAGCGCCTGCTTGGCCGGCTGGCGGTCGGCCCAGACGGCGTCGAGCTCTTCTTCGAGGATGTCACGCACCCGGGCCTGCTTGGGCAAGTCGGAGTCGGCCGGGCTGGCTTTGGTGTCGACACTCAGTTGCTTGCGCGCCACCACCAGGTTGGGTTGATCCGGCGCAATGCCGGTCACGGCCACTCCCCCCTTCTCGTCAAGCGGCAAATAGCCCGTGCCGCGCTGCCAGGCCAACTGGTTGTCGGGCTTGAGCAAGAAGCGCACGAACCGCGCCGCCACCTGGTAGTCGGCGCGTTTCTTGTCTTTGGCGACCCACAGCGTCGGCCCATCGGCCAGGGTGCCACCGACACCGCCCGGGTAGTCGTCATAGAACGGCAGTTCGCTCACCCCGACATCAAAGGCCGCGGCCTGGCGGAAGGCGGGCCAGTTGGCCGATTCGGCGGCAATGACGGCGCACTCGCCCCGGGTAAAGCGCTCGGCGGGCTCGGCGCCCGCACCGTACACATGGAGGTAGCGTGCGCGCACCCAGCTGGCCATCAACGCGATGTGGCGAATCTGCAGCATGCCGTTGACCGACAGCTCTTCATTGCGGCCGGCGCGGCGGGTCAGCGCCACATTCTGCCGCGCGCTGACGTTGTCGACCATCACCCAGCTGGGGCGGGACACGGTGTAAGGGCAGGCATAGCCGGCATCGAAGAGCTTGCCGAGGGCGTCCTGCAGGCTGCGCCAGGTGCGCGGCGGTGCATCGGGGTCGAGGCCTACCTCCTGGAACGCCCGCCGGTTGATGAACAGCACCGGGGTATACAACCCCACCGGCAGTGCAATGCGCCGGCCGCGGGCATCGAGCGTGCCGCGGTCAACGCTGGCGAGCGCCTTGTGGCTGCCCAGCGCCATGCCAGCGTCGGCCATGACCTGGTACAGCGGGCGGAACGCGCCGCGCGTGCGCAGGGCCTGCTCGGCATCGCCCTGCACGATCCGGATGGCCGCGCTCTCGGCGGCGGCGGGTTCGGTGACGATGCGCACCTGGCCCGCCTTTTCGGTGGCATTGAACTGCTCGACCAGCCCGGCCAGTTGCTGTGCCCGCTCCGGATCGAAAACATGAGACAAGGTCACCACATGCGGCTCGCCTGCCGCGTGAGCCACGGCGGCAGAGGCGAGTACCGCCGCTGCGCCGAGGCGCCAGAAATTCGACACACACTGCTTCAACATCCGGACCACCCTCCTGCGGGCCGCCTGCGGCGACACCCCTGATCATTATTCAACACTACGGTACTGCTCAAGATTTCTTCAGGGGCGACGATATCTTTCATCGTCAGACCCAACACGGTAATCGCCATGATGATCCGCCCCGTCGCCACCGCCCTCCTGCTGCTTGCCATGCTCTCCGGCTGCGAGGAGCTGGGCATCCCCGACCCGGCCAAGGAGGCTGCCCGCACCCAGGCCGAAGGCGAAGCCATCGGCAGTGCCTGCCGCCACGCCGGTCGAGCCCTCGAGGATTGCTATACGCTGAACCCCAAAGCCTCAAAGGCCGACATTTTCAGCGGGTGGCGGAATATGAACGACTACATGATCGAAAACAAGATCGACATCGTTCCGCCCACGCTGGCCGATGCTGCGGCCCATGCCAAGCCCACCGACCCGCCGGCCGACGCCGCCAGCGACCACGCCGACGACGCTCCGGTGTCGCGCCCGCGCCCGCCCGGCCGCCCTTAAAGATCGGCCGGCGCAACCGGCTGGCCGTAGCGCGCCCGCCACCACCGCACAAACGCGTCCGCATTCATCGGGCGCGCCAGAAAATACCCTTGCAGACGGTCGCAGCCCATGTCGGTCAGGCAGGTCGCCTGCGCTTCGCTCTCCACCCCCTCGGCCACCACCCGCAGCTTGAATGCCCGAGCCAGCACCAGCAAGGCCTCGACCATGGCGCGGTCTTGGGCATCGACACACACCCCGGCAACAAACTGGCGATCGATCTTGAGTTCGTCCACCGGCAAGCGGCGCAGATGCGACAGCGAAGAATACCCGGTGCCAAAATCATCCAGCGCCACCGTACATCCGGCATCGCGCAGCGCGGCCACCACCTTGGCCGCCGCAGGCTCGTCGACCAGCAAGGCGCCTTCCGTCAGTTCGAAGCCTACGCGCGACACCGGCACTCGCCAATTGCCAAGCGCCTGACGGACGAGCGCCGGCAAATCCGGGTCGCGGATGTCCTGCGCGGTGAGATTGAGCATGACCGTCACATCGATGCCGGCCCGGCCCAGTTCATCGGCAACCCGCGCCTGGCGGGACAACAAGGAGCGCAGCATCTGCCCGGCCACGCCGAAACGCTCGGCCAGCTCGACGACGGCCGGCGGCGCCACCCAGTTGCCCTCGGCGCGTCGCCAGCGCAACAGGGCCTCCACGCAATGACACTCGCCCGTGCCGACATCGATCTGCGGCTGCAAAAACAGTTCAAAGTGCTGCAGCGCCAGCGCCCGATGGAAGTCCTGCTCGAGGCTCGACACGGTCCGCGATAGCTGTGCCACCTGTGCCGTAAACATGGCCACCGGCTGGCGGGCATCACGTGCGGCAAACAACGCATTGCGCGCCGCCCGCTCCAGCGCGCGGGCATCGCCGGCATCGCGGGGCCCGCAGGCGCCGCCCGCAATGGCGTTGACCGGGCCGGCCAGACCGACCAACGACGCGGCCGCCAACGCCACGTCGTGCAGCTTGTGGGCGGCGAGCATCACCTGGGCCGGGGTGCGCACCGCGCATTGCACCAGCGACCATTCATCTTCCCCGGTCAGGCACAGGACATCGCCCTCGCGGATGACCCCGGCCAGCTGGGCACTGACCGCCGTTTGCAGGCGCTCGCGCTCGCCGGTCAGCAGCGCCGAGGCGCCCGCGCCGAGATGGATCTTGAGCACCACCAGCCCCACCGGCCAGTCCTCGCTCGCCACGCCCAGCGCGGCGGCCAACACATGCTCGAAGCGCTGCCGGTTGGGCAGGCCAGTGTGGGCATCGATCAGCGAAACGGCCTTCACCTTCTCGCGCTCGCGCGCAATCGCCACCTCGCTCAGATAGCTGGCCAGCGCCCACACCACCCGCACCAGCCCGGTCAGCAAGTCCATTTCGAGCTGAAAGACCTCGGCACGCCCGCCAACCAGCCGGTCGCGGCACACCGACAACAACGCACCGCAGGCCGCCCACGGGAAGTGGTCGGCCACCCCGCGATCCAGGCACGCATACCAGCACCCGGCCAGGCGGTTGAACCAGCCGGCGTCGCCTTGCCACCGGGCAATGTTGAGCAACTCGTCGCAGAAGGCCGCTTCGGCCGCTGCGGCCTCGGCACCCACCGGCGCCCCCGCCCGGGTCAGAAACACCGCGGCGAAATCGTCCTGCAGGGCCTCGCGGCTGACCACCCGGCCAAAGGCGCGAATCGCCGCGCGGTCCTCCGGCTGGAATCCCTGCTGGGCCAGCAGTCGCTCCAGCGCCGCCTCGTCGAGCACGGGCGCGGCCAGTGGCGTCGCGGCGGCCCCGGCGGCCATCAGAGGTAGAACTCCTTCGGATCGATGCCATAGGCGCCCGGCGGCAGCGCCTTGCGGATAACGTACACGGTGCCGTCGGGCGCCACCGGGTCGTAGAGCAGGTCCAGCGTCGGCGGATGCCGGTTGGCCGAATGATCCGGCGCCAACAGCACCAGCACGCGCGGGCGCAGCCGGCGCACCTGGTTCTGGGCGATGACCACCGCCACCTCACCGGTCTGCAATTCGACCAGCGTCCCGACCGGGTACAGCCCCACACACTGGATGAAGGTGTCGACCACCGTTTCGGAGAACCAGCGATTGCGCATGGCGTTGATCTGCTCCAGCGCACCTTGCGGGCTCAGCGCATCGCCCCACGGGCGCTCGCGCGTCATGGCGCAATACGCATCCACGATGCCCGCCATTTCGCCGAAACGGCCGATGGCATCGCCCGACAGGCCGGCGGGATACCCGGAGCCGTCAAAGCGCTCATGATGGCGGCTGACAATCTCCAGCACCTCGGGCGCACCGTCGGGCGTGTCCTTCAAGATGGCCAGCGAGTAGTCGACATGGGTCTGGAAGATCTGGCGCTCGAGCGGGGTGATCTGGCCGGACTTCTTGAGCAGCCGCGGCGGCAGGCGGACCTTGCCGATGTCCTGCATCAGGCCGACCACGCCAAGCAGCGTCATTTCCTGCGCGGACAGCCCGATCGATCGTGCAAACACCATCAACAGCACGCTGACGTCGAGCGCGTGGTCGTAGGCGTACTGGTCGGTTCGCTTCAGGCGTGTGAGCCACAGCAGGGCATCCGGGTTGCGCACCACGCTATGCATCATGTCTTCGACATTGGCGCGCACCCGCTCCATGTCCGGGCGCAGGTTACGCTGCACGTCCGCCACCAGTTGCTCGACCGTGCCTTGTGCGCGCTGGTAGCTGGGCATCACCTCGATCAGCTCATCCTCGACGGCGGTCGATTCGACCCACACCGACGCCGCCGCGCCCGCCCGATAGTCGTCAGCGTCGTCGCCGGAATCCGCCCCGGCAGCCCCTGCAGAAGCGGCATACGGCGCCGGTGCCTCCTCACGTGCAAGCCACCGCGACAAGCGCGCGCGCCAGCCTTCCCGCGGAGCGACGCCCTCGTCGTCGATGTATTCGCTGGCAGGGCGATCCGGCGCGTCCGGCACATCAAGCGCCCGCTCACCGGAGGGCACCGTCGCTGCCGGCGGCTCGCCACCGCTGCGCAACCAGCGCAGCACGGCGACAAAATCATGCTGGGGCCGGGGTGACGCGGTTCGCCCCGCAATGCGCGCGGCCCCGGCCAGGCTGGCGCCCACCGTCGAGGCCACCGATTCGCGCGTCGGCGCACGATAATGCGCACCGGCACTGCGCTGCCAGTCCACCGAGACGAAGCGGCACAGGGACTTCAGCTTGGCCAGCGTCTCGTCGTCCTCGATCAGGAAGCCCTGGATCAGGAAGGGCGAGTCCAGCCACGGCCGGTCCAGTTCGGCAACGAACATGCCGATTTCCAGGTCCGCCGCGGCGACAATCTCTTTCACTCAACACCTTCCTTCGGCACGGATCGACTCATGGTGCAGGATTGCTCCACTGCAGGTGCACCGCCTCGATGGCGGCCAGTTCTTCCTCTGACAGCGTCATATCGGCTGCCGCGAGGTTTTCCTTTAGCTGGTTCTGCGATGTGGCGCCGATGATCGTACTGCTGACAAACCACCGCCCCACCACAAACGCCATGGCCAGCTGCGCCGGCGTGCGTCCGAAGTCCTTGGCCACCTGGGCATAGGCCGCCACGGCCGGCAGCACGCCCGGCTTGCCGTAGCGCTGGCCAAAGCCCTCAAAGGCCGTCATCCGGCCCGGTGCGGCGGGGTTGTCGAGGTATTTTCCGGTGAGCAGCCCGAAGCCCAGCGGCGAATAGGCCAGCAGGCCGACCTGCTCGCGTGCGCACAGCTCCGCCATGCCATATTCGTAAACCCGATTGAGGAGATTGTAGGCGTTCTGCACCGACACGACCGTGGGTAATGCGAATTCCCGCGCCAGGCGCAGGAACTCGACCACCCCCCAGGGATGCTCGTTCGAGAGCCCGACATAGCGTACCTTGCCGGCCTTGACCAGGCCCGACAGCGCTTCGAGCTGGTCGTGGATCGACGTGCACTCGCGCTCCCGCGTCGGGTCGTACTGCCACTGGCCGAACATCGGCTGGTTCCGCTCCGGCCAGTGCAATTGATAGAGGTCGACATAATCGGTCTGCAACCGCGAAAGGCTGCCCTCGATCGCCGCCCGGATGTTGCTCGCATCGAGCGCAGGCGGCCCGCCGCGGATCCAGCCCAAGCCGCGCGCCGGGCCAGCCACCTTGGTCGCCAGCACGATCCGGTCACGCGGCTGGCGCCCCAGCCAGCTGCCGACGATGCGCTCGCTCGCGCCGTAGGTCTCCGCCCGCGCCGGCACCGCATACAGCTCCGCGGTGTCGATGAAATTGACACCCGCATCGCGGGCCAGATCCAGCTGCGCGTGGGCTTCGGCCTCGGTGTTCTGCTGGCCGAAGGTCATGGTGCCCAGACAGATGGACGACACCTCCAGCGCGCTGCTGCCCAAACGTCGATACTGCATTGTGCTTGCTCCTGTGGCTGCGGGGGCGACCGGACACCGACCGGCCCGCCGCATGGCGAATGACCGAAGATGCCCGTATTATCCCGCCATTACGCGCCGCATGCAGTCCAGCCCATGTCACTTCCGATCGCCACCGCCCTGCTCGTCCAATGCCGCCCCGGCTTCGAAAAGGAGGCCGCCGCCGAACTCGACGAGCGCGCCATCCTGGCCAGCATAACCGGCCAGGCCGAACTGCGGGAGCGCGACGGTTACGTGATGTTTCAACTCGACGCCCCCGTACCCTGGTCCGAGCTGCAGGCCGCCCTCAACTGGCGCGAGCTGATCTTCGCCCGCCAGGCCTGGCCGGTCATCGCGCATATCGCCGAACTGCCCGAGCGCGACCGGGTGACGCCGATTGCCGAGGCGCTCCAGGCCGCCCGCGCCCGCGTCTCGGGTGTGATGTTCGAATACCCCGACACCAATGAGGGCAAGACCCGCTCGGGTTTTTGCAAACGCTTTGCCGGCCCGCTCGAGAACGGCCTGGCCAATGCCGGGCTGCTCCGCCCCGGTGGGCGCGACCCGCAACTGCAACTGTTCTTCCCGGACGCCCAGCAGGCCCTGATCGGCCTGGGCCACCCCAAGCTGACCAACCCCTGGCCGCAGGGCATTGCCCGGCTGCGCATGCCCGCCGAGGCGCCAAGCCGCTCGACACTCAAGCTCGCCGAAGCGCTCATGTGCCTGCTCGACGACAAGGAGCGCGAACGCTGGCTGCGAGCGCAGGGCAAGGCGGTCGACCTGGGCGCCGCCCCCGGCGGCTGGAGCTGGCAGCTGGCCCAGCGCGGCCTGTATGTCACGGCCATCGACAACGGCCCGCTGGACCCGCGCCTGCTCGCCGGCGGCATGGTCACCCATGTGCGTGCCGACGGCTTCACCTGGCGCCCGCCGCGTCCGGTCGACTGGCTGGTCTGCGACATGGTCGAGCAGCCCGGACGCATCGCCACGCTGATGGCCGAATGGAGTGCCGCCAAGCGCTGCCGCCACGCCATCTTCAACCTCAAGCTGCCGATGAAGCGCCGCTACGCCGCGCTCATGCAGTGCCAGGAGCTGATCGACCGCAAGCTCGACGGCATCCCCTATGTGCTGCGTTTCAAACACCTTTACCACGATCGCGAGGAAGTCACCGCCTACCTCAGCCGGACCGACACCCGTTGATCACCGAAACGACACCGCAACGCGTTATAATCCTTTGTTTTCTCACCCTTTGAGGCGCCCCGCGCCCATCCAGGACACCCGCCGCCTATGACTTTTGCCGATCTCGGCCTGATGCCGGAACTGCTGCGCGCCGTTGAAGACGCCGGCTACTCAGAGCCGACCCCCATCCAGCGCGAGGCCATTCCGATCGTGCTCTCCGGCCAGGACGTGATGGGTGGCGCACAGACCGGCACCGGCAAAACCGCCAGCTTCACGTTGCCCGTCCTGCAACGCCTGGCCCCGCATGCCAGCACCAGCACCTCGCCGGCCCGCCACCCCGTGCGCGCCCTCATCCTGGCGCCGACGCGCGAACTGGCCATGCAGGTGTATGAGTCGGTGCTCACCTACAGCCGCTACCTGCCGCTGCGCGCCACCTGCATCTACGGCGGCGTCGACATGCGCGCCCAGACGCAGACCCTGCGCGACGGCGTCGAGATCGTGGTGGCCACGCCCGGCCGCCTGCTCGACCACGTCCAGCAGCGCAGCATCCAGCTCAACCAGGTCAAGATGCTGGTCCTCGACGAAGCCGACCGCATGCTCGACATGGGCTTCATCCCTGACATCCGCCGCATCCTCTCGCTGCTGCCCAATCAGCGCCAGAGCCTGTTGTTCTCCGCGACCTTCTCGAACGAAATCAAGAAGCTCGCCGACCAGATGCTCAACCAGCCGCAGCTGATCGAGGTGGCCCGCCGCAACATGGTCAGCGAGACCATCGAACACCAGGTCTATCCGGTCGAGTCCAGCCGCAAGCGCGACCTGCTGGTGCACCTGCTCAAGACCAGCATCGACGCCCAGGTGCTGGTGTTTGTCGACACCAAGTTCGGCTGCAGCCGCCTCACCCACTACCTCAACCGCTGCGACATCCCGGCCGACGCCATCCACGGCGACAAAAGCCAGCAGCAGCGTACCGAGGCGCTCGAAGGCTTCAAGAACGGCAGCACCCGGGTGCTCATCGCCACCGACGTGGCCGCCCGCGGCCTGGACATCGACGACCTGCCCTACGTGGTCAACTACGTCCTGCCCAACACCTCCGAAGACTATGTGCACCGCATCGGCCGCACCGGCCGCGCCGGCAAGAAAGGCAAGGCCATCTCGCTGGTCGCCCCCGAAGACCGCCACAACCTGGCCGACATCGAAAAACTGATCAAGCTGAAGATCCCGGTGCATACGGTGGACGATTTCATCCCGTCCGACGCCGGGCGCAGCCGCAGTGACGAGGCGCCCCCGCGACGCGGCAGGAGCGATGACAGCCGCCGCAGCCGTGGCCGCAGCACCGACGACGCCCCGGCGCCGCGCAGCCGCGGCGAACGCACACGGGCACCGCGCAGCAAATCCACCGTCGCGGCCGACGGCTTCGACTACGCCAAGCCCTACGAGGCCAGCACCGCCGCCAAGGCACCCACGGCCAAGCCGGACGCCCCTGGCCGCAACCGCCGCCCGGTGGCCTTCCTGCTCGGCGGCATCGGCCGCAAGGGCTGACCCCACCCCGGCGCCCTGCCTCCTTCCCGTGGCTGGGGCGCCAAAAAGCACAAACAGAGGGGGAAACCCCCTGTATTCAAAGTCAAGATCCCCCGGCAGGGGTCGATATGATGGTGAGCATCCCGATCACCCTCATCCAGGCTGCCGATGGAACTGGCTCCCGTGCCCCGAGACCCCGATGATCTGTTCGTCCCCGACCTGACCGAAGGGGCCGAAGCCGGCTTGTACCTGTCCTTGTTCGAACTGATGAACGAGGGGCTGATCATTGCCAGCGACGAGACCATCCTGGAGGTCAACAGCGCCGTCTGCCGGCTGATGGAGCGCAGCTACCGCGACCTCGCCGGCCAGCCGCTGTCCTCGCTGTTCCCCAACGAACGCGCCTTCCTCAAGGCGCGCGGCGCCCTGTTCATCCAGGGCGAGATGCGCGGCAGCCTGCGCGTCAGCCTGCCCGGCGGCCGCGAGCGCGATCTGAGCTATGTCGCCGCCGCCCGCATCCGCCCCGGCGTGCACGCCCTGATTCTCAGCCCCGACCCGGTCACCGGCCTGACTCCCAAGCTGCAACGCGCAGCCGACACCGTCTGGCCACGCCTGGCCGCCGCGCTTGACCAGCCTGCGCTGGTCATCGACGCCCGCGGCAAGATCATGGCCGCCAACCCGCCGGCCCGCCGGCGCTTTGCCGCCAGCGGCGGCGCCCTGACCGGGCTTGACCTGTCGGCGCTATGCACGCTCGACGGCGTGGCGCGGGACACCGCCCCGGTCACCGTCACACCGACCGACGGCGCCCCGGCCATCCCCGGGCGGCTGTTGCCGGGACCGGAGCCCGGCTGGCAAGTCTTGCTGCTCAGCGCACCGCCCCCCATGGCCTCGGTCGACACCCGCGCCAGCCAGGCTTTCCGCCTGGCACCGCAGGCCATGCTGGTGGTGCGCGACAGCGACCACACCATCGTCGCCGCCAACACGGCCGCCACCCGCCTCCATGGGCGCGACCGTGTGGCGCTCGTCGGCCAACACCTGTCCGCCCTGCGCACCGACGGCGCCGACACGCTGACCCCCGGTCGCTGGCACTGGCGCGGCAGCACGGCCGCATTCGATGCCGACACACAGGTCACCGCACTCGACGGCGCACACCGCGAATGGCTGCTCACCCACCCGGCGCCCGGCAGCGCGCCGCCGCCCGCCGGCCTGACTGGGCTAGACCTGTTCGGCAACAACGCCCGTGCCGTCCTCGTCACCGACGCCGAGCACCGCATCCAGTCAGTCAACGCGGCCTTCACCGCCATCACCGGGCTCGATCTCGATGCGCTCAAACACCAGCCGCTGAGCAACGCCGCCAGTGGCCGCCAGGACGCCGCCTTCTTTGCCCGGCTGACACACAGCCTCGGAACGGATCAGCGCTGGCAGGGCGAATTCTGGCTGCGCAACCGCAAGGGCGAGGCCTTTCCCGAGTGGCTGTCGTTCAACAGCGTCAAGGACGCCGACGGCCGCACCATCGCACACATCGGCCTGTTCAGCGATCTCTCCGCCCGCAAGCAGGCCGAGGCCCGGGCCGAGTACCTGGCCAACCACGACGCCCTCACCGGCCTGCCCAAGGCCCATTTCATCGAAGCCCGCTTCAATGAACTCGCCCCCGGGGCGCAGCGCCGGCTGCAACACCTCGCGCTGGCCTACCTCGACCTCGACCAGTTCAAGCAGGTCAACACCACCCACGGCCACGCGGTGGGCGACCAGGTGCTGCAGCAGCTGGCCGGCCGGCTACGCCAGTGCAGCCCGCGAGTGCAGCTGGCACGCGTTGGCAGCGACCGTTTCCTGGCGATGATCCATGGCGTCGAGCTGCTCAGCGAAGTCACCCGCGAAGCGAATCTCCTGCACGAGGCCGTCAGCGCCCCGCTCAGGGCCGGCGACACCTCGGTCACCCTCAGCGCCTGCGTCGGCGCCGCCGTGTTCCCCGGCGACGGGGCCAATTTCGACGAGTTGTGCGCACTGGCCGCCGCCGCGCTGGAGCGTGCCCGACTCGACGGGCCCGGCGCGATCTGCTTTCACACGGAGGAGCTCAATACGGCCAGCTTCGAGCAGGTCGCGCTCGAACGGGCGCTGACCCACGCCGTCAGCCGTAATGAACTGGTGATGCACTTCCAGCCGGTCATCGACGCCCGTGACGGACGCATCGTCGCCGCCGAAGCCCTGGTGCGCTGGCAGCACCCCGACCTCGGCCTGATCCCCGCCCACCAGTTTCTCCCCATCGCCCAGAGCGCCGGCATCGACCTGGAGATCGGACAGCAGGCCTTGCGCATGGTGTGCGCCCACGCCGCCGAGTGGCATCAGGCCGGGCTGACCATGCCGGTGGCGATCGGCGCCACCGAGCACATGCTGACCTACGGCCGCCTGCACGAAACCTTGCCGGAAATCCTGCGCAGCAGCGGTTTGCCCGCCAGCGCACTCGAGCTGAATCTGCCCGAAGCCTGCCTGATCCACGAGCACGACGACCTGGTCAAGACGCTGTATGCGCTCGACAGCCTCGGCGTGCGCATCGCCATCACCGGCATCGGCGCCACGCCGCTGCCGCTGGGCCGCCTGCGCCAGCGCCCGGTGCACCGGGTCAAGCTCGATCGCGCGCTGGTCCGCGACCTGGCCAATCCCGACAACCACTGCGTCCTGGCTGCCACCCTGGCCGCCGCAGGCGCGCTCGGCCTCGGCGTGCAGGCCGTCGGCATCGAGTTTGCCGACCAGCAGGCGGCCCTGCTTGCGCTTGGCTGCCACCAGCAGCAGGGGCGGTATTTTGCCGCCCCCCTGCCGCCGGACGACTTCGCCCAACTGCTGTAAACGGAAAACGCCTCCCCGCAGGGAGGCGCTTTGCCGGAAACGCGCGCGGGGTCAGGCGTCCATCGACTTCACATGGCCGATGATCTCGCCCACCGCTTCCTGGGCCGAGCCATAGAGCATGCGGCAGTTGTCCTTGTAGAACAACGCATTCTCGATACCCGAGTAGCCCGCGCCCTTGCCACGCTTGATGACGATCACGTTCTGCGCCTGGTCGGCGTTGAGGATTGGCATGCCGTAGATCGGGCTCGACTTGTCGGTGCGCGCCGTGGGGTTGACCACGTCGTTGGCGCCGATCACCAGCGCCACATCGGACAGCGCGAAGTCGGCGTTGATCTCCTCCAGGTCGAAGATCTTGTCGTAGGGCACGCCGGCCTCGGCCAGCAGCACGTTCATGTGCCCCGGCATGCGCCCGGCCACCGGGTGGATGGCGAACACCACCTCGACGCCGGCCTCTTCGAGCAGCTGGCTCATCTCCCACACCTTGTGCTGCGCGCCGGCCACCGCCATGCCGTAACCCGGCACGATGATGACCTTGTTGGCGTAGCGCATGGTCGCCGCCGCATCGAGCGCACCCATTTCGCGCATGCTGCCCTCGATCGCCTCACCGCCCTGCGCCTCGCCGGTGATCGGCGTGAACAGCACGTTGGTGATCGGCCGGTTCATGGCCTTGGCCATCAACTGGGTGAGCAAGGTGCCCGAGGCGCCGACCACGATGCCGGCCACCACCAGCGCCGGATTGCCCAGCACATAGCCCTCGAAGCCCACGGCCAGGCCGGTGAAGGCGTTGAGCAGGGAGATCACCACCGGCATGTCGGCGCCGCCGATCGGGCTGGTGACGATCACGCCGAGTGCCAGCGACAGCACGAAGAACAGCACGATCGCCCAGCCGCCCGGCTGCTCGGACGTGGCGATGGCCAGGCCGAGGATGGCGACCACCGCGGCCAGGCCGATGTTGAGCTGGTTCTGCGCGGGGAAGCGATAGGCCTTCTTCATGATGCCTTGCAGCTTGGCGTAGGCCACGCAGGAGCCGGAGAAGGCGACCGAGCCGATCAGCGCACCGAGCACCGCCAGGAAGGCCACCATGCCGCCGTGCATCTCGCCGCGGGCGAACTCGACGGCCGCAATCGCCGCCGCTGCGCCGCCGCCCATGCCGTTGTAGATGGCGACCATCTGCGGCATGTCGGTCATGGCCACGTTCTTGCCCGACCACCAGGCCAGCGAGCCACCGATCACCATGGCGACGATCATCAGTGCGAAGTTCTGCATGCCCGGCCAGAACAAGGTGACCAGGGTGGCGGCGATCATCGCCCAACCGGCCCAGACGATGCCCTTGCGGGCGGTCGCCGGGGAGCTCATCGCCTTCAGGCCGAGGATGAACACCACGGCCACGGCAACATAGGAAATATCAATGAAGCCCTTCATCATTCGGCCCCCTTCTTCTTGCCCGCCTTGAACATCGCGAGCATGCGCTCGGTCACCACATAGCCGCCGGCAGCGTTGGCCGCGCCGAGCAGCACGGCGAAGAAACCGAGGGTCAGTTGCAAGGGGCTGTCGGGGTCCGCATGCCCCATCACCACCATGGCGCCGATCAGCACCACACCGTGGATGAAGTTGGAGCCGGACATCAGCGGGGTGTGCAGGATCACCGGCACACGCGAGATGACTTCGTAGCCGGTGAATGCCGCCAGCACGAAAACGTACAGGTAAACAATGCCTTCCATGATCGTACCCTCCGGTTACAGGCCGAGAATCTGTTTGACACCCGCGTGACGCAGCTGCCCTTCGTGGGTGAGACAGCAGCCCGCCATCACCTCGTCTTCCCAGTCCATCGCCAGCGCGCCGTCCTTGATGAAGGGGCTGATGAAATTGAACAGGTTCTTGGCGTACATCTCGGAGGCATGCACCGGCATACGGCTGGTGATGTGGGTCGGGCCGACGATGAGCACGTCATTGACCCAGGTTTTCTCACCGGCCACCGTGCCCTCGACGTTGCCGCCGCTCTCGGCCGCCATATCGACCACCACGGCGCCCGGCTTCATGCCGGCAACCATGGCCGCGGTGATGATCACCGGGGCCTTCTTGCCGGGAATGGCCGCGGTGGTGATCAGCGCGTCGCACTGCGACACCGCCTTGGCGAGTTTCTCGGCCTGCTTGGCCTTCTCCTCGTCGGTCAGCTCACGCGCATAGCCGCCCAGGCCGGCCGCCGACACGCCGGTGTCGACAAACTTGGCACCGAGCGACTCGATCTGCTCGCGGGTTTCGGGGCGCACATCGTAGGCCTCGACCATGGCGCCGATCCGTCGCGCCGTGGCAATGGCCTGCAGACCGGCCACGCCGGCGCCGATCACCAGCACCTTGGCCGGCCGGATGGTGCCCGCAGCGTAGGTCAGCATGGGGAAGAACTTGGGTGAGTGGTCGGCAGCGATCAGCGCGCACTCGTAGCCGGCGACTGCCGCCTGCGAGGACAGCCCGTCCATGCTCTGCGAGCGGCTGATGCGCGGCAGCAGTTCGAGCGCAAACGAGGTGATGTTGCGCTCCATCAGGCGCTCGGCGCGCTTGGCGTCGAACCACGGCTGCAGGAAGCCGAGCACCACGGCGCCCGGCTTGAGTTTGCCGATGCGCTTGAGCGACGGCGGCTGCACGCCGAGCAGAATGTCGGCGGCGGCACACACATCGACATCCTCGTCGACCCAGGTCACCGACTCGAAAGCCTCGTCACGGAAATGCGCCGGCAAGCCCGCGCCCTTCTGCATGACGACCTCGGCGCCCAGCGCCAGATACTTCTTCACCACGTCCGGAACGACCGAGAGCCGTCGCTCTCCCGGCGTCGTCTCCGCCGCTACACCAATCACCAGTGGCATGTAACACTCCCTGTTTGCAGTGGATATCAAACCGTCGGGTGGTCATCTTCTGCTGCGGCACCTCTCCCAAGCGCGGGCCGGCATGATGGGCGACTGCTCCCCGTAACAGGCATCATACTGAATCACCCGGCATGGTAAAACCTGTCACCGTGACCGTAACATGCCCAGGACGTGTTCACAGTCGATCCATCCGTCCCGTTGGGCCCGAACACGCCCTGACGCCAAGGACCCCGCCCCGATGAAAAAGAAACGTGCCGCCGCCCGAAGCCGCAAAGCCGGCCTGCCGCCCGGCGCACTGGTGCACGTCGGCGAGCTGCGCGCCGCACAGACAACGCTCGGCGCCATCAGCTACAACGCCGAGGCCTGCACCGAGCAGATGCTCTCATCGAGCCAGCTCGACGCCGCCGGCCTCGGCCCGCACGAACACACCTGGCTGGACATCCGCGGCCTGCACGACACCGCCCTGCTGAGCCGGCTGGGCAAGCAGTTCAACCTGCACCCGCTGATTCTCGAGGACATCCTTAACACCCAGCAGCGCGCCAAGGTGGAGGACTACGGCAATGTGCTGTTCTGCGTGATGCGCCTGTTCGCCTGGGACGCCGCCAGCCAGACGCTGGAGTCGGACCAGATCAGCCTGGTGCTGGGGCGCAACTTCGTGCTGTCGTTCCAGGAGCGTTCCACCGGCGTCTTCGAACCGGTCCGCGAACGCCTGCGCGCCGTCGGCGCGCCGCTGCGCAACAAGCCCATCGACCATCTCGCCCACGCACTGATCGACAGCATCGTCGATCGCTACTTCGTGGTCGTCGAGCAGCTTGACGCGGCGGCTGCGCCAGTCGAGGACGCCGTACTGTCCCATCCCTCGCCGGCCGTGCTGCGCACGATCAACGCGCTGCGCCATGAAGTGCAGGCGATCCGGCGCGCGATCACGCCGATGCGGGAGGTGCTGATGACGCTCAGCCGGGGGGAGAGCCCATACTTCGGCAACGATGTCCGCCCCTATCTGCGGGACGTGCTCGATCACACCATGCATGTCCAGGAAGACCTCGACAGCGTTCGCGACGTCCTCGGGGGCGCGCTCGAGATCTACCTGTCGAGTGTCAGCAACCGGCTCAACCTGGAGGTGCGCGTGCTGGCCGTGCTGACCACGCTGTTCCTGCCCGCCACGCTGATCGCCGGCATCTTCGGCATGAACTTCCAGGACATGCCCTGGCGTGATGTCCACGATGGCTTCTGGCTGGCGATCAGCCTGATGGCCGTCACCGCCACCGTGCTGGCCACCATCTTCTGGCGGCGCAAGTGGCTCAATGCCAACGGCGACTGAGCCGCGTCAGTGCAGGCGGCCCGCGGGCGGCAGCTCGGGGGCCACGTCGATCAGCCGCACCACCGCCAGCGACAGGTTGTCGCCCTCGCCTTTGGCGCGCTCACGCGCCTGCGAGATCAACGCCTGGCAGGCATCGCGGGCATTCATGGTGGCGAGGATGGCGCCGATCTCCTGATCGGTGAAGTAGGCCCACACCCCATCCGAGCACAGCAGGAAGTTGTCGCCGCCAATCAACGGCGCCACGCCGCCCAGATCGACACGCGGCTCGCGCTCGCTGCCAAGGCAGGACAGCAGCACGTTGCGATGCGGATGCGTGAGCGCGCTGGCCTCGTTGAGCCGCCCCTTGCGCTGGAGTTCGCCCACCAGCGAGTGGTCGGGGCTGCGATACACCAACTGGTCGCCGCGGTAGTGGTAGAAGCGTGAATCGCCGCAATGCACCCAGTCGGCCCGGTCCGGTTGCAGCAGGAAGGCCACGGCCGTGCTGTGCGGATCCTGCTCGCTGGTGAAGCGGGTCAGCTTGATCACCAGGTGGCTCTCGTGGACGATGCTGGTCAGCAGCATCTCCGGCGTCTCTTCGCGCGGCGCAAAGGCCTCGAAGTTCTGTTTCGCCTTGAGCAGCACCTGCTCGGCCGCCATGGCACCGCCGGTGTGGCCACCCATGCCATCGGCCAGCACTGCCATCATCATGCCGGGACGGTCCGGGTGGCCGAAAATCGACACGCGATCCTGTTGTTCGACGCGATCGCCCTGGTGCCGGGCGACGCAGGTTTCAACCTTCAGTGCCATAGAAAGTGCCGTGCTCTTCAATTCGGTGGCAGCCCGCATCGG
Organism: Pseudomonadota bacterium; assembly: GCA_008501585.1. Classification (GTDB taxonomy): domain Bacteria; phylum Pseudomonadota; class Gammaproteobacteria; order Burkholderiales; family Rhodocyclaceae; genus Nitrogeniibacter. Next base: position 10,435 of record QQUN01000022.1, on the reverse strand, counting down.
GCCTTGTTCTTGTTCGACCGCGGCGCGGCGGAAACGCATGGTAACGTGTCGACTCCCAACTCGCATCTACCGGAATACATACGCCATGCAACTTGGTCGCGGATTCAACGAAGTGTCTGTCGGTACCTGCTTCGAAAGCAGCATGACCCTGACCGAAACCCATCTCGTGCTCGGCGCCGGCCTGTTCGGCGACTTCAACCCCCTGCATGTCAACCAGACGATGGCCGAGGGCAGCCGTTTTGGCGGGCGCATTGCCCACGGCTACCTGACCACATCGTTCATGGCGGCGGCGCTGGGCATGCTGTTCCACGGCACCGCCCATGCCTACCTGGAACACACCTCGCGCTTCAAGGCGCCGGTGCGTGCCGGCGACACGCTCACCATCGCGTGGACGGTCACCGGGCTGACGCCCAAGCCAAAGCATGATGCGGGCATCGTCGTGCTGAGCGGGGTGTGCACCAACCAGACTGGCGAGGTCGTCGCCGAAGCCGAGGCCAGCATGCTGATCGGCAACAACGGCTAGGGGCCTCCAGCAGACCATGGGCGCGCTCATGCCGGCACCCGGCAAGCGGCGCCAGCGGCACACAAGGACGCAGGGACGAGCTTCATGCCCCGCTGTAACGGCGCACCCGGCGCCGTCTTGAGGATTTTGCGCCGCCGGGTGTGCGCGATGTCACACCCGGCGGGCCGGGGTCAACGCGCGATCAGGCGCGCGTCGACCAGTTCCACCCAATGCTGCACCGGCGTATCGGTACCGGTTTGCAGATGGGTGATGCAGCCGATGTTGGCCGAGGCAATGCACTTGGCACCCCCGGCCTGCAAGGCCGTCAGCTTGTTGTCGCGCAGGGTTTTCGACAGCTCCGGCTGCAGCAGCGAGTAAGTGCCGGCCGAGCCGCAGCACAGGTGCGCATCCTTCACCGGCGTGGGCGCATACCCCGCCACCGCCATGATCGCCTCGACCTTGCCCTTGACCTTCAGGCCGTGCTGCAGGGTGCACGGCGCATGAAAGGCCAGCGGCGTGAGCGTCTCGGGCGGCGCCGGCAGGCAGGCCTTGAGCGCGTCGAGCTCGTCGGCCACGATTTCGGCCACATCGCGGGTCAGTTCGGACACCCGCGCCGCCTTGGCCGCATAGGCCGGGTCCGAGGCCAGGAAATGGCCATAGTCCTTGACCTGCACGCCGCAGCCCGAGGCGGTCATGACAATCGCCTCGATCTCGCCGGCCTCGATCATCGGCCACCAGGTGTCGATATTGCGCCGCGCGTCGTCCTTGCCGCCGGCGTGGTCGTTGAGGTGGTGGCGCACCGCGCCGCAGCAGCCGGTGCCGCCGAGCTGGACCAGCGAGATGCCGACCGCGTCGAGCACCCGCGCCGTGGCGGCATTGATCGACGGCGCCATCGCCGGCTGGGCACAGCCGGCCAGCGACAGCATCTTGCGGGCGTGGCGCGCCTCGGGCCAGCGCCCGGCGGGTGCCGCCACCGGCACCTTGTCGGCCAGCACCCTGGGCAGCAGCGGACGCGCCAGGCGGCCCATGGCCATCGCCGCGCCGAACAGCCGCGGCCGCGGCACGAACTCGCGCAGCAGCCAGCGCACGGCCTTGTCGGTGCCGGTGCGCGGCACCTTCTGCTCGACAATCACCCGGCCCAGGTCCACCAGCCGGCCATAGGCCACCCCCGACGGACAGGTGGTTTCGCAGGCACGACAGGTCAGGCAGCGGTCGAGGTGCAGGCGGGTCTTTTCGGTCACCGGCTGGCCTTCGAGCATCTGCTTGATCAGGTAGATGCGCCCGCGCGGGCCGTCCAGCTCGTCGCCGAGCAACTGGTAGGTCGGACAGGTGGCGGTGCAGAAACCGCAGTGCACACAGTTGCGCAGGATGGCGTCGGCCTCGCGGCCGGCCTCGGTGTCCTTGATGAAATCAGCGAGTTGAGTCTGCATGGCTCAGAGTCCTTCGTAGAGCCGGCCCGGGCCAAACACCCCGTCCGGATCGAAGCTGTGCTTGAGGCGTTGATGGATGGTGCGCAGTGCCGGCGGCAGGGGATGGAAGGCGCCGGCCGACTTGTCGGCCCCGCGGAACAGCGTGGCATGGCCCTTGAGCGCGTCGGCGCGGGCACGCACGCTGGCCGCGTCCTGTTCGGTGCGCACCCAGCGCTGCGCGCCGCCCCATTCGATCAGCTGCGAGCCGGCCAGGCCGGTGGCCTCGGCCACCGAGGGCACCGACAGGCGCCACAGCGGTGCTTCACCGCCAAAGAAACCGTGGCTCTGCTCACGCAGCCCTTGCCAGTGGGTGCGCGCGGCCTCGTCGCTCAGGCGCTCGCCGCCCAGGCGCCGGCAGGCAGCGCTGACCGCGGCCTCGGCGCCGGACAGGCGCAGGGTGAGCACGCCGCCGACCCAGCTGGACGCAGACACCGGCAAGGGCTGACCGCCCCAGGTGTTCATCTGCGTCACTGCCGCGACTGCGTCCATCTCGAAGCGCAGCGTGGCTTCGGCCACCGGCCGCGGCAGCACCTTGATCGACACGTCGAGCAGCAGGCCCAGCGTACCGAGGCTGCCGGTCATCAGCCGGGCCACGTCGTAGCCGGCCACGTTCTTCATCACCTCGCCGCCAAAATGCAGGCGGTTGCCACGGCCGTCGAACAGCGTCACCCCGAGCATGAAGTCCCGCACCGAGCCGGCGCTCGCCCGGCGCGGGCCGGACAGGCCGGCGGCGACACAGCCGCCAACGGTGGCGTCGGGACCGAAATGCGGCGGCTCGAAGCCGAGCATCTGGCCGTCGGCGGCCAGCGAGGCTTCGAGTTCGGCCAGCGGCGTGCCGGCCCGCACCTTGACCACCAGTTCGGTCGGCTCGTAGGCGATCACGCCGCGGTGGGCGCGGGTGTCGAGCACCTCGCCCCCCAGCTGCTGGCCGTAGAAGTCCTTGCTACCGCCACCACGGATGCGCAGCGCGGTGTTGTTGGCGGCCGCTTGCCGGATCTGCTCGGCCCAGCCTTGTTCGATGTCTGTCATCACTTGCCCTCGTCCTTCTCGCGCGCGTCGCGCTCTTCTTTTGGCCAGGCGCGCAAGGTTGCCCACGCGCCGATCAGCCCCAACACCGGCACGGCGACCAGCAGGAACTGCAGCCAGCCCTTGCTCATCAGAAGCGTTCGATGTCCGGATGCGGCACCTGCCCGCCCTGAACATGCATGCGGCCGAACTCGGCGCAGCGGTTCATGGAGGGGATGGCCTTGCCCGGATTGAGCAGCCCCTTGGGGTCGAAGGCCGCCTTCACGCGGAAGAAGATCTGCCGCTCGGCAACGCTGAACTGGCGGCACATCTGGTTGATCTTCTCGATGCCGACGCCGTGCTCGCCAGTGATCGTGCCGCCCAGGTCGACCGACAGGTCGAGGATGGCCGCGCCGAATTCCTCCGCGCGCTCCAGTTCGCCCGGCACGTTGGCATCGAACAGGATCAGCGGGTGCATGTTGCCGTCGCCGGCATGGAACACGTTGATGCAGCGCAGGCCGTAGGTCGTCTCCATGCCCTGGATGGCGGTGAGCATCTCGCCCAGGCGCTTGCGCGGGATGGTGCCGTCCATGCAGTAGTAGTCGGCCGAAATGCGGCCTGCCGCCGGGAAGGCCGCCTTGCGGCCGGCCCAGAAGCGCAGCCGCTCGGCTTCGTCACGGGAGATGCGGATCTCGGTCGCCCCGTGGGACTCGAGCACCGCCTGCATGCGCCCGATTTCCTCGGCCACCTCCTCGGGCGTGCCGTCCGATTCGCACAACAGGATGGCCGCGGCATCCAGCGGGTAGCCGGCATGCACGAAGGCCTCGACCGCGGCCGTGGCGGGCTGGTCCATCATCTCCAGCCCGGCCGGGATGATGCCGGCGGCGATCACGCCGGCCACGGCCTCGCCCGCCTTGATCACATCGTCGAAGGCGGCCAGCACGCACTGGGCGAATTGCGGCTTGGGCGTGAGCTTGACGGTGATCTCGGTGACCACCGCGAGCATCCCCTCCGAGCCGTGCATCAGCGCCAGCAGGTCGTAACCCGGCGCATCCAGACCATGGTTGCCGATCTCGACGATCTCGCCGTCGATGGTCACCCCGCGCACCCGCAGCACGTTATGCACCGTCAGGCCGTACTTGAGGCAATGCACGCCACCAGCGTTCTCGGCCACGTTGCCGCCGATCGAACAGGCGATCTGCGAGGACGGATCGGGCGCGTAATACAGCCCGTGGGCGGCCGCCTCTTCCGAGATGCGCAGGTTGCGCACGCCGGGCTGCACCACCGCCGTGCGCGCCAGCGGGTCGATACCGAGGATCTTGTTCATCCGCGCCAAGGACAGCAGCACCCCGTGCGCATGCGGCAGGGCCCCGCCCGACAGCCCGGTGCCCGCGCCACGCGCCACCACCGGCACGCCGGCGGCATGGCAGATCTTGAGCACCGCCGCCACCTCGGCCTCGGTGCCGGGCAGGGCCACGGCCAGCGGCACCTGGCGGTAGATGCTCAGCCCGTCGCATTCATAGGGCCGCATGTCTTCGTGATCATGCAGCAAGGCGACCGGCGGCAAGGCCTGGCGCAACTCGCCGATCAGGCGAGCGACATCGACCTGCGAGTAGTCGAGCTCTCGCAGGGCGTTTTCGGGTAACGGTGCCGTCGCGGCGGTCATGACAAAGCCTCCTCGTCCCATGGCGCCACCGGCGCCGGATCCCAATGATCGGTATGGATGCCGAGGCGGCGCGCCGCCTCGACCATGTGGTTCCGCGCCGCTTCGCGCGCGGCCACGGCGCCGCCGGCGGCAATTGCCTCGAACAGGCGCTCGTGCTCGGCCTGCGCCGCCTCGGCACGACCAGCCGCATGCCCTTCGGCATTCCAGGTCGGCAGCCGCGAGGCAAAGAACTGATGCCCCACGAAACGGATGAAGCGCACCAGCGCGGGGTTGCCGGTGGCGGTCGCAATGGCGACATGAAAGTCGTCGTCGGCCTGCGTGCCGTCCGCCCCGTCGGCCACCGCCGTGCGCATGCGCAGCAAGGCCTCGCGCATGCGCGCCAGATCGGCATCGGAACGACGACTGGCGGCCAGCGCGGCGGCGGCGGTTTCGACGATGTAACGCAACTCGAAGATATGGGCGGTCGTCTCGGCATCGGCCGGATCGGCCGCCTCGGTCAGGCGGAAGCTGGCCTGCCCGGGGCGCGCCTCGACAAAGGCGCCCGCCCCCTGGCGCGAGGCCACGTAGCCCTCGGCCTTGAGCCGCGAGATCGCCTCGCGCACCACCGCCCGCGACACCCCGAACTCGGCCGACAAGGTCTTTTCGGTCGGCAGCTTCACGCCGGGCGCCATCACGCCGTCCACGATCCATTGCTCGATCGTCTTGGAGACGGTCTCGCTCAATTGTGACGGGCGGGCCAGGCGGGCGATTTGCGGCATGAATTGATCTGCTTGTCAGACAACTTTGCGTAGCGTACGCCGACTGCACTCAAATTGCCAGCACGGAAAACCCCGACCCCCAACGGCGCCCGGATACGGTTTTGCTAATATGGCAGCGCCGGCCCGCCCGACGCCGGCCTCACCCACAAGGAGCGGCCTTCGATGACTGCGCCCCCCAGTCGCCTCGACCGACTGCTCCCCTTTTTACGCTGGCGCCACGACATCACCGCAACCGCCCTGCGCGCCGACGCGCTGGCCGGCCTCAGCGTGGCACTGGTGACCATTCCGCAGTCCCTCGCCTACGCTCAGCTGGCGGGCTTTCCGGCCCATTACGGCCTCTATGCCGCCATGCTCCCGGCCATCATCGGCGTGCTCTTCGGTAGCTGCCCGCAACTATCGACCGGCCCGGTCGCCCTCACCGGCATGCTCACCGCCGCCAGCGTGGCCCCGCTCGCCGCCATGGGCAGCGACGCCTATCTCGCCCTGGCCATCACCATCGGCCTGCTCGCCGGGCTGATCCAGCTCGGGCTGGGCCTGCTGCGCCAGGGCTGGGTGCTGAACCTGCTCTCCCAACCGGTATTCGCCGCCTTCATCAACGCCGCCGCACTACTGATCTGCTTCTCGCAACTGCCCGCCCTGCTCGGCGCCGCCGGCCCGCGCGAGCCGCAACTGGTGGACGAGGCGCTGCGCATCCTCGAGCAGATGATGGCGCCGCACCTGCCGACCGTCGCCCTGGGCGTGGGCGCCTTGCTGGCCCTGATCGTCCTGCGTCGCCATGTGCCACGCCTGCCGGGCGTGCTCGCCGTCGTGGTCGCCTGCACCATCCTCTCGGCGCTGACCGGCTTCGAGGCCGGTGGCGGCGCGGTGATTGGCGATCTGCCAGCCCTCCACCCCAGCCTGCAACTACCGGCCCTGCCCGAATGGCACGTGATCGCCGCCATGCTGCCCGCGGCCTTCGTCCTCGCCATGGTCAGTTTTCTGGAGGCCGCCTCCAGCGCCAAGCTCATTGCCGAGAAAACCGGCGAGTCATGGAACGAGAACCAGGAACTGATCGGCCAGGGCCTGGCCAAGCTCGGTGCGGCGGCCTCCAGCACCTTGCCGACCAGCGCCTCCTTTTCGCGCTCGGCGCTGAACCTGGCCAACGGCGCACGCACTGGCATCGCCTCGCTGGTCAGCGCCCTGGCGGTCGTCGTGGCGGCACTGGCGATTGGCCAATGGCTGCATCATTTGCCACTGGCGGTGCTGGCCGCGGTCATTCTCGATGCGGTCGGCCGACTCTTCCAGCCCGCCGCGCTGATCCGCGCCTGGCGCATCGACGCCGACGACGGTCTGGCCGCCAGCGCCACTTTCGTGGCCACCCTGGCCTTCGCCCCCAACATCCAGAACGGCATTCTGACCGGCCTGCTGCTCTCGCTCGCGCTGCTCATTTGGCGCAGCATGAAGCCGCGCATCGCCCTGCTCGGCCTGCACGAGGACGGCACCCATCGCGATCTCGAACGCTTCGGCCTGCCGCACCCGCATCCGCATCTGGTGGTGCTGCGCTTCGATGGCCCGCTGCATTTCGTCAACGCGGCGCGCTTTCGTGAGGCCGTCAACTGGGCGCGTACCGCACAACCCGACGTCCGGGTGGTCCTGGTGTCGGCCGCCGGCATCAACGCCATCGACGCCACCGGCCTCGACGCTGTCCGCAGCGAAGCGGCCAATCTCGAGGCCCACGGCCAGCAGCTGGCCTTCTGCGGCCTCAAGAAACAAGTCATCGACGTACTCGAGCGCGACAGCCTGTGGGCTGACATCGCGCCCTACGCCACCTTCCGCCACGAGCGCCAGGCCATCGACGCACTTGCGCCGCTCGCCGACCCGCCAGAAAATCTTTGACAAAACAACGGCTCACTCGTAAGATGCCGGGTTTTCGCGCAATTCCGATTAACTGGAGCTACACCATGTATGCGGTCATAAAAACCGGGGGCAAGCAGTATCGCGTGTCTGCCGGCCAAAAGATCAAAGTAGAACAGATGCCGGCAGACGTGGGCTCGGAAATCACACTCGACCAGATTCTGATGGTCGGCGAAGGCGAGTCGGTGAAAATCGGCACGCCCGTGATTGAAGGTGCCACCGTGAAAGCCACCGTGCTTTCGCAAGGACGTCACGACAAGGTCAAGATTTTCAAGATGCGTCGTCGCAAGCATTACATCAAGCATCAAGGCCACCGTCAGAACTACACCGAACTTCGCATCGAGGCGATTTCGGCCTAATCAGGAGATTACGTCATGGCACATAAAAAAGCCGGCGGCAGTTCCCGGAACGGTCGCGACTCAGAATCGAAACGCCTCGGCGTCAAGCGCTACGGCGGCCAACTCATCCCCGCTGGCAACATCATCGTGCGCCAGCGCGGCACCGAGTACCACGCGGGCGAAAACGTCGGCATGGGCAAGGACCACACCCTGTTCGCCCTCAAGGACGGCACGGTGGAGTTCTCGGTGAAAGGCCCCAAGAAGCGCCGCACCGTCAGCATCGTTCCGGTCGCCGAGTAATCTCTCGGCCGCCAGACAGGCAGTATCTGAGAGCCCTATCCTTCCGATAGGGCTCTTTTTCTTTTAGGCAACGCCACCCCGGCCGGCATTCGCCGCCGCCACAGGCGCCAAGGCACACGCACATGAAGTTTTTTGACGAAGCACGCATCGAAATCATCGCCGGCAACGGCGGCAACGGCGCGTGCTCATTCCGCCGGGAAAAATTCATTCCCAAGGGCGGTCCGGACGGCGGTGACGGCGGCAAGGGCGGCAGCATCTGGGCCGAGGCCGACTGCAACCTCAACACCCTGATCGACTTCCGCTACAAGCGCGTGTTCCGCGCGCCCAGCGGCGAGAACGGCCACGGCAAGGACCGCTATGGCAAAGGTGGCGACGACATCGTGCTGCGCATGCCGGTCGGCACCGTCATTGTCGACCAGGACTCCGGGGAGCACCTGGCCGACCTCGACGTCCACGGCAAGCGCGTCCTCATCGCCAAGGGCGGCAACGGGGGCTGGGGCAACATCCACTTCAAGTCCAGCGTCAACCGCGCGCCGCGCATCCGCACGCTCGGCCAGGAAGGTGAGCGCCGCAACCTGGCCCTGGAGCTGAAGGTGCTGGCCGACGTCGGCCTGCTCGGCCTGCCCAATGCCGGGAAATCGACCTTCATCCGGGCTGTTTCGGCCGCCAAGCCGAAGGTCGCCGACTACCCCTTCACCACGCTGCACCCCAACCTCGGCGTGGTGCGCACCGACGAAAACCGCAGCTTCGTGATCGCCGACATCCCCGGTCTGATCGAAGGCGCGGCCGAGGGCGCCGGCCTGGGGCATCGCTTTCTCAAGCACCTGGCCCGCACCCATGTGCTGCTGCACCTGGTCGACCTGGCCCCGTTCGACGACGCCGCCGACCCGGTGCGCGATGCCCACGCGATTGTCGACGAACTGCGCCGCTACGATCCCGAGCTGTTTGACAAGCCGCGCTGGGTGCTGCTCAACAAGATCGACCTGATCCCGGAAGACGAGCGCCAGACGCGCATCGACACCTTCCTGTCGGGCTACGGCGACGTCGAGCGGTTTTTCACCATCAGCGCCATCAACGGCGAGGGCTGCCAGGCCGTCGTGCACGCCATCCAGGACCATCTCGATGCGCACCGGCCGGCCGCCCCGGACGCCGACGGCAATGTCGCCGCCCCGACTGACCCCGACGAACCCAAACCTTACGATCCGCTCGCCCCATGAGAAGCAAGATCCGCGATGCCAAGCGCCTCGTCGCCAAAGTCGGCAGCGCACTGGTCACCAACAACGGCGCCGGCCTCGACCACGCCGCCCTGGCCGACTGGGCGCGCCAGATCGCGCAGCTCAAGGCACAGGGGCGCGAGATCGCGCTCGTCTCCTCGGGCGCCATCGCCGCCGGCATGCAACGCCTCGGCTGGGCCAAGCGTCCGCACGAAATGCACAAGCTCCAGGCTGCTGCCGCCGTCGGTCAGATGGGGCTCGCCCAGGCCTATGAAGACGCCTTCTCGCGCCACGGCCTGCATACCGCACAGATCCTGCTCACCCACGAGGACCTGTCCGACCGCAAACGCTATCTCAACGCGCGCTCGACCATCACCACCCTGCTCAAGCTCGGCGTGATTCCGATCATCAACGAGAACGACACGGTGGTCACCGACGAGATCAAGTTCGGCGACAACGACACCCTGGGCGCGCTGGTGGCCAACCTGATCGAGGCCGATGCGCTGGTGATCCTCACCGACCAGGACGGACTGTTCTCGGCCGACCCGCGCAAGGACCCCACCGCCACCCTGATCGCCGAAGGCCAGGCCGAAGACCTGCGCTACGAGAAAATGGCCGGCGGCGCCGGCAGCGGCATCAGCAAGGGCGGCATGCTCACCAAGATCAAGGCCGCCCAGCGCGCCGCACGCAGCGGCGCCCACACCCTGATCGCGGGCGGCCGGATCCCCGACGCGTTGCTCAAGGTCGCCACTGGAGAGGTGCTCGGCACCCTCCTTTACGCCTCCAGCACGCCCTTGCAGGCACGCAAGCAGTGGCTGGCCGATCACCTGCAGGTGGCCGGCCGCTTCATCGTCGACGACGGCGCCGCCAGCGCCCTACGCGCCGGCAAGAGCTTGCTACCGGTCGGCATCATCGACGTCCAGGGCCATTTCGAACGCGGCGCAGCGGTGGCCTGCCAGCTCGCCTCGGGCGAAATCGTTGCGCGAGGGCTCAGCAGCTACTCCAGCAGCGAAGCCCGCAAGCTGATCCGCAAGCCCTCCAGCGCGATTGAAGCCACGCTCGGCTACGTGGGCGAACCGGAAGCGATTCACCGCGACAACCTGGTCACGCTTTGACCCAGCCACCAAATACAACAGACAAAAAAAGAGCCCGCTTCCGCGGGCTCAGACTGCTGACAAAGCCCTGGCCTTCTGGCCGGGGCTTTTGTCTAATTGGGACACGCTCTTTGCGCGATGCCCCCAATGCTCAAGCCCCCCAGCCCCAAACAGCATGCTCTCGAGATGGTGACAC